>NZ_MAQA01000003.1 GCF_001692445.1 Oerskovia enterophila | reverse complement strand
CGCGGGAGGCCACGGCGTGCGCGATGCCCAGCGCCCACTGGTCCCAGTTCGGGCGCGGGCCGACCTGGCCGATCACCTTCGGGCTCATCAGGACCTGCTCTCAGCCGATCCGGTCGGCGCCAAGGGGACGGCGTGCGTGCGGCACGCTCCCCGGTCCTATGCGCTGGCCGCGACGTCGGGCACGAGCGTGAGGGAGAGCGGGCTCAGGCCGGGCAGGCGCGGCTCAGATGGTGGCGGGCCGCTCATCAGCAGAGGCCGGTCGCGAAGGCGCGCGAGCAGCGCGGTCATCTTGCGCCGCTGCCCCTTGGACAGGCGCTTGCCGGAGGGTCGCCCGTCCGCGTTGGTCCACTGGTCCTGCTCACGGAACAGGACCGTCACGACCAGGTGTTCGCGCGAGCTCACGACGACGGCGATGTCACCGCGCTGGAAGACGACCCGGTCGGGCCCGTACTTGCTCGACGACCACGACTGCTCGGCGTCGTTCACGCACGCAGTCATCTCGGCGAGGTTGACGTCCCGGGCGATGGCCGACTCCAGGGCGTGAGTCGTGAGGGTAAGGCCGGTCGCGGGCAAGATGAACGGGTCCGCGGTCGTTGCGTTCGTTGCGTACTGCGCCATGATCCACCTCCACTTCCGACGACCGGCCTATCCTCACCTGGACCTATGCGCAGAACCTGCGCTCAGGCCCCGAGGCGGGCGCGGATCACCGACCCGAGCTCGTCCCAGTTCGTCGCGCGCAGGCCCGGCAGGTGACGGTTGTAGGCCTGGTCGTACGCGATCCGGGGCAGGCCCCGGGCGTCGAGGTCCGCCAGGTGCGAGGGGGCGTCGTCGATGTACAGGTCGCCGGCCACCTCCGCCTTGGACGCGACGAAGTGCAGCTCGTCGTACTCCACGCCCAGCATCCGCAGGCCTGCGGCCGTCGTCTCGCGCTCCACACGCGCGAGCTCGTCGCCGTCGGGACCAGGCATCCACGAGCGTGACCCGTGGGCCGTGGCGAACTTGACGACGAACCCGTCCTCACGAAGGGACGCGAGCCCTTCGAGCGCCCCGTCGTAGGGCCACATCCTGGCGAACAGGCCCTCCATGACCGCGGCCGAGTGCGCTGCCAGCCAGTCCTGGTTCGTGGGGAACCAGCCCGAGCGGGCGTAGTCGTAGAACTCCGGCGGGCCCGAGGGGCCTTGGCCGGTGGTGCGCACCATGTGCTCGGCCAGGCCCCGGTCGTAGTCGAACGTCGTGTTGTCCAGGTCCACCACCAGGACCGCGGGTTGGCTATCGAACATCTCGAACCTCCATGGGCTCTGGGACGGGGTCGGCCCACGAGGGCGCGGGGGACGGTGCAGGGACGGGCAGGACCGGGGTCCAGGTGCAGGAGGCGTCGGCAGGCACGTGCGGCCCGGTCGCGGTGTGGCACGCCCAGCACGTCGGCACGAGCTGGTCGTGGTCGTGGTCGGCCCATGCTCGCGCACAACGTAGGTCCGGGCACCAGCAGGCGGTCGCGGCGTGCTCGGGGCTGGCGACGGCGACGGGCCCTTGGCCGTGGAGGTCGACCTCGATCGGGAAGTGGTCGGGGACGTCGAGGCTCACGACCCGGTCACCTCCTGGTCGTCGAACCCGAACCCGGGCCCGCAGTACCAGAACGGTGGGTCGATCGGGGCTCGGCGCAGCAGGTGGTCGTGGCCGGTGGCCGGGCACGGGATGTTCTCGACGCGCTCCGCGCAGGACGAGACCGGAGCGGTGCCTGCCGGCTCGCCGGCATCTGGCGTGGACGGGGCGATGCTCGTGGCGCTGGTGCTCGTGGTGCTGCTCGTCATGACGGCCTTCCCTCGATCAGCCGCTGGGCGGCTTCCATCACCCAGCCAGGGGCGACCCCGACCACGCCCGTCGCGGTCGCCTCGACGATCCCGACAATCGCGTAGAGGCTGATCGGGACCAGCAGAATCCACTCGCGCACCGACCCGGCGTTGCCCAGGATGGGGGCGCCGAGGTAGCCGTTGGGCTGCCAGCAGCGGTTCAGGACCGGGGTCGAGGCCCACCAGCGCGGAGGCTTGGGCACCCACGGCCACAGGAACGGGACACCGCCCGTGGTCAGCGCGTCGCCGAGCAGGTGCACGAACGCGCCGATGCCCACGGCCGCGGGCAGCCAGTACCACTCGGTCGGGGCGAAGACCGTGATGCCCACGGCCAGCGGCAGGGACAGCAGCCACGGGGCCAGGGTGCCGCCGCCGCGAGCGAACTTCAGCGCCTTGGCCGCGAACGCGACCAGGATCAGGCTGAACAGGCCCGAGCCCACCGCGAGCTCACCCAGCTCGGGGACGGTGACCGTGAGCAGGCCCGCCGCCCACGCGATCACGGTGAACGCGAGCACGCCCAGGATCGAGTGCGTCCCGTGGCGGTGCCCGCCGGAGATCTTCCCGATGCCGCGGCAGATGGGCCCGCTGAACGGCGGCAGGGCGTGGGCGATCGTGCTGGAGTGGTGGTCTGCGTCCGGCAAAAGTGCGGCGCCGGCACACACGAGCGCACCCGCGGCGACCCCCAGCGGTGAGGCCGGGTAGAGCCCGAGTGCGTACGGTGCGGTGGCAGAGACCGTGACCCATGCCGCGGCTCCCGTCGCGGCGTGGTGTCCACCCATCATGGGCGCTAACCTCCAGGTAGTGGTGGGCGTTCCTGCCTGCACCTATGCGCGGGGCCGAGGCCGGGCTCAGGCCATCGACCAGTCGTCGTCAGCGGCGGCCGGTCGCGGCGGCGCCTTCACGCTCGGGCGCACGCTGCCCATCGCCCAGTCGTCGTCGGCCGGTGCTGGTGCGGGGGCCGGCGGGCGCACGGGGGAGGGCTCGGGGGCGAAGTCGTCCACGGCCACGGCAACGACCTGCTCCTCGATCGGCTCCTGAGCCAGGGCGCCTGCGAGCACGTCAGCGCTCAGCCCATCGTCCGCATCGAGCACCGGAGCGACGAGCTCGACGCCGTCGAGCAGGTCCGCGGCGTACTCGACGTGGGTCAGGCCCAGGTCCATCTCCTCGTGCGCGCGCGGGTCGAGCCACACGAGGCGGCTGACGTGCGGGCGCGAGGCGACCAGGTGGTCCAGCGCGTCGAGCTTCCACCACCCGTGCTCGGGGGACCCGACGGTCGTGGAGGCCAGGTCGATGCCGACGAGCCGGTTCGCCTCGTCCGCCGGGCCCTGACTCACCCAGACGGTCTCCACGTTGGCGTCCGCGAGCAGGGCTAGCACGCTGGGGTTCAGGTGTGCGGGCACGTCGAGCACCAGGAGCGTGGAGGTGCCGGTGACCGGCGCGGCCAGGGCAGCCGGGAGCGGCTCGGGCTCGGGGGCCGCGAACTGGCCCGCGGTGAACGCGGCCAGCATCCGGTCGGCGTCGCTCGCCGCGGCCGGGGCGAGATCCTGGGCAGGCTGGTCGGCAGGCTCGGTGGTGGTGAACGCCTGGAGGTCGTTCAGGGAGAACTTCACCCGTCCCGCGTCGATGACCTCCTCCGGCGCACCCGGGGCCGGGTCGTCGTCCACCACGACGTCCACGACGCCCGGGGCATAGGCCGACTTGGGCATGAAGGATGACAGGTCGAGCCTGTCGGATGCTGGGATCGGCCCGCGGCGTGCAGCGATCTGTCGGGACAGTTCAGCCTGCTCGCCAGAGGAGTACCAGGACTGGATGATGCTCGGATTCGACATGTCCACGCCTTCCCACAGGCCGCGCCCGGAGGGAACGACGTCGCCCAGGGGTGGGGCGTTGTCAGGGTTGCGCAGCGCCGAGGCACGGTCGCCGTAGGTGGCATTCCCGAGCAGCATCCGAGACAGGTTCGTGCGCAGATCTGTCGAGCCCGGTATCCCGTCGAGGATCTTCGCGTTGAGCTTCTGGGTGGCCAGGACCAGGACGACCCCCGCGGACCGCGCCTCGCGCGCGATCCTGCCGACCAACCCACCGATCTTCGTTCGCATCGCGTTGGAGGCGATGATCTGGTCGCGCTCGGCGTCGGCTTCCGCATCACCAGTCGCCTTCGGGACGGTGTCGCCCATGATGAGTGACGTGAACTCGTCGACGACGAGCATCAGGTAGTTCGGGCGCACCTCTTCTGGCAGCTCTCGGAACGACCCGACGCCGTGCTTCGAGTTCAGATCCTTGCGTCGCTTCACCTCCTGGTAGACCGCGGTCACCATCGCGCATGACTCTTCGATGGTCGTGGTGATCGAGCGCGCGTAGGGCTCGACGAAGCGGAAGTCGGCGGCCCCCTTGGACGGGTCGGTGACGTAGATGTCCCAGTCGTGGAACGCGGCACCGGTCAGCAGCGACTGCAAGTTGACTGAGTTGTGAGTCGGGACGAAGCCGTCCGTCAGGTACAGGTGCTCCGGGTCGTCGATCATGATGCAGCGCATGGCGACGGCCTCATCGAGCTGGCGGGCCTGCGTGACGTAGTTCCAGCTCTGGGTCGGGCGGACGTTCTCGTTCAGGAGGTCGAGCTTGCGCTGCATCTGGAAGACGGGCACGTTGGTCCTGAACGACATACGCCAGCGCCAACCGACCACGCGGGTTCGCTTCCTGCCCGGGTTGGCAGGGTCCGCTTCGGTGATGGTCGCGAGCCGGCGGCGCGGCGCGGCAGTCTTGATGCCGAGCGAGCGGATGAGTTCGACGACGTCGTGCGCGAGCCGCTTCGAGGTCAGGTCGATCTGGCAACCCCCGTCTTCAGCCACCGTTCCGTCGGTGTCCATCACGCCCTGGAGCAGGGCGAGGCGCTGGCTGTACGAGGCGCGCAGGTACGTGGCCGGGATGTGCTTGTTCTGCTGGACACCGAGCTCGCGGAGCTTCTCGGTCAGCCCGACATTCCAACGTGGGTCGCCCATGGTCGCCTTGCGTGTGCAGTCCACGCACCAGCGCAGACCGCTGCCGTTGCGTAGGCGGAAGTTGTCGTGTCCGCGCGGGCACAGGGCCGGCTCCGGGGCGCAGAAGTGGAGGTTCTTTGCCTCGCTGACGGTGTTGTTCTCGACGCGCCGGACTGGGTAGCCCCACGCCGCTTCCAGGCGTGCACGCGAGCCGTCGAGGTCGTCGATCCCGACCGTGATTGCCCCGACTCGGGAACTACCGTCGCCGAGCCAGGCGCCGAACAGGTAGGGGGAGATTGGGAGGTCGGCGGCGGGCAGGTCGAAGCCCTCGGCCATCGGGACGGCGAAGTTCGACCGGCCTCCCGTGCGGGCCTGGTCCACGACGTCCTGGGCGGTGACTACCGAGAGCAGAGGCTGAACCTCGCGCCCGTTGCCGGACGCGGCAAGGTCTCGCAGCTCTGTGGCGAGGGCCATGAGCGCTTCGTCGAGCAGGAAGACGCTGCCCAGGCACATCACCTGACTGAACGGACCGGCCGGGATGGCGTCCTTCCAGCCCCATGCTCGTATCAGGGCGCGGTCGGCGCGCGTGGAGTCGCGGCCGAGCAGCGCACCGCTGGCCTGCGTCAGGGTGACGGGTCCGCCGAGTGCTCGAACCCGGTCGATCACCTCGGCAGTGACCGGCTCAGTCCTGACCTCGCGCGGGGTGTCCAGGAGGAAGTCGGCGATGTCTGCCGCGAGCCACGTCTGGTTCTTGCGTGTGCCGAGGGGAACTGTCGCGGTCGACCTGAGTTCGGTCGACACGACGCGCTCAAGCGCCGTACGCAAGGCGTTCTTGGTCGACCAGTGGGCGCCGGTGGCTCGGACCTTCTCGAACGTCGCCGCCAGGTCGGACCATGTGCCCGGTGCGATCGTCGCTGCGACGGCCTCCAGGGCATCCGCCTGGCCGATGAGCTTGCGCTGGTGCGCTGAATCACGCCGGGTCGTGTCCCGCTTGCCATGTGCGGCGCGTGAGGATGCGCTGGACACGGCCCACAGGTGCTCGGGGTGCGAGAGCACCCGTTGCCCGTCGGACAGGACCATCTCGACGGGGCGAGCCTCGACCGTCGCTGAGAGCGAGGAGATCCGCGCCGTCCTGCCCGAACGAGTGAACACCTCGTCGCCGACGTTCAGCGCGCCGATGGTGGCCCACCCTCTCGGGAACCGGTCCGAGATCGGTACAGGGATCGAGGTGTCGAGAGGCTGCATCTTGCCGCCTCCCGTGACTCCTGCCACGAGCACGTGAACGTGCTTCTTCGGGTCGAACTCGATCGGCTCACCCTCAACCCCGGTCGCGAACGGCAGCTTGTCCTTGTGCCCGGCCATGTACTCGAAGTCGTGCGCGGCCGGGAAAGGTACCGGGTCCTGCGGGGAGCACAGCACACGGATGGCGGCCGCCCCGTCGGGGCTGGTGCGGAACAGGATGAACGAGTTGCCGGTGTTGGTCCGCAGCTTGTCCAGGGCGCCCTTGGCCTGGCTGGCCGAGATCCCCTGGGGCAGGGCGAAGTCGAGCACCTGCACCTTGTCGTTGTGCTCCAGGCGGTCGGCCGCGGTCAGGGTCGGGACGGCGCCGGTGACCGGGTTGACGACCTTCGCGTCAGCCCACGCCTGCTCCCAGTCCAGGGCCGTGATGCGCATCTCGTCGGTCGCCGGGTCGGCCAGCGTCACCGAGGACGGGTTCGCGCCGGCGAACAAGGTGATCGTGTCCTCGGAGGCCGGGCCCAGACGCACCCACGGCACGCCCCACGTTTGGGCGATCACCTGGACCTTGCGGCGCACGTCAGCGGTCGTGACCCCGCCGTACAGGCGCAGCGTCAACGCCCAGATGTGCCCGCGCGAGCGAGCGGCCGACATCGCCTTGACGTTCACGACCTCGGGCCGGGCCATCTTCGCGGCGTCGAACGCCTTGTTGACCATCCCGGCCAGCACCCAGCGCTGAGCCTGCTGCGGGGAGCGGCCCGGGGAAGGGGCGAGCAGGTGCGGGCTCATCGGGACCGCAGCCTGGGAGTAGAGCAGCGTCAGGCCCAGGTTGTGCCGCTCGCCGGGGCGCGCGCCCCGGGTAGGCGGGCAGAACCCGGTCGTGGTGATGAACGCGACATTGACCGTGGAGGCCAGGTTCTCCTCGTAGCCGAAGAAGTCCAGCGGGTTCTGCCCCTGCCCGACGGCGAACGGGACGCAGTGCACCTCGGTGCCGTTGGCGAGCTCGGCGCTGGAGATCACCCCGGGCTGGACCAGGGGCCCCTTCGTCCCCTGCTTGAGGGCGTCGGCCCAGTGCTTGGTCCACTTCGCGGCCAGGTGCAGGTTCTCGATCTGCTGGGAGATCGAGTCCGGGACGGCGTCGAGGTCGCCGAGGAACATCTGGCGTGAGCGGTGGTCGACGCGGACCATGACCTGCATGCGCTCCTGGACCGGGCCCACCAGGGAGCCGAGCGTCTCGTAGGAGCCGCCCTGGGGGAAGTCCCACGAGGCCTCGTACGCGATCGGCGAACCCTGCTCGGTGCTGTCCTCGCCCTGCGCGTCGGGCTCTTCGTGCGCGGCGTCGGGCTGGTGCGGGGCGTCAGGGTTCTGCGGGGCGGCGGCGGTCGCGGTGCCCGGCTCGGTCAGCGGGCGGATGCCGACCAGCAGCGGGCGGGCCATCTTGGCGCCGTCGGCAGCCTCGGCCACCGCGCACTCCAGCACGAGCTGGACCAGGTCGATCGGTGCCGCGGTCGTGGCGTAGTCCGGCTCGGTGCCCGTGGACCACGTCACCACGCGCACATCCAACGGGTGCACCGTCCCGGGCATGGGCTGGCCCTGGGCGTCGGTGTTCGGGACGGACAGGACCACCACGGAGGACCCGGCGCCCACGGCGTTGACGATCTGGGCCCGGTTCTTGTCCTGGTGGAACCAGGCCGCGCCCAGGGCGGCCGGCGCGCGGAAGGTGTCGACCGAAACGACGGACTCGCCCAGGTCGGCGTGCTCGATCAGGAACGGGCGCCCACCCTCGGGGAGCTTCATCATCTCCCAGCGCGGCTGCCACATCTCGTCCGCGGCGACCAGCGCCCGCCACGTGGTCACCGTGTGCTCGATGACGGGCCGGGCCAGCAGGACCCACGCCCACACCACCGGCATGACGCCCGCCAGCACCCAGCGACCCGCACCCCACGAGGACGGGGTGAACCAGAGCACGACCAGGGCACTGGCCCCGCCGAGCACGAGCGCGCCCACGATGGAGCCCACCACCTTCGAGGGGGACTCCTTGGCGAACTCGGCGACCCGCGCGAAGGTCACCGCGGGCTTGGGGTGCATCTCGTTCGCGCAGGCCCGCTTGGTGGCGACCACGACGGCGAACGTCGCGTAGGCGCCCACCGCGGACAGGACCCACCCGGCCGACCCGGCCAGCGGTGCGGGGATCACGGCGGCTGCCGCGGCCAGGACCAGGGCCAGGACGTTCGCGGGCCGGATCAGGCCGAGGCGGGCTACCAGCCCCTTGGTCGAGGAGCCCGCGGGCTCCAGCGGCCACCAGTACGCGTTGGGTGTCAGGACGCGCCAGCGCATCGCGGACCAGAACCGGTACCGGCTCAGCCCCTGCTTCTCGGCAGGGTTGGCGACGGTGGGGCGCTTGGCCGCGTCGAGCGGGCCGGTCAACGTCGGGGGCTGGGTCAGCCACCCGGCCAGGGCGAAGGAGACCCACACGAGCGCGACGCCCGGCCACCCGTTGGCCAGCGCCCACACCCCACCGGCGACTCCAGCGGCCACGGCGCCGGCCGGGTACGTCCACGATGCGCTGGGCGGGGTCGGGGGAGCGGTGCGAGCTGCGGCCATGAGGGTCGAGCCTCCAAGGTGTGTCGGGTGTCAGGTGTGTCGGGGTCGGGGTGCGTCGAGCCGGTCAGGTCAGGGCGCGGAGAACGGGTCGTAGGAGTCCTCGCCGCGGTGGCCGGGGTCGGCGTTGGCGAAGTCGGCCGCGGTGAACTCGGGGGCGTCCCCGAAGTCGGAGCTGGCGGGCTGCGGGGCCGGACGCGACACGGGCCGCGATGCTGGCCGCGACCCTGAGCGCGGTGCCGTGTGCGACGTCGGACGCGGCGCCGGGCTCGGCGAGCTCGCGCGGGGGTGCGACGTCGAGGTGTCGTTGACGAGCAGTGCGAGCGCCGCGACGATGCGCGGGTCGGCGGGCTTGGCTCCGCAGGTGCGGGCGACCTTGCGCGAGAACTGCTCGCCGGTCAGGACCCGTGCTCCGGGGACGGTGAGCAGCGTCGTGGAGACTCGACCCTTGGTCGAGGACGGCCACACGATCAGGACCGGGACGGCGAAGCGTGCGGTGATGCCTCGGGCGAGCAGGTAGCGCTCGATCGCCTCGCGGGCCATCACCATCGTCTTCTTGCGGGTGTGGTCGACCTTCTCGCGTCCGCGCTTGGCGCCGCCTCCGCGGATCGTGTTGCGGTACCGGCCCGGCTTCCACACCTTGGAGTCCAGGATGGTGACCTTGTCGCCGGAGACGACCAGGTGGTCGATGTTCGCGCTGATGCCGGGGATCGGGATGTTCAGGTCGTGCAGGACGGTGGGTCCGCCCAGGGTCAGGGCGAGCTCGTCGATGAGGGCCGCGGTACGCACCTCGCCGCCTTGGCCGATGCGCGCTGCGGAGTCCGAGCCCGCCCAGGTCGCTCCGGTCAGCGAGCCACCGGCTGCGCCGACCACCTGGCCGGGGGTTCGGGGGTTGCCCATCTCGATCGCCTCCACGTGCGGCGCACCGTGCGCTCGCTCACGTGGTCTCTATGCGCAGAACTGGGCGTCGCCTCTCAGGGGGCAGATTCGGGCCCGGACGGTCGGCTCCGATGGGGTGGTGAGCGTTTGCGCAGGTCAGGGCAGGTTTCGGGGCCGTGGCTCCCGGGCTCACTCCTGCGACTCCGGGCACAATCACGGCCTCGGATCGGTGTTTGTGCAGGTCAGAGCGCGAAACTCCTGGAATCCGGTTACTCCGGCGCCTGTAGGACCACCATAGAGAGGGGGAGGTATCAACTTCCCCTACAAGGGGGAAGGGGTTGATGCCTATAGCCCTAGTAGGTGTATCTATCTCTCGACGTGATTCTCATGAGTTATGTGATTATAGGGCTCTGACCTGCACTTATATCAATCCACTCGACCTCGGGCCGGGAGGAGTTCTGGAGTGGTGCTTTCCGGGCATAGCAGGACCAGCTGGGGCACCCGAAGGCTGCTTGGGGGGTAGAGGCCAAGCCCTCGACGTGCGAAACCGAGCTGGGACGTCGATGTCCGAACAGGGCGGTAGGTCACCGATGCGCCGAAAGTAGAGATCGCGCCCCGCATTCGGTTGGGCGCCCGGAATAGGGCGTAGATCCTGTTGGTGACCATCTGGGCGATTGTGCGCGAGGGTGCGCAGAATGCCCGGACGCCCCGCGCGTCTCCTTGGTACTTACGCAAAACGGACTGGTAGGTTCCTTCGCGAGACCCCGGCACCGTGACGCGACCCCCTGCACGTCACGGTGCTGGGGTCTTACCATGGCCGACTTCACCGGTGCTCGCCGACCGGCCGGCTGCTTGGATGGGGGCGCGAACCTGAAAGCGACCGCACCTGTCCTGGCCCTGGTGCTCCTGGCAGCGTGCGCCGCCCCAGCAGCGGATCTGGACGACGACGCTGCCGAGGTGGAAGCGGTCATGGAGGCGTTCTGCCCGACCGGCCCGATTGAGCCCTGGGGGCAGAGCTCGAACTGGAGAAGCACGCCTGCGACCAGGAGCGGTTCATCGCGCTGTTCTCCTCGTCGGACGAGGCGAGCGCGTACGCCACGAGCATCGTCGAAGCCGGCGCCTGCGGGGCGGTAGCGGGCACCTGGTGGGTTGCGAGCCAGGTCTATTCAGCCGCCGTCAGGGACGCCCTGATCGAGGCCGGCGGCGCCAAGCTCTGCTGACCCTCAGGCGGTCCGGACTCACGATGCTCGCAACTCGGCCGGGACGTCCTTGGTGGTGAGGTCGCCCATTCCGTCAGGCTAGGCCCGCATGCTCTAGGCCTGCAGGATGTGCCGGCCGTCGGCCCGCTAGGCTCCCCGCATGGCAGGGGAATGGACCATCCGCGAGCTCGCGCGCGAGGCCGGGGTGTCGCGCAAGAGCGTGTGGGCATGGATCGCGGAGCAGGGCTGGGAGCGGCCGGCGTCGGGCCCGTGGATCCTCGACGACGAGCAGGCGCGACTCGTGTTCGAGCGGTTCGAGCAGACCGCCCCACTGCGCACGCCGCGAGAACCCATCCCGTGCAGCGTCGAGGCCTGCGAACGGACGCGGGCCGGCCTGCAGGACGTGTGCAAGATGCACTACCAACGACGCGCGCGGACCGGCAGCACCGAGCGGTCGTCCGGAGGCGATTGGCAGACCGCCAAGACCCACTGCCCCCAGGGCCACGAGTACACGCCCGAGAACATCTACCGCTTCCCGTCCGACACCGGAACCCGGCGACGATGCCGGACATGCCGCATCGCGCAGTCCTCAGCGAGCAAGCCACGCGACGCGAGAGGTTGAACCGTGGAGAAGCTCCAGATCGTGGTCAATACGGCCTTGGGCCTGGTCGGGCTCGGGCTCGTCGTCACGGCAGAAGTGACCACCACCCGTGTGATCGGTGGCGTGTTGGTTGCCATCGCGGTCGTCGCCGTTGTCGCGGCGGCGGTTGAGCTGCGCAAGAAGAGACGTTCCCCGCGGTAGCGTTCGCGGGCTAGGCGGGCGTGGCGGGTGCGGGCGGTGTTTCGAAGAACAGGTCCAGGTCGCCCGTCGTCGGAGAGCCCACGTCGCTCCCTTCGGCGATGCTCTCCATGAGTCGGCGCGCAAGATGGCCGATCGACTCGTTGGTGACGTTCGAGTGGTGGCGCAGGAGGTCGAAGGCTTCGTTCTCGGTCATTCCGTAGATCGTCATGACCGCTCCTTTGGCCTGCTCGATGACGGCCCGGCTCTTGTCAGACGCTCTGATCGACTCTGTCGCTTCGCGCTGGGCGAGCGTGCGCTGGGTGATGGTCAGGTCCACGAAGTAGCCGGACACCTGGACGACCTCCCCGGTCTCGTTGTCCTTGCGGCCGCGACCGACGACTCCGAGCGTGCGCGTGTGCCCGTGCGCGTCGAGGATGCGGTGCACGCACGCGAACGGGTCCCCGTTCACGCAGACCTCGGCCAGGACCGACTCCACGCGCGAACGGTCATCAGGGTGCTTGTGCGCGAGCATGAGCGCGGTCGTGGGGACAACGTCGCCCGGGGTGAAGCCGTGCATCTTGTAGAGTCCGTCGGACCACCACCACTCGCCGGTGGACACGGTCAGGACGAACTGGCCGACCGGCTGGGGAGTTCCAGCGAGCAGAACCTCCATGAGGTCCACATCAAGAGGGCGAGCCGGGTTGTAAGAGGTCGTCATCTCAACTCCACGGTGAAGGGAAGCGAAGGGCCTACTTCCAGACTCCTGGCGGGGATCATATCGCCGCGCCCCTGAACCTGTCCTGACCAGTTCGCTACCCACGAACCGGCCTTGCCGATCAGGTGAACTCGTGACCTGCCGCGTCGAACCCCACAGCCACCCCGTCCACCGACTCCCCAGGGGCTTCCGGCACCTGCATGCTCCACTCGACCAGCACGACAGCGCCGCACTGAACGCAGGGCTGATCAAGCTTCCAATCCCGAGTCTTGGACACGCTCGCTGATCTCCTCATTAGACGGACAATAGGGACCATCTGCTCTACGACACCGAGTGCCAGTCGGGAATCGTAGCGGATCGTGACGCCTGGTCAACGCCGCTCGAAGACCTCCCGCCGAGCGCGCGCGCATTCAGGCAGGACGAGCTCACGCAACCCCGCCCCGAAAGGGGCTGAACTGCTCTCGGGGACGCGATCCTGGGCGGCGCACCTCAGCCGTTCCACACGTCGATCAGGACGAGAAGCGCACCCCAGAAGACAAGACTGCCGCCGAGCGCGATTCCAACGCCGTGAGCGCCCGTGCTCTGCTCGTCAGGTCGGCGCCCGCGGAACCGGGTCATGATCCGCACGACCAGCACGGTCCCCAGTGCGACCAGGGCGAGACCGATGAAGGTCACAACCACGACGCCACCTGTCGCTTCTTCCCGTGCAACGCGAACACACCCCCGCCCCTTGAGCCCGATTCCTGCCCGGCACGTGCTCGATATCTACCAGCCCCACGCAGGCCGCGCATTAGGGAACGCTTCCACCCGGCTGGTCCGACGAGGCTGCTCACAACGCCCCCTGCCTGCCGCCTGACGACCGCGCCCGCCCAGACCCAGGCTGCCGTGTCAGGGTGGCCGAAGCGGTCCAAGTAGAAGCCCCTCGCGTGAGATTGGCTGTAGTTGACGCGGGCAACGGGTGCCTGTATGTTCCCCTCATCCCCAACCAACGGGGGCTGGTGTAAAGCATGGGGGAACAAATGAGAACACGCTCCAATGTGGTCGTTGGATTCATCGCAGCGTCCGTTCTTGTCGGTCTATCGACACCAGCTTCGGCATCGGATGTTTCGACGCCCTCTCCGTCTGTGGCGGTCGAGGTGTTGCCACGAGACGCTGGCAATGGCCTGTACGCCGTCGCGCCCAACGGTGACCGCTACTACTTCGAAACTGCGCCATCTGCGGCACCCGAGGTTACTCCGTTCGTCGAACCTATCGATCGGTTCATGTGTGGTCTGGCGGGGAACGAGGATCACATGGTCAACTCGTGGGAGATGGATTATGTGATTGAAGGAACGGTTCGTCTCAACTGCGGCACGGCAACTACCGCCGGGTACAACCACATCCTGGATGGCCATGCCGATGACTGGCAGTTCTGGATGGAGGACCTCGGTCTCTACGGTGCGAACTGGGATGACTTCATGGAGTGGACAGTTGGTGCCGTTCTGATGGCTCCAGGAGACTACGCTAGCGAAGGAAACGGAAAGCTGTGCTTCACGGCCCCGATCGGGATCGTGAACCCGAACGACGGCCTGACATGGTGGTTCGATCCGAGCATCATCGTCTCGGAGAACAACCGCGTTGTCATTACTGCCTATCCTGGGTCGCCCTGTTGACGCGAGCAGTTCGGCTGATGAATGACTATGGTGCTTCATGGCCTTTGTGGGTCCACGGGGCAACCAGGCGTGAAGACTGGTCTCTGAGCGGCGAACTTGCAGAACGCCTGGCGGCATGGTCTAGGTCGTTTGCCGAGAACTACAGTGAAGTTGATGGTTGGCCCAGCGAGAGGCATCTCCTGGAAAATGCCGCCGAGGGCGAGGCTCTTGCAACGCTCCTTCAATCCGAGCTCGGCAGTGGCTGGGTCGTAGAGCTTCGGATCTGGGAGTCCGCCGTCAGACCTTCACCATGACGGAACTCTGCTGCGATCATCGCCAGTAACGGCGAAGCCCCCCACCCGCCGCGAGGCGAGTGGGGGCTTCGTCATACTCGGGTCAGGTGAGGTCGTCCGGGCGGACCATCGCGACGATGTCGGAGCCGTCGAGCTGGATGTCGTATTGCCAGCCGTCGTCGCGCTGCTCGACGTAGAAGACCGTGCCGCCCTGCCCGTCGGTGGTCGTTACGTGGTCGCCACGCTTGAGCGGGCTGGGCGGGGTGCCGGACGTCGGGGCGCGTATTCGAGGGTGCCGATCTTGGCGTGGCGGACGTAGATCGGTGTCTGGGCGGAGCCGAGGACCAGGCGGGTGAGCGAGTCGAGGATGTGGGGTTCGGCCCAGCGCCAGGCGATGTACCAGGCGCCGACCACGAGAGCGTTGACGGCGGGGGTTGCGAGGTCGGACGTAGGGAGGTCGGTGTCCTCGGTGGGCAGGACCGCGACCGTGAGGAGCCAGGCGACCAGCGAGCCCCACAGGACGCGCACGACGGGGCGCAGGTAGGACAACCCACGATCGGAGATCGGTGGCGTCGGGGTCGGTGTGTTCATCAGGCCGCCCCGCTGCACGAGCACGGTCGCCGCGATCGCGTTGAACTGCGCGCGATGGGGGCCGCCGTCCTGGCCCTGCTCTCGTACCCTCCGGTGGCGTGGTTTGCGAACACGGCCAGCAGCGAGTGGTGGGGAGTCGGTGCGATCGGACCCCTGGTGGTTTCCGTGCTGGTCTTCGTCGTTGCCCCGATCGCGATCGTCGTCGCGGTCGTCTGGTTCCTGATCGCGTTGCGGCGGTTCAGCACGCGGGGATGACCTGCCCCTCGTGCGCCCGGGTCTCGCGCGTCAGCCGGTGAAGGCGGCGATCACGAACGCGACGACGACGACGGCGAACACGCCCATGATGAGCCGGCTGCCTCCGGTCGAGGCGATCCAGTCGTTCATCTTCTTGCGGTCCTCGCTGCTGGGCTCGAAGCGACCAGGCATGGTGTCCTCCTGCATGTGGTGTGGGGGTGCGGCAGGTGCCGCGCCCACCGGTACCTATGCGGAGTCGGCGTCGTCCTCCTCATCGAGCAGCGCCTCGAACATCTCTCCGAGCTGGCCCAGTCCCGTGTCCTTGCCCGCCGCCCGCAGCTGGGCGCGCATCGCCTTGATCTGCGCGCGGTCGGGGGCGTGCTCGCGGCAGTACAGGTCCTCGCCGATGCTCTCCCAGTAGGTGCCGACCCCGCACACGGTGCACACCGACCCGATCTCGGCGAGATCGAAGACGCCCGAGGCGAACAGGCCGCAGTGCGTGCAGAACCCGGCGCCGTTGCGGTAGCCGCGCGTCTCGAACTCGTGCTCGTGGTCACCGGCGGTGATCCGCGAGTACTTCTCCCAGGCGGCGTCCTCGGCCGCGGTGATGCTTGTGCCCTCGCCGCGGATGATCGTCTTGGGCTCGGCGGGGAACGCCTCAACGAACGCGGTGCCGTACGCACCGTTGGACCTGGTGAGCACGAGGCCGCTCGACCCGCCCTGGACCTTGCAGTCCACCGGCCACGGGTGGCGCAGCGTGTAGCGGTCGTGGTCGATGGTGCGGGGGACCGGCTGGTCGGTGGAGTCCATGCCTGGACCTATGCGCGCGAGGTCTTGACGCCGTACCGCCCCGGTGGGCGCGGGGTCGATGCGGCGCCGGGCGGCTGGGCGAACTTCGTGGCCGGGGCCTGGCCGGCGTTGCGTGAACCGGGTACCGGGATCTGGTCGGTGCCCGAGGCGCGCACGACCAACGGCCACAGGTGCACCCCTGGCGGGTCGCGGCGCAGCCAGTGCGCCACCCCAGGCAGGTAGGACTTCGCGGCCAGGATCAGGCTGGGGTCGTGGGAGGGGTGCGGCTCGAACGCGACGTCGAAGATGTCGAGCAGGCCGACCCGCTGCCAGCGTTCGTCGGCAGGGCCGGTGGGGCGCCACGCGGACAGGTCGAAGAACTCGTCGCGGACGTGGTGGCGTGCAGGGAACCACTCGTCCCAGCGCACGACCGCCATCCGGTCCGCCGTCCAGCCGGTGCGGGCGGTGCCCGGGAAGTGCTTGACCGCGTTCGAGACCGCGGCGCGTACCTCGCGCTCGACGGACTGACGGGAGGTACGCGCCACCGGCGGGGCCACGACGAACACGACCATGAGCCCGGTCAGGTCCCACGGGCTGTTCGCCAGGGCCTTCGCCCACCGGTTCACCTTCGTCGTGAAGCTGCCCGAGACGGACGCGGTGACCTCCACGGCCAGGCGCGCACCGTCGCCGCGGATCACGGCCAGGTCCGCGGTCTTGCCCATCATGTCCTCGCCGGGCCCGCCGTTGGATGTGGAGGACAGGAGCGAGACGGGGCAGTTCAGCTCGCCGAGCACGGCCCCGACCTCGGCGCCGCACAGCTCGCTCACGCGCAGCCCGAGCTCGGTGGCGAGCACGTTGTGCCGGTCGTACTGCCCGGCGCTCTTCCAGCCCGAACCTCCGGTGACGCGCACGTGCTCGGTGTACGTCAGGTGCGGGGCGATGTCCTTGTCGAACACCTCCGAGCGGGTGGTGCGGATCAGCTGGGCGTTGGAAGACCCGGCGCTGGCGCCCACCGGTGCGATGAACCGGCCCAGGTCGACCAGGTGCGCGTTGAAGGAGTCGGCGACGATCTTGTTGTACGCGCGCTCGGACCAGTTCGCCAGACCCAGGTCGCCGGTCATCGCGACGAGCTGCTCGGCGGTCAGGGTGCGCCAGGCGTTGACGGCGCTGAGCATGTTGATGCGCCGGTCGCGCAGCCGGTCGTCCTCGCGCACTCGCGCCACGGCCTGGTCGCGGTCAGCGAGCATCCACGCGGGAGCGTTGACCAGGCCCGCGGTGTTCATCGCTTCGACGTCGGTGCGGGTGGCCCAGGACGCGAGCGAGCCCTGGACCCAGAGCCCGTCCCAGTACGGGTCGAGGCGTTCGCGGGCACCGAACATGCCGTCGGGCAGCGGGGACGCGATCTCGCTCAGGTGGGTGCCGGTCGCCGTCGTGCTCGTCGTGGCGCTCACCAGCCCGCCTCCGGGTCGTTGGCGTCAGCGACTGCCGCGGCCGGAACGGGTTCGGGCCCGGCCCCCGGCGTCCAGCCTTGCAGCTCGGGGAAGCCTGCGACGTCACCGGCGAAGTAGTGCGCCTTGAACGTGAAGGGCGTCTGACGCTGGTCGTCGAACGCGGTGCGCACCGCCGCGGTGTACCGGGGCAAGGTCACCATGTCCGCGACCGACCACGGTGAGCCGTCCGCCGCCAGGTCCGCGACGATCGGGGCCGCGGCCCCCTCGTTCGACTGGCGGAACGCGATCAGCGTCGAGTAGTCCATCACCGACTCGCGCACCCGCTCGCTGAGCTGGGAGGAACGCTGGGTCGCGAACGCGGAGCGGACCCCGAAGCTGCGGCCCTGGTCGTGCAGCCACGTGATGACCCGGTCGTCGGACCCGGCCAGCAGCGCCAGCTCGTCGGCGAACATCGCGACCGAGTAGCCCTGCTCGCCCCACGCGGCGCAGTTGCGCATGATGGCGCGCTGCAACGAGAACATCAGCATGCCGGCCATCTGGTCGGCGACCTCCGCCGGCAGGTCCTCACCGGGGCGCATGACCGAAGGGCCGGTGTTCACCACGACCGAGCGCAGCCCCGTCAGGATCTGGTCCCACGTCAACGAGGGGCGCGTGCCCGACCACCAGTGACCTGCGGCCAGCAGCGCGAAGATCTTGTTGCGCGGGGGAGCCACGGCGTCGCGGCGCGAGCTCGGGGTGTTGCCGCCGTAGTACGGGCGCAGGGCGTCGCGCGCACAGTTGAGCCCCGGGTCGGGCGCCCCGAGCCGTTCGAGCCGGGCAGCCTCACCGGCGACCTCGGCGTCCAACCGCACCGCCACCTCATCACCGCGACCACCGACCAGGATGTAGATCAGGTCCATCAGCGCGACGTCGGCGCCGACGCCGTCGACCTGCGCCAGGACGGTGCGCCCGGCCTCGGTCTCGGTCAGCGCGAGCGCGGCGGCACCGAACGACGCCAGGCCCATGAAGGACGAGGGGCCGATCGCGCCGTCGTCCAGGACGTACTTGAGCATGTCGGCGAAGAACAGGCCGCGGTCGTTCCACGTGCCTGGGACGTCGAGCAGGTTGATGGACCACCCCTGCGGGTCGGCGACCTCAACGAGGGTGGCGCTGTCACCCATCGCGTGCGCCCACTCCAGGTACTTCGTCGCGCCCTCACCCTTGGACTCGAACGCGACCAGGGCCTGGTTGGGACCGAACGTGCCGGGCAGCCCGCAGGGCCGCACGCGGTCCAGGCACGCCCACGCGTACATGCCGTTCAGGAGCAGGGTCTTGCCGCTGCCTCGGCGCCCCGAGATGAACGTCCCGCCCACCAGGTCCGCGGCCGACAGGTACACCGGGTTGCCGACGGGGTCGTACCCCAGGAGCGGGCCGACACGCTGA
The DNA here is from genome assembly GCF_001692445.1 of Oerskovia enterophila. Classification (GTDB taxonomy): domain Bacteria; phylum Actinomycetota; class Actinomycetes; order Actinomycetales; family Cellulomonadaceae; genus Oerskovia; species Oerskovia enterophila. The sequence continues at coordinate 166,913 of NZ_MAQA01000003.1, read as the reverse complement.
CGCAGCGGCGGCGGGACCGGGCGCCCACCGGTCGACATCTGGCCCGAGACGGCGCCGGCGTGCGGTGCGCACAACAGGACCGGCAGGTGCGGGCCCAGGACGAACGAGCGGTGAGAGACGGGGTAGTTGCCCTGGCGTGCTTTGACCTGGCGACCGTCGTTGTCGGTGCCGCCCTTCGTCGGTGCGGTCCACGGTCCGCGCCACACCTCGTAATGCGCGGGTGCGGGGAACAGGCCGCTGCGTGCGGCAGCTCGAAGGCGGGTGTCACGGGTGGGGATCGCGCCGCGCCCGATCGCGTACCCGATCACGGCCGGTGGCAGGGCGAGCAGCGTCGCGGCGACCAGCAGCGTCGAGGTCAGTGCCCCCGCCCACGGCAGCCCCGCAGGTACGAGCGAGGACGCCAGCGCGGGCAACACCGCCCCCGCCCACAGGACCAGCGCCGCGGCCAGCCACATCATCGACCACACGGTGCGCGGCACGACCCGGCCGGTACGCACCGGCAGGTCGAACCCGGGCATGGTCGAGGCGACCTGGCGCAGCAGCGCGTCCGCGTCAGAGGGGTGCTCGGCGCCGACGTAGAACGACCCGATGACCGCCTCGGACGCCAACGAGTGGTGGGTCGGCAGGAACGTGGCCATGCGTGTGGCCAGCCAGCGCGAGTGGCGGCGGTACTCGAAGCGGCCCGGTCCGCGCAACGTGATCGCCAGCCACTGCCCGTCCGTCATCGACGCGGCCAGCAGGCGTGCCTGCTCCGCGGGGTCAGCACCCTGCTGCGTCTCACGGAACGTGCCGGAGAACGGCTGGAACATCAGCTGACGGATCTTCGGTGTCGAGGTCAGGACGTCGACCGGGACCTCAGCCTTGACCGCTGTCGCGCCGAGCGAGGACGCGAGCAGGTCCGCCGCCTTGCGTGACGCGGCCGAGGCCGGGGTCACCAGGTACGTCGACTGCGCGCCGTCACGTCGGGCCACGAGCAACGTCACCGACCCGAACTGCGACAGCGACTGCGTCGTGAACAGCCCGGCCCGCTGCACCGCGACCAGGACGTCACCTACCCCGGCCCCGGTGGGGGACAACTGCCATGCCTCGACCTTGGTTCCCATGCCTGTCACCTATGCGCAGAACGCGCCCCCGGGACGGGCCTCGCACCAGCCTGCGGATGCACGTACCGGGCAGAGGGGGCGAGGAGAATGAAACGGACGCTTCTGCGCCGTACAGACCACCGCGGCCCCCACCCTCGCCGCCCCCTTCTTCTGGTGGTGTTGGTCTGGGCGGGGTGCGCCGCGTGTGGCGCGGGGTGGGGGTGTGTCTCGTTTCGTTCGCTGGGGCTCACTGCACTGGTTGGTTGTGGGGGTGCGTGCCGCTTCGCGTCACGGTGGTGGTTTCGGCTGCGGCCCGGGGGCCTTGCCTGGTGGGTGGCGTCCCGCTTCGCGTGCCGCTGCCGTGGGGGCGTCGTCCCGCTTCGCGTGCCGTCTTCGTGACGGTGGTGTGTGCCGCTTCGCGTCACGGTGGCCCCTGCGGGGGCGTGGTGGCTGGCTTGGTTCTGCCCGGTTCGGCTTGTACTGGTGTGTTGACGGGGTCGTCGCGGCGCGGTCAGGCCAGGTGGTGGGGTGGCGGCTTGTCGTGACGTGTGACGCAGCGACGAACGGAACGTGTGCCGCACCTGGCAGGCACCTCAGGCCACCGGAGGAGTAGAGCAGGAACAACCAGGGTGGGGTGGCGCCCGCGCAGCGCCAACGAACCGCACCAGACGAACACGGCCAAGCCGACACAGACAACAACCCGGATGGGGTGGTGGTGGCGCGCAGCGCCACACGCCGACCAGGACAACAGCCGCCGCCGCGTGACGCGCAGCGTCACCGCCAACACGAACAGCCCCAACGAACCGCCAGACAACGACACGAACAACACCACGAACAACGACCCGACGACACGAACAACAAACCGAACCCCAGCGCGAGGAGGCGAAGGGAGCGCCAGCGACCGAAGCCGACGAGCCTCTTGTCTTCTGCCGGTCTGCCAGCCAGCTTCGACCTGGCCTTGGCCTATCGGCCGCTCGGCGCTGTCGCGCACCGGACGCAGGGCCCGGGGATCTGGTGGTCCGGTCTGGGCTTGGCGTGGCGCGCGCGTCGTGGGTGGCCGGTAGGTTGTGGCCGTGCTCGCCTCCATCAGTGACTTCGTCGGTCGGGTCCAGCCGGGCTCGTGGCCGGACTGGCTCGCCGCGATCGGGACCACGCTCGCGTTCGGTGTGGCCGCGGTCGCGTACTCGCGCGACGTCAGGACGCGACGTTGGGCGCAGGCACGACTCGTCCACATCGAGGTAACGAGCTCGAACACCACCTTCCTGGGACGCGATGCCCCGGTCTATGGAGATCCGAATGCTGCGACGGTGGGTGACGTCGTTTGGATAGGTAAGCGCTCGGTAGGTCGGCTCATGGCCAGGCTGCCCATCGCGCCAGCGGCTGTGGTGGTCGCGAAGATCTACAACGGCAGCGACGAGCTTCTTGGACTGACGCTCGTGCGCGCGTACGGACGCAACGGCCCAGGGGACCCGTGGGACTTCGAGGTGAAGGGCGGCCCCGTCGGTCCCAGGTCTGAGGTTGTCATAGACCTGCTGTGCTCGCTGACCTTGTCAAACCCGAAACCCGATGTCGAGTTGGAGGTGACGTTCCGCGATTCGGCGGGCCGCTGGTGGCGACGTCGCGGGGTCGAGCCGGTGCGCCGTGCGAAGGACAAGGAGCGCGAGATCCGTCGAGCAGGTCGCGCCATCACACGCCAGCGGCTACGCGCTCGGTGGGGGTCTGCGTTCCCTGCGAGCGTGCGGAAGGCCGGGCTTCATCTTCGAGCGCGTTGGGATGCCGGCGCGAACTCCGGGTGACTTCCGGGGGAGCGTCGTCGTGGCGCGCGGCGATGTCGTCGGCTGCCGCTACGGTCACCGCATGCTCCCTCCTGTGCCCGACACGTGGCCCCCTGTCCCCGACGGTTTGCTCGACGCCGCGCACCGCACCGCGCTCGACGCACTGAGCCTGGTCCGCTTCGAGCGGTACTACGACGTGGCGGGCAACTATGCCGGGGCGACGTTCGCATCCATCGAGCCGAACGACCCGATGGACGTCACGGCCGCGGACCTGCACGCCCTGACGATGCTCGCGATCACGGTCGGGCCTGGCGCGACCAGGCGTGTGCTGGAGGACGGCCCGGTGCGCGACGGGCTCCTCGCCGCGTTGATTGCGACGCCGACCGGCACGGACCTGGTGGACGCGAGCGCGGCTGAGCTCGACGCGGCGTGGGACCTGACGAACAAGGCCCGCGCCGCGTTGGCCGATCCGACGACGAAGTCGGAGTCGGACCCGTGGGTGACCGCGGCGAAGCTGGCCGCGCGTAAGCGACCGCGGCTGCTGCCGGTGCGGGACACGTTGGTGCGCCGCCTGCTCGGGTTGGAGCCCGCTCGCGATGGGCGCCTGGAGATCCAGGTGATCCGCTCGCTCGTCGCGGACCCGGCCGTGCTCGACGCGATCGAGGCGGCGCTGGCACGGGCGCGGACGACAGCGGCGGCCGAGGGACGAACGTGCGTCTACGACACGACCGAGCTGCGCCTGCTCGACGTCGCACTGTGGATGCACGCGGCTCGCTGAGTCGGGGACGTTGCTGGTGGTCGGACCCACGAGATGGGTGTCACCACTGATCGACCCTGAGGAGCCAACCATGTCTGTGCGCGCCGCGATCGAGTTCTCGTCCGGGCTGCCGGTGCCCTCGTTCACCGAGCGGGTCTTCGCTGACGCCGCCTCGGCGTGGCGCGCCCTTGCCGACTTCCGTGCCGACCAGGAGCTGGACGTCTCGATGGCTCCGCAGCCCTCGCGCACGGTGCGTTCCATGGCCGGTCGCGTCAAGGCGGGCACGGTCAAGGTGCCGCTTCCTGGCAGCGGTCGTGCTTACCGGTACGTCGTCGCGCAAGCCTGAGACCGAACACGAAGCGCCCCGCCGGGTCGGCTGGATTCAGGAGTAGCGATCACCACTGGGCGCAGCTCGTGCCAGAGAGCTGCTCAGCGCGAAACCTGCCATCGCAGACGCGCCCCGAATCTGCGGGAGAGCATCAACGACGTGAGGGCGAGAAGCACCACCGCCGCGTTTGCGGCGAGGGTGCCCGCCCAGCTCGTCGGTGGGATGCCGAGGGTGAAGCTGGCGGCGTTGAACACCGTGTGGCTGAGGATGCACAGGAACACTCCGTTCCCGCCCGACAGTCTGAAGATCGCGCCATAGAGGACGCGGAACGCCATGATCTGGACCGCGAACATCCAGAAGTCGATGAGACCGGACTCGTGGTTCGTACCGGGGATGAAGAATAGCGGTACGTGCCAGAGGAGCCAGATGACCCCGACCACCAGTGAGGACGTGACGAATCCCCACCGTCGGTCGAGCTCGGGCTGTAGCGCAGTCATCCAGCCGGCCTCCTCCATGCCGCCGATGATCAGATTGCCCGGTAGCGACAGGAAGAACATGTACCAAGGAAGCATGTGCAAGGAGGGGCCGGAGACCACCAGGTGGAGCGAGAAGTACACCGCGAGCACCGAGATGGCGAACAGATACCCCGCAGCGCGACCTCGGGCAGCGAATATCATCCTCAGCCACTCCCAGAGACCCGAGACCCTGCGGTTCGCTCTCAGGACGACGTAGGAGGCGATCGCGGGCGAGAGGATGTAGATCGAGAACGGCACGTTGGCCAGGAACTCGGGGGCCGTGGTGACGACGTTGTTCACCTCGTAGCCAAAGCGCGCCGCGAAGATCAGCCCGCAGGAGAAGCCGTAGGCGATCACGAACGTGAGCACGAGGAACTGCCGTGCGATTCGCGTGTCCGTCACTCCGCAACCCTATCGGCGAGGGCGGTTTGCAAGGCCAGCCATGCTGTCGGGTGGGCGAGTCTTGTACTCGTGTCGCGGGACGTAATCTCTGCTCAAGCCGGGGCTGCGCTCGGGCCGCTGTCCCCGCCGCGAAGGGCACCGGTCCGCCGCCGGGCGATCGCCGCACGGTTGTCCAGACTTGAGAGCTCAATACTCCTCAAACGCGGGCGCTTGAGCACGTTGTGTGGCCGCAGCCTGGGTGTTCAATCCCGCGCACCAGCTCGGATAGACGCGGAATCCGCGCTTGCCTGGTTGCCTCCCGGACGTGATCCCGAGCTCGGCGAGGTGCGCACCGGTGAACCGGAAGACGCCGCGTCTGTCCTGTTGTTCCACAAAGACGAGCAGGCCCACGGCAAGATCGTCATCGCTGAACGGCGTCGTCGTTCCGTCCACGGCCCGCTGCCAGAAGCCTACGAACGCGCCTGGCTTGGTCGGGGTGTTCCGTGCTGTCCGGATATGCCAGGCCACACCACCGATCTGGGCAATGCCAGACTCGTAGTCACCGTTCTGAGTCTCGGGGGTCGCTGCAAACGTCACCCCTACCTCGGCCGCGTAGGTCTCGAATGCGCTGAACTGCACCCGGCCACGCTACCCCACCGACAACGACGGCTTCAGGCGGCGACTCACCGCCTCTAGCAACACGCCCTAGAGGTCATCGTGGGCCAACGACCGAACCCAAGTGACCCCGGCGGGGCTCTTGTGCGTCTGAGCTCAGGGGATGATGAGCGGCTCGCTGGTCACCACGACCGCGTCACCGGTGATGTCCTCGGTGCTCACCTGGGCGCCGGTCAGGTTCTCCCCGTGCTCACCGATGATCGCCTTGACCTCGTCGGGCTGGTTGCGCGCGATCGGCATCGTGACGCTCACGTCGTAGGCTCCGGCCGGCAGGGCTGAACCCTTCTGCGAGAACGGGCCGAACTCGGCCTCGCCGTCCTGCAACACGGCCTGGTCGCTCGCGTTGAACACGCCCTCGGCGAAGACCGACGCGCCCAGCTCGGTCCCGTCCGGCAGGTTCGACTCTGCGGTCACGGTGACCGTGCCGTCGTCGTTGAGGACGACGTCCATGGTGAGCTCGGCCCCGATCAGAGTGGGATCGGCCGTCGTGGGGCCCTCGCGGGTGTCCGCCGTGCAGCCGGTGACCAGGAGGACGGCGAGGACTGCGGCAGCCGTGAGGGATCGGTTCATGGTCCGAGGCTACGGCCGTGCGCGCTCGCCGGGGTCGAGGCGTGCCCGGTGACGGGCAGCAGCCTCGGCGGTGCGTCGACGCTTGGCTGCCCGGACCGCGGCGCGATCGACAGCGGCCCCGTCCCACAGCAGCTGCCCGGCGCGGACCCGGGCCCACGCCTTGGCGTCGCGTCGCTTGGGTGCACGCCAGCGCGAGCTGACGGTCAGCACCTGCTCGTCGTGCTTGGTGCACGGGGTCAGGGCGACGGTGCGGCACTTCGTGCACGCGAACCTGACCGATCGGCTCACCACGTCAGTCACCATCCTTCTGCGGTGCTCGTCGGCGCTGGCTCGCCCACCCCGCGGCGTCCTCGTCGAGCACGTCGCGCAGCGCGTCCGTGCGCGCGTGGTCCAGGTCACCGCGACCAGAGAGGTCCGCGGCGTCCAGGTCACCGAGCAGGTCGGTGCACCGGGCGTGCAGGTCGCCGTCCACACGCCAGGCCTCGAACGCGTGGCCCATGACGTCGGCGAAGCCCGTCAGCGACCCGGCCAGCGCGTCCAGGCGGGTCCGGGCGACCAGCCGGCTCAGGCGCCACCCCTTGGTCGGGATCTGGTCGAGCACGAGCGGGTGCACGGCCTGGTCCTGAGGCTGGGCCAGGCCGAACAGCGACCCGGCAGGGTCCGGGCACAGCGACCAGGACCACATGGTGTCGGCCGGTACTCCGACGCCGGGCAGGACACGCGCCCATGCGTCTCGGCGTTCGTCCCACTCGGCCGCGCTCACCTCGTCCGGGAGGTCGGCGTTGTTCCAGTACCCGTACTCGTGCACGACGTCCAAGGACTCGAACGCTTCGCGCAGTTCGAGCTCCTCGCTGAACGTGAGCGCGAGCAGGGCGCCGGTGACCGGGTCGGACCCGACGGCGACCTCGAACCGGTGCGGTGCGTGCTCCCACGTCCCGGGCCGGGCCTTGGCCTGCTCGTCGGTGATGTCCCGGTAGGCGCTGGTCAGCGGCGACCGGGGGCGCGGGGACCCGGCGAGGTCGGCGTCGTCGATCATGGCGGTGGCCTTCACGGCCAGGACACGCGCGTCGAGCCGGTCACGCACCGGGCCCAGTGCCTGCACCATGTCGGGCACGAGGTCGAAGATGTTCGTCCCGGGCGCGAGCCGGTACCCGTTGTAGATCTTGGTGCTCATCGGCTCGGAGTCCTTGCGCCGTCGGTGGGGTGATCCTTCAGGAGCCCTGCGTCAGCGAGGGCCTGGACGAAGTGGCGGCGGATCGCTGCGGAGTTGTCGACCCGGGGGAGGTCCCACTCGCCCGAGGCCCAGGACTCGCCGCAGCCGCACTGGTAGACGGTGCGCTGGGTCTGACGGTCGAAGTGGTTCCGCACCCCGTGGGTCTGGCGCACGGCGTCGACGGCCTCGAAGAGCTCGTCGGACACGGGCGGGGTGCTCATCGGCTCGGAGTCCTCTCGACGGCGATCATCCGGCACGGGTAGCCGTTCCCGGCCAGGGCGTGCGCGATCGTGTGCGCGTCGATCTCGTGGTCCTTGCCGTGCACGTCGGTGCGGGTGCAGCGCACGCCGCCGCTGTCGGTCGCCGAGCACGGCAGTTTCACGCGCGAGTCGTAGATCTGGCAGTCGGCCAGGACCGGCGGTGTCGGGGCCGGCGGGGTCTGGGCGGCACGCGTGTCGACGATGAACTGCTCACCGGCCGGGCTTAGGCACCAGCGGCGCACGCCCTTGGCGGTGTCCCACGTCTCAGCCAGGCCCATCACGACCAGGCGGTCCAGGACGCGCGCGGTGTTTGCGGGGTGGAAGGTGCCCATGGCCCGCGCGGTTGCCCCGGCGGAGCGTCCGCTGAACGTCCAACCGTGCAGGGCACGCAACGCGGCGTGCTGTGCGGGGGTGATCCTCTGCGTGCTCATCGCTCTCTCCTTCTCGGCCGGGTCGCCCACCACGTGGGGCGCGACCGGAGGAAAGTCTCAGGCTGGGTCGATGACCCCTTTGTCCGGGGCGGTGACCCAGTCCCACCGGCCCGGGGGAGCCACCATGGTGCGCGGTGCGGGACCTGGCCCACGTGGCCCGGAGACTGCGGGGCGGTCGGTCACCGAGGCGAACAGGACCTCGATGTTCGGGTGCTTGCGCACGCGCTCCAGGCGGGCATCGAGGGTCGTGCGGGAGTAGGGGGACCGAGGGTGGTTGTCCAGGATGCAGGCGTACGCCAGCGGCGGTTCAACGCCCGGGTGCGCCACGTCGAACTCGTCGAGCAGCATCGAGAGCTTCCAGATGTCGCGGGCGACCTCAGTGTGGTCCAGCCTCTGGGACAGCGACGCCCCGACCTTGAGTTCAGCGATCACCGCGAGGTGTTCCAGGTTGGACAGTCCCGTGCCGTCAGCGGCTCGGACCGCGCCCGCGTAGTGCGGCAGTGACACGCCGGCGCGGCGAGTGACCACGGCGTCGAGCTTGACTTCTCCCTTCTTCCCCAGCTTCGCCTTCCATGGGCTGTCCATGAACGTGTCGATCCGCAGCGTGGGTTCCCGGGCGACCCGATCGATGCCGAACTGGGAGATCAAGTAGTGCGCGAACCACGCCTGGAACGTCGCTTCGGGCGCGAGGTACTGCCCGCACGTCGAGGCGAAGACCGTCCACGCGGCCTCGAACTTGCGGGCGACCGGCTCCTGAGGGAACGGGGTCCACGCTGGTTCTGGTGTGCTCGTCATGGGCACATCATGGTCTGCACCCCAGACACCCGGGGGAGCGGGCTCAGCTTCGCGCGAGGCGACGTCGGGGCGTTCGCGATCACGATGTGTGCGGCGGTTCCTCGGGTTCCGTCGGGTCGGGGGTCTTGGGGGCAAACAGAGCCGATGCGTCCTGCCATTCGGGGCCGAGTTCTGAGGTGGCGTCCGTCGGGATCGACGTCCCGATCTCGGCAACGTACGCCGTCGCTTCCAACCGGACTTCCGTGGTCTCCAGGGCGACTTCGTCCTCAAGCACCGAGGCTGGCAACTCGATCAGTCCGGCACCGTTCATGACCCTGATCCAATCGAGGGTCAGCAGTGTTTCGTACATGACGTAGGTGATCAGCGGGGCTGCGGCAAAGAACCTCTCGCGGAGCCCGAAGATCGCAGCACCCGCGCGAACGCCCGAGTCGTGGTGGACCACGTCGCCGTAGATCCACGCGAGCGCGAGCTGGAGTTCATTCATCGAGCCGGACTGGCCGGTCTTCGTGTCGTGGACCAGGACCTGAACGCCGACGGGCCGGTTCGGGTCCGTCGAGCTGGTCCGCGACTGCCAGCGGGCCAATGCCTCCTTGGACTGATCTTTCACCTTGTCGTCGTCCCGGCCGAACGCCTTGATCGACTTCAGGACGCTCGGCAGGTAGCAGTCCTCGTCGGACAGCAGGATTGGCCGGACCCGGGCAGCGGCGGACTCCATCGTCTCCTCGTCGGGGAACGACCTGACCAGCGCTAGCGTCGCGCCGTCGGAGACCACCTTGAGCCCGCCGCGGGAGAACTCGTTCAGCTTCCCCCGATCTCGCGCGAGTGAGTGCGCCTCGACCCGTCGAGCACGAACAACGAAGGCCTCGATCCGATGTTGGTGCAGTGCGAGGGCGCGAGGGGGGATCTGCGACGACGAGGTCATGGCGACATCTTGTCGCAGGTCGGCTCACGCCGCCGGGGCGCTCACGCTGGCGGCTGCCGCGGACTTCTTCTCGGCGTGACGCCAGCGCTGGTAGTGCATCTCGCACAGGCCACGCCTGCGCGGCGCGGTGCTGCACGCCGGTTCGGCGCACGTCGTCGCCTTCTGCGCGAGCTCGGCGCGGACCGCGACCAGGACCTGGTCGGTCACGACCCAGCGGCCGTCGACCTTCGTGGCTCCGACCTTCGCGAGCAGTAGGCGCAGCGTCGAGGGGGCCACCCCAAGGTCGGCGGCGATCTCCGACTGGGTCAGCGGCTTCGGCTCGTTGGGGGCGTCCGGCTTGGACAGCCGGTGGGCCAGGGCTCGTCGCAGCGTCCTCTGGTCCGCGAGGGGTGCGTCACGGAATGCGCGGGCACGGTCGCCCATGCGCCGCTCGCCTTCGACGACGTCGCCGTAGGGGGAGCGGACCGCGCTCGGGTCGATGTCGTAGTCACCGAACGGGTCGTAGGTGCGGGCCAGGCGCGTGATGAGCTCCTCGTACTCCAGGTGCGTCAGGGAGCGGATCGCTGTCCAGTCCAGGGCCAGCGCGCGGCGCACCGCGACCTCGTCGATGTGCGGAGACCACACGTCCTGGGTGAGCCAGGTCATCGCGTCGGTCGCGGGGAAGAACCCGAGTCCGGGGTTCGCGCGGCGGGCCATGCGGCTCAGGATGCGCACCTCGGCGGTGGTCAGGTCTTCGTCGGGACGCTCATCGCGCGCCGCGAACAGGGCCACCCGGGCCCGCTGCTTGACCGAGGCGCGGTCGAGCCCCGGGACGTTCGCGTTGAAGCTCATGATCTGGGTCCCGCGGTCGTGGCGGTCGCGTTCACGTCTGGGCTCATGCCTGACCTATGCCGCTCTGGCGCTTGGAGATCGGTTGCGGTGGGCACGGCGCCTTCGCTCGCAGTGCCGAGCACGGCGCTGGCGCCCAGCGACGTCCAAGGACTCGACGATCCCCCAGCAGGCTGGGGGAGCCACCGGGGCGTCGTCGTGGGCAACCTAGCGCGAACTACCCCGCCCCACGGTCGTGGATGCGGCGGCACGCTGATCGATCTCAGCGGCGGCCATCGTGGTGACCGGCGCTGTGGCAAGGAGGCTGGGCGTTCGCGAGTTGGCCACTCCCATGCGAGCCTGCCGAGATGTCTGACACGACCACCACGTCTACGTCCATGCCACTCAACCGTGCGGTCGGAGGACGACTTCTCTACGTCTTCATCCTGGGTGACGTCCTCGGCGCGGGGGTCTATGCACTGGTGGGGGAGATGGCAGGTGAGGTGGGCGGCGCCGTCTGGCTGCCGCTGCTCGTCGCCCTCGGGCTGTCCCTGCTGACCGCCGGTTCCTATGCCGAGCTCGTCACGAAGTACCCTGCGGCTGGGGGTGCGGCGGTGTTCGCCGAACGTGCCTTCAAGGTGCCTCTCGTGTCGTTCCTCGTGGGATTCTGCATGCTTGCTGCGGGGGTCACGAGCGCCGCCGGTCTGTCCCTCGCGTTTGCTGGCGACTATTTCGGATCCTTCGTGGATCTGTCCGTCGTGCCGGTCGCGCTCGTCTTCTTGCTTCTCGTCGCGGCCCTCAACGCTCGTGGCATCCAGGAGTCCCTACGAGCCAACGTGGCTATGACCGCGATCGAGCTCTCCGGTCTGCTTCTGATCGTGGTGCTCGCAGTGGTCGTCCTCACCCGGGGCGACGCATCGCCGGGACGCGCCCTTGAGTTCACCCAGGACACGACCCCGGTACTGGCCGTCCTCTCGGCCTCGCTCATCGCGTACTACTCGTTCGTCGGTTTCGAGACCTCCGCCAACCTGGCCGAGGAGGTCAAGGACGTCCGCCGGGTCTACCCGCGCGCGCTCTTCGGTGCGCTGATCACGGCGGGGGTCGTCTACGTCGCCGTCGGAGTGGCCGCGGTCGCGGTATCGCCCCCCGAGCAGCTCGCCGGCTCGACGGGGCCACTGCTCGAGGTCGTCAAGGTCGCTGATGTCGTACCCGAACGGTTCTTCGCGGTCGTGGCGCTCATTGCGGTCGCGAACGGTGCCCTGCTCACCATGATCATGGCGAGCCGGCTCACCTACGGCATGGCGCGACAAGGGCTGCTGCCTACCGGTCTGGCCAGGGTGCTTCCCGGCAGGCGCACCCCGTGGGTCGCGATCACGGCGACCACGCTCGTCGCGATGGGACTGGTCTTCACGGGCGACCTCGGCGCACTCGCGGAGACCGTGGTGCTCCTGCTCCTGGTGGTGTTCATCAGCACCAACATCGCGGTCCTGGTCCTGCGCAGGGACACCGTGAGGGAGGATCACTTCCGCGTCGCGACGATCGTGCCCGTGCTCGGTGCCGGGAGCTGCGTCCTGCTCCTGACCCAGCAGGAACCGCAGACCTGGCTCCGAGCCGGAGCCCTGGTGCTCGTAGGCGTGGCTCTCTATCTGGTCACGCGCCTGGCCGGTCGTCGCACGGGCTCTGCCCCCCGCGCGGACGGTTGATCGACCGCCCCAAACGCCAGTGTCAGCCCTGGTTGGAACAGCGAATGTGCCCGCGGTGCCAGGACGTCGTCGACGTGCAGATGCATGTCCACGCCCCCCGAAGCCCCCAGCGTGGGGTATGCGACGGCTGCGGTCGGGTACGGCGCCGAGGGGCACGAGTCCTGCTGATCGCGCTGGGTTGTGAGTGTGGTGGCGCCGCTCCTTGACTGCCACCACACCCCGCCGCGGCAGTGCCGGAGCGTGCCGATATCGGCCCTTCTCACGTTGGCTGGGAGGAAGGAGACTCGCCAGCCGAATGCCACCTTCGCTGAGTGAAATGCGCGGTTCGCGGGTACGGTCGATGGGCACGAATGAGTCAGGCAGTCGGCTCGCGCATCCTTGATCCAGAGGAGACGTTCCGCCATGTCAATCGAAGACCGCGCCCCCTCGGCGCACGCAGTAGCACGTGAACAACACGCCACGACAGGCCAGCCGCGCACAGGACAGTGGCGCTACGACCTGATCACCGAGCGGTGGTGGTGGTCACCGCAGACCTACCGCATCCACGGGTTCGAACCGCACGAGGTGGTCCCGACCACGGACTTGGTCCTGGCGCACAAGCACCCCGACGACCGTGAGCAGTTCCGTCAGATACTGGAAGCCGCGAAGGCCAGCGGAGACCCGTTCCACAGCGTCCACCGCATCATGAATGCCCGCGGCCGCGAACGAGTGGTCACCTTGGTCGGGCAAGGACGCCGTCACATCGATACCGGCGAGGTGATGGAGCTCATGGGCTACTTCGTCGACACGACAGCCCCGGTCTGCGAGCGCGCTGAGACCATGGCGGGAGACCACATCCGGGCTGCCGCCGCACATCGCGGGACGATCGAGCAAGCCAAGGGCATCTTGTCCGTGACGCACGCACTGACGATCGATGAGGCTTTCGAGGTCCTGCGCGCCACGTCCAACCAGCACAACGTCCCCGTGCGTGAGCTCGCGGCGCGCCTGATCAACCTCGGCCGCATCTTGCCCCTCGACGAACATCGCCGGCACTGCGTCGACGAGTTCCTGCGCAATCCTCTCTAGGTGGGTGGCGCACCCGACTGCGCCTCCCGAGGGTGTCGTGCTCGATACCGTATCGCGGCTGATGCACCGGCCTACCCGCGGCGGCCCGTCGTCCCCAGCGTCGAGCGGTTCATCGACGCTCTGCCCGATAGCCCTCGTCGCGATGAGGAGGTCCCGGCCTGCAAGTCGCTCGCGGGCGGCCTGGCGAAGGGATCGAGATGACCACGATCGAGACATTTCACGAGGACAACATCTGGAAGAACCGGCGCCAGGGCGACTCGGTGGCGTTCGCGGTGTTCGACACCAAGGCAGAAGCAGTAGCGGCGGGCCGAGAGGTCGCGATCCGCGAGGGTGCCGAGCACGTCATCAAGAATCTCGACGGCCGGATCGCAGAGAAGAACTCCTACGGCAACGACCCGCGCACCATCCCCGGCTGACCCCGCGACGGGCCGTCAGGTCCCGTCGTCGCCGACGTCGAAGACCTGCCGGTAGAGGCGGGTAGCCTCGTCAACGACCTGGTCGCTCAGGCGCGCGATCGGCCTGACCGACATGAGCAGAGGTTCGCAGTCCGGCCCCCGGCCCACCACCGCACCCGTGAGCACCCAGGCGTAGCGGTCCTCCTCGGCGAGGTGGACGTACTGGCGCAGCTGCCGCGCCACCCAGTGCTCCACCGGCCGGTCCCACCACGGCTGCGGGTCCAGCCGGTTCACCGACAGACCGGGCAGCCGGCACCCACTCTCATAGTCGACACTGACCTCGGCCCTGTCGGCATCCGGTCCCTTGCTGTACCGGACGTACAGCGGCTCACCCAGCTCCGCGAGCTCTGCCAACTCGGCGAGCGACTCGATCCTGAACACTTCGGCTGTGCCTAGGCAGGATTGCGCAAGAACTCGTTGACGGCATGGCGGCGGTGCTCGTCCACGGGCAGGATGCGCCCCAGGGTGATCAGGCGGGCCGCGAGGTCGCGCACGGGGACGTTGTGCTGGTTCGAAGTGCCCCGTAGCAACTGGAAGGCCTCGTCGATCGTCAAGCCGTGCGTCACAGACAAGATGCCCTTGGCCTGCTCGATCGTCCCCCGGTGGGCGGCCGCGGCGCGGATGTGCGTGCCCGCCAGTGCCTCGGCGCGCTGAGCTACTGGGGCGGTGGTGTCGATGAAGTACCCCATGAGTTCGACCACTTCGCCGGTGTCGTGGTCGAGCCGTCCTTGTCCGACCAGCGTCACGACCCGCTCGTGCCCGCGGGCGTCCATGATGCGGTGCATGCTGTGGAACGGGGCGCCCGACACCTGTGCCGATTCGAACAGGTCGCGGAACCGTTCGCGGTCGTCGGGATGCTTGTGCGCCAGGACGAGGTCCGTCGTCGGGACGACCTCATGTGGCTCGAACCCGTGAATATGAAAGGTCTCCTCCGACCACCACCACTGCGCGGTCGCCGGGTTGAACCGCCACCGGCCGGTGAGCGGCTGGGCTGTCGTGGCGCTCTGTTCAGGTGCTGCGGCAGGCGCCGCGGGGGCGCGATCTTCAATCGACATGACGGGACGTCTCCTCAGGGTTCAAGGACGCGTGAGCCGACTGCCTGACTCGTTCGTGCCATCGACCGTACCCACGAACGGCTCACTTCTCCAGGGCAGGGCGGCTTCTGAGTGGCAAGTCCCCTTCATCCCTACCAACGTGGCAAGAGCCGATGTCGGCATCGCTACGGCACGGCCCGTGGTGGGATGTGGTGGCAGTCAAGGAGCGGCGTCGCCACATTCATCCTGCAGTCACCCGAACTCGTGCCCTGCGGCGTCGTATCCGACGGCGCCCGTGACGTGCCCCTCACCGGGCGCCCCGGGGGCGTGGACGTGCATCTGGACGCCGACCACGTCTTGGCACTGGTCGCAGAAGCGTTGCTCCAACCACGCCTGCTTGGGCACTCTGGTTCCTCCTCATCGAACGAGTGTCGCCAGACAATTGCAGCCGTAACACTCGGCCCTCACGCCAGATCACGATCTCGCCGGCACAGGGTCGCGCACCGGCTCCCAGCCCGGCCCCTCTGTCTCGCGCCGCCGCTCCACGGCGGCAGCCTGGCCGTCCCAGATCCGGGTCAGGACGTTGCCTGTGCGCCGGGCGAGGATGGTCGTCATGAGGTGCACCGGTGAGACCGGCATCGGGCTGCCGGTGTCGAACCGGACCACGGGCCGCCCGGTGTAGATGAACGCCGGGTCGTGGTCGATCGACCATCCGCCACCCGCGAGGCGCAGGTACGTCTCCCCGATGTACCGCGTCGAACCGTCGATGAAGTCCGTATCGTTCTCGTCGATGAACGCCTTCTTGTCGGGCCACCTGTCGAGGATGTACCGCTCGAGCGAGACGAGGGACTCCCGGGTGTACCCGCCGCTCCACTCCCGCGGGGTGATGACGTCCTCGAAACGTGCCAGACGCGGGTGCATCGCCTCGAGCCAGGACGCGAACAGCTCGACCTGCTCGAGCGTCATCGACTTTCCAGCGGGGCGGTGTTCGCCTGGGCGTGCGCAAGGCACCGCTTCAGGAGACCTGCCCGGGCCTCGCCGGCCGCTTGGGCGCTCTCGGTGATGCTACGGCCCTTGTGGCTGGGCGTGGTGACGTCGAGCTCGGGCCGGGCGAACAGGACGTCGTAGAACGGGGCGAGTTCTTCGTCGGAGAACTTGAACGTCCGGGCGAGCGTCTGCAGCGGGGCTCCCCACCGGTCGCCGGTGTCGGCGTTGATGTCGGCACCGCCCTCGAGCAGGCGGGCGAGCAGCGCGGGCTCGGCAGCGAAGTCGTGCGACGTCGCGCTGAGCAACACGTGCAGCGCGTTGGTGCCGCCAGAGGTCGCGGCCGGGTCGGCGCCGTCGTCCAGGAGGCGGCCGGCGATCGCAGCGCGGGGGGCGGGCTCGGGGTTGCGCAGGGCGTACATGAGCAGCGTCGTGCCCTGCCCGTCGGCCCAGTTCGCCAGGGACAGGTCGTAGTCGGCGAGGAACTCGGACTCGCTCTGGCGCACGCTGCGGTAGACCGCTGGGTAGCTCATGGAGTCATGATCACAGGCGCGTCCAACACGGTGGGTGTGGTGTTCCAGGACGTGAGTGTGCGGGGCACGCCTGGGGCGGTGGAGTGCAGGAACCAGGATGGCAGCAACCGGGTCTCGAGAGCTTCGGGCGGGTAGGGGGTGGGTAGGTTCTTGAACGTGGCTCGCAGGGCCAGGGCAGTGCGTTGGTCGAAGTCCCATCTTTCAGGCGCACGCGGGGAGCGGCACCGTCTCTACGACGAACGAGGCAAGACCGTCGGGCGAATCGCAACGTGCTCGGCGTCGTCCGCACCACCGTTGTACGGCCGCCTCAACCCCACCCGCCGCTCCAACCCGACTGAGCCGCAGGTCCCGAGAAGGCTTAGCGCGCAATCCTGCTCCGTTACTACCAAGACCCCATTCTGTGCTGCAGCCGCCGAGCACTGCGATCGCACAGACGACAGCGCTGACGCCGACCGTGAGGGGCAGGCTTCGCCACCGGCTGTACCTCATGAGCGATTTCGCCAGTGGATGTACACGTCGGGGTCGCCGCCGCTCTTGACCCACAAATCCAGCAACTCGGCACGGTCCTGCTCCGACGGAGGGCCGGACATCTCATACGCCTGGATCGAGACGAACTGCTCAGGGAACCGATCAGTTGTCGGGTCGCTGACCTCGAGTCTGATCTTCGAGAACGGCGCATCCGCGGCGTTGATGCCGGCCCACTCCGACAGGCTGGCGACGAACTGCGCTTGCTGATCGAATCCCTCCTGGGCGATCGCCCCGAACGCCCAGGACCCGATCCATGCTCGATCCTCGGGCCCCGTGAACCACACATCTACCGTGGGGACATCTTCCGGATCGTCCTCGATGACGAGCGAGCGCACCTCGTCCAGGATCTCCGCGGCGTCCTCTGCGGAGACACCCTCTTCCGCAGAGACGCGGATGCCACTGCCGGCGACATCCGCATACGTCACCCCGTCGACGGTCGCAATGGACTCCTGGAGGCTCTCGCGGCGTTCTTCCAGAGACGGCGCACATCCGGCGAAGGCAGCGAGTGAGAGTGCAGCGAGCAACATCGTGGCAAGACGGCGCATCGGCCCATTCTCTCTGACGCGGACGGTCGTGTGAGACTTGAGCAGATCGCGGCGCACGACCGTGCGACGGAGGTGGCGGACAAACAGGGGGCGACTGATGATGCGACGCGTGGCTCTCGGTGCCGCTGGAATGAGTCTCGCCGGGCTGCTGCTGACCGGATGCTCCCCGGCGGGTACATCCACTCCGGGGACGCCGCCGCCCGCAGCCGCCGAACAGGCCGATCCGAACACCGACCCGGCCGATCCCGCGCCCGTGATCGAAGCCGTAGAGACCGCGCTTCCTGAATCCCTGCAGATCGAGGTCGAATCGATCCCGGATGGCCTCACCCGCGGATGGTTGATCCGCGCGGAGGTGCCGCTGGGCTACGTCGTCACAAGCGAGACTTTGCGGACGGTGCTGGTAGCGGCGTGGGAGGCGTCGCCGGACGCTAAGCCTGCGTTCGTCGCGTTCGATCCATGGTCGACCTACGAGGGCAAGGAAGGCGCGATCGAAGCCCAGCGCGCCGCCGACGAACTCGGAATCGACTGGAGCCCGAGCTTCACAGTGGGCGTTAACGTGCCCGACTACGAGATCGAAAAGCTCGCCGCTACCTGAGATCCGGGGCAGCGCTCGTCGCCGATTGGGTGCGCTCGGGCGCGTGGGGTCCCCTTGATTGCAGGCCGCCTCCGGGGCCAGGTACGCGGCCGAGCGCCCGTCGACGCATCTCGTCGTGACGGTGCTAAGCGTCCTGCTCCTCCTCGACGCAGCCTTCGTTATCACGGTGGCGATCCGGCTCTGCGCGCCCGTCACGGCTGCCCGACAGCGGAGCCCGCGGCGGCGGACGCGCATGCCAACTGCGGAAACTACCCGAGTCGCCACAGGGGCATAGTCTTCGTCGCTGTGGCCTGTGGTGCGTTGGTCGGTTGAGATCGCCGCACATTCTGGGTCTCCTGGCCCGCTCGGTCGCAGACAGGAAGAGCGCGGCACCGCTCGCAGTGCGGTCGTGCCATTTGTTCGTGGACATGGCCGCTGAAGGCGGTGCGCTGACCCTGTCGTCGACCACGCCGTCGACCGGCTGGTTGCTTGAACCAGCCATGACGACCTTGCCATCATGTGCGCCTAGGCCGTCCCGTGGCGCTGCCAACGTTCACTCATCAGCGACGCGCTCGTGGCGCGCGGCATCGAGGTCCGCGACAGGTCCGCAGCATCGGATCGGCGTCAGTCGTCGAACCCCGTGGGGTCGTCGCCGACCTGCGGCTCGTCCTTGGCTCCCTGGCTGCGGGGGTTGAGGCTGTCCGGGCCGACGTCGGGGTCGACCTCGGGGTCATACGGTTCGGTGCTCGTCGCGGCTCCTGTCGTCGCGTGCCCCGCGGGAGCTCGCCGCCTCCTGGACGAGCGGGTTCGGAGCATCTCCGACGCTAGGCGGGTCGGGCGGCACTCGCACGGGATGTGTACCAGGGCCGAAGTTCGCCGGCGCGGGTGCGAGCCGACGGGTCGCGTGCGAGCCTGCTGGGACCCTCCCCGGGGTGAGGGAGCCAGCACGGAAAGGGGGGCGTCATGAGCGGCCCGACTCCGCAGAACACGATCCGCCTGCCCGTGAACGCCCAGCGCTGGTCCGCCCTGACCTTCCTGCACTGGCCTGTCGCAGCGGCCGTGATCCAGGAGCGGCTGCCCCGCGGGTTGCACGTGCAGACGTACGAGGGCACCGCGTGGATCGGGCTGACGCCCTTCCTCATGCAGGACGTCCGTGTGCCGCCCCTACCCCCGGCCCCGGGCTGGTCGACGTTCCCCGAGATCAACCTGCGGACCTACGTGCGTCACGACGACGGCACCGACGGGCTGTGGTTCCTCGGCCTGTGGTCAACGCGTCGAGCGATGAACACCCTGATGCGCATGATCGGGCTGCCCTACCATCACACCAAGGCAACCATCCGGCCGATAGGGGACGCCAGCCTCCTCTACGACGCCCGTCCCACGCTCGGTGCTCCGGCGCGACCGCTCCGGCTGCGGGCAAGTGTCCGGGCGGACGCGCACATCAGCACACCGACCGAACTGGAGGGCCGACTGACCGGCAGGTGGAACGCCTACACCGTCCGTGCCGGGCACGTGTGGCGAGTCCCCGTGACCCATCCGCCGTGGCCGCTGCGACGAGCCACCCTGGACCTCCTCGACACGAACGTGTTCGAGACCATGGACCTGCCATCCCCGCAGATCGAACCGCTCGTCCACGTCTCGCCCGGCGTCGACACCCTGATCGGCGTGCCCCGGCCCGCCGGGCGCACTCTGCCGACCACGACACACAGATGATCGCCGGGGCAGCACTCCTCCGCGACGCTCAACGTTCGCGGAGGACCGCGCGTGCCCGACGGCGGGGCGCACCTTCGACGTGAAGGCGCGCTCCGCCATCGGGCGACCTGCTGACGACGACCCTGCGGCCACCTGATGCGTGGGACGGCTACCAGGCCTGGGTGCCCGCGGCGTCCAGCGCCGAGAGCCTGCTCCACGCACGGTGCAGGCCGACGGCCTCGACCAGGTCGTCGAGCAGGCCGTCCGACAGCTCGTCGGCCGTCAGGACTCCTTCGGCCTCAGTGTCGATGCCGGCGGCGACCAGGACGTCGACACCGTCGCCCCAGGCCGCGATCGCCTTGCCGTGGCGGAAGGCCTCCTCCAGCACGGTTCGCGTCCGCGGGTGGCTCCCGAGCGCAGACCCGGCCATGCCGTCCGCGACCATGACCGCGTCGAGCTCGATCGAGCGGACGGTCGCCGCGGTGCGGTCGATCTTCTGCTCGTCGGCCCCCGAGCCGACCACGCCACCTCGTGCGGCGACGACCTTGACGAGCGCCTGCTCGGCGCCGATCCGCTCCCGGACCGCGAGAAGGCCGTCGACCAGGTCGTCGCCGACGAAGACGCCGAAGTTTCTCCCCGCGATCGGGCCAGGCACGTCGCTGACCTCCGAGATCGCGGCCGACCGCGTGATGCCGTCGGGTTCGCCCGCCCCCGGGCCCTCGCCCGCACCGTCACGGCCGTCGCCCGGCTCGCCGCCGGGGACCGGCAGGCCCAGGCCCGTCGCGACACGCGCGACCAGGTCGGCGTCGATCTTCGCCAGTGCGCGCAGCTGGTGCGCCCGCACGTCCTCGCTCTCGCACTTGCCGAGCTCGAACGTGTAGGCGGCTACGGTCTGCGTCTGCTCGATCGGCGTGAGCGAGTTCCAGAACATGCGCGGCTGCGTGAAGTGGTCGGCGAACGACACCGGGTTCTCCCGGACCTTCTCGCCCGAAACCGAGGTCGGGAGCGTCACGTAGACGCCCGGCTCACGGGGATCGGACACGGTCGGCAGGCCGTCCGCCATCGTGTTGGGCTGGTACGTCCCCAACCCCTCGTGCACCGCCGTCTGGTGCATGCCGTCACGGAGCATGTCGTCGACCGGCGCGTGCGGGCGGTTGATCGGGAGCTGCGCGAAGTTCGGGCCGCCCAGGCGGCTGATCTGCGTGTCCAGGTAGGAGAACAGGCGCCCCTGGAGCAGCGGGTCGTTCGTGATCTGGATCCCGGGCACCAGGTGGCCCGGGTGGAATGCGACCTGCTCGGTCTCGGCGAAGTAGTTCGACGGGTTCGCGGTGAGCCGCAGCCGCCCGACCTTCTGCACCGGGCAGAGCTCCTCGGGCACGATCTTGGTCGGGTCGAGGAGATCGATGCCCATGAACGTCTCGTCCACGGTGTCGGGCATGACCTGCAGGCCCAGCTCCCACTCCGGGAACGCGCCGGCCTCGATCGCGTCGGCCAAGTCACGGCGGTGGAAGTCGGGGTCGAAGCCGGCCGCGAGCTGCGCCTCCTCCCAGACCATGTTGTGCACGCCCGCCACGGGCTTCCAGTGGATCTTCACGAGCGCGGTCTCGCCCGCGGCGTTCTCCATGCGGAACGTGTGGACGCCGAACCCCTCGGTCGTCCGGTAGGACGCCGCGAGACCGCGCGGCGACATGACCCACATGGTCGTGTGCTGCGCCTCGGTGTGCCGGGACACGAAGTCCCAGAACGTGTCGTGCGCGCTCTGCGCCTGCGGGATCTCACGGTCCGGGTGCGGCTTGACCGCGTGGATGAGGTCCGGGAACTTGATCGCGTCCTGGACGAAGAACACCGGGATCACGTTGCCGACCAGGTCGTACACGCCCTCGTCGGTGTAGAACTTCGTCGAGAAGCCCCGGACGTCGCGCACCGTGTCTGCCGAGCCGCGCGACCCCGCGACGGTCGAGAAGCGGACGAAGACCTCGGTCTCCTTGCCCTCCTGCGCCAGGAAGCCGGCCTTCGTGACAGCGGACGCGTTGCCGTACGAGGTGAAGACACCGTGGGCGGCCGCGCCCCGTGCGTGCACGACCCGCTCCGGGATCCGCTCGTGGTCGAAGTGCGTGATCTTCTCGCGCAGGTGATGGTCCTCGAGCAGGACCGGTCCGCGAGGTCCGGCCTTGAGCGAATGGTCGGTGTCGTGGACCCGCAGCCCCTGGGCCGTGGTCAGCCGGTCGCCCTGCTGGGCGCGGGGGTCCGGGTCCTTCTGGTCGGCGGGCACGCCCGTGGGGCTCACGTCCGCCGGGGGCTCCTGGTCGGGGGTTCGTCGCGCGCTCATGGGTGATCCCTTCGGTCGGGGCGTCGGTGGTCGGTCCGGTGGCGCCTCCGCTCGCTCGTGGCGTCCGGAGCCAGCGGACCTGCCACCGTAGGCACGGCCCGCGAGCACTCGCACGTCTGATCGAGGCGACCAGGGAGAGTCGCAACTCGGCAGTCCTTGACCGTTCGTGGCGGTCCGGCGGCCGCGTCTGCCGTGCGGCCCCAGTGGCGAGTGGGGCGGGGTTGTCTACCGTCGAGGGAGGTCATGAAGCGGCCCAGGCGGAGCCTTGCGTCGGCCGATCCGCCCGCCCGAGGCCTCCTCGGGAGACGGAGCGACGCGACCTGAGGCTCGAACATCCAGGCACGAGGCAGACGCGCGCCTGGCCGGACGAAAGGACGAGGCACATGAGAGCGCTGACATGGCAGGGCCGGGAGAAGGTCTCGGTCGAGGACGTCCCCGACCCGCGGATCGAGGAGCCCACCGACGCGATCGTGCGGGTCACGTCGACCGCGATCTGCGGCTCCGATCTGCACCTGTACTCGGTGCTGGGGATGTACCTGGATCCGGGCGACGTCCTCGGGCACGAGACGATGGGCGTCGTCGAGGAGGTCGGGTCAGGAGCGAGCAGGCTCAAGGTGGGCGACCGTGTGGTGGTCCCGTTCGGCATCGCGTGCGGGACGTGCTGGATGTGCGCCCACGGCCTGCAGTCCCAGTGCGAGACGACGCAGGTCCGCGCCCAGGACAAGGGTGCCGCGCTCTTCGGGTACACGAAGCTCTACGGCCAGGTCCCGGGCGGGCAGGCGCAGTACCTGCGGGTTCCGCAGGCGCAGTACGGACCGGTCGTCGTTCCCGCCGACGGGCCGGACGAGCGGTTTCTCTACCTGTCGGACGTGCTGCCGACCGCGTGGCAGGCGGTGGAGTACGCGGCAGTGCCTCTCGGGGGCAGCGTGGTCGTCGTCGGGCTGGGCCCGATCGGCCAGATGGCCGCGCGGGTCGCGCGCCATCGGGGTGCGGGTCGGGTCATCGGACTCGACCTCGTGCCCGAACGGTTGGAGATGGCCCGACGTCACGGCGTCGAGGTCGTGGACGTCTCGGACGTCGACGACGTCGTGGGGGCGGTCCTGGAGCTCACCGATGGCAGGGGCGCCGACGGCGTGATCGACGCCGTCGGGATGGAGGCGCACGGGTCGCCGGGAGCCTCCCTGTTCCAGAAGGCGGCGGGAGTCCTGCCTGACACCGTCGCGGGCGCGATCAACGAGAAGGTGGGCGTCGACCGCCTGGCCGCACTCCTCACGGCACTGTCGTTGGTACGCCGTGGCGGGACGGTCTCGATCTCCGGCGTCTACGGCGGCGCGAAGGACCCGTTGCCGATGATGGATCTCTTCGACCGGCAGGTCACGCTGCGCATGGGGCAGGCGAACGTCCGACGGTGGGTCGACGACCTGCTGCCCCTGGTCAGCGACGACACCGATCCGTTAGGAGTGCTGGACCTGCGCACCCATCGGCTGTCGCTCGAGGACGCCCCGCGCGGGTACGACCTTTTCCAGAGGAAGCAGGACGGGTGCATCAAGGTCGTCCTGGATCCCACGGTGCGAACGGCGTCCGCTCCGGAGGACGGGGTCTCGCGATGACGACGGCGGTCGATACCCGCCTGCTCGCGGTCTATCTCAACGACCACCTCGCGGGCGCGACGGTAGGTGTGCTGCGCGTCCGGCGGATGGCGCGTGCTTACGACGGCACTGTGGTCGGGGCGAGGGTCGCCCCTCTCGTGGCTCAGTTCACCGATGAGCGAGCATGGTTGCTGGACTGCGTCCATCGGCTCGACCTACCGGTGCGCACCTACAAGATCGTCGGTGCTGCCGTGGTCGAGAGGCTCGGACGTCTCAAGCTCAACGGACACGTGCACTCAGGGTCACCGCTGAGTGCCCTGCTCGAGGTCGAGCTGCTACGAGGCGCTGTCACCGGCAAGTCGAGCGGATGGCTCACGCTCCGGGCGCAGGGTTCCAGGCTGGGACTTGCGCCCGACCAGGAGCGGGATCTCGACCAGCTCGTCGCCCAGGCCGAGGACCAGCTTCGTGCACTCACGGACCTGTTGGACGTGCTGCACGCGAACGCGTTCCGCCATGGCGGGCCGACGACGGGGGGCGGCCCGGCTACTGCGTGACTGGCCGGATCGGGGAGCGTTGGAGAGCTGTGGCGGCGCCGTGCAGATAGTGGGCCATGGTGCGGCCGGTGGTGCGCGACCACTCGTGGCCGTGGCCGGTCTTGGGGTAGTCGGGTCCTGGGCCTGGGCCCTGGTTCCAGTAGGTCCAGGCTTGGCCGGGGATCGTGAAGCCGATGTCGCCGAGCGCTCCGGACACCTCGGAGATGACGTGGTGCGCGCCGTCCTCGTTGCCGGTGACGATCACGCCGGCAACCTTGTTCAGGGCGACGGGCGCCCCGTCCGTCGTGGTCTCGCTGATCATCGCGTCCATGCGCTCGAGGACGCGCTGCGCGATCGACGAGGGATGCCCGACCCAGGTCGGGGTCGCCACGATCAGGATGTCGGCAGCGAGGATCTTGTCATGGACGCTCGGCCACTGGTCGCCCTCGCCCATGTCTGTCTTGACACCCGGGGGCACGTGCAGGTCGACGATCCGGATCGTCTCGACCTCGACGTCCTTCTCCTGTAACGCCTCGACGACGACCTTTCCGAGCATCTCGGTGTTGGACTCGGCGGGTGAGGGCTTGAGGGTGCAGCTGAGCACGACGGCTTTCATGGGTGGCTCCTTCGGCGGCGGAAGACCGTGTGGCGGACCGCGTTCGGTGGGTGCCTGTTCTCGACGCCAGGACTTCACGCTATCGCGGCCCTGTGCGACTGGCCGTCCGAGGTCAGGGTCCACCGGCCGGTCGGAGTGCAGGGTCGTACCGCCGGTGACCGTCGCGTACGACCACGACGTTCTCGTGCTCGACGCGGTCCGGGTCTTCGGGGTCGGGGACGGCGACGACGTCGGTCCAGTGGATCAGGAACGTCCCGCGGTGGCGCCATCGCAGCCACCGAGCCAACGGCCATGGTGCGCCGACGCCGTTGCGTTCGTAGCCCAGGAAGGAACCCGCTCTCCTGGGGGTGACGATCAGGCCGTGGAGCCTGGCCGCCGACAGGCTCGACTCGCTCCCCGCGGGAGGTGGCCCGTCGAGGACGAGTCGTGCGTCGCTCACGTAGCCGACCAGCTGGCCGCTCTCGTCGCGCACGGCAGCGTCGAGCAGGTCACCCAGGATCATGTCGGCCTCCAGGTATGCGGGCGATGATGTGATCGCGGACCCAGCGCTCGGTCCAGGTCGCGTCGAGCGAGGTCCCCCGGACACCGAGATGCAGGGCCGTGCCGACGTCGGTGACGACCGACCACGGGAGGCGGACCCAGCGTGATGCGGGGGGTCGGCCGCCGAAGACGCGGGTCGCCAGCACAGGGCCCGTCAGGATCGCGGTGAGCATCGTCGTACGCTCTCCGGGGAGGTTCTGGTCGGTGCCGTCCACCGCTTCGAGGTCGAGGTCGTCGACGGTGGTCACCGGCACGCCGTCGGCGTCGAGGACCTGGCGGTCCAGCAGGTGCAGCCGCGCGTCAAGGACGCGCCCGGGTTGTTCCGGCTCCGGGGACAGCGGCGTCTGCTGGACGGGGTTTCTCATGCGCCGGCCTCCGTGATGATCATGAGAGGGATCGCCGCGAGGGAGGCGACGAGGATCAGCACCAGGTAGACGGTGCCGAGAAGGTTGGTCACCCGGCCGTTGACGTGCTTGCCCATGTACTCCGGGTCGTTGGCCACGACCAGGACCGGCAGGTATGTCAGAGGCAGGGCGACAGCGGAGAAGACGACCGAGTACTCGGTCACCGCGATCGGGTCCACGTTGGTCGCAAGTATCCCCAAGGCGAGCAGCAGGGCGATGATCATCGTGAGGTGGAAGCGCGCGGCCCGCGCCGGCCGACGGAACTTGCCCCACGACCAGCCGAAGTACTGGGAGATCGTGTAGCCGCTCGACAGCGCCGTCTCCAGGGCAGCGCCGAACGTCGCCGCGACGATGCCGAGGATCACCACGGCGAGCAGGAGCGTGCCGCCGGCCAGTGCCACCGGTAGGACGATCTGCGACATCGAGTCGACCTGGACGCCGAGCGGAAGCAGGACGATCGCCGCGCACGCAGCGATCGCGATCGAGAGGATCCCACCGAACGGGAACCCGATCAGGACGTTGAGTCGCGTCGTGGCGAGATCCTTCACGGTCCAACGCTCCTCGACCCCGCCCGAGGAGAAGAAGAACACCTCGTACGGGGTCATCGCCGCGCCGAACAAGGCGATCGCGAAGTACCAGTACACAGCCACGCTCTCACTGCCTGGCGCGGACGTAGGCGCCAGGGAGGCCGTGAGGTCGCCCCAGTCCGGTCCCAGCAGGAAGACCGCGACGGCGAACCCGACCAGCGTCAGGCCCAGCAGGCCGGTCACGTTCTCCATGACCTTGAACTTGACCCGCCACAGCACCAACCACACCGCCAAGGCAGCGACCGGCATCCAGAGCCTGGGTTCGACGCTGCTCGCGAGCTGGAGCGCCAGGGCGATCCCGCCGACCTCCGCGGTGAGGGTCAGCAAGGTGACGGCGAAGGACGCGAGGAGGTTCGCCGCGCCCACCCGGGGGCCGAGGCGTTCGCGGATGATCTCGAACGTCGCCCTGCTGCTGACGGCGGCCACCCGACCCGACATGTTGGCGAACACGCAGATGCCCACGACCCCCACCACGACGACCCAGGCCAGGGACAGACCGAATCGGGAACCCACGACCGCGTTCGTCACCAGGTCGCCCGCGTCGAGAAAGCCACCGATCGCAGTCAGGATCCCGAGCGCGACCGCGAACAGACGCTTCACGACTCGCCCTCCTCGAGAAGCTCCTCCACCTGCTCAGTGATGTCCTCAAGGTCCGACCCTGACCGCCCGAGCGCTTCGCGGACCGCGCCGGACCCCTCGGGGCTCCCCCCTCCGACCCAGACGCGGGTCGCGACCACTGCACGCGCAGCCTCTTGAGCCACTTGCAGCGCACGCTCCTGCACGGCGAGCGTCTCGGAGTCAGGGACGACGACCGTGGTCAGAGCATGAGAGGCCGCGTCGGCCGCACTGACCGCATCCTCCAACGCAGCGTCCGCCGTCACTGCCGGCAGTCGACCAGCGGCGACGAGCTCGGCAACGAGCCCGGCCGTCGCGGTTGCCGAGCTGGACTCGTCCAGACTCTCGGAGATCGAGTCCAGCGACCCGGCGGTGGACGCCCGCGTCGAGGCCGCGCAACCTCCGGTCATGAGGACGAGAACCACCACCACGGTAGCCCTCCACGTCGACGTGGAATCTTGCATGTCGCCATGATGTCCCCGCCCGTTCAGGCACGCATCGCGAACACTCCGACGGGGCAGGACCGCCGTGACCGGACACCGTCAGCGAGTCTGCGAGGAGGGCGGCCCTCCTGCTCCCTGGCCGTGCGAGCGGCACCCTGTCGCCGTACGTTCGAGAGAACCTCAACAGAAAGGCGGCCATCATGCCCCGGCGCGAACCCGGCCCTTCCGTCAAGGACAAGGAGCTCTACGAGTCCCTGCGGGACGAGGGCAACTCGAAGCAGAAGTCAGCACGAATCGCCAACGCAGCAGCGGGCTCATCGCGCAGCAAGGTGAGCAAGAAGGGCGGCTCCTCCATCTCATACGAGGGCTGGACGGTCGCCGAGCTCCGCAAGCGTGCCCGTGAGATCGGCATCGAAGGCCGCTCGACCATGCGCAAGAGCGAGCTCGTCTCAGCACTCCGCAACCACTGACAGAAGCCCCCTGGCTGGGGCGCGAGGCCCCATGAGCGACGTGAGGATCGACGCATGACCAGATTCGGCTACACCCTCATGACCGAGCAGTCCGGCCCCAAGGCCCTGGTGGACTATGCGGTGGCCGCCGAGCGGATCGGCTTCGACTTCGAGGTGTCCTCCGACCACTACTTCCCCTGGCTCGACAGCCAGGGTCACTCGCCATATGCCTGGACGGTGCTGGGTGCGGTGGCCCAGGCGACCGAGCGCGTCGACCTGATGACGTACGTGACGTGCCCGACGATCCGCTACCACCCTGCCGTGGTCGCCCAGAAGGCGGCGACGCTGGGGGTCTTGTCCGACGGTCGCTTCACGCTCGGGCTCGGCGCCGGGGAGAACCTGAACGAGCACGTCGTGGGCCGAGGCTGGCCCGCGGTCGACGAGAGGCACGGACTGCTGGTCGAGGCGGTCGACATCATCAGCGAGCTGTTCACGGGCGAGCTGCTGAGCTACCGCGGCGAGTACTTCCAGGTCGACTCCGCCCGCCTGTGGGACCTGCCCGCCGCCCCGGTCGAGATCGGGATCGCGGTGTCGGGCGCGCAGTCGGTGGCGTCCTTCGCGACGCTCGCGGACCACCTCGTGGCCACGGAACCGAAGCCGGAGCTCGTCACCGCCTGGGACCGGGCGCGCGACGCGGCCGAACTCCCGCCGTCGCGCAAGATCGGCCAGATCCCCATCTGCTGGGACACCGACCACGAGCGAGCCCTCACCCGGGCGCACGACCAGTTCCGGTGGTCGGGCCTGGGATGGCCCGTCAACGCCAACCTCCCGACGACGCAGGCCTTCGCGAGCGCCAGCGCGTTCGTCCGTCCCGAGGACGTCGCGGAGTCGATCCCGTGCGGACCCGACCTCGACGCGATCGTCGACGCCGTGTCGGCGTACTGGGAGGCGGGCTTCACCGACATCGCGCTCGTCCAGGTCGGTGACGAGGGCCAGCAGGCCTTCCTCGCCCAGGCGGCCGAACCGTTGCTCCGCAAGCTCCGAGAAGCAGCCCCCGCCGACTGACCTTCGCCCCATGCGGCAGGTCCAAGCTCAACCGACAGGACAGTGGCAAAGATCCTGTCGCCTGCCGGGGGAGTCCGCTTGTTTCGGCACCCGAGTTCGATTCGACCTTGTTCGGTGGGGCCGATGCACTCCAGTGCTGGGCCTGCGCTGCTCAGGGCCACTGGAACGCGAGCGGGCTAGTGCTTGCTCAGCGCGGCTAGTGCGCACACCCTGCGTGGCTCGGTGCCCTGTAGGCGGCCAGCGCGCTGCGGGCGGCGAGCTCGTCGAGGACCTGGTGCAGGAGCCGCACCTCTCTGCCTGCCCGGACCCCCAGCCTCCATCAACGCTCCGAGGGGTTCAGAGTTCGGTCACGCAGTCGATCGTTCCGCGCGATTTGGGAGGCGCGCCCTAGACGTCCACGAGGTCGAACGTCTCCCACAGACCGATGGTGGCGCGGTCCGCGACGAGCGGCTGAGCGCCCGCCCCCTCCGCGCACACGAAGCGCCCGTTGACCTCGGCGCGCAGGCTCACAGTCCCGTCCGGGTTGCGGGAGATGGTGAACCGCTCCCAGGCGCCGACCGCGGCACGGTCCGCGACCAGCGGACTCGCGCCGGCCCCTTCCGCGCACACGTACCGACTGTTGGCCTGTGCCTTGAGCGCCACGACGCCCCCACCGAGCTCCTCTCGTGCGAAGGTCTCGCCGGCTCCTGCGGCCGAGGCCGTCGCTACCAGGAGACCGTCCGACGCGCGAACCTGGACGAAGCGCCCGTTGGCGCGCGACCTCAGGGCCACTCGTCCGGTGATCGGCCCGGGCCCTCCGCCGGGGAGCGGCACCGTGGGCCGCAACGCCGTCACGGCGATCTGGCCCTTGATCATGCGACCGCCGTCGTTCGTCAGGCGCAGGTAGTAGTCCGAGGAACAGGCTGTACCGTCCTCGTCCAGAGCGAGGATCCCCGAGCTGGCGGGCACGAACGCGGCGGTGGGTGCGGTCTTGGCGATCTGGTTGCCCTCGTTGTACTCGTCGAACATCGAGATGTAGACGCTGCTGACGCCGGCGCGTGCGTGGTTGTAGAACTGACGCCACATGAAGTCGCCGTGCTGCCGCTGCCTCTCCTGGAGGTCGCCAGGCAGGACGCACGGCTGGTAGTCGATCCCGAGACGATCGCACTCGGCCAGGTCGGGGACCGTAGCCCGTGTGAAGAAGCTGTCGGCCTGGGCGGCGTTGCCGATCCTTCCCACGAGCCACGGGGAGATCATGTCGAACGACCGGTACACCGAGGCGAAGCCGGGGCGCGAGTCGTCGCCCTCGGCCCTCCACCAGGTCGGGACCCCACCCATGACGTAGCAGCCGCGGGCCTTGAACCAATCGATCACCTCCTGACACTCCTGCGGCGAGAACGGTCGCTGGGGGTCGTTGAAGCCGAAGCCCCAGATCCCGACGACGGGCTTGCCGTTCTGGCGGGCGTAGGCGGGTGAGGCGACGTTGGCCGCCATCTTGGTCTCCCAGTCGGCAGTGATCTCGTGGCGCATCGAGTACCAGTCGCTCACGTCGTACATCACGTAGTACTTCACGCCGCTCGCCTCGGCCGCCTGACGGACCCGGACCGCCATCGCGTCGCGTGTCGGGCCCTCGCCGCCGAGCGGGTTGAAGCGCTGGAGCGCAGCGGTGTCGATCCCGTTCTCCGCCATCCAGCGGAACTGCGTGTCGACACTCTGCTGGTCGTACGAGGAGAAGAGCGTCGCGGGGCTACCGTTGCCGAGCGACGGGAAAGCGGTCTGGTACCCGTTCAGATACTCGGTCATGTCCGGCCACGACTTGATGGCCGAGTTCGTCGGCGACGGAGCGCGGTCCGCCTGGCGGGCCCAGTGCCACCAGAGGTTGATGGGTGCGCCGTCGCCGCGGCAGGCGAACCATCCCTGGTAGCCGACGGTGACCTTGCCGACCACGTCACCGGGGAGGCTGCGCGCTGCTACGGCGCGCGCGGCGTCGAGGGGACGGGCAGCCGCCGGCTGCGAGAGGCCGACAGCCCCCGCTGTGACCGCGGCGAGGCCAAGGAATGTGCGTCGGGTGAGGCTCATCCGAGAGTCCGTTCTGTGGGGTGCGCCATTGCACACAAGTTCGGTCTTTTCGTCGTGAACGTAGCAAAGTTGCACCGTTCTCGCCAGAGAATCGACAATCGGATGAAATCCGGTTGCGGTACGACCGTGCCACGAGCCCCGTCCGGGTACGTGCGCATCATCAATCTCGCTTCTCAGGCCGCGGTCATCGGGCTCGACCAGCACGCCGCGCACTGCGCCAGCAGGGCGAACGTCGTCGGGCTGACCCGGGTGCGCTCGCTCGAAATGGACCCGTCGAGGCGTCACCGTCAACTCCGTCTCGCCGACGGTCGGGGAGACCCGCTAGGACGGGCCGCCTGGGCCGGGGAGAAGGGGGAGAAGGCGCGCGAGGCGATCCCCACCGGCCCGCTTCGCGCAGTCCGAGGGAGTCGCCGCGCTCGTCGCGTACCTGGCGAGTGACGACGCCGCGATGTTCACGGGCTCCAACGTCCTGATCGACGACTGTTTCACCGTCGCCGAGCACGACGACCCGACGCACGGACGACCGCGAGCCCGAGGTCTCGCGGTCGTCCGTACATCGGGTCACAAACAGGTCTCAGGGGTAGGAGACCAGTGTCGCGACGTTGCTCGAGGGGCCTGCTGTCGCGCCCATCCCGTTGATGATGTGCTGGATCGTCCCGATGCCACCGAGCGACACGGTGGTCATGTTGTGGAATCGGATGCCGGGCCGGTTGGGTGCCTCAATGGCGTTGTCGGCCACGACGGACGGGTTCGAGCTGAAGTAGGCATAGCTTCCGAGCCCCCACGCTTCGTGCGTGGTGACGTGATCGGCGACCTTGTAGGCCGCCCATCCCCGTCGAGACCCGTTCATCCAGGCCGCCTGGTTGGGCGGGTCGTACGGCAGCTCGTTCTGGTAGAAGTACGTCCGTCCGCGTTCACCGTTCCAGATGGTCTGATGCTGCTGGTAGTGCTCGACGAACAGCCCATACATCGTCACGTCGTCACCGTTGACGATCAGACCGTTGGCGGCCGTGTTGCTGTTCCACCCGATGCCGTAGGTGTGGTCCCCACGCCATACCCACAGGTGGTCGCCGATCACGTCGTCGCTGTTGACGACGATGCTGCGCTCCGCCTTGCCTACGGCTGCCCCGCCGACACGGAAGTACACGTCGTGGAGCGAGGTGGGGTTGACCGAGTGGTCGGCTGACGATCCGTCCGGTCCGACCTCTAGCAGCACCGGGGAGTTCGTGACACCGGCGTCGAACAGCACGCCGGCGATCTTCACGCCGTCGACATCGGCCACGGTCATCGCCGCCGTGCCGTTGGTCGGCAGGAGGGTAGCGAGCCCGAGGCCGAGAACGACCGTGTTCGCGCGGGTCACGCGCACGGGCTCGCTCAACCGGTAGACACCTGGGGTCACGAGCAGGTGCTTGCCCTGTGCGAGTGCGGCGTTGATCGTCGCCGCGGTGTCGCCGGGCTTGGCGATGTAGAAGTCGCCGATGGGCACGGAGGAGCCCGACGGCGCTCCCGACCAGCTCGCTCCGCGTGTGTCGTGACGCACAGCGGGCACGAAGACCCGCCAGCTCCCGGCGCCGTCCACGTACAGGTAGGGCTTCTCGCGCACGACCGGCGCCACGTCGACTCGCGTGTACGGCGGCTGGGGGAAGTTGCCTGAGGGTGCGCCGTTCACGCCGACGAAGACCATGTTCCAGTTGGACCCGGACCAGCTCCCCAGGTCGGAGCTACGGGTGAGCCATTGCTGCTGCGAGCCGGAACGTACCTGGCCGTCGACTCGGGAGTCGGCGAGCAGACCGCCCGACGACCAGCCGCCGTCGTCTAGCTGCAGGTTTCCCCGCACGTGCATGCGCCGATAGGCCGCGGCCTGGGACACCGCCCACTGCTCGGTGCCCCCCGTCGGGTTGACCGAGAGACCCTCGGCGCCACGCCAGAAGTTCTGTGTCGCGTTGCCGTTGAACCACCGTGCGTCGGCACGTACATGGCCGTTGATCGTGACGTCGTCGGGCGACAGGCCCGCCCCGAGGACCTGGGTGAAGAAGCCGACACGGACGTCCGTCGAGTAGGTCCCCGGCTTGAAGAGGATCGCGTATCGTTCGCTGCTGAAGTGGTTCGATTCCTGCCGCGCGAAGATCTCGTTGACGCGGTTCTGGACCGTGGCCTGCGGCATGGACGGGTCCATGACGACGACGTTCGGGCCGAAGTCGGGTTGGTCACCTGTCGGTGGGGTGACCGTTCCCGCGCCGAACCGGAACGACTGCGCCGTCGTCCCGTTGCATGTGTACTGCTGAAGCTGAACACCGTCCGCGGTGGACGCCGCTGGCAGGTCGAGGCATTTGCCGCTGAGTCGGTTGACGAACCGGTAGGTCCCGCCCGCCTGCTCGACGGGCTGCCACTGCTGGTTGTTGCCGTTGCCGTAGGCCCACAGGTGCACGATGCCTCCGTCCGCGGTCGAGACGTTCGCGACGTCCCAGACCTGACCAGGCGCGCTCGAGAGACCGATGCGGACGTACCCGTCGCTTGTCGCTGTGACCTGCCAGGACTGTGCGCCTGTGCCGTTGCAGGTGTACTGCTGCACAGCCGTGCCGTTGCCCGAGCTCGCGGCACGCGCGTCGACGCACTTGCCGCTGCCCACGTTGACGACGGAGGTCGGCCCGGCGGGGGGCGCGGCCTGGGCCGGGCTCGCCCCGACGACCAGGTGGGTCAGCACCAGCGAGAGTGCCGCGGCGAACGAGACGGCGCGGGATGTCCACCGACGGGGCGCTGCCGCCTTCGAGGTGATGGGGAAACCTCCTGCGGTGCTCATCAGAAGCCCGCCGTGATCCGTGTGAACTCCCACGACTGCTGCGGCACGCCGCTGCACGTGTCGTTGAGTGCCCCGGCGCACTGGCGGTCACGGTTGACTGACCAGAACGCGAACCGAGTGAGGCCGTTGGTGCGGGCGTAGTCGCGGATCTGCGTCCACTGGGCGGTCGTGGTGGTCTCCCCGCCGTCGGAGCGGCCATTCATGCCGGAGATGCCCATGTGCGAGTATGCCTGTGCATCGCTCCAGCCGTTCGCTGTCTTGAGCTGGTTCTTGAGCCCCTCGGACGCGTTGATCGTCGCAGTCACGATGTTTGACGCGCCGAAGTTGAACGGCATGATCGTGTAGTTGTCGATCGGGACGCTCAGCTCGGCGGCCCGGTTGATCAGCCGCGTGCCCGCGCCCGTCGGTCCGCTCTGACCGGTGCCGATCGTCACGGCGATCTTCACGTTCGGATTGTTCTGCTTGACGATCTTCAGGCCGCCCAGGATCCGGTCCTGGACCGCGTAGCTCTCGAACTCGTCCGAGTTCTCGATGTCGAAGTCCACGACCTCGGGACGATGCACGTCGATCACCTGCTGCACGGCGCCCGCGTACGCTTGCGCGCTCGAGCAGTTGGGGCCGAGCTTGTTGCCGGACCAGCCACCGAACGAGATCTGGACCTGCCCGCCGGCGGACTTGATCGCGTTGATCGTCTGTTCGTCGACGCCGCCGCGCAGCGGTCGCTGCCCGTCCCACGCGGGGTTGCAGCCGCCGGACGAGAGGATGAATGCCATCGTGAACGCGCGCACGCCGGTCTGGCTCATGATGGTCGTCGCGCTGGGCGGGTTGCCCCACCCGAGGTAGAGGTAGGGGGAGCCCGCGAGCTTCGCGGGGTTGCCCGGGTTGCCGCCACCGGTCGGCAGTGTCCAGCGTTGGTTCGGACCGGCGAAGCAGTCCCAGATCTGCAGGGGCGTACCGTCGGCCGAGCTCGGTCCGGTCGCGTCGAGGCACTTGCCGAGCGCGCGCAGAGTGCCGTCGGACTGTGCGGTCCAGACCTGGGCCGTCGACCCGTTGCAGTCCCAGAGCTGGACCCGGGTACCGTTTGCGCTGCTACCACCGGCCACGTCGAGGCACTTGCCGAGCGCGCGGACCGCGCCGTCGGTGCCCGTTGTCCAGCTCTGCGCGCTCGTGCCGTTGCACCCGTGGAGCTGCACCTGGGCACCGTTGGCGATCGACGCGGCCGCGACGTCGACGCACTTGCTGCCGTACCCCGTGATCGATCCCGTCGCTGCCTGCGCCGTCGGCATGGTGATGCCGATCATGCCGACCATCACGATCAATGTGGTGAGTAGCCTTACCAATCTTCTGCTCATCCGACTCTTGGCCATGCTCGTCACTCCTTCGTCCTGTCGGAGCCCTGCACCTGAGCGGGGCTCGTAGTGGTGGTGTCGAGTTGGAAGCTCGCGCTGTTGGTCCCTCGAGACCGGGCGGGGTCGAGCCAGCGAGCGACGATGCGCGCCAGCGGACCCCGGTGCACTGCGCCGGGCGAGCCCCCTACGCTTACTAAGTGTTTAGTAAGCGTTCCTGACGCTAGAGCATCCGGACAGACCGCACCATCCGGTAGAACACGTACGTAAACACCCGTACTCGCGGACTGGGTCCTGAGAAGTGACGCTCGACGCCTACAATCGGCACAGGCGCCGGGCGTGAGGCATGCTGAAGCGCGAGCGTTCCCATATGCCCCTAGCCGAGTATTCAGAGACCTGAGTGCGGACGCCCGCACATCTACCGGTCATGAGCCCCTTCGACCGCAACCTGAACCCCGCCCGAGTCCAACCTGGAACGCCCGCCGGCGGCCAGTTCGCCCAGGATGCCCGCGCCGAGCCGAGCCTCACCCTGGACGCCGAGGCGACGCCCGAGACTGACCTCGCCCTCACCCAGGCGACCCGCCGGGAAGCCCAGGAGCGCTATCGCAGCGCGGTCACGGAGGAGGAGCGGGACGAGCTCTCCGACGAGATCGAGGAGCTCTCGCTGCGCGTCCTCGCGCTCGACATGCGGGAGCAGTATCCGACTGCCAGCCGCTTGGTGCTCGTCGACTCCGACCAGGGCGAGTTCATGCACGTCGCAGGTGCTCGACGCTCACGGCGAACGCCTCGACGACCCGGCGAGCGAGGGGGGTGTGGAGGACAACTACACCGCGGCAGCCGACCTGCTCACCGGATCCGACATCTGGACCAAGCACGCCGTCGAGGTCGGGCAGCGAGCCGGAGAGCGCCAGTGGGCCGTCGGCGTCGACGCCGCCCTGGCGCGAGTGCCCAACCTCGAGGTGCAGCAGACGCCAGCCGGTGTGCTCAGCACGTACGTCGGCGACGACGGCGTCCCTGTCGTCCAGCTCGACACGAACGCCACCACCGGACGCGTGCGCATCAACCTCAACGACATCCCCGTCTGGGACGGGGACCCCGAGGTCAACACGTCCGCCCGCGAGCTCGTGGCCAGCATCGAGAGCCTCCTGCCCGACGAGTCCACCACCGACCTCGACGCGCCGCGCAGCGCCATCACCAGCATCCGCACGATACTCGAGGCGCGACGAGCATGAGCACCACCGCAGGGCTCTCCCGCGTCGACGCAGGCACGGCCGCTGGCGGCCAGTTCACGTCGACCGCTCGAGCGGAGCCGGACGTCGAGCTGCCCGACCAGGCCCCCAGGTGTGAGCTCTGCGCGGGCGAGGCCTCGACACGCGTCCAGGCGCGGGGCCCGGTCGGCCCGCCGCGGTACGCGTGCACAGAACACTCCAGCGCCCCGACGTTCAGCTCGTTCGGGGGTGGGTGGGTCGAGCAGTCGCCGGTCACCTCGTGATCGCGGCCCCGCACATCTACCCGTCATGACCACCACCACAGACCGTAGCCGTGTCAGCGCCGGCACCCCTTCGGGCGGCCAGTTCTCCACCGAGCCCAAGACCGAGCCCGACGTGACCCTCGCCGCACCCGCCGGGCCGGGCCTGTGGGTACGTATCGAGCGTGAAGGCCAGGACCTCATGGTCGGGCCCTACCCCGACGATGAGACCGCCAACCGGGCGATGCAGGACTCCCTGCTCATCGACGGCTTCTGCGAAGAGGACGCCCTCGACTGCTACATCGACGACGGGCAGCCCACGGACGCCGACGACCAGGTCATCGTCAACCTGAACGACCACCACCACACCGGCCGGCTCGAGGCAGACGAGGACGCCGCCGAGACTGCTGACCCGACGGACGAGCAGGTGCCGTCATGACCACCACCGCAGACCGCAACCGCGTCCGGACCGGCGTGCCCGCCGGCGGCCAGTTCGCCGTCGAGTCCAGGGCCGAGTCCGATGTCTCCCTCGCCGGTCCCGCCGCACCCGCCCGTGACTGGGGGAGCGTGTCGAACGTCCAGGAGGGCTCTCGCACCCCATGGGGCCCGGTCCAGCACCTGGTCCATGTCGCCGACGGCATCGTGGAGGTCGGCACCGGCAGCCACGGCGGCATGAAGCTCTCACCGCAGCGCAACCAGCAGGTGCCCACGGCGCTGCGCACCTCCTCGGGATGGTACGAGGAGGACTGCGAGGCCCAGATCGTCCTGATGACGTTCCCGGACGAGTACGCCGCATCGCGCGCTCGCGAGCGAAGGGGCAACAACGACCCATGGACGGACCCCGCGTTCGTCGCCGAGCGCGCTCGGGCATCGGTGAAGAACTGGTCCCCGGACGGGTACGAGAAGGCGACCGGGGAGACTGTCGCGCCGGGTGAGTCCACCGTCAAGGACGAGCGTCTGTTCCTCGACGCGCACGCCACCGACCAGGTCGCTGTCTCGGCGACCTACTCCGAGGCCCACCCCGGCATGGTCGAGGTCACCACGACCACCGGAGGAGGGCGCGACCCCGGCAGCTGGGAGAACCAGCGCGTGTTCCTCGTCCCCAAGGACGAGTACGCCGCAGACCGCACGCGCTTCGTCGCCGACCCGGACCGGCACACCGACATCACCCCGCCACCCGTCGTGAAGGTCCCAGTCGCGCGGATCCACCCGGTCATCGACACCTCCGGGCTCACCCCGACGGCCAAGGAGCGCTTCACCATGGACCTCGCGCAGCGGTGGCGCCGCGACGACGGTTCGGTCGCCACGCTGCGCGACGTCCTGGCGACCGAAGGAGTCACCGGCAAGAGCGCCGACACCTTCGACAACAGCGACAAGGTGACCTACTACCTCCAGCAGACCCGCAACGTCGGAGACTCCGGAGGGCCCATCCTGACCACCTCGTCCTGGCGTTCCCCGTGTGGTGGGAGTTCATGCCCGCCGGCACCAAGGGCTTCCTCGACAAGGTCCTGACCAAGGGCGTGGTCTACAAGGAGCCCGACAAGGTCGGGCGGTCTATCAACGGCATCCCCAACATCCAGAGCGTCACCCTGCTGACCGTGATGTCGACCCCGAAGGTCCTGTACCGCTGGCTGCTGGGCAACCCGCTGCCCAAGATCCTGTTCCGCGGCACCTTCCGCAAGATCGGCGTCAAGAACCTCCAGTGGATCAGCGCCCACGACCCCGCAGGCAAGAGCCCCCAGACCCGCCAGAAACTCCTCACCAAGGTCGAAGATCGCTTCGCACGCCTACCGCACACCTCGACCTCGCTCCGACAGATGTCAGCCTCGACGGCGCCGTCGAGGTCCTGAGCCTGCTCTCCGCGTCGCGCCGATCACCCGCCTGACCACTCGAGATCGGCCGAGGCGATCTAGCCGTGCCGCTCCGGTGGTTTGCTGAGTGGCCTGGCCAGCGGGGGGGGGGGGGCAGATGATCTTCGGGAGCATGAGCAAGAAGGTCACTCCGACCACGAACAGCACGCGTGCGCTGGTGATCAGGATCCAGTTCAAGCGCTGGGACCGGTGACGGCTGACGACCGCGACGAAGAACAGCACGAGTGCGAACAGGACGGTCAACAGGGTGTAGTTGACCCCGCGCTGGTTGTTGGTCAATGCCGCTGCGAAGTCGTCGGTGCGCTGGTCGGCGGCCCGTGCGGCCTCCTCATCTTCGGGCGAGGAGGGCGGACACACGGCGCGCGTTGCGAGGTGCAACCCTCACCGCTGGGTGGTGCGTTGGTGGGTTGAGACCGCCGTCGGTTTTGCCGCGGTAGTGGGTCTGACCAGTCTCGTGGCGGTCTTGCTGACTACCTGGGGCCGATGCGCCCATAGAGTGTCGGTGTGGAGCTCGGGCTTGTGATCATTGGCGATGTGCGGGGGAGCGTGTCGCGCGCCACGGCTCTGGGGGCGTCCCGCCTCGCGGACGGTGCGCAGCCCTCGACGACTGTGCAATGAGTCGCGAGTCCGCCAAGAGGACGTCCTGCGATCGACTGGGCGAGGCGAGTTCCGTTTGCCCACGCCTAGGGCCGACATGACCGAAGTCGACTCAGAGGGCCGCAACAGCGTTTCGCTGATCTGGCTGCCGGTCGGAGCGGGGGGACACGTTGTCAAACACACCAGTGCGTGGTGGGAGCGGGCCTGCGCGTTCGTCGAGCGTCGCCGACCAGCGACGCTGTTCCACGCCGCACTCGAGCTGTGCGTCGATGGTGTTCCCTACGTCGTTGAGATGGCTCCTGCCTGGGCGGTAACTTCGGGTGAGCGGGGTGTCGTAGCGACGGGGCCGGTGGGTGCGCGATGGCTTGGGCGCTCGCGCTACTTTCGATATGAGGTTCGTTGCTGGGCACACGGCGTGATCCCTGACAGAGAGTTCGCCTGGACTTCATCAGTCGTCGTCACCGTCGACAAGGCCGCCGTTGCAAGAGTCCTTTGCACGGTGTCGGACGTTGCGCCGTTGACCTGGGGTCGCCGTGCGACCGGGGCGAGTGAGATGTGGAACTCCAACTCACTCGTCTCCTGGGTGTTGGCACGATCCGGCCTGTCAACCAGTCACCTACTCCCACCGGGCGGGCGTGCGCCGGGGTGGAGGGCTGGTTGTGAGGTCGCTGAGCAAGACCGCCACCGGCCCGTGTAGGTCGATCGCGGACGCGACGGCGTCTTCGACGGTGCTCGACCCCGAGGCGGCGAACGCGATCATCGTCGCGCCCGGATCGGGCTCGTCGCTGGCCTCGGCCGCGCTGGTGGTTCCAGTGAGCAGGAGAGGTAGCACCAAGCTCGGCACAAGGGCTCGCTTCATTGCATACGCCCTTCAGTGCGAGAAACCGCTAGCGACCGCTGCGGATCTCCGAGGCAGTGTTGCGCCGAGCCGGACTTGACCCCGCCGCAACGTCATAGTTCTGACTGGAATCATGACGTTCATACCTCTCTCGTACCTCACCTCCTACTTTCTATCTCTACTGGGCAATTCAATCGCCAGCATTGCTCTTCCCCTTGTCGTCCTGCAGACCACCGGGAGCGTACTCGGCATGGGTGTGGTGGCGGGAGCCACCGCCGTCCCTGCTGTCCTTGCTGGCCTCGTCATGGGGGTAGTGATTGACCGGATCAATCGGCGGACGTCATCCGTCGTCACCGACCTCGTCTCCGGCCTGTCGATCGCGGCTCTGCCTCTGATCGACATAGTCTCTGGGCTGAGCATCGGCTGGTTCGTGCTGCTCGGCATCCTGGGCTCGCTCGGTGACGTGCCCGGCATGACCGCTCGAGACGCCCTCCTCCCCGCCATCGTGCGACACGGTTCGCTTAGCGCCGAGCGCTTGATGGGGATCCGCGAGACGCTCGGCGCAGTCGCGATGCTTGTGGGCCCCGCGGCCGCCGGCACTCTCATGGCACTGTTCGGCGGAGCGGCCGTGCTCTGGATCACCGGCGCGACATCCCTCCTTGCTGCACTCGTTACCCTGCTCATTCCGCATAGCGTCGGCGCGATCCCCGCCGAACGCACCCGATCGAGCAATGCCTGGAGCGAGATGCGCGATGGGTGGCGAGTACTATTCCGCACGCCCTTGCTCGTGGCGACGACCCTGCTCAGCGTCGCCTCGGTCGCTGTGCTGGTGGCCCTGCAGGGGCTGATCCTGCCTGTGTACTTCTCGCTACTGGATCAGCGAGGTCTCCTCGGCTTCGTCCTGACCGCTCTGGCTGCTGGGCTGCTGGTTGGCGGTGCGGTCTACGCCGTTGGCAGCACTCGCGGTCGGCGCCGGTTCTGGTTCGTCTCTGGACTCGTGGGCACCATGCTCGGGATCGGCATCCTTGCCACGCTCTCAACGGTCTGGATCGTCTTCAGCGGGGCATTCATCATCGGCCTGGCGAGCGGGCTGTTCAGCAGCCTGATCGGCGTACTCATGATCGAGCGCATCCCCGAGCAGATGCGAGGAAGAGTCATGGGAACCCAGAACTCGATCATGACGGCAGTACCACCCCTCGCCCTCGTCGCGGCGGCGGTCCTGACCGAATACACGACGCTCAACGTCGCTGCCATCGCGATTGCCGGCATCTGGCTGGTGGCCTTGGTCGGCGGACTGTTCGCACGGTCGTTGCGTAATCTGGAGCCACGAGCAGAACCCACAGAACGCGAGGATGTGGTGGTGGCACGCGATGCGCAGTAGCGAACTCGCCCGGCTCTCCGGGCTCACGGTCCGCGCTTTGCGGCACTACCACCAGGTCGGGATCCTCGACGAGCCCCGACGCTCGAGCAACGACTATCGCAACTATGACGTCCATGACCTGGTGCGCGTCCTGCGCATCAAGCGTCTCGTGGCCCTGGGCATCCCGCTCGACCGGATGCCCACTCTCCTCGATGACAGAGAGGACGACAGAGAGAAGGATGCCGCGAAGCTCCTCGACGAACTCGAGACCGAATTGACCGAGCAGATCGATCGGCTCACTGCTCAGCGCAACCTCGTTGTTAGCGTCCGCGCGCACCGAGCAATGCCGGACCTGCCACCCGAACTCGCGCCGTTCGTCGCATTGATCGCCAAGGCCGAGTTGCCGACGGTCTCGAGAGCTGATCGCGATCAGGCCGTGCTCCTCGCCCACCTCGCGGGAGACGACGGGATGCCCCACATCGTGCGGCTCTACGAGCGGCTCAGCTCACCCGACCTCGCTCCCGTGGTGTCGTCGCTAGTCGAACGCTTCGCGCGTCTCGACCCGGAGACGTCGGACGAAGACGCAGATGAACTCACCGGCACCTTCGTGGCTACCATGCAGCCCATACTCGCCAGTGTCGCAGAATGGGAGAGGCCGAACACCTTGCATCAGAATGCCCACCTGCTCGAGGAACAGACCGCCGAACTGTTCAATGCGCGGCAGATCGAGGTGCTAAAGGCCATAGAGCGGCGACTCGATTCGGGAGATGCGCCGTAGGAGTGCGCTTCTCGATGTGGTGCTATCGCTTGGGCGGAGGCTCGTCGGCGTTCACGTGAAGCACGTCGGGATGCACGGCGCACGTCGCGCTTGCTCGGTGCCGACCACAGGCGTTCACCGGCCCGACGAGGAACCTGTCAGAATCTCTGCGCCGGCGGCGCTGATGGCTATGGTGTGCTGCTGTGAGCCGCCTTACATCCGGGTGCGCTCCGGAGCGAGCGGCACCTGCGATCTGTTCCACTGACCGCATGCACCGCAGCCTGCCAGTTCTTCGCACGGTGTCGGACGATGCGCCGTTGACCTGGGGTCGCCGTGCGGCCGGGGCGAGTGAGACGTGGAACTCCAACTCACTCGTCTCCCGGTTGTTGGCACGATCTGGACTGTCAACCAGTCACCTATCCTCGCCGGGCGGGCGTGCGCCGGGGTGGAAGGCCTGTTGTGAGACCGCTGAGCAAGACCGCATCCGACCCTGTGACGGGGAAGGTCGGGCCCCTGCGACGAGCGCGGTCTGAGGTCCCCGATGTCACAGCGGGGTGTCCTCAGTGGCGAACGCCACAGGCACCTGCTGCCCCGAGACCTCCTGGGATGCCGACATACCGGTTGCCCGGTTACGGATAGGATCCTGACGAGACCCCTGACTCGCCCAAGATGCTGGCGCGTGATCAGGGGTCTCGTCTTGTCCGAAGTGTCGGCCCGCGGTCCTCGGTCGGGCTTCGCGGCTCGCTGCGCCCGCGGAGCCGGGGGCTAGATGGTGGGAAGTGGCCAGGCCGGGTGGGCGGTGAGAGCCTCGACCACAGAGGCGGTGTCATGGATCGTGGCGATGTCCGCGAAGCCGTAGCGCAGGTCTCCTGCGTGGGCCTCGGCCGTCGTGGACGCCGTGGCGTCGCTGACGAGGACCGGGGTGTACCCGAGGTCCGCGGCGACGCGGGCCGTGGTGTTGACGGCATGGTTGGTGTGCACGCCGGTGAGGACCACGTGCGTGATCCCGAGCGTGCGCAGGATCGTGTCCAGGGCCGTGCCCTGGAACGCGCTCATGCGCGCGCGGTCGATCACGAGGTCGCCCTCCTGGGGTTCTGCGCTCGGGAACGGCGCGGCACCGTAGGTCCCCCGCACGACGGTCGGCGTCGACGTGATCTCGTCGAAGAGCGGGATGTTCCGGCCAGCGCCTCCCGCGTGCACGTCGATGACGAAGTGCACGTGGATGACGGGCGCCCCGGCGGCGCGAGCGGCGGCAGCGACGCGGGCTGCGTTCTCGATGACGCCGACCTGTCGTGCGTGCGTGATCATCTCGGTGCCGGCGGCGGCTCCGTCGTCGGCGAGGTTGTCGTTCTGCAGGTCGACGACCAGGACGGCGGTGCGGGTGGGGTCGAGGGTCAGAGTCATGGCGGTTCCTTGTGTCGAGGGGCGGGGGATGCGCGGGACGGGTGTCAGTAGGCGCCGGCGCCGAGGGCGGCGAGCTGCTGGTCGGTGTCGACGGTGGCGCCCGCGACGCCGATCGCCCCGACGATGGTCTCGCGGTCGCGCAGGAGAATGCCGCCACCGAACGAGATCAGGCCGCCGTTGGTGTGCTCGATCGAGTAGATGTCGCCGCCGGGTCGGGCGACCTGGCCGAAGTCGATGCTGTCCATGCCGAACAGCGCCGCCGTGCGGGCCTTCTTCTGGGCGACGTCGACCGGGCCGGCCAGGCCGCCGTCCATGCGGTGGAAGGCGACGAGGAGGCCGGCGAGGTCGACGATGGCGATCGAGACGGTGAGCCCCTGCTCGTGGGCTGCGGTCCGGACGGTGGTGATGGCCCTCTGGGCGCGGTCCTGCTCCATGCGTTCCTCCTAGTTCGTGAGGCGCTCGAGGGGCCGAGCTTGCCTTCCGGGAGCAACTGTCCGAGCCTCGAGTTGGTAGTGTCAAACAATCAGCGGTCCGGAAGGGTGTTTGTTCAACATTGTGGAATCCTGAGGGGATGAGGGCATGATCCAGTCGGTCCAGAGGGCATTCGTGCTGCTCGAACGCGTCGCGGTGCGCCCTGGCGGGGTGCGGCTGAGCGAGGTCGCCGAGGAGGTGGGGCTCAACCGCAGCACGGCGCACAACCTCCTCGCGACGCTCGAGGAGCTCGGGTACATCACGCAGCTGTCCCGGGGTTCGGCGTACCGGGTCACGGACAAGATCGCGTCGCTCGTCGGGCCTCGTGCCGAGGCTGAGCAAGCGCTGCGGGTCCGGGTGCGCCCGATCATGGAGGACCTGAGCCGCACCACGGGGGAGACGACGTACCTCGCCTTCGCGTCGGGCACCGACTACCTGTGCGTCGACGCCGTGCAGTCGCCCGAGCCCCTGCGGCTGACGGTGCTGGCCGGCGAGCGCGAGCCTCTGCTCGGCACGGCGATCGGGCACGCGCTTCTGGCCGCGAGCCCCGAGCTGGCCGGGAGGGTCCGCTCGGCCCAGCGAGACGCCTGGCCGCTCCACGAGGCCGACGTCGTCCGCGCCCGAGAGGCCGGGTACGCGCTGGACCTCGACCGCTTCCATCCCGGCGTCTCGTGCGT
This sequence comes from Oerskovia enterophila, assembly GCF_001692445.1. Taxonomy (GTDB): domain Bacteria; phylum Actinomycetota; class Actinomycetes; order Actinomycetales; family Cellulomonadaceae; genus Oerskovia; species Oerskovia enterophila. The sequence goes on along the minus strand of NZ_MAQA01000003.1, from coordinate 122,472 downwards.
CGCGATCCCCTTGGGCCGAGGAGCCGCGGTCGGGGTGGCCGGGCCGACGAGCCGGCTGGGGGAGGATCGACTCGTCGAGATCGCAGGGCTCGCCCGCCTGGCTCTCTCGGCCACCTCGGAGAAATCGGCGGCCGACTCGGCCGCTTGAACGGCCGGCCGCAGGGACCGCGCACACTTTCGACTGGTCGAGGATCGTGTAGTGGAGCTCACCCTCGGGGCGGAACGTGGTCTGACGCGTCAGGATGGCGTAGCGCTCGTTCGCGGCGCGCGCCGCCCACCAGGACAGTGCGGACTTCGTCGGGGACTCCAGGCGCACCCGCTGGCCTGGGGTGAGCCGGTTGATCGTGGTCGTCGTCGCGGTCGGGGTTCACGCTGCTGCTCCTTCGGTGGGGGCGGTGGTCACCGGATTCTTATGCGGGCCGACCTCGAAGTGGACCAGGGCCGCGAGCCCGCCGGTCCCGGGCAGGGTCTTGTCGTCGAGCCCGGTCAGGACGGCGCGGGCCCACGCAGGGTCGTGGGAGCCGGTGACGGCCACGGACAGTGCCGCGGCGAGCCCTTCGCGCATGCCGGTCTCGCGCGGGGTGCGCGTGGCCAGGGTGCGGGTGAGGGTCTCGGCGAGACGGAAGACGTCCATAGCTCGCACGACGACGGGCACGGACATCGGGTAGGGCTTGAGGGCGGACAGGGCGTTGCGTAGCCCGAGGGCGTACCCGTGGCCGTGCTCGTCCTGGGCGTCGCGGTCAGCGTGGGCGACCATCGCGGTGATCTGCGGCCACAGGGTGGTGTTCGGGTTCATTGCCTTGCTGCTCGCCTCGCCGGTTGATGACCGGGACGTGGGGCGCGGGGGCAGGAACGGCCCGAACGGGGCTCAGTCGCTCAGGAGGCAGCGGCCTGGTCGGCGGTGATCCCGAACCGGCGTTCGAGGATCTCGATCCCCATGCCGCGCACCTGCACCAGGACTCGGCGCACCCGGCGCTCGGGCAGGTCGAGGGCCTGGGAGATCTGCGCGGTGGTCGCGAGCTGTCCCTCCTCCTGGGAGTAGTAGCTCCCGGCCCACGCGTCGGCGACCGCTGCGACGACCGGGTCACCACTGGTGCCGGCCGCGTCCAGGATCGTCTTGACGAGCTCACGTCCCTCGGTGGGGTGCAGGATGAAGTCCGGCTCGTCCACGACCCGGTCGTGGTTGTCGATGTTCAGCGCGCCGACCTCGCCGAGGTCCGCGGCGGTGGCAAGCGCCCCCTGGTAGGCGGCGTCCTTGCGGGTCAGGCTGACCTGCTCGTTGTGGGCCTCGACCGTCTCGGCGTCCGTGGGCTCGCGGTGCTGGTTGGCGCGCAGCTGGTCGCGGGTGCGTTCGAGGGTGACGCGGCGGCGCATCACCGACTGCATGCCCGAGACCGGTGCACGACCCAGCTCGGAGTGGGCGTAGGACCGGGCGCGGTCCGCGCACGAGACGTGCAGCAGGGCCTCGAAGTTGCGGACCTTGTCCAGGGACTCGACGTCGCTCGTGAGCTGCTCGACCATCTTGATCGCGACCTCGCAGACCACCGAGGCCATGTCGTCCAGGTGGTTGTCCACGCTCAGGCCGTAGCGCCGGCACAGTGGCCGGGCGATGCGGCGGTAGAGCGCCATGCGTTCGGCGATGAACACCCCGGCGGCGATGCGCCTTGCGTCCTCGTCGCCGATCGCAGCGATGTCGTACAGGTCGTCGAGGGTGGTCCTCATAGTCAGTTCGTCCCCTGCTGATGCGTGCTGATCTGGTCTGCGTTGATCTGGTCGGCGTCGCTCGTGCTGGTCGTGGTGGCGCCCATGAGGGACGCGACGGTCGGGTGCGCGGTGATCGCGGGACCCGCCGTGAAGGGGAAGCCGGGCCACGGGGCCCGGTCGCGCCTGGTGTGCATGACGTCGCACCAGGCGATGTACCTGGACCCGGCGCACCGGGGGTCCAGCAGCCAGGAGATGTTCATCCGGCGCGTGGTTGTGGCCTGGGAGAAGGACGCGAGCTTGGCCAGCGCGGCCTCGGTGCGGCGGACGCCCCAACCGGGCTGGGCGATGACGAGCTGGCGCAGCGTCAGGGCGAGCAGCGGGCGCCCAGGGGCGGTCGCTGCCTGAGCGATGACCTCGGTGGGAGTGACCTGTCCGGCGGTGACGGCGAGCAGCCACTGGGCGCGGGTGCGCCGGGCCGTGGCCAGGGCGGCGTTGGCGTGCGTCCGGGAGGGCACGGGGGTGCGGGTCAGGGCTTGGGGGCTCACGCGGAGACCTCCAGCATCCAGGGCTCCACGTCCCAGTCGATCGACCCGCCGTCCGCGAGCTCGGGGGACAGGGCTTCGCACAGCCAGTCCTCGAACTCGGCGTTCGGATCGCGGTGGTCGTGCTCGTACCCGTCGCGCCCGATGAAGGAGACGCTGCGGGTGTCCAGGGTCGTGGTGACCATCAGGGCGGCCGTGGCCCGGCGCACCGAGAGGTGGTCGGTGGGATACAGGGCGTTGTAGTCCGCGATCAGCGTGGCCAGGTCCGGGTACGCCTTGGTCGCGGCCAGGGCCCGGACCTTGCGCCCGATGTGCGGGTCGCCGACGGACTGGCGGACGAGGGTCTCGGCCTCGACGCGGATCGCGCGGCTGAGGTAGCGGTGCATGTCCACGCGCGTGAAGTTGCTCGTCACCAGCAGGCGTTCGATGATCCGGTCCAGCGGGTTGCGCGCCGCCGCGGACTTCGTGACGCCGGTCGGGGTGACGCGTTCGCTGTCCTGGGACTCGCCGAGGGTCATGACCGTCGTCAGGTGCTCGATCTGCTCCTGGTCGAGCATGGTCGCTGGTCCGCCCTCGCCCCACACCTCGCGGGCGACGGCGTAGTTCGCCTTCTCCAGGGCGCGGCGTGCGATCGGGGTCAGGCGCTGGCGCAGCAGCCACGTGGAGAGGTGACCGGTCTCGACCAGGGCGCGCAGGGCCGCGATGAACCGGGTCCGGGAGGTCAGCGGGGCGCTGGCGTGGGCCGGGACGTCGCAGTCGGTCAGGTCGACGTCGCCGGTGTCGGCGTCGGTGTCGGTGTCGCCGGGCGCCTCGCCGTCAGCCTGGAGGTCGAAGCTGATCGAGAAGGCATCCGCGTCGAGCTGGGCGTGGCCGGTCATGGTGTGCCCGAGCCCGACCGCGGACCAGGACAGGTCGAGAGGGTCGCGCACGAGGTGGACGGGGCCACCTTCCCAGCGCACCGGGATCGGCAGGGCCAGGCGCTCGGTGCCGACCTGGCTGGTGTCCTTGCGCCCGACGTTGATGCGCGAGCGGCGCCACGTCCAGGTGGGCAGGACCACGACGGCTCGGGCGGCGCGCAGGCGTGAGGTTGAGGGCTCAGCGAGGAGACTGGCCGCGGCATGCCCGACGGCGATGTCGTGGAGCAGCGCACAGGTGGCTTCAGACCAGTCGTGACGAGGAGGTCGTGGCATCTTCTCTACTGACCTTCCGGGCAGTCGGAGCCGGTAGCTCTCAATGAACTAGACGGGGGGAGGTGATCCTCATCACTCGGGTTCGAGGGTGATGCAGGCCACAGATGGTGTCTTCGCGGGTCAGGATCGCGATAACACCGCACACTCACCCCTATGCACCCAGATCGGGCTCAGGTCTACGCGCGCCCGTCCCGGGCCACGACGTGCACCGCAGCGGCCACGATCAGGACCGGCATTACCAGGGCCGGAACCCACAGCACACCCAGGGCTGCGACCGTCAGGCCGGCTATCAGCAGCCACCCTCGGGGCGAGGCAGGCGCCAGCCACGCCAAGGCTCCCAGCGCCAGCGCGGCAAGCGTCACTATCCACACGGGGCGTTCGAGCCCGAGCATCGACGCGGCCAGGACCAGCGCGAGCACCGCCACGACCGCGGGCACAAGGCGGCGCACGAGCGTGCCCGCGACCAGGTCGCCTCGGGCCGCGGCGAACGGGCCGGTCTCACGCTCCAGGTCAGGCCCAGGGGCTGGGACGTCGGCGACCGGCACAGGAGTGAACACGGGCGCAGGGAAGTGCGGGCGCGCCGAAGCCGCCCACGCCTCGCCCTCGGTCAGCACGGTCGCGGCCAGGTCCTCACCGAGCGAGGCAGGAGCAGGCGGGGCCGGGACGGGAGCGGGCGCAGCAGGGTCGGTGTCGGGGGAGCGGCGCGCCAAGCTCAGCAGCGCGCGACGCACTCGCGAGCGGCCACGACGCGGTGCTGGCGTCGTCGAGCGCACGCCCGGGATCGGGCCGACCCACGCCGAAGGGCCCGGGCTCTCCTCACCCATGATCTCCTCGGTGTGCAGCACCAGCTTGACCTGGGGTGCCCGGCGCTTAGGACGCTTCGGTGGGCGCGGTGCCGACGGGAAGAGGTCGTCGATGCCGCCCTGGTTGCTCATTGCCGTCCCCGCTCACCGGCGGCGCCCGAACAGGCCTCGACGCTTGCGCGGCTCGGCGTGCCGGGCCGGGTCGAACTCAGGACGCCCGGTCACCCGGCGGCAGATCGCGTCGATCATCGGGGCCAGCGCCCCGAGCTTGTACGGGGAGTCCCCGGCGTTCATCGCGTTCTTCACCAGGATCGTCTCCTCCACCTGGCCGAGGTAGGACCCCAGGCCGGTGTACATGCGACCGAACCGCTCGTCGTCCATCGACATGTCCGGCGAGACGCGGTTGAGGACCACGAGCATCCGGTCCGAGGTCACCCCGGCCGCGCGGAACGCCGTCAGCCGGTGGCGCAGGTTCTCCACGCCGGGGGTGGACGGGTCGGTCAGGCCCACAGCCCACCCGCCGTCGACCAGCGAAGGGATCACCAGGCCGTCGATCAGCCCGGAGGTGTCTGAGGCCTCGACGATCTGGGTGTCGACCACGACCACGTCGAACCGGCGGCGCGCAGCATCCAGCGCCCGCAGGTACACCTCGGTGGTTACGACGTCCGGGTCGGCCAGGTGGTCCGGCGGGGCCAGGATCACCGAGAACGGCAGGTCCGGCAGCAGCTGGGGTCGCAACTGCGAGGTCGAGTCCGGTCCGAGGATGACGTCGTCGTAGGACGCGGCGCCGACCGCTGCGTCGTAGATCGTCGGCACGCTCGCCCCACGGATGCGCAGGTACCGCGACAGGTCGCCCTGGCCGCGGTTCGCGTCGACCAGGCACACGCTCAGGCCACCGGTCGTGGCCGCTGCGTCCGCGATCGAGATCGACATCGAGGACTTCCCGACGCCTCCCTTGCCGGCGACCACCGGCACGACGAGTCCGCGGGCCGGGGCCCGACGCTCGCGCGCGGTCGTGTCGGGGGATGCGGCGACCAGGAAGTCAGACGCGTCGAAGGTCTCGATCGGAGCGGGCGCGGGCCGAGCCGGCACCGGTGCAAGTGCGGGCGCAGGTGCGGGCGCAGCGGGAACGTAGGCGAGCTGGGGGACCGGCGTCGCAGGCTCCTGATCCCACCCGTTCTCGTCCTCCTCGACCTCGCGCGCTCGGGCGGCAGGGGGAGGGGTCGCCCACGGGTTCGAGTCGGCCACCGCGACAGGGACCGCGGCCGGGAGCGCGATCGGCCCAGGCTCGACGGGGGCCCGAACGGCAGCTGGGACCGGCACAGGTGCGGGGCTGGGTGCAGGGGAAGGGGCGGGAGCGGAAGGCTCGACGGCGGCCGGTGCCGCAGCGGGCGAAGGCGAACTCGTCTCGGCCAGGACGCAATTGCCGTCGCCGTCCACGATCGCGGACCCGAGCTCGTTGTCGACCATCTCCAGGTCGGCGTACGCCAGGATCTCGGCGAACGCGGAGGGCAGCGGGATGTCGGTGGCCCCGGCGATCTCCAGGCCGGCCCCGCCGTCCACCCGCAAGATGAACGTCGGGCAGGACACTGCGACCTTTGCCAGCCAAGGCCTCAGGCCTACAGTGGTTCGATCTGCCGCCAGGACGGTGAGCTGGGTGCCGGAGGCGATGAGCGAACGAGCGGCGTTCGCGTCATCCTTGAACGCTGAGGTCCCTCCCACCACCTCGACACCGGCAGCGCGAAGGGCGCCAGCGAGTCCTGGCAGTCCGATGAGTGCGACGGGCGAAGGTTCCATGCCCGCACCTATGCGGCGATTTTGTGTGCAGGGATCAGCGAGGTGTTGCAGGTGGTCGTACCATCTAGAGCCATCGGACCACGACCCGACGAAAGTTGATCATTCATGCCGAACGACCAGCGAGCGACGATGCCCGGAGGGCGCCACTCAGGCAGCGAAGCTGCGGGCTGGATCGTCACTCAGTGCGAGCCGCTGATCGCCACGAGTGTGCGCAACGAGCTCGACAAAGCGATGGTCGACCTTGCACTGGATAACGCTTCTTGGGTTGCGACCTGGGTGGCCGGAGTCGTCTCTGACATGACGCGAACCTTGCCGGTCAGCGACCCTTGGCGGAACCTGTCTGCGTCCATCCCGGTGCCGGGCAAGCGGCGGATGAGACGCGGTGACCTGGTCACCGACCTGACCGGCCAGGGTGCGATCAACCCGCGCACCGGCAAGAGGTTCGGCACGTGGCTGGACGCCGTCGACCTGGTCGGTGCGCCGGCCTCCGCCGACCTGACCACCGACCTCGGCCTGGCCGCGCTCTCGCGCCCGCTCTCGGACGACGCATCGGCCCTGGTTGCGTTCGCCGCCGACGGGTTCACGAAAGCGCGCGAGTCCCTTGAGGCCGTGTACGCGCGCTCGCGCGAGGGTGGTCGCGACGGTGGCAGAGCGGTCTGGTCGTGCGGGGCTGATGCGATCCGCTGGGCGATTCACCGTCGCCGCTCGTACACCGGGCTCGACGATCCGTACCCGGCCGTGTCGGGCTTTGCATGGCTGGTGCGCGCCAACGAGTTCGCCTCGGGGCAGGGGCCGAGCATGGTGGAGGTCGAGCTCCAGATCGCGTCCCAACGCATCGACGACGACGAGTTTGAGGCCTTGGCGAAGACCCCTGAGGGCGACAGCGACGAGTTCTGACGTCCGCTTGAAACCGGGCCAAGGGGTGTGTGTCAGTACTTGTGGTGCACGCCGCCACTTTCTGGGGCGTTCTGTGCCGTAGCGGGTGTTTCGGACGTCGCCTCGAACGGGCGTCACGATCTCTACTTTCGGCGCATCGGTGACCTACCGCCCTGTTCGGACATCGACGTCCCAGCTCGGTTTCGCACATCGAGGGCCTGGCCTCTACCCCCCAAGCAGCCTTCGGTTGCCCCAGCTGGTCCTGCTATGCCCGGAAAGCACCACTCCAGAACTCCTCCCGGCCCGAGGTCGAGTGGATTGATATAAGTGCAGGTCAGAGCCCTATAATCACATAACTCATGAGAATCACGTCGAGAGATAGATACACCTACTAGGGCTATAGGCATCAACCCCTTCCCCCTTGTAGGGGAAGTTGATACCTCCCCCTCTCTATGGTGGTCCTACAGGCGCCGGAGTAACCGGATTCCAGGAGTTTCGCGCTCTGACCTGCACAAACACCGATCCGAGGCCGTGATTGTGCCCGGAGTCGCAGGAGTGAGCCCGGGAGCCACGGCCCCGAAACCTGCCCTGACCTGCGCAAACGATGTTCCGCGTCGCCGGAGCCGCCCCCGATTGGCCTCCCGAGCTCCCAAGTTCGGGTCCACGGCCCCGGTCGAGCGGGCCCGCGCCCGCGCCCGCGTGAGCCGGTCGCGAGGTATGCGCATAGGTCCAGGCATGACTGCTACCGCGATCGAGCCCCACTGGACCGGCGGGGACTACTGCGCCCGCACCGAGATGGACGACCTGACCCAGGCTGGCGCGAGCACGGCAGGGGCAGCGACCAGCACCGGCACGGTCGAGATCGTCACCGGCATCACCGGCTCCGGTGCGGACAAGCTCGCCTCCTCCGCGGTGGCACCCCTGGTCGCGGCAGCCCGTGGCTACGCCCGCGTCACCCCCGCCGACGTGCGCGAGTACGTCCGCGACACGATGGGCGCCGACCTGCGCAGCACCCAGGCCAAGCAGCTCGGCGACCTTGCCGCCAGCGGCGACGCGCTCGTCATGCCGTGGCACTCCCTGACCTCCCACGCCCAGGGCTACGTCAGCGCCTACCAGGCCCGCCCCGCCGTGGCCCGCACCGACCCCAAGTCCGGCAACGTGCGCAAGTACGAGCAGCTGACCGGGTCCCAGACCGTCCTGGACGTACACCCCGGCGTCCCGAACGAGTGGATGACCGGCACCCCCAAGGTCGCGTTCATCGAGGGCCTGCTCAAGGCCGACTCGGTCCTGACCGCGATGCTCCTCGAAACCGGCATCAGCCCCGAGGAACTCACCTGGCCCGAGGACGGCTCCACGACCACGGCGCGAGCACGCCTGAACGACCTCATGAGCCAGATCCAGGACGAGGACCAGGTGCTCGTCGTGGCGGTCGTGGGCGTCGGCAACTGGCACAACAACCCCGAGTGGGCGGCGCTGGACCTGCGCGGTCGCGATTCCCTGGTGTGCTTCGACGGCGACGTCGGGGACAAGTGGCAGGTCTGGGGTCAGGCCGACAGCCTCTGGGACCTGCTCTCCGGACCGAAGAAGTCCGCGCACGTGCACCTGCTCGACCTCTCGACCCAGGCCACCGACGACGGCGAGAAGGTCGGCATCGACGACTTCCTCGCGATGGGCAAGACGTGGTCCGACGCCCTCGACCTGCTCAAGGACCGCCTGCCCCCGCGCCCGCCCAAGCCCCTGGAACTTCAGGTTGGGCAGTGGCGCGTGAACGACGAGGCGCACACCGTCGAGGAGTGCGTCCAGGACACCAACGACTACGGCGGCAAGTCCGGCGCGCACTGGGAGACCCGCTGCCGGGTCGCCGGGCGCGTCCTGATGGTCGAGACCGAGCGCACCCCCACCGACTCCGAGATGATCTCCGGGGTCTTCGACCCGCCCGTCGAAGGTGTCGGCCTCTCGCGTGCCCTGGTCGAGCTCTCGTGGAAGGACGAGGACTCCGGCGCGGTGCACACCGCCGTCGCCTCGGGCCCGGACGACATCCTCGAACTGGTCCCGCGCGAGTGGACCCGGCGTGGGGCGCACGTGCCCGCACCGGTCAAGCGTCGCCCCGACTGGCCCGCCCGCAAGGGCGAGGACTGGCTGACGGCCGTCAAGGAGCACCGCGCCGCCGAGACCGTCGAGCGCACCTCGTGGGCGCGCATGGGCTGGGTGCCGGTTCAGGGCGCGAGCCCGGTCTTCATCGTCGGCGAGCAGGTCGTGGGTCCGGACGGCCCCACCTCCGAGGCGGCGAGCATCGGCGTCAACGAGTCGGTCCTGTCCGGGGCCTCGCGCTTCGGCGTCCAGTTCCCCAGCCGTGACCTGAGCCCCGAGGCTCGTGCAGCCCAGGTGCAGGCCGACTTCCGCGCGGTCTACGCCGCGTACATCACCAACGGCGCCTGGACGTCCAAGGGGGTGGCTGCGGTCATCCTGGCTGCGATGATCCGCCCGTGCATCCCGCTGCGCACCCAGGTCTCGCTCTACATCACCGGCGCCCGAGGCGGCGGCAAGTCGTTCACCGCCTCGTTCGTGATGGCCGGGTGGCAGCCGCGCCCGGGGATCTGGTCGGAGAACCGACTGCCCGGCGCAGCCAAGGACACCATGGCCTCGACCGAGCACGCGGTAGCCCGCACCCCGATCTGGGTGATGGACGACCTCGCGCCCTCCGCCGACCAGCGCACCGCCGACATGGAGGCAGGTCGCATGGGCGACCTGATCCGCTCGATCCACAACGGCACGTCCAAGCGACGCATGACCGCCGACATGACCAGCCGCCACGTCGCGGACCCGCACGCGCTGCTGGTCATCACCGCCGAGAACCAGCACACGGTGTCCTCGGTGCGTGACCGCCTGGTGACCCTGAGCCTGCACCGCGGGGCGCTGGGTCCAATGGACGCGACCGACGAGCTGGTGCGTCTGCGTGACGTGGACGGAGCGCCGGCGCGAGTCGTGGGCTACGTCCTTCAGCACCTGGCCAGTCAGTCAGCCGAGCTCGGCTGGGACAACGTCCGCGAGTACTACGAGGCGCAGCTCAACTCGCACACCGAGACGATCAAGGCCGAGCTGCTGTCCCGCGGCGCCGACCAGGGTGCAGCCTCGCGGCACGCCGCGCTGCTCGCCGACCTGTCCCTGGGCCTGTCGGTCATGGGCGACGCGGCCTCCGAGGCAAGAGTCCTGGGCATGAAGGGCGTCCTGGAGATGCTCAAGTCCGACATGATCGACCTGATGATGGAAGCCCACTCGGACCGTGCGGAGTCCTCCCCGGGCGCCGCCGCCATCCAGGCGGTCTCGCGGCTGCTCGCCTCGGGCCGGGCCCACATCGCAGGCCTGGACCCGATGTCCCCGCCGCTGCGCGAGGAGCCGTACTCCTCCGCGAACCGGAGCCTGGGCTGGTCGATGGGCGGGGACGTCCTGCGACCCCAGGGCGTGTGCGTGGGAACCCTGGTCCGGCCCCGGTCGGGCGAAGACGTCGTCATGCTCGACCCGCGGACCTCGTTCACCGAGGCCGCACGCCACTACCGTGACCTGCTGCCCTCGGGCACGACCTCGGCCGGCGCCTGGTCCGCAGCCCGTGACGAGGGCCTGCTCTCCCCGGTGCGCACCCTGATCGGTGGCGGCTACCAGTCGCGGACCACGATCGCCGGGGTCGACGTGCGCGGGGTCCCGGTGCCGCTGTCGGTGCTGCTCAACGGTGGTCCGCTGCGCACTTCGGACGACGACCACGCCGACGAGCTCGGCGACGGCACTCACGTCCCCGACAGCCTCGCGGACACCGTCTCCGAGGAGCCCGTGAACGCCTAGAACCCCGCCGACCGGCCCGCGTGAGCGACCGGTCGGCGGGCCGGTCGGCACGACCTACGGGGAGAACCTCCGCATAGGTACCAGCACCCCACCATGGGGCGAGCACGCGAGGCGGAAGGACACCGAAGATGGCTCGGCGCAGCATGGACCAGGACGCCTTCCTCGAAGCCGTCCGCGACGTCCAACGAAGCTCTTCCAACCCGGACATGTTCCGCCTGCCGTGTCAGGAGTCCGCCCCGGCCATGTGGTTCCCGATGGACGCCCAGACCGAGCGTGAGGCCAAGGCGCTGTGTGTGCCGTGCCCCGTGCGCGACGCGTGCCTGACCGAGGCGCTGCGACGCCGGGAGCCGGCGGGCGTGTGGGGCGGGTGCTCCCTGGAGGACGGGCGGATCGTGCGCTCGCGCACCTACCGCGAGGGCCCGACCCGGGCCGAGCTGAAGGAAGCCCGAGCCGCGGCCGACGCTGCTGCTGCTGCTGCGGTGGACACCCTCCCGGCGGTGCCCGCGGTGACGTCCGCCGACCTGGAGCTCGCCAGCTCCACCACCCCGACCCGCACCGGCTCCGCACTCGCGAGCACGGCGCCCACCATGCTCGACGCGCTCGTGACCATCGTCAGCGCGTCCTGACCAGACGATGGGACCGACCCGACATGAGCAGTGAACGCCACCACGACGCGTACATGCACGACGTCCTGGCCGAGGCCGGGGCGGACGCCGAGCAGCAGGCCACCAAGCCGCCCCGATCGCGCGTCCCGCTGATCCTGCTCGGGGTCGGGGTGGGCGTGGTGGGGATCACGGCCCTGGTCCTGGCGTGGCTGACGTTCGGCCCGGGCTCCGACGCGAAGGACGAGCCCGGGCCCCGCCCGAGCGCCGCGGCCACCCCGAGCACCGCACCGATCGTCGAGGCACCACCCTTGGCCCCGCCCGAGGCCGGCACGCCCGAGACCCCGGAGACCGCGGACCCTGGCACGACGCTGGAGCAGATGCGCGGGGTCACGTTCGACGAGATCGCCGCCGCCACCTCCGCCATCGCTGATGCGCCCAACGCCGACACGCAGGTCCTGGCCCAGGCCAAGACGGCGCTGCGCAAGGTCGAGATCTTGGCGGATCTCGGCGCAGGGGTCACGGTCGCTGACCTCGCCGGGGCACGTGCCGAGCTCGCCACGTCCGTCGAGCAGGTCACCGCCTCCCAGGTCGCGTGGCAGGCCCACCACGACGCCGAGCAGGTCAAGGCGAAGCAGGCGGCGAGCGACCAGGCCGTCGCGGACCAGCGCGCCCAGAACATCGCCAACCCGCCCACGGTCTGCCTGAAGAACCCCAGCGGTGAGGTCGTCGACTTCGGCAACGGCACCATCGCCGAGGCGATCAACACCGCACGCCGTGGGGCCGGGCTGCCCGCCGTCCAGGTCGGGCACACCGCGGCCACCGCCGGGTCCGCCACGGACATGGCCACCGCCGGTGGGCTGTGGGTCGTGCCCGGTCAGTCCTTGGCCGGGTGCGCGCGCAGCGTCGACGCCCTGGTGGGGCAGTGGACCAGGGACCCGGCCTCGGCCGCGCAGATCCTGGCCCCGAACCTGACCCGGGTGGACGTGTCCGTCGCGACCTCCGCGGGGATGCTCTACGCCGCAGCGACCTTCACCCGCTGACCCGAGCCCGTTCGTTGACCGGACCCCACCGGTCCCGTCAACGAACGGGCATGAGCACCCACGACGAGTCGCTGCACCCGCGCGAGACCACGGGCAAGTTCGCGACCAAGCCGGTGGCCGAAGCCCCCGGCGGCATGGCCACCTTGGGCCCGGCCTCGATCGCACCGGCACGGTTCGTGCTGCGCAGCCACGGCATCGGCTCCGGGATCATGGCACGCCTGGACGACGCCGAGGCTGCCGCCGTGAGCGACGAGATCGCCGAGCGCACCGCCCTCGCACCGGCCTCCCAGCACCCGGCCATCGCCCGCCAGGCCTGCTACGAGCACCTCGACTTCCGCGCGACGACCGACGACGAGCCGCTGACCATCGACAAGAGCTCGCGCATCCTGCGCTCCGCGATCGACGTCCATCACCTCGCCCGCCAGGGGTACGACCGAGCCTGGGGACGCCTGGAGGAGTCGCGCGAGCAGGGGGCCAGCGACACCGACCTCGCCGCCGCGATGACCGACGTCGTGCACGCCGACCTGGACGTCACCGCCGCCGCGCACCGCCGCGAGCAGGCCATGTGGGACAACGTCTACCTGACTGACCCGGACGCGTTCTGGGGCGCGGTGCACGGCGAGCCCGCCCACGCCGCCGCCGCACTGTCCACCGCCGACCGGTTCGACTCCGTCGGCTACCCGGGCGCCGTCGGGGCATGCGTCGGCCCCACGTCCTGACCCGCCGAACCGTGCGCAGGTGCCAGGGTGACCCAGGCACCTGCGCATAGGTACCGGGCATGAGCGCGACACGAGCCAAGAGCAGGGGGCTGTCCTCCTGGGACCCCGACGCCGGGCCGGGGGAGATCAAGGTGACTTCCCGGTCCACCGACCCGCGCTTCGAGGCGCTCGTCGAAGCGGCCAGCCACCTGCCTGCACCGGTCGCCGTCACGTTCGTGGCCCACCTGGAACACGACGGCCTGCGCTCCCAGGTCCAGTGCGGTTGGGGCACCTTCATCGTCGACCTGACCGTCACCGGCGCCAGCGCATGGCCTGCCGGGGGAGGACGCGGCTGGAAGATCCTCGACCCGATCGCACCCCCGGCCCACCACCTGGCCGAGCTCATCACCCAGGTCGCCCACGTGGCCCCGCCGCCTGAGGCTGCGCCCGTCAACGAACAGGCATGAGCACCCAGACGTTCGACGACCGGGCCCACCCGCGCGCCACAGACGGCAAGTTCGCGACCAAGGACGTGGCCGAGGCAGCCGGCGGGATGGTGGCGCTGGCCCCCGCCCCGGCCGACGACCTCACCGAGATCCTCGGCTCGTGCTCGCGCCGGGTCCAGGCGCGACTCGAATCGCCCGGCGGGCCCGGGGACACCATGACGCTGACGGCGCTACGCCTGCGCGGTGTCGCCGCCGCCGTGCGCATGGACCACCCCGAGGCGAAGTTCGTCCAGCTCGAAGTCTCCGACAGCGCCGACGACGTCCTGTGGGTCGCGGACCTCGCAGACGCCGACCGCCTGTCGCTGACCGACTACAGCGTCGAGCTCAGCCAGGACGAAGAGGTGTCCGACCTGCTCTGCGGCGTCGAGCCGCACCTGGTGGAGGCCAGCGCATCGGCCGTCGACGCCGACCGTCGCCGCGGCATCTTCATGGTCGACCTCGACGCGGCCCTGGCAGCCCCCGAGCCCGTGGACGCCGGCGTCGCTGCCACCGCCCGGGCCGAAGCTATGGTCGACGGGTACCGGACCGAGCACACCGACCTCGACAAGGACGACCAGGAGGTGGCGCGCGAGATGCTCGGCGACCTGAACCAGTGGGCGTCCGCGCGCGGGATCGACCTCACAGCCCTGCTCAACGACACCCCCGCCAGCGGCAACGGTCGCTGACCGCCCGCTCCGGCGCCCGTCAACGAACAGGCATGAGCACCCAGACGTTCGACGACCAGGCCCACCCGCGCGCCACCGACGGCAAGTTCGCGACCAAGGACGTGAGCGAGGCTCCTGGCGGACTGAGCGCGCTCAACCTCGCCCCCGAGCCCGCCGGACCGCTCGCCGAAGCGCGCACCGACGCGATCGAGCGTGCCATCGCCGACGGCCGGCTCAGCCCTGCCGCCCGCGACATGACCGCGCGCAACCTCGTCTACATGCACGCCGAGGCCGCGCACGACGGCAGCGAGCTCGCCGCGCTGGCCGACCTGGGCATCCCCGCCCTGGCCACCGTCCGCGAGTCCTTCACCCCGTGCAGCCCCGGCGACCACGGGGACGACGTCGAGCTGGCCGACGAGTGCGAGTCGGGCGAGCACCTGTCCATGCTCGACACGGACGTCGTGATCGAGCTCGACTTCCCCGACGACCAGGACGAGGTCGTGTCCCTGATCGAGCGCACCGGTGCCCGGTTCTCCGCCTCGGGCGCCGAGTGGGCCTCGGACCCTGACGGGTCGCGGACCGTGGACTACGCGACCGGCAAGCGCGAGTCGGTCTCGGTGCACCTGTACGGCATGGACGAGGACACCGCCTCGATCGTCGACCGCGTCGGCTGAGACGACGGTCAGTGCGCGCGGGTGGCGTGTGCCACGCTCTCACGTCGCGCTGCGCGAGATGGCGTTCATCGGCGACGCCGTCGCGCACGCGGTGTTCCTTGGCCTGTCGGTCGCGTTCGTGCGGCGAGGTCGCTCGTCCTCGGCGGGGCAGCCGAGGGTGGCGTCCTGGCAGTCCTCGTGGCGCGTGTTCTTCGTCGCGCCGTTCGCGCTCGGGATCGTCGTGATCTCCACCGCACCTGGGTATGCAGGATCGCGAGCAGGTGATGCCAAGACTCTCCGGCCCAAGCGGGTGTCGGCCGAGTGGGAGGCATGAACGAGCTGGATGCGAGAGCACAGATAGTTGGCGCTCCACCAACTATCTGTGCTTCACTATGTGTATGAACCTGTCCGAGCCACCGCACCCAGGACACACTCTTCCCCTTGTGAGTCACCTAGCCCGCGCAGGGTGGCGGGCCCTTGATGCGACCGCGCAACCTGGAGACATTACTCACCGGCAGCTTCTAATCCTGACGCTGCTCAACGACCGAGGATGGATGGCGCAGAAGGACATCAAGGGAGTGTTCGGGCTTGATGCGAGCAATGTTGTTGGGCTTCTGAACGAGCTGGAAGAGGAGGGGCTGACGGTTCGCCGCCGAAGTTCGACCGACCGTCGCCAGCACATTGTTGAACTAACCGACAGGGGTATCGCTGTGCTCGATAGTACCTATGAGCGTCTGGCGATCGTTGAGGACGATATCTTGCATCCTCTGACGATTGACGAGCGGCAGCAACTGCATCAACTCTTGCTGCGTGTGATGGCTTCCAGATCGCCAGATAGCAGACCCAGGCGACAGGCCGATAAGCAAAGCTGACGACCCTGCTGGACAACCTCAACACGTCCGCAGCGCTTTGAGCGTCGAAACTGTATGTCTGTTGAGTGTTCAATAATGTTGCTAGGCACCTTGCTGGAGATGCTCCAAAACGCCGAGATAGAAAGAGTTCAATGCTCCACAGTGATGAGGATAATGGTTCCCTCGACCCATTCGGCCCAATTGGGCTAACGTACGATGATGTCATGTTGCTTCCTGGGTACACGGATGTCATCCCGAGCGAAGCGGACACGAGGACTCAGCTAACTAAACGAATCTCTCTCGGCATTCCCCTTATTTCTGCAGCGATGGACTCGGTTACCGAGGATCCGATGGCTATCGCCATTGCGCGTCAGGGGGGGCTCGGGGTTCTGCACCGCAATCTCTCGATCGCCGACCAGGCTGCGATGGTTGAGCGGGTAAAGCGCTCTGACGTGAATCACCCGCATGCCTCCACGGATGACCATGGTCGTCTACGAGTGGGCGCCGCAGTAGGCTTCTTCGGTGACGGATTGGCCCGGGCGGGGACTCTGGTCGAGGCGGGGGTTGACCTCCTTGTCGTGGATACCGCGAACGGAGAGAGTAGAGGCGTTCTCGATATGGTCCGCCGCATCAAGAGTGATCGGGCATTTGCAGATGTGGATGTAATTGGCGGGCAGGCTGCCACGCAATCCGCGGCGAAGGCTCTGATTGAGG
The DNA here is from genome assembly GCF_001692445.1 of Oerskovia enterophila. Taxonomy (GTDB): domain Bacteria; phylum Actinomycetota; class Actinomycetes; order Actinomycetales; family Cellulomonadaceae; genus Oerskovia; species Oerskovia enterophila. Next base: position 106,012 of record NZ_MAQA01000003.1, on the reverse strand, counting down.
CCGGAGTAGATGCAATCAAGGTCGGTGTTGGTCCGGGGTCAATCTGTACGACCCGGGTGGTCGCCGGAGTTGGTGTCCCGCAGATTACGGCCGTCCATGAGGCTTCCCTTGTTGCGCGCAGCGCGGGTGTTCCGACCATCGCCGATGGAGGTTTGCAATACTCCGGCGACATCGCGAAGGCGCTCGTCGCGGGCGCTAGCAGCGTCATGCTCGGTTCTCTATTGGCGGGAACGGATGAAAGCCCCGGGGGGCTTGTGTTTGTCGGAGATCGGCAGTTTAAGAACTATCGTGGAATGGGCTCCTTGGGGGCGATTCAGACGCGCGGCCAGCGCACGTCCTATTCGAAAGATCGTTACTTCCAGGCAGACGTCGCATCAAATGATAAGCTCATACCGGAGGGAGTTGAGGGGCGAGTTCCCTATCGGGGCTCGGTCGATAGTGTGCTCCATCAACTTGTCGGTGGGTTGCGTCAGTCAATGTTCTATGTGGGCGCCGAGGGAATTCCAGAACTCAAGGCTCGTGGGCGGTTTATCCGGATGACACCTGCTGGACTTAGGGAGTCGCATCCGCACGACCTTGAAATGGTTGTTGAGGCGCCAAACTACTGGGCTTGATTTACTGCCTGGCCTGCTAGTGCTTTGACGGTTCGGCAGTCCGCAGCAGTTGCGCGCCAGATTCGAGGACCGCTAGGTGTCGGTGGAGTGCGTCGCGGGAGATGCTGATAGCGCGCGGGACTGTCCCTTGCCGTGTCCAGCGCGTGGTTGGTGGCCGGGACCGCCGACGTCCGGGCTGAGCACGCCGCCGCCACCGCGCGAGCAGCCCAGTGGGCGCAGGTCTCTGCCGCCGAGCAGGCGTGGATCACCGAGCAGCAGGTCGCCGCCCAGGCGTTGGCCTCCCGCTCGATCCACGGCCAGCGAGTCCAGGACATCCTGGCCCGCGCGAACCAGGCGATCACCGCCGCGCAGACCGCCCTCGACACCAGCCCGAACGCTGACCCTGCGACCCGTGACGCCCTGGCTGCGGCCATCCCCGTCGTCCAGGAGCGCAGCGACCAGATCGACCGCGGCGTCCTGATCCAGGACGTCGCCCTCGCGCTGGACGACCTGACCCTCGTCGCGCAGGTCGTGACCGATCCGCAGGCCACCTGGCAGGCCGAGCAGGACCGGATCGCCGCCGAGGCCGCGGAGGCTGAGCGCGTGCGAGCCGCCGAAGCCCAGCGCGCCAAGACGGCCACGACCCCGAAGAAGGCCCCCGCGACCACGAACGCCCCGGCCCCGGCCCCGGCCCCGGCCCCGGCCGCGCCCGCGGCGCCCGCAGGCCAGTCCTTCGCGTGGAAGACGTCGGTGTCCAACTCCGGCGACCAGTCCGTCCTGGACAGGTGCGCTGGTGGCCTGACCCGGTGGTTCGAGGACATCGAGGGCAAGCCGTACTACCCGATCCACCGCCACTGCGGCGGCAGCCCCATCCTCAAGTTCTCCATGGGCGACCGGGTGCAGATCGACGGCCAGGCGTGGGTCGTGACCGACTCGCGCAACCTGCACGCGGGCGACGACAAGGACCTCGCCTTCGGCCTCAACGGCCAGATCCTCGTCCAGACCTGCTTCGTGGGCACCAACGGCGCCGTGAGCGTGGTGGCCCTGACCCGAGGCTGAGCCGGGCCTGACGGGCAAGCGCCGGACCAGGCCCCTGCCCGTCAACACCTGGGTATGGACACGTTCACGAGCGCAGAGCACCCCCGGGCGAACGACGGGAAGTTCACCACCAAGCCGGTCGACGAGGCCTCGGGTGGCCTGAGCGCGCTCGGCGCCTCGACGCCCTCGGGCGTAGACGCCCTGACCCGCCGCCAGTTCTCCGCGCCGCGTCAGAGCGTCTACGGCTTCACCGAGTGGGTCACCAAGGACGGAACCCTGCACCGGACCAACGGCCCCGCCGTCGAGCACGAGGACGGCGCCGAGACCTGGATGGTGCACGGCAAGACCGTCGTGGGACGCAACTCCCGCGGCGGGGAGACCTGGTACATGGACCACCCCCAGCTCGGCTTCCGCGAAGCCACCCGCGAGGACGCCGTCGAGGCGGCGCGCGAGGTCGGGAACGCGAACATCCTGTGGGCCATCGAGGCCTACGACGACATGCACCCCGCGAGCGATTCCGACGAGAAGGGTCAGGCCTCATGACCACGTACGACGACAGCCAGCACCCCCGGGCCACCGACGGGAAGTTCACGACCAAGGAGGTGACCGAAGCCTCCGGCGGGCTCACGGCCCTGGACTCCGAGTCGTGGCGCACCGAGGGCGACCGGGTGGGCGAGCTCGGGCACCTGATCTCGCGTGCCGACTAGTGGCGCGAGCAGATCCTCGCCCGGGACCTGGCAGCCGAGGTGCGCGCGGCGGTGCCTGAGGTGGCGTACCTGACCCTCGACGAGAACTGCGACCAGCACGGGTGCAACCACCTGCACTTCGCCAGCGCGCAGGACGCCGAGGGGAACACACTGTTCTCCCTGCACGACGGCGACGAAGACCCGGGCGGCACCTGGGAGACCGTGGAGGACGCGGTCTCGGGGGCTGGGCTGTCCGAGCCCGTGACGGGATGCGAGCCGGACTACATCACGACCGGTGCGAGCAACCCTTGGACGAACTCCTACCGCTTCGACCTGGACGCGGCGCTCAAGGGCGGGCAGGGAGGGCTCGCGACCGCGGACCGAGGCCAGGCCGTCATCAACGACTACCGGGTGATGCACGACGACATGGACGTCAGCGACGAGAGCGCGGCCCGGGACATGATGAGCGACCTGTACCACTGGGCGCAGCGCTCCGGCGTCGACTTCGACGACCTGGTCTCCCGTGCGGCCGAGGTCGGGCGCGATGAGGCCGCGCTCGGGATGGTGGCGGGGAGCAAGTCGTGAGCTACGACGAGCAGGCTCACCCGCGCGCCGGCTCAGAGCACCGCACGGAGCGCGGCGCACTGGACGCCTCAACTGCGCAGCCGAGGATGCGTGACGGGAGGTTCGCGACCAAGGACGCAGCCGAGGCCGACGGCGGGTTCGGCGCACTGCTGCCTGCCGCGCGACCGGCCGATCTGCCGCTGACCGTGGTCGAGGTCTCGGGCACCACCGGCCCCGGGGCCGGCGCCCTCGTGCAGTGGCTGGAGCACTCGACCGGGCTCGGGCCCGTGCAGCTGAAGGTGGACCGCGACGACGAGCACTGCGTGCTGGCCCGGCTCGTGGAGAACGACGTCACGTACGCGGTGCGGTCCGCGCGCGGCGGGTGCCAGGTCGTGGACACGAGCGTGCAGGGTGCCCGGCCGGCCGGGGGAGACGGGGACCAGGACGACCTGGGTGCCACGATCCGCAGCGCCCGCGAGAACGCCATCAGCGCCGTCGCCCAGCGCGTCGCCACCCAGACCGTCGGCGAGGAGTTCGGTGCGACCAAGCACCTGCCCAACAGCGTGGAGGTCGACGACGAGTGGGGCCTGACCCGCTCATCCCTGCCGCTGGTCGGGCGCGCGGTAGCGGTGCGCCGGTTCCATGGCGAGCGCCGCGAGCTGTTCGCCACCTACTCCGACGACCAGCTCGGCAGCATCAGCGCCCGCCAGCGCACCAACAGGGTGAACGCCGCCGTAGGGGCGATCGACCCCACCAACCCTGAGCGGGGCCAGACGGTCCTGCACCGCTACCTCGACGTCGCCGAGTCCACCGCCCGCGACATGCGAGCCGCGGACACCGCACGACGCGCGTGACCGCCCGCTCCCGTGTCTGTTGAGATCGGTGTGGCGCTAGCGTGGCCCCGTCAATGTCGAATCGTGCAGGGGAGTACAGCGTGACATCTAACCTCAGACGGCCCGTCCTAGCGTTGTGCTGGATCGCGATCGTTGGCGGGGCGCTCTTGTTCCTCGCTGGCGTGTACACGGGCTACACCGAAGGGGTCAGTGCCGACGAAAACCAGACAGTCGGCCACCTGATGCCAGCAGAGGTCGCGGCGGCGGTCCTGGGGCCCATCTTGGCGGTCGCCGGCCTGTTCGTCGTGGTAGCCGTGAGCCGCTCAGCGAAGACGCCAGGCGAGGTCCGCTAGGCCCGGTTTCAGCACAATCGCAGGTCCCGAAGGGGGCCGTCGTCGTAGCGGGGGAGGCTGGCAACAACACGCAGGGCGCTGACGTCGGCGCACCGCGTGACCGCTCGTTCCCATGCCCGTCAACAACAGGGCATGGGAACGACACGGTTCGACGAGCAGGCGCACCCGCGGGCAACCTCCGGGCAGTTCGCCACGAAGCCAGTCCAGGACGCCGCAGGCGGGTTCGACGCGCTGAGCGCACCGACGCTCGCCGAGTCCACGACCCCCGACGTCCAGGCACAGATGGACGCCGCCTGGGACGAGTACGAGGGCGAGACGTTCTACGACGCTCGCTTCGACCCCAGCGCCGAACTGGACGACCTCGCCGCCTACGGTCCGGGCTCCACAGCGGGTGCGCGATGAGCACCCCCACCTTCAACGAGTCCGCCCACCCCCGGTCCCGGTCGGGGAAGTGGACCGCCAAGACCGTCGACGAGGCCTTCGCCGGCATGGACGCCCTCTCGGTGAGCACGCAAGGAGCCCCGACCGCTGGCGGGACCCAGACCCAGGTCGGGGTCAAGGAGTCCGCCGCGGCCATGCGCCACGACCTGCGCGCGAAGTTCGACCACCAGTTCTCGGTGAAGATGAGCCGCGGCACCGGGTACGGCTGGGTGCACGTCGACTGGAACGACGGCCCCCGGGCCACGCCGGTGACCGCCATGACCGGCGCCTACTGCAACAAGCAGTTCGACGGCATGGACGACTCGTACCACCCGGTCAACGAGGACGCCCCCGTGCGGTACGGCCTGTGCGGGGTCCTGCACCAGCGCAACATCGGCCCCAAGGGGCAGGCGTACCTCGACTCCCTGTTCGACGAGGCCGAGATCTCCGGGTACCAGCGCATCGAGCCGCGCACCGGGGAGCGCTCGGACTACGACGGCGGCTACAGCTGGTCCGAGCCCATGTCGGACCGGGACGTCCACAAGCTGGAGAAGCACCTCGGGGAGTTCCTGCCCCCGCGCCTGACCAACAACCGCCCGAGCATCGCCGAGGTCGCCCACTTCGTGCACGCGCGCACCGACTTCACGGGCGAGCACCCCCTGCTCGACCTCGACTCCTACTGACCCGCACCTGACTCACGACGCGAAGGACCATCGACCGATGCCCGGATTCGAGCACCAGCACCCACGCGCCAGCGACGGGAAGTTCACGGACAAGCCGGTCGACGAAGCGGCCGGAGGGCTGAGCGCGCTCGGTGCTGACGACCAGGCGCAGGCCGAGGTCGCCGAGCTGCTGACTCCGTACGGGCTCGAACTCCAGGACGTGCCGCTGGACGCCGACGGGGTCTCGCTGGCCGAGCACTGGGCACGGCTGCGCGAGCAGGCGGGCGCGCCGCTGCCTGACTCGGTGACCGACGTCGTCGAGGCCCACCTGGGGATCGAGGATTACGGGCGCCTGCGCGGGGAGCCGCGCCTGGTGTGGCTGGCCCCGGACGAGGACGGCTCGGACTGGCGCGACGCGGAATGGGACGGCGTCGAGGTGCAGGCCGGCGACGCCCGATGGGACGACCCGGACGCCGCGCTGGCGTGGCGGGTCCACACCCGCAACGGGGGCGGCAACCGCGAGTGCTGGGACGACGACCACGACGAGGACGGCCACGACTGCCTGGTCACCACCATCGACGCGCTGACCTCACACCCCGCGCACCTGCACGACGTGGACGACTCCTTCGACCAGACGTACGCGACGTTCCTCTTCTCGGTGCCCAAGGACTCAGAGGGCCTGCGCGCATCGGTCGACTCGGCCGAGGGGCGGGCCAAGGTCGCCCGAGCCCAGCAGACCGTGGAGGCGGTGACCTCGGGCAAGGTGGGCCCCTGGGCAGCCATGCCCGTCAACCCTCGGGCGCGGGCGGCCGCCGCCGCGGCCGACGCCGAGATCTCTGAGCTGACCAGCGCCGAGCGCGCCTTCGGCCCTTCGACGTACTCCCGCGACTTCCGGCCGGTGGCGAGCCCCACTCCGGAGCACGTGGGCGACCTCGACGCGATCCTGGCCTACGCCGACGGCGGGCCCCGCGCGGTCGCCGAGGGCACGAAGTGGGTGCCGCGTGCGCGCTGGAACTCCCACGGGACGGTCTTCCTGCCCTCGTTGGTGGAGGCAGTCGACCGGGCCCGGGAGAGCCGTGCCCTGGCCGCGGACGCTGAGCGGGTGCGCGCCACGCTCGACACCACCCCCGAGCACGTGCGCCGGGTCCTGGAGAAGGGGCTCGACAGCCTCGACTACCGGATGGCGCCCAAGTCGGCCGAGGACTGGTCCAAGCGGGTGGCGGTCGACTCGGGCCGGGCACGCGCCGCCCGCGAGGAGACGGCGACCCGGGTCCAGAACCTGGCCCGCGCGGCCGAGCTGGGCGTGAGCGTGCGGACGCTGCGCGCGAACGCGACCTGGCCGGGGGAGCCGGGCACGGCGCCGGTACGCCGCGACGCGCAGGAGAAGGGGCCATGACGGCCACGACCCGAGCCGAACGCTCAGGTCGTGGCCGTGGCTACGTCGCGGCTAGGCGGCCTGGGCTGCTCGGACCTCGGCCACGAGCTCGGAGACTCGTGCGAGCGCCTGGTCGATCTCGTCGAGGAGCGGGCCGACGTCGCGAGCGGGTGCTGCGGGCTTGCCGTTGTCGGCCACGGCCCAGCGGCGGGGCGAGTCGAGCCGCACGACGACACCCTCCTCCAAGAGGGGGTCGTACGCGTTGCGCACGGTCTGAACGCCGCTCACGTCGAACTTCTCGCAGACTTCAGCGATCGTGGGCATGAGCGCCTTGGCGCCTCGACGCCCAGCCTCTGCGCGAAGCCATTCGGTGATCTCGACGTAGACGGGCTTCCTTGCCATGGTGACCTTCATCCTGTGCGTTGAGCGCAGCGCTCTATCTGAGTGCGAAACCTCACCGTAGCAGATGTTTGAGGTGGTGCTCTCGGATAGAGGCTGCCCACTAGTGCTGGGTCATGCCGCCCGGTGCCAGAAGACCTCGCCGTAGGACCGGCTCGACGCGTCCAGCGCTGCGAGCTCGGCATTCCAGTCGAGCCACGTCGCGCCCTGCTGGTCGCACGCGATGACCTGACCGCGCCGGGCCCGAACCCACCGCGCGAGCTCGTCGTAGTCGACGTCCATCGCCGAGTGCAGGTAGCGCCCGCCGCGCGTGCGGTCCGGGCGACCAGGGCCCACCGGCTGGTAGGGCGGGTCCACGAACCACGTCGCCTCCACATCAGGGGCCAGCGTGTAGTCCCCGTGCACCACCTCGAAGTGACGGCACTCGTCGACGACCGCGGCCACGTGACGCATCATCGGCTCGAACCGCGCCGCCATGCGCTGGGTGACCTTGAACGCGCGAGGGGTGTCGCGGGTGGTGCGCCCGGCAGCCAACGCCACCAGGAAGTCCGTGCACGTCGAGCCGACCGGCGGTGCGAGCTCGGCCTCGATCTGCGCGCGCGTGGAGGTGAGCAGACGGTCCCAGACCTCGACGATCCGCTCGTCCTTCTCCAGCAGGATGACCCGGTCCAGGGCGAGCCGGTGGTGCACCGCGTACCCGCCGGCACCCGCGAAAGGCTCCACGAGCACCCGGTGCTCCGGGGGTGGGTAGCCCGGGGCCAGGCGGCGCTTGGCGCCGTAGAACTTGAACACCTCAGCCCACCTCGTCGGTGGGCCCGCAGGCACGTCGGCTCGCATGGGCACGGGTCATGCACGCACCTATGCGAGCACGGCCCGGGGATCTTGCTCGGCCGGTGACCCACGCACAGGGCACCTGACCGACCTCAAGACAGGAGACCTCCGATGCAGAAGCTGATGCTGATCTGCTTCGCCGCCGCGCTCGCCCTGCTCGTGATGGTGTGCCTGCGGCCCGACCTGATGCTCACCGGTGCGGTCCTGGTGCCCTGGCTCGTGGTCGCCACGATCACCGTCGCGGTGGCCGTGAAGATCTCCCGCGGCCCCTCGCACTGACGCAGGCCATGACCGCTGTCGCGTAGGCCCGTCAACGAGCGGGTATGAGCACCCAGACGTTCGACGACAGCGAGCACCCGCGGGCCACCTCAGAGCACCGCGCGGAGCGCGGCGCACTGGACGCCTCAACGGCGCAGCCGAGGATGCGTGACGGGAAGTTCGCGGCCAAGCCCGTAGCGGAGGCCTCCGGCGGGCTCGACGCACTCAGCGCCACCACCGGCCCCGACACGCGCGAGGTCCGGGTCCAGGACATCGACGGCATGACCCGCACCTCCTACCTGGACGACGACGGCAAGGACCACTCGGTCGATGACCTGCCCGCCGTCGAGTGGTCCGACGGCACCCGCGAGTGGCGACGCCACGGCGAGCTGCACCGCGAGAACGGCCCCGCGATCGAGTACCCCAACGGCGGGTACCGCTGGATGAAGGACGGCAGCGGGCACCGTATCGACGGACCGGCGCTCTCCACCCCGGACGGCTCGCGAAGCTGGGTCGTCGACGGCAAGGACGTGCCCCCGCCGACCCCCGTGCGCACCGTGGACCTGCGCACCGACGACGTGCGTGCCGCGGACCTCGTCGGCTACCAGGCCATGGTCAACGACATCTCCGGTGGCCCGTACGTCGCGACCATCGAAGCCCCCAACCCGTTCACCGGCCACCTGCCCGTCCTGCGACTGGAGGGCGGCTCCTGGACGCGCGCGAACTACGAGATCGAGATCGTGGACTGGCCCCCGACCCGCCGCCACCCCCAGGGGACCTCGCCCGGCAACGCGACCGGCTTCGTCGGCCCCGAGGCCCGCACCACCACCGCCCAGGAGGCATGAGCATGAGCACCACGACCACGTTCGACGAGTCGCAGTTCCGCCGCGCCACCGACGGGAAGTTCGCGACCAAGCGGGTGGATGAGGCCGCAGCCGGGATGGGCGCCCTGACCTCGCCGGCCGCAGCCCCCGCCGTCGACATCGGCAGCCGCCCGGCCCCGGTCGACATGAGCGACCTCGCCCCGAACGGTGTGGGTCCCGCCAGCCAGGTCCGCACCGCCTCCTGCGTCGAGACGCGCCACCCGAACGGCCGCACGACCCGCACCTACGCCGACCGGACCGAGACCAGCGACGCCCAGGGGCGCCTGGACAGCGTCGACGACGTCCCCTCGCGGGTGTTCGTCAGCGGCGTGCGGGCGGGCGCGAGGGAGTGGCACAAGGCGGGCGAGCTGCACCGCGAGAACGGCCCCGCGATCGAGCGCACCGGCGGGGGAGAGGCCTGGTACCTCGACGGGAAGCTGCACCGCGAGGGCGGGCCCGCCAGCACCGACAGGCACGGCAACACCTGGTGGTCGCGACACGGCGAGCTGCACCGCGAGGACGGCCCCGCCGTCGACAACCGGCAGGACTTCGGGTTCCGCCAGTGGCGCCGCAACGACGAGCTCATCGCCCACGTCGACGACGCCGACGTCATGCTCCCCGAGGGCGCGCGCGTGGGTGACGCGACCGGCTTCGTCGGTCCCCGGCTTCCCGACCAGGACTGAGCCATGGCCCACGACGCCATGTTCGACGAGCACCAGCACGTCCGCGCCACCGACGGGAAGTTCGCACCCAAGTCAGTAGACGAGGTGGCCGGAGGGCTCTCGGCGCTTGGGGCCTCTTCTGCTGATCGAGACGCACTGAGCTCCGCTCAGGACGTCCGAGCCGTCTCGGACCCGCCCGGTGGCACCAGTGCCCTGCCCACCGCGGGTGGCGAGGAGGACTCGACCTGGCCTGGGGTCACCGACGCGGACGTCGAGGCGTTCACGCTCTCGGGGTGCGACGTCCTGGCCAACGAGCTCCACTCGCGCACCGGGTGGCCGGTCGTGCTGGTCTGCGACGGGCCGGCTGGTGGGCTCGGGTGGGTCCACGCCGGGGTGCAGGCGCCCGACGGGCGCGTCATCGACGCTGCGGGCATCCACGACAGCGACAAGTGGCTCGACGACTGGGGTGAGGCCGCGGACGCTTTCGGCGAGGACGTCGAGGACTACGACGGGGACGACCTGACGGTTCTGCCCGCCTCCGACCTCGGATGGTCCAGGCCGTGGCACGGACCCCCGTCACCCGAGGACTCCGCGGCGGCGAGCCGGGTCGCTGACCTCATCACTGCGGCCCCCGACTTCCCGGCCGCGAGCACGCACGACGACGGCGACCGGTCCGAACTGTGCCAGGAGTGCGGGCACGAGCTGAACGACAACGAGGGCTACGACGGGATGTGCGGCTCGTGCGTGGATGCCAGAACCTGCCCAGAGTGCGGGGAGATGAAGGACTCCCCGCGCGATGAGGAGTGCCCCGACTGCATGAAGGTCGAGACGGCGAACCTGCTCCACACGTGAGCCACGACGGGGCCGGTACCCACCGGCCCCGTCAACGAACAGGCATGAGCACCCACGACGAAGCCCTGCACCCGCGCGAGACCACGGGCAGGTTCGCGGCCAAGCCCGTCGACGAGGTGGCCGGCGGGCTCAGCGCCCTGACCGCCGACATCGACCCGGTCAAGGCCCAGTACGTCGAGGAAGCCGCAGCGGTGGGCGTGCCGGCGGGCATGACGTACGCCCTGGAGTCCGACGACATCGAACGCCTCCTGCCAGTCCTGAGCATCACCGACGACCGTCAGACCCGGCGCGAGCGCGTCGAGTCGTACTGCACCTGGCGCGAAGCGTGGCGCACCGCCCCGCCGAGCCGCGAGGGAGCCGCCGACCTGGTCGCCCACTCGCGCGGCCAGCTGAAGGCCGCGATCGAACGCCGCGGACGCCTGAGCATGGCCGACGGCGAAGCCCAGATCAGCGAAGCCGAGACGGACGTCTTCCGCTCCGCCCAGCGCTGGCTGATGGCCTGCGACGACGAGCGAGCCCTGACCCCCGGCGTCACGCCCCACCACCCCTCGGCCACCGCACGGGTCACCGACCCTGCCTACCGAGGCCAGGCCATGGCCTACCCCGAGCGTTCAGACGCGGCCGGCTACGAGGTCCCGATGGTCTCCGAGCTGCGGGAACTGCTCGACTCCCAGACCTGAGCCGGGCCCCGGCGGGGCGCATAGGTACAGGTATGACAGGCGAACCGGGACCTTCCTTGACGAGCGACCCACGTCCCGGGGTGTCAGACGAACCGACCCCCACGCCCAAGGACCACCAGATGCTCCGACCTCCTCGCCCCGCCGCGACCGGGCTGGCCTGGGACGGCAACCGACTGAACATCACGTCCGACGACGTGATGGCTCGTGTCGACCGCCCGTACCTGTCCGTCTCGACGTCGCAGGCCATGGCCGGATGCCCGGCACGGTTCGTCGCGGACAAGTCGATGCCCGAAGGCGTGGACCTGTTCTCCCCGTCGTCGCTCGGCACCGCCGCGCACACGATCCTGGAACGCCTCTACCAGCTCGGCCCCAAGCGCCGCGACCGGCGCACGGCCACCTCGATCATGCTCGGCCTGGCCCGTGAGCTGACCGAGATCTACCCCGAGGTCATGTCCGACCCGGTGACCTACCACCGCTGGTGCGAGGAGGTGTCCCACCGCTACGGCGGCATCTTCGAGATGGAGGACCCCGCCGAGGTCCAGACCCTCTACACCGAGCGCAAGTTCGACGGCGTCGAGGTCGCAGGCGTGCCCGCCATGGGGTTCATCGACCGCCAGGAGGAGATCGAGGCCCGTAACAAGGTCGGCTCCCGCGTCGTGGACTACAAGTTCGGCAAGGCCAAGAAGGCCGGTGCGTACGGTCGCGACGACCACGGCGACCAGCTGCGGATCTACGCCGAGGCCGTGCGCATCAAGGACGGCGTCCTGCCGCTGGAGGCCAAGGTCCTGTACGTCACCCACCGCCAGGCGGTGCGCGTGCCGCTGGGCCCGAAGTACATGAAGCCGACCCTGGCGAAGTTCTCCCAGGCGTGGACCGACCTGCGCACCTACGTCGACCAGGCCTCGTTCCCGACCCGCACCTCGCCCCTGTGCGGGTGGTGCCCGCTGGTCAACGCCTGCCCCGTGGCTCGCGCCGAAGGCAAGGTGGACCGGGTCGGCAACGCCCCCACCGAGGTCGACCTCGGCATCCCGACCCTGCGCCCCATGACGAGCACGAGCATCGCGACCGGTGCTACCGGTGGCGGGTACGGCTCGACGAGCGCACCGGAGTACGCCCCGGACCCCTACGACGAGCCGCCGGCCGACCTGTACGACGAGGTTCCCCCGGACCCTCAGGACTTCGCCGTCGCACCGGAGGTCGTCGCAGCCGCCGCGGCCTTCGCCCCCACCAGCCCCGGCGCCGGGGACATTGCCCCCGACCCGACCCACGACATGGGTGAGAGCGACGCAGGTCGCACCGCACAGCCCGATGACGATCACGACGAAGGAGAGACCATGTCCACCCAGCCCTGGCGCGAGGCCAAGCCTTGGGAGGGGTCCGTCGTCGACGGTCACCTGTCCCTGAACTCCTACGCGGCCACCGCAGTCTTCGGTACCACCGAGCTCGCGGTCGAGGCCCTGCACGACGCCGGGCAGCCGGTCAGTCCCGCCACGGTCGGCGCGCTGGCCTCCCTGTTCGCCCGCGTCATCTCCGAGGCCCAGTCCACCGTTACCGACGGCGACCGCGACTGGCAGTCCGGCGCGAACACCCGCATGCGCGGCGCGCTGCGCACCGTGATCGCGACCGTCCCCTTCCCGTTCGGCGCGAGCAGCGACGACTGGAACCAGTGGTCGACCGTCGCGACCCGCCGCTGCGTGTCCATCGCGACCGTCGCGCTGAACCTGTTCAACAACGGCCCCAGCGCCGACGACGTCATGGTCCTCGCCGAGAAGACCACGCCCGTCGCGACGCCCGCCACCGTCCGGCGCATCGCCTGACCCACGACTCTCTCCCCGTCACCGGCAGGCCAAGAGTCCTGGCGGCGGGGGGAGCGCAACTTCCTCCGCCGCCAACCCATCACCACCCGAAGGAGAAGCGCCATGGCAGGAATCGAGAACGCCACCCGTACCCAGGTGGTCATTGCCGCACTGACCGCAGCTGGCCCCCAGCGTGAGGACGAGACCGGACCTCAGTGGGAGGCGCGCCAGGCCGCGCTGGCCGCGAAGTTCGCCGCCGTCATCGGCAACGACCGCCACCCCGTCGTCAAGGCCGTCGAGCAGGTCGCGGGGGAGAACACCAAGATCTTCACGGCCTCGGTCGTCTCGATCGTCAAGGAGGAGTCGTCCAAGCGAGGGCTCGTCACCCTGCACACCGGCACCGAGCGTTCGGACGACGGCACCGAGACGGTCCGTACCGAGCGCACCGACAACCCGATCGGCCTGGCGATGGCCAAGCAGATCCGCACGCTCGTCGGTCACGACGTCGTGGTGTGGGTCGAGGTCGAGACCATGGCCAACGGCAACAAGGCCCGGGTCCTGCGCCACGTGGAGGACCGCGGGGAGACCAAGGCTGCCGCGTAGCCCACCGCACGAACAGCGCCCCGCCCCTATCTGCGTGACAGGTGGCGGGGTCGTTGCATTCCTGGGCGCTCGTGGCGCGTGGGAACGGGGGTGAGGGTGCGCTCTGGATCGCCCTATTCGACGGCGACCGGACGTGCTCGGGTAGAGCCGTTCAGCGCGAGGAACAGCAGTGGACCCACGACCGGTACCAAGAGAATGACGAGGAACCAGAAGATGCCGACGAGCGAGGAGGAGAACTTCTTCTTCCACCAGGATCGCAGGGCGAAGCCCGTGAGGACGAGCACCCCAGTGGCGGCGATCATCCAGACGACGTCATACCAAGGGCCGAGCATGATGACCACTCCCTAGTAGCTCTGCTGCCAGTACTTCAGGCCGTCGGCGAAGATCCGGACGCCCTTGTTGATCTGTCCGACACCAGGGTAGAGGGTGTACGTCACGCGCATCTGGACGTGTGCCGGGTTGGCCGCGTTCCCGGTCTTGCGCGCGACAGTCAGGTTCCAGCTGTCCCTGAGGTGCCCGACCGAGTACTCGTGGAACATCTGGTTCGCGGTGCTGATCGTCGCGCTGCTGCCGGTCATCGTGAATGAGGTGTAGAAGCCGTACGAGAAGATCGGCGTGCGGTAGTGCACCTTGCAGTTGTTGTACGTCGTGTAGGTGGGGCCGCCGCCGACGGTGCACCCAGTAACAGCCCGGGGCTGGAATGTTCCCTCCGGCACGACCACAGGGATCTCGCGCTCGACCACTGAGATCGACCCGTCCTCGAAGGTGGCGACCTCGAAGTCGCTCGCGTCGCGTGTGAACTCCGTGACGCTGACCGGATCGGCCGTCTCGGAGTCGGCCAAGAGCGACTGCCCGTGGCGGGCCTTGTCCAGGAGTGCGTCCTGGACGTCGGCAGCGACACCGAACTCGGTCATGAACGCCCGGCTTGCCTGCTCGTCTTCGGGAGCGATCGTGACCAGGGGTTCGGGCGATTCAGCCGCGCTGGCTGGGCTCGCGCCGATGGTCAGGACAAGGGCGCCGACGGCTAGTGCAGCCATCTTCTGGGTGCTTCGCATACGCATTACTTACTCTCCACTTCCTCGTGGGATGGAATCCCGAGCGCTTGTTCACCAGGGATTCCTGTGGACCCTACGTGTAACGCCATGAACCGGCATTTTATCGACAAGTCGGGCATGTTGGACGGCGGATGCTCGCCGAGCCCGCCTCCGGGCGGCGGGCGGGGCGCTCGTCGTGCACCTGGTGCCCGGTTCTTCGCATAGGTACCAGGTAGCCGTACCGGACCTACCCAGGAGAGCAACCATGGCTTTCGACACCCCCCAGTCCGACCTCCCCGACGTCGTCGACGACGAGGCGACCCAGCCCGCCGCGGGCGCCTACGGGTACGGGGCGACCAACGCACCGTTCGAGGCCGACGACGGGGACGACGCTGACGAGACCGACGAGACCGACCCCGACGAGGCTGAGGACGACGGCGACGACGAGCCGGGCGACGAGGACCCGGCGACCGGCACCACCGCAACGGGCGCACGACGTCGAGCTGCGGGAGCCGGCCGCACCGTCAGCCGCGGCCTGCTGCGCCGGGTAGCGGCCAAGGCCCTCGCCCTCGCAGCCGCCGACGAGGACGACCGTGCACCACTGGCCGTCCTGCTGGGCTCCACGACCGACCCGACCGAGATGACCGTCGCGATCTTCACCACCGCCCGCACCGCAGCCGCGCCCGTGGGCGACCTGCTCTCCGTGGCCGACGCGGACCCCATGGAGGCCGGCATCGCCGTGCTGTCCATGGACAAGTCCCGGGTGCGCGCCATGTGGGCCCTGGCCGAGTCGCTGGGCGTGCTGTCCGTGGCGATGCCCGCCTCGGACTCCAAGGCCGCACTGGCCCTGGCCAAGGCAGCCCAGTCCATCAGCGACACCCAGCGCGAGCGCCTGAGCCTGGTGGCCGACATGGCCCGCAGGACGGCGGCCTGACCTGTGACCCGCTGCTCGTCGTGGAAGCCTCGGCCTGACGCAGGCCCCGGGCACGACAACCATGCCCCCGGCACCTGCCGCAAGTGCTGGACGTTGTGCCGCCACAAGGTCGAGCGCGGCCAGTTCCGGTGCATGGAATGCAACCTGGCCCTGGCCCGCCACCCCTCGGGGCAGGTCCGTGCCCAGCTCGCGACCGAAGGCGAGCACGTGCCCCACGACGTGCTCGAACTGCTGGTCTGCGACCTGGACGCGACGGTGGCCCAAGCCGCCTCGCACGCCATGGCTTCACGCACGAGCAGCACGGACCTGCTCGACCTGCTCGACGCGGCGCCGTCCCACCCGGCGGCGCCGCGCCCGGCAGCACCCACCAACGAGGCACCGCCCGCAGGAACACCTGCGGCACCGAGCGAGACGAGGGAGAGCATCTGATGGCGAGCAACACCAGGACGCGAAAGCGCTCCAAGGCCTCCGCCGGTCAGGACCTGTGGGGCGACGCCGCCGAGGTCCCGCGCGCGGGCATGGCCGACGCCCTGACCCTGGCCAAGCGGCGCAAGCGCGCACGCATGATGGTCATCGTCTGGCCACTGCTCATCCCGGTCGTGATGGCCTCGATCGTGCTGCAAGGCAACGCCGCCGAGGACGCCGGACCGGTCGCGGCAGTCGCGACCACCGACGGGCGCGCCACCGCGCAGGAGGCGCTGCTCGCATGGCTCGGGTCCGACCCGGCCCCGCTGCCAGGCGCCACCATCTTGTCGTGGGACGGCGCCAAGCCGGTGACGGTCCCGGCGCTGGACGCCACGGACACCACGACGGTCGCCTACAAGATGGAGGTCAACACCTTCACCCTGGTGGGCGGCGACGGCCAGCTCTTCAGCACCGGCGTGCAGGTCGCGTTCAACCCCGAGCTCGGGGCGACCGTCGTGGGGTTGCCGTCCCTGACACCGATCGCACCCTCCGCCTCGTCGGCCGAGTGGTCGGGCGTGAGCCTGTGGCCGGGCCTGACGACGGTGACCGCACCGAAGTCCGTGGAGGACGCCGTCACGGCGTGGGCGACCGCGTTCACCGGCGCCGACCCGGCCCAGCTGCGACTGGTCACCGGCGACCCCGCCGAGAACTTCTACATGCCCCTGTTGGGCGCCGACTCCGGCAAGGCACGCACCGTGGAGGCCGCGGCTCTCTCCGAGGTCGCCGACCTGAACCTGACCCCCGAGCAGATCGTCGTGCGGGTCGAGCTCGACGTCGTGTGGACCAGTCAGGTCACCGACGACGGGCAGGAGCAGCCCTCCCCGACCCCCATCACGTACGACCTGGTCGTGCACGGGGCCAACACCGCCTCCCCGAAGATCGTCGCGTGGGGCGCTGCGGGCCTGGGGCCGACGCTGGCGCCGTTCTCGAACGCGGTCATCGGCCGCACGATCGACGTCGAGGCCCTCGAAGCCACCCGCGCCGGCGCCGATGACCCCCAGGGGGCCAGCGACGGTGAGGACTCCGCGCCCGAGGGCGAGACCGACAGGGCGTCCGAGAAGGACGCGACATCCGAGAACACGACCGACGACGGCACGGGGGACTGAGCGACATGGCCAAGACCGACAAGAGCCTCGGCAAGGGGATGCTGCGCCCCACCGAACCCGCCTGGCCCACCACGATGCGCTCGCGCGACGTCAACGGACGGTGCGTGGGGACCGACAACACGGTCTGGCTGTACCGGGCCGTGCCGACCATGGCCATCGCCGAAGCCAAGACGACCGCGGACATGCTCAGTGGGGCGGGCACGCTGCTCGCGCTGGCCAACGAGCTCGCCGGGATCACCCCCGCCCGCGTCGGTGGCCGACGGACCTCGAAGTCGGCGTACCGCAACGTGCACATCCTGACCGTGAACACCCCCGTGCGGTACCGGCCCCTGCCCGGTGGCCTGGAGAACTTCCTGACCACGTCCTACCCGGCGACCCTTCAGCAGCGGCGCGTGACCCTCGTGGGCGTCCAGCTCATCCCGTCCCTGGTCAGCTCGGGGGCGTCCGGCGTGTGGGGCAAGGCCGGGTCGGCGCTCAACTCGGTCATCGACACGTTCACCTCCGGGGTCGGCACCCCGATCGAGGACTACGACCGCGACACCGAGAAGATCAGCTCGTTGATGCAGCGCGCCGGGCTCGTCACCGCCTCCGACACCGAGATGCGCCTGGCGAACTCCTGGTTCACCCTGGGTGGGGCCGCGGACGTCGTGCAGATGCACCACGCCTCGCACTCGCACGTGTTCTCCGACGACGTCGCGGTCCGGGCAGCCGACGCGGCAGGAGCCGAGGACTGCGACGGGTGGCCGTTCATCCCGGGCGAGCACGCGATCACGTTCACGTCCGTGGCCGGGTTCGACTTCGCCGGCCGCACCCCCGACGACCCGTCCGTGCTGTGGGCCGAGCAGCTCATGTTCGCGGGCGCCCAGGCCATCTCCATCCGCGGCAAGATGGAGCCGGCGAAGGTCACCGGCGCCGAGCTGACCAGCCAGCGCAAGAAGAACACGAGCGACCTTCAGACGCGCATGGAGGCCGGGAAGATGACCCGCGCCGACCACGAGGAGCGCCTGGCCGCGATCGAGGAGATCGAGGCCCGCTACCAGTCCGGCGGCGGGTACCCGACCCTGACCGACGCCTCGGTGCTGGTGGCCCTGGACGGGGTCGTCTCCGACGTCGAGTCCCTGACCCGGCACACCGTGGCCGACCTCGGGGTGATGCTCTACCGCCAGCAGGCCGCGATGACCGAGATGATGCTCTGCTCCCCGGTGCGGTCCAACCCGCGCGTGCACGACCTGCCAATGGACTGTGTCGCCACCGCGGGCCTGACCAGCCTCTCCCAGGTCGGGGACCGTGACGGGGCCCTGCTCGGGTTCACCGAGCGCGACGGCCAGCCCGCGTACGTCTCGCCGTCCGCCGCCTCGGGCGCCGACGCGGCCCCGCTCCTGCTGGTGCCTGGCCAGACAGGGTCTGGGAAAGCGGTTGTGCTGACAACTAACATCCCAGTGCCCACCTCTGCCCGGTTCCCTGACGGCTGGGCGACGATGGGCGACCTCCAGGTCGGCGACCAGGTGTACGGGCGCGACGGCCAGCCGTGCAACGTGCGCTTCGTGTCCGAGACGAACCACACCCCAGAGCTGTACCGGGTCACGTTCGGAGACGGCCAAGAGATCTACGCCGACTTCGACCACCAGTGGGTGGTCACCGACTTCAATCAGCGCAACCGCCGCTCCAGCCCGAAGGCGCAGGCAGCGGTCACCAATGCCGAACGCATGCACGCCGTCGCGGACCAGATGGACACCTACGCCTCGACCCTGGACCCCAGCGCCCAGTGGACGATCGGGCAGATCGGCGCCGTCATGGCCGAGCGGTTCTCCGAGGGGATGTACTCCACGGACGCCGCCGCGGTCGCCGCCGGGCTGAGGATGATGGACGTTCCCCACCACAGCGCGATCGTCCCCGAAGAGCGTCAGTGGAAGGCGAACCACATCGTCAAGACGGACCCCGTCCTGGTCATGCCGGGACGCCAGGCGCTCCAGCTCGCCGCCGACGCATGGGACGACGTGAGCGCCAAGGGCGGGACCAACGCCGCCCGCTGGGGGAAGACGGCCAAGATCCGCGCAGCAGCAGCCCGAGCCATCGCCGCCGAGCTCACAGCCGAGGAGACGTTCACCTCCGCCGAGCTCGGTCGCATGGTCACCGAGCGCTCCGGGGCGTCGAAGGTGGACCGGATGTTCGCCTCCACGGCGTACCGCCAGGCAGGGTTCGCCCCTGTGCCGGCACGCCGTCAGGTGACCGCGCCTCGACCAGCAGGCCAGAGCTTCACCGCTGAACGGCTCGCCGAGGTGTATCCCGCCCAGATCGCCGTCAAGGCACTCGCCGAGCGGCTGCGCCAACGGTTTCACGATGTCACCCTCGACCCGCGCGAGTCGGTCATGACGACCGGCGAGATGCTCGCGGCGGGGATCAGCCTGTCCCAGGGGCACTCGCGGTTCGCGACGTCCGTGCCAGCAGCGATCAGCGGCGAGCAGGAGCACCTTCCCGTACCCGCGTACACGTTCGGCGCATGGCTGGGCGACGGGTCGAAGCACAGCGGGTCCATCGTCTCGATGGACCAGGACATCATCGACGAGGTCAAGCGTGAGGGCTACACGGTGACGCGTGTCGTGGACATCGACGGCCTGTCGGACGTCTACTTCTTCCACGACGCACAGGGGGCTCCGCTGCGACGCCGGATCACCGAAGCTGGGTTCCCGCCGGCGAGCAAGATCACTCGCGAGGACCCCAAGCTCATCCCTGCGGTCTACCAGCGGGCAGATTACGACCAGCGCCTCGCACTGCTCCAGGGACTCATGGACACCGACGGGACGATCAGCGAGCTCGGCACGTGCGAGCTCAGCCTGTCGAACCGTCGCCTCGCAGGTGACGCACTCAACCTGGTCCGCTCGATGGGCATCAAGGCCTCGATCTCGTGGGACCAGCCCGCCGGGTACCGCGACGAGGACGGGCTGTACATCGAGTGCAAGCCCCGCCACCGCATCCACTTCACCACCGACCTGCCGGTCTTCCGCATGCGCCGCAAGGCTGAGCGTCTGCCCGCCGTCGGCACGCTGCGCGAGACCTCGAAGTGGAACTACGTCACCGACGTCACTCGCGTCGAGTCGGTGGCAGCGCGCTGCATCCAGGTCGACTCGCCCGACAGCACCTACCTCGTCGAAGGGTTCGTCCCGACGCACAACACGTTAGTCGCCCAGTGGCTCACCCAGCAGTGGTCGCGCCTGGGCAGCCCCCAGGTCTACATCGACCCGTCCCCGAACTCGGACCTGTCCGGTCCGGTGCTCGCCGCGGGCGGTCAGGTGTTCTCCCTGGACTCCCTCGCCGAGTCCGACGGCGTGTTCGACCCGCTGCGGTTCGCGGTCAGCCCCGAGGTCGGCATCGACATGGCCGCGTCCATGCTGATGGCGATCAACCCGTGGGGCTCGCGGCGCGAGGACTACGAGACGCCCCTGACGGCCGCGCTGGCCTACGGTGCGTCGCTGGGCGCCAAGACCATAGGCCAGGCCCTGGCCTGGGCCAAGGAGCACGGGCACGCCCCCGCGGAGATGGTCGACCGGGTCTTCGCCCTCATCAACTCCTCGCCCATGTTCCGGGCGTGCGTGGGCTTCAACCCGGACAGCCCCGGGCTGCGCGTCGCGGACGGCATCACGCTCATCCGCGTCGGCGATGCCCACCTGGACCTGCCCGAGCCTGGCGCCGCGGCCCCGACCCAGCAGCAGCGCATCGCCCTGTCGCTGGTGCGCATGATGGTCTACGGGTCCGCCACCGCAGTGGCCGGTCGGGCTGGGGTGGTCCTGCTCGACGAGGCCTGGGTGTTCCTGGGCGCAGGCCGGTCCGAGGTCGAGCGCCTGGGCCGTGTCGCACGAAAGCAGGACGTCCTGGTGTGCCTGTTCACCCAGCGCACCTCCGACGCCCTCAAGGCGAAGCTGGCCGGGTACATCTCGCGCGGGCTCATCCTGCCGATGGAGGACGAGGACGAGGCGCGCGCCGCCCTGGCCCTGTTCAAGATCGAGGCCACCCCCGAGCGGGTGGGGCGGATCACGGCCAAGGCGACCATGTCGGCGACCACGACCGAGCACGGCACCGCGCCGAACTGGAACTCGATGCGCGCCCTGATCGACCCGACGACCCGCCAGGTGCTGCGCGGAACCGTCGGGCTGTACTGCGACCTGTCCGGGCGAGCGATCCCGGTCGAGATCACCCTGCCGCCCGCCTTCGTGCGCGACGCCTCGACGAACCCCGAGGACGTGCGCCGGCGCCTGGAAGCCCAGGCCCGCAAGGCTGCCGCCGCAGCCGCGTAGCCCCCGCCGAACCGGTATCCCCGCAGGCCAGCGCGCCACAGTGCGAGCTGGCCTGCGGGCCGGGAGTTTGCCTGAGCCCCGCCCCACGGGTGGGGCATGCAGACCCTCGCTCACGAAGCCCTCGCCAGCATCGACGACCAGGCGCGTCACCTCGCCCAGGAGCACCTGTCCGGGGGAATCACCGACGAGGCGGTCCGTCACCGGTTCGCCGAGCTCATCTTCACCACCCAGGTCGCCCGCGACGTGACCCGCTCGCTGCGGGCACCGTCCTGCGACTGGGAAGACATCGAGGGCGCGGTCAGCGAGACCCTGCTGCTCAAGACCTACGCCGGTGCTGGCGACGGCGGGCTCGACGTGGCCCGCATCGCCGACGGGGCGTCCCTGACCGGCTGGGCTCGCCAGCTCGGCAAGCGCATCGCCTCATCCAAGCGCCGCGACCAGATGAACGCCAACAGCAAGTCCGCCCCGTTCGCACCCACCGGGACCCCGGGGGAGCCGACCCCGTTCGAGCACGTGAGCGTGGCCGCGGCCGGTGCCGACGAGCGACTGGACGAAGAGCACGACCAGGGCGTACTGCTCGCCTTCCGTGAGCAGATCGCGAACGCCGTGCACGCGGCGACCCGCACCCGCACCCAGGCTCGCGCCGTGCGCACCACCTTCGACCTGCCCCAGGTCGTGGCCGACCCGAACCCGCTCACGACCTACCTCGCCCGCCAGGCCATCGAGGCCAACCCGGCCGCTGCGCTGGACTCCCTGCGCAACCGCCACACCCGCTCGTGCGACCCGCTGCTGTCCCCGATGTGGGACTCCTACAGCGAGGAGGACGGCGCGAACGTCGAGACGCTCGTGTCCCAGTGGGGCTACCAGGCCGCGGTCCTGCTCATCCAGGAAGCCGTCGTCGCCCAGGCTCGCCCCCCGGCCATCAAGGTCCGCGCCATGACCGAGGAGATCGTGTCCTGGTCGAGGTCGCTGGGCTGGTCGAGCGCCACCGCGCGCCTGGTCGAGGCCTACCTCGCGGTCGCCTGCACCCCGCTGTGCGCCGGTGACCGCCGCAAGCCCTCGCCCGAGCTCGACGAGGTCCTGGACGCCCGCCGCGCCACGGCCCTGACGTGGGACCAGGTCGTGGCTGAGCACCTGGTCGCCTACCCGACCTCGCCCGCTGGCACGACCCCCGAGCAGATCGCCGCGACCATGGGCGCCCTGCTGGAGGACGCCCTGGAGCCGGAGCCCACGAACCAGGCCGTGAACGCAGCCGACCTGAACCTCGCATAGGCACTGACATGGCCACCCGCGCGAACGACGTCAAGACGAGCACCTCGAAGAACGGTCCCGCGACCGACCCCCAGGCTCAGACCCGGGCCATGCGCCGCAGCCTGCTGCTGGGCGCGCTGGCGATCGTGATCGCACTCCTGCACCTGGCCGCGGTGACCGCGGTGGCGGTGGCCGGGGGCAGCAACGACCTGGTGACCCTCACGATGCTCTCCCCGGGCATCATCACGATGATCCTGGTGCCGGGCGCGACCAAGCGCTGGTACCGCTGGGCTGCGCTGTGGATGCTGGTCATCGGCGGCGTCACCGCTGAGGCGGCCGCCCCGGTGCTGTTCGTGGGCACCGCGTGGATTCTGCACCTGACATGGACCGTCGAGCCGCACCGCCCGATCCGGGGCTCGCGCTGGGTCTGTGGCCTGTTCTCCCGCGCGAGCGGTCGTTCGTGAGTCAGGTCCTGGACGTCCTGACCGACGCGGTCCGCCGCACCACGGGCCTGCCGAACGCGGTCGCACGCCCCGGCCAGGTCACCTTCACCCAGGACACCTGGGGCGCGATGAGCGGGTCCGGGCACGTCGCAGCCTCTGCGCCCGTCGGGCTCGGCAAGAGCTTTGCCACGGCCGTCCCGGCGATGCTGCGAGCCGCTCAGCACGGCGAACGCACCCTGATGTCGACCGAGTCGATCTCCTTGCAGACCCAACTCATCGAGAAGGACCTGCCCGTCGTGGCCGACGCCGTCGAGGCTGCGACCGGGGTGCGCCCCCGCTTCGCCGTCTACAAGGGCTGGTCCAACACCGCCTGCTTCCAGGCCGTGGCCGCGCACGCCCTGACCCTGCTCGACGACGCCGGGGTCGCGGTGCCCGTGGCCGCGCGCCAACCCACCCCGCAGGCGCTGGACGTCCTGGCGAGGCTGCTCGCCAAGGTCCCCACCGCGGGCACCTCCCGCGAACCCAAGACGTTCGACCTCGGTCAGGGCCCGGTGCCCGGCGCCGACATGGTCGCGCTGCTGGCGTGGGCGGCTCGCGCCGCCACCAAGACCGACCCCTCCGACGCTGACCGCGGCCGGTACCCAGGCAACCTGCCCGACGGCGCCTGGGCGTCGGTGTCCGTCTCGACCGCCGAGTGCATCGGGGTCAGCCAGTGCCCGTTCGCGGACATGTGCGCCCCGGCCCGTGCCCGCACCCGCGCCGCCGAGGCCGACGTCGTGGTCACCAACCACCACATGCTCGCCGTCCAGGCCACCACCAGCGCCCCGGTGGTGATCGGCAACAAGACCCTCGGGACGTTCGAGCACGTCGTGGTCGACGAGGCGCACACCCTGCCCGGGATCGTGCGCTCAGCTGGGGCGTGCGAGATCTCCGCGCGGCGCATCGGTTCGCTGGTCGCCGGGCTGCGCTCGCTCATGGACGACGGCGACGGGGCCGTGACCCGCGCGCTGGACGACGGCGCCGTTCTGGCCGAGCAGGTCAGCGAGGTGCTGGGCCGGGCCCTGCGCGCAGCGGCCGGGCCCGGCGGGGTCGTGCGCCTGGGGGAGGAGGACGACCCGCTCGGCGGGCTCGGGCAGGCGATCTCCGGTTGGGCCGCTCAGGTGGGCGCGCTCGTCACGCCGCTGACCGAGGACCCGCACGTGCCTTCCGCGATCAAGGCTCGGCGCATGGTCGCGCGGGCCGAGTCGCTCTCGGCCGACGTGCGCACCGTGACGACCCACGCCTGGGGTGTGGCCCGCTGGGCTCAGCCCGACGAGCGCGACGCGAACCTGCCCGTGGCCAAGGCCTCGCCGGTCGACGTCGCCAGCGCCCTGTACAACACGCTGTGGACCGCGCCGGTCCCCTTCGACGAGGACGGCGCCGCGCTGGTCGACGAGCGACGTTGGGTCGGGCCGCGCATGGGCGGGGACGACCCTGACGAAGAGCTCGACGACGGTGAGTCCGAGCAGCGCTACGCCCTGTCCGTCACGGCCTGCTCGGGCACGATGCCCGCCGGGTACGGCGCGCAGGCCGGGCTGCGGGCCACCGTCAAGGACTACCCATCGCCGTTCGCCGAGGCCTACAGCCAGTGCCTGCTCTACGTCCCGCGCGCCGCCGACGACCAGGACATCAGCGCCCTGTGCCCGTCCACGTTCGGGCGCCGCCCGCGCCTGGAGACCGGCGCCCACACCGCCTGGGCCGCAGCCAAGATCGAGGCCCTGGTCGACGCCTCGGGCGGGTCTGCGCTCATCCTGGCAGCCACCGCCAAGGCTGGGCGCGAGTACGCCCGGCGCCTGCGTGAGACGTTCGCCGGCCGGTTCAACGTCCTGTCCCAGTGGGACGGGCGCACCGCTGGCGCGCTGGTCGCTCAGTGGCGCGCCGACACGACCTCGGTCCTGGTCGGAACCCGCTCCCTGATGACCGGCACCGACGCGCCGGGCGACACGTGCCAGCTCGTCGTGCTCGACCGCATCCCTCGGGCCGCGTCCAACCCGGTCGACGACGCCCGCGTGGAGTCCGCGATGACCCGCGCCGAGGTCGACCGGTGGGCCGCAGACCGGTGGGTGTACGTGACCGACGCGTCGCTGCTGCTGGAGCAGGCAGCCGGACGCCTGGTGCGCTCGGCCGCGGACCGCGGGGTCGTCGCCGTCCTGGACCCGCGACTGCTGAAGGTCGGGCCCCTGTCCTACCCGGAGCCGACCCGCAAGGTCTACCTGGGAGCCCTGGCAGCGTTCACGACCCGCACCTCGGAGCTCGTCGCGGCCACCGACCACCTGGCGACCCTGGACCAGGCCCGCCGCGCCGCGGCCCCCGCCCGAGCGGCGTAGGCCGTGCCCGCGAGCTCAGGGCCCGGTGCGTCGTGGCCACGAATCGGAGGACTTTCCAGGTCGGGCGTTAGAATGGTGGTACCAAATGCTTCCTACGGCCAGTCCAAGCGAACAGCAGCGATCACTGGTCCTGGGGGCATTCGTGTGCAGCGACCAAGCCGCGCGGCGACCCCAGCACCGAAGGACACAGCCAGTGACCCACACGCCAGACTCGACAGGCGCTCTCCGGGCCCTGGACCGCAAGTACGAGCGCATCACGCGCAACGAGTCGCACGCGCACCTGCTGCGCACCGGCGTCCTGACGTGCATGTCCTCGATCGCGTGGGGCTGCGGGTTCTCCCGTGAACGCCGCGTCCTGGTCACCGCGGACGTCGTGCGCGCCCTGGCCCCCTCGCCGGGTGCCGCCCACCCCGCCATCACCGAGCTGCTCGACGAGCGCGCCGGCGTCCTGCTGCGAGCCGCCGCGGCCTGCGCGCGCACCGTGCGCGAGCCGTACGCCCAGTTCGAGGTGAGCCTGAGCCCGGGGGAGGCCCCGACCAGCTTCACCCTGGCCGTGGAGGCCCTGGGCTCCGCGAAGGCCGTCGTCGTCGTCGGCTGGGCGGGCACCGACCCGGACGCTGCACCGCCCCTGCTCTGAACCCGGCCCCCGGCCCGCCGCATAGAAGCGGGCGTGGCTGACGACTGGTGGGACATGAGCGCGGAACTGTCCGCGCGCGCCGCCGCGCCGACCCGCGCGAGCGCAGCACCCCCGAGCCTCGCCCCGAGCACCTCCACGGATGGCGCCGCGAGCCCCGGACCGCAAGGACCCCGCCCGACGGCGACCCTCGGACGCACCTGGGTCAACCCGGCCCTGGCCCTGCGCTTTGCGCGCGGCACCCTGTACCCCGGCACCGGCCAGCTGCTCATCGACTGGATCAAGAAGCTCCCCGGACGCCAGTGGGACCCCGAGCGCAGCCGCTGGGTCGTGACGGGCCTGGGCAAGAACCCCACCCAGATCCTGACCGCAGCCGGGTTCGACATCGACATCCGGTCCAAGGTCCGCGACCCCGAGCTCGCCACGATCGACAGCCTCGAAGATCTCCAGATGCCCCTGGCCGTGCGCGAGGGCCCCGGGACCGCCGCCGTGATCTACCCGCGCCTGATCGGCTTCGACGAGGCGTCCAAGGTCATCCCCGCGGCAGCCGAATGGGACCGGGGCCTGGGCGGGTGGCGCACCACCTGCGTCGACCTCGCCCCGCTCGGGGTGCCCCGGCGCGGGATCGTCATCGGCCAGGACATCGTCGACGTCTCGCTCAGCGAGGGCAACCGGGTGACCACCGCCGTGCACCTGCGCACCCAGGCAGCCTCGGTCGCCGCGTCGCTCGGGACGAACACCGACCCGGAGCACCTCGCGGACCTGATCGCCGAAGTCGGGGACGTCCCCGAGTGGTTCGGCGGGGGCAAGCTCAGCCCGTACGCCTACCAGCGCGCGGGAGCCATCGCCGTCGCCGCCGGGCACTCGCTGCTGGCTGATGCACCCGGGGTCGGCAAGACGCTCTCGGCCCTGGCCGCTGCCGCGATCGTCGGGGCCCGGCGCATCGTCGTCCTGTCCCCGGCCAAGGTCATCTCCTCGTGGGTGTGGCACTCCCAGACCACCGAGGTCGCGACCGGCGGGGGAGCCTGGGACGGGCAGGTCGTGCCGATCGTGGCTGGCCGCAAGGAGCCTGCGCTGCCCGACGCCGGGGTCGTGGTCCTCACCGACGCGCTCATCGCCTCGCGCCCCGCCCTGCTGGACAAGCTCGTCACGTGGGCGCCGGACGTCATGATCTACGACGAGGCGCACCGGGCCAAGCAGTGGGCGTCCAAGCGGGCCGTCGCCGCGCGCGAGCTCGCCGCCGCGACCACGGGCCTGCGCATCGCAGCCTCCGGCACGCCGATGAACTCCTCCCCGGAGGAGATGGCCTCCCAGCTCGAAGTCACCGGCCACCTCGGGCCCGTCTTCGGAGGCCACAGCAACTTCCTGGAGACCTACTGCCGCAAGAACCACTTTGGGGCCTGGGTGGCACGCAAGTCCGAGCTCGGGCGCCTCAAGGCCGCCCTGGACGAGCACGTGTGGGTGCGCCGCAACAAGTCCGACGTCCTGCGCGACCTGCCCGCCAAGGCCCGGTTCCCGATGCTCATCGACGTGCCCCTGACCGAGTTCCGCAAGGCCCATACCGCGGTGCTCGACAAGATCGACCTGTGGCTCCAGACGCTGCCCGAGACCCTCGACTCCACCAACCCCGAGGACGTCGAGACGGTCGAGGAGTGGGCGCGTGACCAGATCGGGCTCATGTCACCCCTGCGGGTGGCAGCCGGGCTGGCGAAGGTCCCGGCCGCAGCGGAGTACATCGGGGACTGGGTGGCCCGCGAAGGAACCCACGACCCGGCGACCGGCGAGGTCTGCATCGACCGGCCCCTGATCGTCTGGGCCCACCACCAGGACGTCGCGACCGCGATGATCGAGGCAGCCCAGGACGCCGTCACCGACGCGAGCCTGGTGCGCTCCATCGTGGGCGGCACCCCGCAGAAGGTGGCTGACGCCGCCGTCGCCGACTTCCAGGCCGGGAAGGTCGCGGTCATCGTCCTGTCGATCACCGCCGCCGGCGTCGGGCTGACCCTGACCCGATCCTCGGACGTCCTGTTCGTCGAGACGACGTACGTCAACGCGGAGATCACCCAGGCCGAGGACCGCTGCGTACTCGAAGGACAGCGCGTCCAGACGCTGCGGGGACCTGTGCCCATTGAAGACGTGAGCCTTGGGGATCTCGTCCTCACGCACAAGGGGAACTGGCGCACCGTGCTCGACAAGTGGAAAAGGCTGGCTCGCCGATACGCTCCCGCTGGAGACGAGCATCGCGGGCTGCTCACCGAGGTGCAGTACCGGGGCAACCATGCCCCCCTTGCGGTCACTCACGATCACGAGGTGTGGGTCCGTCGGCGATCCGGCGAAGTTGGGTGGGTTCCAGCAGCGACCATTCTTCCCGGCGACTGCATCGCCACGCCGGCCTCGACCGGGGGCGGGCTGTGCACGCTGACCTTCCCCGACAAGCACCGAAGGTGGAGCTTGAGCGAGATCGAGGCATGGTCCTCATGCTCGGAGTGCGGTGTAACTCCGGTGCTGGCGCGTGGCCTATGTGCCAGAGACTACGAGCGATACAAGGTCGCGCATCGCAAGTCTTTCGGCGCTGGCTCGTCCCTGCCTCCCATGGAGCGACGCCCTAACGGGCGCTATGTGCCGATGCCGCACACGGTGACGGTCGACGCCGACTTCCTCTCCTTGTGCGGGTGGTACGTCGCAGAGGGGTTCGCCAACGTGAGGAGCGGGAAGGGGTCGTTCATCTCGCTGAGCCTGCACGAGGACGAGATGCCGATCGCCGAACACTTCACCCAGTACCTCAAGGACACCTTCGGCATCAACTCGTCGACTGTGCACGCGAAGGACACGAAGAGCATCGAGTGGCGCGCGTACAGCCACGACATAGCATCCTGGTTCCTGGAGATGTTCGGCCACATGGCTCCGAATAAGCGGCTGCCTAGCTGGGTGTTCGAGCTGTCGCAGGAACAGCAGAGGACCCTGCTGATGGCGTACGTAACCGGGGATGGGTACGTGCGTCGCAGCGCGAACGGGAGTAAGGAACGACTGTCGTGGTCGACGACGTCGAGCACTCTCAGCGGACAGCTCGTGGTGCTCTCCTCTGCCTGCCGGTACCGCATCGGGGTGCGCAACGTGCACTACAAGGACCGAACTATCCGGGGTAAGAGGGTCGGTGACAGCCTTGCCTACATCGGCGAAGGAATGATCGACGACGCGGGCGCGCAAAGGTGGATCTGGCGAAAGGTGCGGCGGGTCGTCACCCGCCATGCTCGCCCCGATGAGTGGGTCTGGGACCTGACAGTCGAGGGCGACGAGTCTTACGTCGTCGAGATGGCAGCCGTACACAACTGTCACCGCATCGGCACCAAGCGCTCGGTGACCATCCAGACGATGATCGCCCCCGGCACCCTCGACGAGCGCATCCAAGCCGTCCTCGGGTCGAAGTCGGACGTCCTGGACCAGGTCATGACCGGGGGCGACAACCGGGCCGCGGTCCTGGACGCGAGCAGCATCGAGATAGACTCCCCGGCGCAGATCATCTCGACCCTGGTGTGGGAGGCCGTCGCCCGCTCCAGCAAGACCCGCCGGCGCAGCCCCCAGAAGATCGCCGCGTGAGCTCCCGCCGACCGCGTAGTTGTGTCGAGCGCTACGCTCGCGCCATGAAGCCAGCCATCCGTGTGCTCACTGGATTCTCGGTTCTCGTCTGCGCGACAGGGTGCGGAAATGCGGCCAGCCTTGTCGTGCAGACCTCGGGAGATCCCGGTCCGCCCTGGAAGATCGGTGTCGAGGATGGCGGACGTGGGTGGTATCCGTGTGTAGATGACTCCGGCCTGGCGACGCAGTCGTTCACCGAGCGTTTGGACCACCCCTCCTCCGGTGCAGGCGTGATCTTTGACGCCAAGGTGACGCAAGAGCAGGCACAGGCAGTGCTTGAGTGTGTTCTGGGCGCCACCGACGGCGACGTGACAACCAACATCCCTGAACCAGTTTGAGCGGGATGTTGGTCGTCACTCGTCACTCGTCGCGTTGAGTTTCGACGTTGTCGGGTTGCAGCTTTCTCTCAGCGACGATGTCGGTGCAACACTCGGCGTCGCATGTTGCACGCAAGCCGGTCTCGCTCCGAGTGCTGCCTAGTCCTACTCGCTGGGCGCTGTGGCCAGGTCCCGGTCGACCCGCGCCATGACGGCCCGGCACTCGACCACGTCCTCCGGGGTCCCCGAGAGCTCGACCTCAAACAGGATCGGGCGCCCCGACGTCCGAGCGATCAGGCGCGCCGCGGACTGGTAGTGCGAGCCGAAACTGCGGTTGCCGGCCCCGATGATCCCGACCATCAGTCGGCGGTTGACCGGGTCGGACAGGAAGCGGCGCACCGGCTCGGGGAGCGTGTCGTTGTCCGGGTTCCCCGTCTTGTACGACGGCGTGAGCAGCACCCACGGACCGGTGGCCCCTCCGGCGCGCACCCGGCGGTCGGCGAGGTCGAGCACGGGCCGCTCCAGGTTCCGCGCGAACAGGCGCGTCTGCCCGCTGGAGGAGGAGTAGAAGAAGATCGGCGTCTGGTCCGCCGGGGTCGCGTCGTCCATGCCCGCACCTATGCGACCAGGCTCGGCACCTTTCCCGGACGCCGCCCCACGGACGAGGCAGAGACCCTCAACCTAGGAGCAGGCCATGGCCACCCAGCACCCGATCCCCGCCTGGATCTTCGTCGGCGCGACCGTCCACCGCCTCTCAGGCCGTGAGTCGGTTCCCTCACGCCACGTCGTCACCAAGATCACCGCGACGCAGGTCGTCCTGGACAGCGACCTGCGCTTTCGCCTGAACACCCTGGACGACGACGGGCGCCTGGTCCGCAACACCGTCAGCGAGTGGATGCCCAGTGAGCTCCTGTGCTCGGGCGAGGACCCCAAGGTGGTTGCGGCCTACGCCCG
Source organism: Oerskovia enterophila (assembly GCF_001692445.1). GTDB lineage: Bacteria > Actinomycetota > Actinomycetes > Actinomycetales > Cellulomonadaceae > Oerskovia > Oerskovia enterophila. The sequence goes on along the minus strand of NZ_MAQA01000003.1, from coordinate 75,112 downwards.
CCAGCGCGTCCAGAGCGCCCAGTTCCGCGCTGACACCGCCTACGACACGCTGCGCCGCACCCGCACCGCCGAAGCCGGGCGCGAGGTCATCGCCGCGATCGAGACCTGGATCAAGCTCCTGCCCTCGCAGGACTGATCGAGCAGGAGCCGCCGGTCGATTGTGCCCGTGAACTGGGCGTTCTCCTCCTGCATAGACACCGGTTGAGACCGACCCCGACCGAACGAAGGAAGTGCATCCGCATGGCTAACGCGCGCCCCACGGCCACCCGCCGCCCCGCCCCGATCATCCACGCGTGGGTCATGATCGTGGCGCACCTCGGCACGATGTTCCTCATCGCTGCGTCGTTCATCCTCAGCTTCGACGCCCTGACCGACCTCGCTGTGCGGGCAGGGATCAACCCTCACCTGGGGTTCTTGTGGCCGCTGATCGTCGACGGCCTCATCGTCGTGTCGAGCGTCGCGATCATCGCCCTCGTCGACCACCCCCGGCACGTCACCTTCTTCCCCTGGATGCTGCTCTTCGCCGGTGCCGGGACGTCGATCGCCGCCAACGCGACCCACGCGATCCTGGTCGCGACCGAGGCCGGGGACGGGTTCCCTCTGGAGGTCTCCGCGCTGGTCGCCTCGGTGCCGCCGCTGGTGCTGCTCGCCGTGACGCACCTGCTCGTCATCCTGATGCGCCTGGGCCGTCCGAGCGAACCGGCGAAGGCTCCGGCCCGCGCGCGTCAGGCCACCAAGAAGGCCGCGGCACCCAAGCCTGCGCCCGTGACAACCAAGGTGCCCGCGCGTGCCGTCGAGGTCGCTCCCGTGGACGCGGTGCCGGCCCCCGCGCCGACCCCGGAGCCTGAGGCGGAGCAGCCGGTCATCGAGCCTGAGGTGGTCGTCGAGTCGGCGCCAGAGGCTGAGGTCGTTGCCGAGGACGCGGTCGAGCCCGAGGCTGCCCCGGTCGACCTGAGCGACGTCGTCGAGGCGCCCGCCCCGCACGTCGAGCCCGAGCCTGAGGTCGCTGCGGCCAAGGAGCACGAGCGCGAGCCCATCCCGGCCTGACCCTCAGCGATGGCGTCGCGTCCGGCTACGGCCACTGGGCGCGGCGCCATCGCCATGCCCAGCGCCGGTCCGGGGCCAGGCGCATAGGCGCGTGCATGGACACGCCCTACGAAGACCTGCTGCGCCACGTGCTGAACAACGGCACGACGAAGTCCGACCGCACCGGGACCGGCACCCGTTCAGTGTTCGGCGCCCAGATGCGCTTCGACCTCAGCCAGGGCTTCCCGCTGGTCACCACCAAGCGCGTGCACCTGAAGTCGGTCGTCTACGAGCTGCTGTGGTTCCTGCGCGGGGAGACGAACGTGCGCTGGCTCCAGGAGCACGGGGTGAAGATCTGGGACGAGTGGGCGGGCGCCGACGGTGAGCTCGGCCCGGTCTACGGCTCCCAGTGGCGGTCGTGGCCCACGCCCGAGGGCGGGCACATCGACCAGATCGCCCGCGTCGTCGACCAGATCCGCCAGAACCCCGACTCGCGCCGGCACATCGTCTCGGCGTGGAACGTCGCCCAGGTCGAGGACATGGCGCTGCCGCCGTGCCACGCGCTGTTCCAGTTCTACGTCGCCGACGGACGCCTCTCGTGCCAGCTCTACCAGCGCAGCGCCGACCTGTTCCTCGGCGTGCCGTTCAACGTCGCGTCCTACGCCCTGCTCACCCACATGGTCGCCGCCCAGGCCGGGCTCCAGGTCGGAGACTTCGTGTGGACCGGCGGGGACTGCCACATCTACGACAACCACCTCCAGCAGGTGCGTGAGCAGCTGGGGCGCGACCCGTACCCCGCCCCGACGCTGCACCTGGCCGAGCGCGCGTCGATCTTCGACTACGCGTACGAGGACGTCCAGGTCACCGGCTACCAGCACCACCCGGCGATCAAGGCACCCGTGGCGGTCTAGCGATCTCGTCCCACGAACCTACGCGGGCTGCTCGACGCTCCGCGCGACGCGCGAGGACATCGAGCGACCTACCGTATGGCCCGCCGGGGGAGCGGCGGCGTCTCGTGCTACGACGTCGAACGGAGGGGCCCGGCCCTCTCTGGCGTCCGGTGAAGCTCGAAATCCAGGACGTCGGCTCGCAGCACTGGCCACGTGTGCGAAAGGAGCGACTCGTTGCGCTGATTTCGCTGATCGAGCTGGGCGTGGCGGTAGATCCGACCAAGCAACTGGACCGCTTCGACCGACTTGGCCGTGGCCTGGCGCGCGTTGGCGTCATTGTTCGACACGAGTGCACGGGCCACCCGGCGTCCCAGCGCAGCCTCGCGAGCGTCGGAGGGGACCATGGCGGACGACGCACAGGTGATCCCGAGAGGGCTGGTAACGACTCTCCACTCGCCATCGCCGGAGGTGACCACGCGTCGACGGTGCGGGTTGCTCGTCATGAGCAGGTAAAGGACGCTCGCGGAGCCGACGAAGCTCAGCATGGAGACTGCGCCCAGATACGGGCCGACCGCCAGCTCAGTGGCCGATGAAAGGGGGGAGATGCTGATCCCCACGGCGACTGCGCAGCCGTAGAGCCCGAGGACTCCGATGAGCCCTGCGACTGCGCAGTCGATCCAGGTGCGACGCATCAAATGTTGGTGCACACGCCGTCGATGGGCGTGCTGCCTACGAAGTTCTTCTGCCACAAGTAGGCAGAGTAGCGGTAGTTCGTCGGAGCGTTCGGTGCGACAGCCAAGAGCGTGCCGCCGCCGCCGATCGTCTTGGAGATGTTGTCGGCGATCCGGCCGTTCGTCGAGCAGTCATAGCTCGTCGTGATCCGCTTGTAGAGGTTCACGAATCCTGTGAAGTTGCCCGCGTTCAGGTTTCGGGTGTATTCGCCTTCGACCCAGGTGCCGTTCTTGCCGATGCAGAGCTTCCCGCCGAGGGTCGTGGCGTTGGACTTGCACGCAAGCCAGGTCGTGGCCAGCGGCGTGACCGTTGCCCGGCCCTGCGCTTCAAGGTCGTCACGCCCAGTGCAATCGAGGACAAGAGCGACCGCGGGCAGGGGGAGGTCGGCGGGCGCCCCCATCTGGAGGTTCGCCTCGGTGTTCACCTGGATTGCTACCTCGCCGGACTCATAGAGGCAGCCTCGGTCGGTTGCGTACTGCTCCCAGTCGGTTGCTGACGCCTCGGCGATACGGTCCGCGGACCACTCGCGCCACTCTGCCGCTGAGGCTGGAGTGCTGGTCGGATCGTCGGCCGAGGCGCCTGGAGCGCCGGCCACGATGAGGCTCAAGGCCAGGACGACGCCGCTCATTGCTGCAGTGCTTCGTTGCACGTTCTCCCCTTGGTGGTCGGTTCGTGAGCGATGAGGCTTTCACAGTTCTTTGCCTGATTCAAGACGAAACGCAGCCGTACTGACCGGACTCCCTTGACCGTGAATCCGTGTTGCCGTTCGCGGCCTGTGGCCCCCGCGCCGGAGACGCATGCCTCGGGCCTGTACGCCCACTGCTGGCGGGCCCACCGGGGGGCAACCTGCTTCCTGCCACGGACCAAGCCGCATAGGGGCAGGTGATGAGCAAGGAACCCGCCACCTTCTTCACCCCCGACGAGGCTGACCCACTCCTCGCTGCGGTGTCGATCGCGCTCGCCCTGATGAAGGTCGCCATGGTCGACCGCTGGGAGCAGATGGCGCAGATCGCGCCTGGCCTGGTCGCGATCTCCAGCGAGCAGCAGCACCTGCTGGCCACGGCCGGGAACGTCCTGGGGTACCTGCGTCGCAACCCCACCGTTACCGTCGCCAAGTGCCCCCGGTGCGGCCTGATCTCCTTCGTCGCCTCCTCCGTACCGGCCAAGTGCACCCTGACCCGGGGCTGCACCGGAGGGCGCGCGGTCAAGGCCACCGAAGCCTCCCGCCGGCCCGCGCCCAAGGCCCCGCGCAAGACCCGGACCGCTGCCCCCAAGGCCCCGGCCGTCCAGCCCCAGACCCAGACCCTCGACGAGGCCGTGGGTTGAGGGCGGTGCGTTCTGCTCATCAGGGCAGGTAGCGCGGGACTTTCCGCGCCCCCGGCCCCACGGAGTGGTCATGCGCCAACGGATCTTCTCGACCCTCTTCGCCCTGCTCGCGATCTTCATCGTCATGAACGTGACGGGCATCTGGCCCCAGTTCTACGACGGCCTGCGCCAGAGCGTCGACTACGCGACCTCGAAGGAGGGCCGCGACCTGTTCGAGTCAGGCCTGGAGAACGCTGGGGAGGTCCCCGGCGTGCAGGCCCCCGCGCCCAGCGCCCCGGCCGGCGCCGACCACCTCGCCGCGCGCGCCACCCTGGAGACCCTGACCGTCAAGGGCAAGGCAGCCAAGACCGGGTACACCCGCGAGCAGTTCGGGCCCGCCTGGTCCGACGTCGACCGCAACGGCTGCGACACGCGCAACGGCATCCTGGCCCGCGACCTGGTCGACGAGACGTTCAAGCCCGGGACGAACGACTGCGTGGTCCTGACCGGCACCCTGCCCTACGAGCCGTACAAGGGCGGGACCAACGTCGCCTTCGAGCGCGGTAGCAAGGACAACGGCCTGGACGCGGAGCACATCGTGGCCCTGGGCAACGCGTGGATCTCCGGCGCCCAGCAGCTCGACCAGGCCACCCGGACCGCGTTCGCCAACGACCCCCTGAACCTGGTGATGGTCGACCCCGGCCAGAACCGCGCCAAGGGCGACCGCAATGCCGCCTACCGGTGCGACTACGTCTCGCGTCAGATCGAGGTCAAGGCGAAGTACTCCCTCGCCGTCACCCAGCCTGAGAAGGACGCCATGACCAAGGTCCTCGACTCCTGCCGATGACCTCCTGCCCGGCCGCGGGCGCGGCCGACGAGCTCGGGCGCCTGACCGAGGCCAACGCCATGCCCTGAGCACAGGCCCTGCGTGCGGCCGGTCACGGGCAGCGTCCGCGGCTCGCGCCCCCCGTCAACGAACGGGCATGAGCACTCACGCATTCAACGAGCACAGCCATCCCCGCGACGGCGCGGGCAAGTTCTCCGAGAAGCCGGTCGACGAAGCAACCGGCGGGCTCACCGCCTTGACGCCCGACGACGGCGGCGACCACCCGCTCTCCGGCCACGAGCTCCTCGACGAAGCCCGTAGCGCCGTGAACCGCGTGCGCAGGGGCCGCAACCAGTCGATGCACGTGCGCGACCTTGACGACGACATGGTCTCCGACGTCGTGGAGGTGTGCCTGCGACGTCAGGCCCGCGGCCAGAAAACCCACGCCGGGTACGTCTACGTCGTGGCCCGTAACCTGCTCAGCCGTGACCGCAACATGCACTCCTCGCAGGCCCGCGCGCTGCGGATGCTCTCGGGGCAGGTCGCCGAGGCCGAGCAGGCACAGGGGCACGAGGCCAGCCGGGCCCAGGTCGTTGCGTTCGCCGAGAAGATCCTCGCCGAGTGGCCCGCCGACCAGCGCAAGCCCAGCACCGACTTCTACCGCATCGCGAAGGTCGTCTCCCTAGACGCCCAGGTCGAGAGCGGCACCGCCATGGTCGACATGATCGAGGACCGCGCCGGCGCCTACCGCCCGACCCACCTCGACGACGGCACGGGGGAGGAGCCCACGAACGACGCCGGGGTGTACGACCTCCTGGACCGTCACGAGCGCGCCGTGGGCAAGGCCGAGCACATGGCGATCAAGCGTGACGCCTGGGACGCGATGGCCGACCTGACCGGCGCCCCGAAGGTCACCGGCTCCCTGACCAAGCACCACGTCACCGCCGCCCGGACGATCATCGTGCGCCACCCCGACGGGCCCGACGCCGGGATCAAGGCAGCGATGTCGACGTGGGACTCCGGCGAGCAGGACCAGTACACCGACGCGCTCTTCACCCCGTTCGGCACCAAGGACATCGACGAGCGCCAGGCCATCGTCGACCAGTTGCGCACCGCCGGTCCGCACGCGGCTGACCTGTGGTCTGGAGCCCTGGCCGCAGCCAACGCCCGCCACCAGGCCGTCGCAGCCTGAGGGATGGGGCGGACCCGAACCTCCGCAGTGACGAGCCGGGTGCCACGACCTCGATGTAGTCCATGACGGCTCGCTCTGCCGCCGCGGACTGCCCGGTGGTCGCGAACAACACGAGGCACAGGATCGAGTTGGCGAGCGCGGTCGCGGTTGCCACGGGCTGGACCAAGCGGACTTCGCGCCGCCCGCGAGGCGCCGGGAGGGAACGGAGCATCTCTCGGGCCGCCGCACCGTGGGCTCCCGCTCTACCCCATGTGCTCGATGCTCACGAGGCGGCGCTTTCGATCTGATCGCCGTCGTCGACCATCGTTTGGACGAGCCTGCGGGCGATGACCTCGTTGACAATCTTCTTGAGCCGGCGGACGTTCGATTCCTGCCCCGAAGACTTGCGAAACCACCCCTTTATCTCGTCAACGTCGATGCGGTCTCGTTCGCCGTCGGTCAGCACCGCACAGCTCTTCTCGATCATGCTGTCAGTGATCTGCTGGAGAGCCTCCGGCAGGAGGGGCTTGTACTCGATTACCGCGTCGAACCGTGAGCATAGAGCGTCGCCGAGAGCACTGATCGCCTCGGCCTCGGACCGGTAGTTGGTGGTACAGATGATCAGCGACGGGCCGAGTACGGCCGTGTAGTTCTTGTCCTCGAAAATCCCATCGTCGAACAGTTGATAGAACCCGCTGTGGAAGGTCGGATTGGCCTTATCGAGCTCGTCGAGCAGGATCACCCCGGACTCCCTGTCGAGCAGGTCGTGCGCGAACGACGGCTCGGAGTGCGTGCCGCCGAACAGGTATGAGGCGAACTTCTCGGAATGGTACATCGAGAACTGCTTGCGCATGAGGGTGCCGCCGAGCAGGCCGTTGATGAAATGGGCGGTCTCGGTCTTGCCAACCCCTGACGGGCCCAGGAGTAAGAGGACGACCGGCTTGGTCCGGCCATTCCTGATCAGGGGGTACAAGGCGGCCATGAGTCGCTCGCAGACCCCGTCTTGCCCCATCAAGTGGCCACCCCAGCCGGTGCCGACGGCTCTGAGTACCTGCGGGGTGATGGTCGGGTAGTCAAACTTCTTGACCTCCACGTGAAACTCGCGCTGCATCTGGGCTGCGACCTGCGTTGGCGGGTTGTGTAGGTGAAGGCGCTTCGGTCTGACCGAACGGACCAGGCCGGAGAAGTTGGAGATGGCGTGCTCGTTCAGGCTGGCGTAGTCGTTCGAGCCGGCGACCACGTTCCGGGGGCGGCGAGGCTTCTCTGCGGCGGCCCCGACAGGGGCCTGCGTCCCATCCGGAAGCACGTGTATATGCCGGACGCTGCGGGCCTCCTCGTCACGTTTGTAGACGACATCCAGAAGAAAGGTCCGCTTGCGCCGCCTACGGGCGGGCAACTGGCCTTCAAACCAAGACCGAGGCCCGTAGTAGATCGTGACAGCGATGTCAGTCGGCATGGTTCACCTCGGACACGGACGACTCGACGCCGGCCAGGATGATGTCGTACACGTCGAGCAGATCAGCGTCGGTTGGGGCGGTCCCGGAGAGCACCTCGTCAGCGGTCAGACGTGGACGCTCGGTGCCGCCCGACATCTCGGCGTTCATCCCCAACTGCGTTTCGCTGGTCTGTCCGACCCGGACACCGTGGTAGACGAGTGTCATCTTCCCGAGGTCGGCCAACCCGTAGTTGTTGCGGAATGCGGCGATGTTGAAGCGCAGGACAAGGCGCCTGACGTTCTGGCGGTCGGTGCCGACGAGCTCGTAGTAGCCCTTGGCTTTCTCGAAGGCTTCGTCGATTCTGGCCAGATCGAGCCCCGACTCCTCGGTCTTGGCGATTATCATGTACGGCGTGTACATCTTCATGTAGGCCATGGAGTCTTTGAGGGCTGTGACCCGCAGCCCGCGCAAGGCGATGATGTGGGGGTCGTCGGCGGCTTGGACCAGGTAGTCGGTAAGGATGGTGTTGGAGAGCGTCTTGCTCAGGATGCTCTGCCCTGCAGATGACGCGCTCGCGCTGACTCCGGTCTCAGCGGAGGCGCCGAAGAACGGGAGCCACCCGAACTTCGCCGTGGCCTTCGCATCGACTCTTCCAGCTACGTCGGCAGCTCGTTCGCGGACGTGTGCGCTAGTCGCCTCCGTCTTGCCTCCGGCGCTGATGTCGAGGTAGTCAGACGCCGATAGTGCGTCGAAGTAGACCACCTTGATCATAGCTTCGGTCGAAGCCTTGTCCCTACCAGCCATCCGTCGCTCCTATCGCTCCTAGTCGCTCGGCTGAGCGCCACTGGTGAGGGTATCCGTAGACCCGGCAAACGCATGGTTCATGCGTCCCTGCCCGATGGGCCCTCACCATCCGACTGTCGGGCGGCTATGCCAGCACACTTGGTCCCCCGCGGACGCGGAGCCCGCCGTCGGTGACGATCAATGAGCCTCGAGAAGGTGTCTCCTGCTAGGACTCACCCGGCGGGAGAGGGTTGGACGCCATTCTGGACTTATGGCGAGAGGTAGGCGTGCGGCTGTGGGTCTACTGAGTGGTGCCGCAATGAGGCAGGTCCGTCGAGGGGGGAGGATGAGCAACTCTCCAAGCGCGCCACAAGGGCATGGGCGGCTTGGACTCAAACCAAGGCATCGGCGTCACGTTGAGAACGTTGGAACCCGCACGTCCAATGAGTGGAGATGCCACAGTAGGACGGTGCCGAACGGCCTGCAAGAGATCGGCTGCGTCCTCTAGATGACCACATCTCCGTCGTCGAGACACTGAACGACTTCCTGAAGCACCAGGCGGACTAGTGGCCACGAGGGCAATGACGTGAGTCCGTCCAGGTTGGCGCCGTTGACGCCGCGGGGAGCGAGGCTCTCGATCATCAGGAGCCCAACTGGCGCTTGATTTGCAGTTGCAGACTCGATTCGCATGCCGAGCAGGCTGCGTGACTGCATCTTGAGGCGCCTGACCGCGGTCGGGTCCATCCCGTACTCGCGCACGCAGAAGTCGTCCCAATCTGGGCGGGCTTCCGGAAGACCCGTCGCGCACGTGGACCCGCGATCCCAGGTCCTGCCGATGACACCCTCCGAATCTGGGTACTCGCTGCGCCCCACGCCCTTGAGCGATTGAGACTGAGACACTCTAGCAACGAGGATGAAGCGCCCGCCGTGGTGTCTGTAGATAGACACCCTCGCCTTCGACATGTCAACTGACATGTCCTCCAAGAGCGCTCGTAGGGCGAGCGCCATGATGGTCTTCAGGGACCTCGTCCGCTCAGAGGATCGCGCCCTAATCGCACGCGCCTCACGAACAATTGCGCCGATCTTTGGGCCGGCGATCGCGGTCCCAACCAACCCTGCTACCGACAGAGTCACGCCGAACCAGAACAACACCCCCTGCGCAGTCGCGTCGATCCCTAGGAGAACTGCACCAGCAGTCAAGAGGAGCGTCGGGAGAACAGCCAGACCATTTCGGAGAGCGCTAGCTAGCCATCCAGCCAAGCGATCTGTCGCCTCTCTGGCGTGATCGTTAGAGTCGGGCACCGCTAGGCGGGCACAAGCTCGGTCGCGCCTCTACTTACACGAGTTCCTGCCAGTCGTTCCTGGAGCGCAACTACGACTTCGTGCGCGAGGGCGTCGAACTTGCCCTCGACCTCCGCGTACGAGCTTGACACGGTCAAGATTCGGATACGCACATCGTGCGGGCCGTCTGCCTCGGCCCAAGCGCGTGTCACGATAGGCGACCGCTCGGCGAAAAGGAGGAGGACACGGTTGGCCTCCACGATCACGTCATCGAGGGTGCGATTGCTCTCGACGAAGAACTCGGAATGGCCCTGCAGGTTCATGATCGCTCCTCCATGCCCCGATGATGGCACATCGCGCGACGGATGGGCTGCTACTGGGCTCTGCCCGCACATGTGAGTCTGCCAGCGACCACCAACATCGGAAGGGGACCCGCGCAGGCGGTGCCGGACGTTGAGCCCGGCTCGCCCCACAGCGGGGCATGAGCACCTCACCTGGCATCGACTCGAACACCTGGCTTGACGAGGCCCAAGCGCGCGCCGCCGCCGCGAAGAGCGGACCGTGGACGTGGGACGAGTGCCGGGTCCCGACCCTGTCCGGGCGCGCAGGTGACCCCGAGACCTCACGTACGACACCGAGGTCCTCGAAGCGAGCCACTTGGGGGAGTGCGGGTGCCGCTCGGCCTGCACGCTGGAGGTGACGATCGAGCCGGGCGACCGCGCCTTTATCGCCGCCTCCCGCACCGACCACTCGGTCATGTCCGCGGCCCTGCGCGCGGTGCTCGACCTGCACGAGGTCGTCCCCGCCGTGGCCGGGCTCTTCACCGACCACTGCCGCACCTGCCGCACGCCCTACCCCTGCACGACCGTCACCGCCGTCGCGACCGCGCTGGAAGGATCTGCGTCATGACCACCCGCATCTTCTCCTACTCCGCACCTGTCGAAGTGACCGTCCGCGTGGACATCGACGACGCCGACCTCGCCGAGGCCCACGCGGACGACCTCGCCCGCGAGGCGCTGAGCCGCCTCATGGTCCGCGACGACGCCGTGACCATCCTCGCGCCGGTGGACCTTCCCCCGGCGTACGAGACCCGCCGGGACAGCCCCTGCTCCCACGAGGATTGCCCGCACCACGTGCTGGACGGCGATGACGACTGCGGCAACCACGAGGCGTGAATGGCCTGAGCAACCTGGCCCGGGCCGGTGCACGTCGAGGCTGGTCTCGGCCGGGGCGCGAGAAGCCTGCGCGGGTGAAGTCGGTGTGGACCGCTGGCGGTCGGCGGCTGTGCCCTGCCACGCTCGTGGTCCACCAGTAGCCGGGGAGGACCCATGGGGTTCGTTCAGAACACGCACCAGATTGCCGCTGTCCAGACGCAGTTCTCGACGAAGAAGCTGCGAGAGCTCGCGGAGCGTGGCGCGATCCGCGAGGAGGAGCGACACCAGGAGATCCTGCAAGCGCTCACCCGGATCGCCGTGGCCATGGAGAACCACGAGATCAGGGCGCACGACCGGGCCGTGGCGGACCACACCGTCTTGCAGGCGATCAGCACGGCCGTGGCGCGCCCGCGCTGACCGCACCCGGCACAGGTGTCCGTGCCGGTCCCCGCCCGCCAACAGGTAGGTATGGACACGAGCACCGACTTCGCCGCCGCGCACCCGCGTACCCGTGACGGGAAGTTCACGGACAAGCCTGTGGACGAAGCGGCCGGTGGCCTGGACGCCCTGACGCTCGCCGGCGCCCACGAGCCCGATGAGCAGGACCAGGAACCCGCGCCCGGCCAGGTCCACGTCTTCGCCTCCCACCGGCTCCCCGAGGCGATCGAGCGGATCGAGGCGGCGAACAAACGCCTGGCCCGAGCCGGGATCGAGGAACGCTTCGAGTTCGAGACGACCCAGGACGTGCGCCCCGTCATCGAGCAGGCCCCCGACGGCACCCAGACCACCCACCACATGCCGTTCACGACGCTGACCCTCAACGCCCCGGCCATCAGCTTCAGCGGCTACCGCTTCATGGCAGCCGTCGAGTCCGAGGATGCGGGGCTGGTCACGCGCGTGGCCCGCGGGGAGAACCTCGACGGGTGGACGCCGACGTCGATGGAGTGCGCCCACTGCGGACGCACCCAGCAGCGGGCCACCACCTACCTGGTCCAGGACGAGGCGGGGGAGCGGACCCAGCTCGGCTCCACGTGCGTCCAGGCGTTCCTCGGGGTGCGACCCACTGGCCTGTGGGCCCTGGGCTACGACCCTGTCGAGGGGGTCGGCGAGGACGACGACGAACCGGGCGCGGGCTCGTTCAGCAACGGGCGCTCGGTGACCCCTGTCGAAGACGTCCTGGCGCTCTCGCTCGCGATATCCCACGAGGAAGGCTTTGTCTCGCGTAGCCGAGCGGAGATGACCGGGGAGCACGCGACGTCGGGGAAGGTGCTCGCCGCGATTTACCCCTCGCCCCGAGAGCGCCCCGAGGAGCGCGCGTGGCGCGAGCGCATTCGTGAGCGCGCCGCCCAGCTAACGGCCGACGGCGAGGTCGACGCCCTGCGCGACTACATCGAGGAGGGCATCGACGACGACTCGGACTGGGGTCACAACGTCCGCACCGTCACCCGAGGGGAGTGGGTCGGCGCGAAGAACCTCGGCCTGCTCGTCTCCGCAGTCTCCCCGTGGGCCTGGCACAAGGACCGCAAGGCCTACGTCCCTCCCACGCCCGGGTTCGCGGCGCCGGTCGGGGAGAAGGTCAAGGGCATGGGCGTGACCGTCGCCAAGGTGCACCACATGACCGAGCACGACCCGTACCAGCGCATGGAGGTCACCAAGACGTTGCTGCTGATGCGTGACGAGGCCGGCCACGAGCTGAAGTGGTTCGCTTCACGCCGCCAAGAGGTCGAGGTCGGGGCGAAGATCACCCTGACCGGCGGGGCAGTGAAGAGCCACGGCGAGTATCAGGGCACCGACCAGACGGTCCTGACGCGCGTGAAGTTCGACGTCCTGGACGGTGACTAGATGATTACCGAGTGAGGCCTGGGGAATGGCCCAGTGATGGAGTTGAACCCGATCACGCTAGAAGCACGGTGAATGCTGGAAATGCGGCGTTCCAAACTCCCGTGCAAGCCTCCCGGTGGCCCTCAGCGCGCTTCCGTGGGAGGCTGCGGGCACGTCAGCGACGAAGCTGGCGACAACCATCGATGACAGAGGGGCTCCTTCGATGACGCAAAACCAATTCCGCAAGAGGCGACCGCGAGTAGCACTGTTCTCCGCAATCGTGCTTGCCGCTGGCGTGGCCTTCGTTGTTCCTGCCAGCGCAGTCGCCGGCGATGACTCACTCACCATCCTGCCTGGCCCTGCGCCGTCGGAGGCGCCACAGGCCAACGATGCCTACCCGGAGGCAGACCTACTGACGCTTCCAGTGGTGGATGACCAGATGCAGCAGGATGCGGTCGCTCTCACCGAACGGCTGGAAGGACATGACCGCTTGGCGTCTGTGGGTATCGCCCTGGACCGCAGCGCGATCGAGGTCTACTGGTACGGCGACGAGAGCGACCTTGACCGGGCGCTCGACGATGTGTCGGCGCCCGTTGCTCTTCTCCAGAGCGAGTACTTCCCGAAAGAACTGCGCGAGACGGCCCAAGAACTGCTCAACGGGGCGGCCGGGGTCGACGTCGCCTCCGTGACGATGCGTGCCGACGGGGCAGGACTGATCGTGGCGCTGTCGCCCAGCAGTGGGGGCGCGAGGAGTGCAGTTGCTGGCAACGAGCGTGCCGTCTCACGTGTCGCCCAGGTGCCCGTCGAGTTCGAGGAGCTGCCTGTTGCGTTTAGTTCGCGTCAAAGCGACACGAATCACTTTGCGGGCGCGCGAATTAACAAGTTCCTCACCAACAAGATCACCAACCGTTGCACCAGTGCTTTCGCGGCCGTCAGGCCGTCCGAGAACAACAAGAAGTTCCTGCTCACGGCTGCGCACTGCGCGCAGGTAGGCGACACCTGGGTCGTCCACGACGGTGTCGCGGGGAGCAACTCGTACTACATGCTGGGCAACACCGTGAGTCGGAACGAGCTGTACGACGTCGCAACGATTGACAGCACTATTTCGTACCCGTTCATGTGGACGGGGGCGTGGAACTCCAGCTCGTACACTGAAATCAACGGCCTGACATCTCCGGTGGTCGGCAGTGAGATCTGCTACTCGGGGTCGTTCACCGGCCTGGTCTGTGGCAACATTGTTACCGAACCGGAATCCAATCGCACCGTGAGTCTTGGAGCTGGCGGGACACAGACTGTGTACGCCTACCGCACCATCAACTCAAGCCAGATTGGCGCAGGGCAGGGTGACAGCGGTGGGCCCGGGTATGTCCTGACGAACACATCCTCCGGCCTGAAGCGCAGTGCAGCGACGATCATCTCGGCTGGCGTGGGTGCCGGTATTCCGTGCCCTGGTGACCCAGCGGAGACCAACCGGGTCTGTGGGTACAACATCCTCACCACCTCGGTGGCGAAGGCGCTGACCTCACAGAACCTGGCGCTGCAAATCATCCCCTAGTTCGCATGTGGGCCCGGTCAGCGACAATCCGTTGCTGACCGGGCCCGTGACATCTCAAGGGGTCGGATTGGTCAGTATTTCCACGTTCACTCCCGTTCCCTTGACTGCGTTTCTCACGCAACCAACAACACGGTCAAGATCCTCCGGTGTCGCATCGGTCACCATGGTGATCGTTAATCCGGTCGGCGGGTCTGGGAGAAATTCCCAATGCTCCTTAACCGCGGGGTCGTCCGCGCATTCGTAGACCTCATCGACATGCCCGTCGGTGGCGACTAGCCACGGGGCGTCGGGTACAGGCTGGTCCTGGCGCGTGACGACGAAAAGCGCCACGGCGAGAACGGCAACGGCTGCCCCGCCAAGTATGAGCAGTATCCTGCGTCGTCGCATGACTCTCTCTTCTACCGTTCTCGACCGTTTCGTCCCTTCCTCAAAGTCTACATTGGGTACAGGCCGGGAGGGGTGAGGTTGTGTGGTGCGCGCGATGCGGAGCAACGGCGCTGACCCGCGTGAAGGCTAGAGGAGCCGGACGCCGGGTTGGGCCGGTCAGCCGAGGTCGTCCCAGGTCTTTGGCGGGTTGAGGACCATGTCGACCGCGGGGCCAGTGGCCTCAACTTGGAGAAAGACAGCGCCCTGGATCACGGCGATCTTGCTTGTCCGCTCGCTGATGCCATCAGCGTCAGCCGGGAGCGTGGCGGCCTCGGAGAGCTCGACAAACCGTTCTCGCTGCTCGGCGACCTCCTCCTGCGCAACGGCGAACTCGTCGTACCTGTAGACCACGCTACCGAAGGGGAAGTAGGGCCGAATGCGCCAGTCGAAGCACGCCTGGGCGTCGGTGAAGCCGGAGGCGATGTCGCCCGTGTCCTGCCAGTTCGCGTCGCAGAACGACTGCACCTCAGTGGCCTTGGTGCTCAAGATCGCATCTGCCTCGTCCCAGCTTGCGAAAGTGGCTTCGGCATCCACAACCATCTCATCGAACCTAGCCCGGGACTCAGCGACTTCGTCGTCGGGCCGGGTCGTGGTCTTCTCGACCTCACCGCCGCCGACCCCCTCACCCTCTTTCGGTGAGGTGCACGCAGTGACCGTGAGGAACGTCAACACGGTCAAGGTCGTGGTCGCGAAGGCATGGGTCTTGCGGGTCATTCAGGAGCCCCTTGCTGGTTGGTGGCAGGCGGTCCGACAACGCTAGCAGTGGGGACCTTTGTCCGAGAGGTGAACTTCCCGTCAACGAGCGGTTATGAACGGATTCGATGACCTTGCCCACCCGCGGGCTGGAGACGGCAAGTTCGCAGCCAAGCCCGTCGCCGAGACGCCCGGCGGTCTGAGCGCCCTGAGCCCTGCCGACGACGTGGGCAACGTCGATGCAGCCCTCGCCACCGACGACGAGCTGCGTGCCCAGGCGCGCCACCCTGACCCCGCGGTTCGTGTCGACGTGCTGGCCTCCGCGCACGTCCCGTACGACGTCGTCGTCGAGCTCGCGGACCCCCGCACCCAGCCGGTCGTGGTGCGCCACGCCGCGGCCGCGTCCTTCCACGCCGGGGCGGCCGCCCGAGGTGCTCGTGACCCGAACCCCGTGGTGCGTGCTGCCGCCAGCGGCGGGTGGGACCTGGACGAGTCCGGGCGGGAGCGGGCCCGGCAAGCCGCGGACGCGCTAATCGCCTCGTGAGGGCCCGTGCCTGGTGACCGAAGGAATGCGCCCCCGTCAACACCTAGGTGAAAGGTCACCCGCAATTCTGCGCATAGGTGCAGGGCAAGGGGGACAGATCCCGACATCGGACCCGACACACACGGAGCAGAAACATGACCAAGGTCGATTTCGCGGCAGGTTGGGCCAAGCTGTGGGCCGCGCTATCCGGCGCCGTCCCCGGGCTGGCCGGCATCCTCGCCGTCCTGGGAACCGCCGTCGCCGCGTACGCCGTGGCGAAGTTCATCATCGCCAAGCGCAAGGGCTCGGGGAACCCGAAGGAGCTCGGCTGGATGCTTGCCATCTCCGCGCTCATCATCATCCCCAACGTCGTCATCCCGCTCGTGCTGAAGTTCGCGAGCTTCATCGTCAACTTCGTGATCGGACTGTTCTCCGGCATGTAGGTGGCCTTCGGGTCACCTGAGGAGATCTGCACCCGCAGGTCCCGATGTCGGAGCATCCGGCCCGCCCTGGAAACCCGGGGCGGGCACACGAGACGAAAGGGGTGAGGTGAGGTGGCGTACGCAGCGCTTCGAGCACTGACCGACCTGACGGGGGCAGAAGCCCAGAAGGACCGCACGACCGTCATCGCGTCCTTCGAGGTCTCCTACCCCGCGCTGTGGGCTGCCCTGTGGGGCCTGATCCCCGGCCTGACCCTCGCCTTGATCTTCGGTGGGCTCATCAACCCGACCGCCGGTCTCGCGGCGTTCCTCGTGGGGGAGGCACTGGGGATCTGGCTGATCCTGGGCCACTCCTCGACGGGCCTCAAGCGCAAGCACTACCAGTCGCTGCGTGACCGCAACGCGTACAGCCCCGGCACGTTCGTGCTGTGCGGCTACCCGATCGACCCGGCCCTCGCCCTGCGGGTGAAGGTCATGTCCAGCTCGGTGCCGCTGATGGCCCGCGACGCCCAGGGAGGACTCGACATCGACGAGTCCTTCGGTCTGACCCGCCGCCGCACCGAAGTGCGCGAGGTCGACCCCACCGCGTTCATCCCGCTCATCACCGCCCGCCAGGCCCGACGCGGAGCCCTCCACGCGTCGGCCGCACGCACCGTGAGCCGCAGCGCCGGCACCGGCGTGACCGACGACATCGCCGACATGCTCACCCGAGGAGCGACCACCTCATGACTTCCCCCGCCACCGGCACCGCAGGACGTGACCGGACCTTGGACGCCGCCCCGTGGATCACGCGCGTCGTGTGGACGGTGCTCAGCGCCCTGGCGTTGATGCTCGCGGTCTCCGTCCTGGCTTCGGCCGCTCAGGCCAGCACGCTGCCCGCCACGAGCACCGCGACGAGCACCACCGCGGCGACGAGGGTGAGCGCCGCGGCCAGCACCGGCACCAGCTCGGCGAGCCTGGCCCAGGGCCTCTCGCAGGCCAGCAACCGGGACCTGTGCCTGGGCAGCTCGGGCTCCGACATCGGCGACTCCTCGTGCCTGCCCCTGAACCGGTGGGCGGATGCCACGACGATCTTCCACCACCGCCTGGGCTCCAAGGTCTGGGACGACGCGATGCAGAAGGTGCAGCGCGACGGCGTGCAGTCCCTGCTCTCGTCCATCGGGACTTTCGAGTGGCAGCTCGCCGCGAACGTCTCGGACGACGCCGTCGGATTCGACCTCCTCCAGTCGGCCGGGTTCACGATCGACCAGCAGTTCGCCACTGTCGGTGACGCCCTAGTTGGCAACGGGGAGGCCTCCGTCGTGGGGGTCATCATCGTCGCCTCCATCGTCGCCACGCTTGTGCGCGGGGCGACCAGCGGCGGCCGGTCCGTCGGCAAGCTGCTCAAGTCCCTGGTCACCCTCGGCGTGCTAGGTGTCATGATCACCGGGGCCACTCAGTCCACCGCAAGTCCGGACGGCTTCAAGCCAGGTTTGTTCTCGCCCGGGTGGTTCATCACGACCGCCAACAACACCGTCGCACTCATCGCCGACGGCCCGACCCGGGCGATCGTCGTGCCGAAGTACACGAACCCGCTCAGCGGCGACACCACGCACGTCACCTGCGCGGACTACGTCTCAGCCCTCAATGCGCGGGCCAAGTCCACGACGTCGTCCAACTCCTCCTCGACGCCGCTGGTCATCTCCCAGATGTGGGTCAACTCCGGCCTCCAGTCCTGGGCCAAGAGCCAGTATGGCGCGAGCAACGACTACGGCCAGTACGTGTACTGCCACCAGCTCGAACTCAACTCCCAGATCGGGGCGGGCCCGCAGACCGGGGTGTTCTCTGAGGGTACGAATGGGAAGGCTGGTCAGAACCAGAAGTCGATCGCGTTCAACCCGACCGGGAACGTCGAGACAGACAACACGCTCATCGCCTGGGGCGCCTGCCACCTGAAGAAGGAAGGTCTCTCGGCCATGGACGGCACCAAGGCCACCTCGTGGGATGTCGACGCGAACTGGTCCCAGACCAAGCGCGACGGGGACCCCGGCAAGAAGGGCGGGGCGATCAACCCCGAGATGTGCGCGACCTGGTGGTCCGACCCCGGCTTCGACTCGAACAGCTCGGCGCTGGAGTACGAGAACGGCAACCAGATCGCTGAAGCGACCTCGGGCAACGACACCGCCGACGTGCGCGACTACCTCCTGACCCTCCAGGGCCGCTACGTCGGTTCGGGCATGGTCGCCTCCTTCGCGTACGTCATCTCCGGGGCGGGCGTCCTGCTCAGCTTCGGCTTGGTCTCCCTGGCGCTGATGATCGGCAAGATCGCCCAGGTCGTGATGATGCTCGGGCTCGCGTTCGTCATGGTCATGTCCCTGTGGGTCGGCAAGGCCGACGACGCGAAGGTCGCCAAGTACGTGCGCTCGATCCTGGGCACCACGATCTTCGTCGCCGGTGCCTCTCTGCTGCTCGCGATCCTGACCCTGATGACCGACGTCATCGTCAACGCGGGCGTCTCGATGATGGGTTCGAGCTCCCTGATGGGGGTCATCTGGACGGGCGTGGCACCGCTGATCGCGATGGGGGTCATCGCCATGGTCTTCAAGTCCGCCGGTGCCCCCTCGCCGTTCAAGCTCGGCTCGGCCCTGGCGTTCGGTGCTGCCGCTGGCGGCGTCGGCGGCGTGGTGGCCTCCCGCCTCTCGGGCGCCGGGGATCGGGCGCGCACAGGGGCCAAGGCCATGGCAGGGCGTGCCGCCGGGGGTAGGGGGTATGGCTCCGGTGCGCACGCAGGCTCTGGCCGTGGGCGTTCGGACGGTGTAGGTGCGAACCCCCTCGGTGCGGCTAGTGGTGGCGCTGCGGGGGCACCGGGTGCACGCCGCGGGAAGTTCGGCGGGTCCCAGGCCGACATCGACATGGCCAAGGGGCGTCGCAGCGCGGCCCTGGGGGCCCTGGGGGACCTGGGCGTGGTCACCGGTCACGACGTGCGCGAAGCACAGCGCGACCGCATGGCCCTGCCCGCTGAGGAGCGCCGCGAGGCCGATCGCGCCGGGCTCTCCCAGACCAAGGAGATCCGCCGCCAGATCAAGACCGACCGCGCCCTGCGCAACGACAAGATCGCCGAGGCGAACGGCTGGAAGGGCGCACGCCCTGAGGGTGCGTCCGCGCCGCGGCTGATGTCGCGCGACTGGGCCTCGCGCCAGCAGGCCCTGGACAAGGGCAAGGCGCTGGCCAAGGTGCAGGACACGATGGACGGCGTCCGCCGTGACCCGGCGCGCACCGCCCGCCTGGGCCTGAAGGTCGCCGGCTTGGCAGCGCTGATCGCAGCGACCGGCGGTGTGGCAGCGCCCATCCTGGCCGGTGCGGCGGTCGTGCGCGGGGTGCGCGGGGGAGCGGTGGCTCGTACCGCCCGCTCGGCTCGCGGACGCGTCAGCGCGGGCATCAACCCGGCCTCGCGCGAGGAGTACATGTCGGCGGTCTACACGATGCACAACCGGGCCGTGTCCGACCGCACGCCCGGGCTCGACGACCGGGCCCAGGAGCAGGCACGCACCGCCGTGGCTGGACCTGGCGCCGGGCCGATGACGGACAAGCAGTCCCGTGAGGCCGAGGCCCTGAAGACCAAGATCGTCAACGACGAGCGGCGTGAGGCCAGCCGCGACGCCGCCAAGAAGTGGATCTAGGAGGAGCAGCCATGTACTACGGAAACCAGCCGCGCAGCGGCGACGGGCGCTTCGGGCCCAAGGCGATCTCCGAGGCGCAGGGCGGGCTCTCGACCCTGCCTGTGTCCACGAGCGTGCGCCGGCACAACCTGGGGCACGACGAGAACAACGCCCCGCTTCCGTACTCCGCCGAGCAGATCTACGACTTCTGGGCGACGGTCGACATGCGCGCCACCCGGGTCACCGACCTGGACGGGCTGGCCGAGGCGTACTCCGAGCACATCGACTTCGCCTCGGTGGGCCTGATGAAGGACACCCCGCCCCCGCGGGTGCCGCCGGTGGAGCTCTACGCCCCGGCGATGCGCGCAGGGCGGATGGCGTACGACGCGAGCCTGCTCGACCCTCAGGCGCTGGCCAAGGTCCGCGAGTACGAGCTGTGGATCGCCCCCGACCAGAAGATGACCGTCGGCCAGCTGCTCGACGACTACGACAGCGAGGCGCTGGCCACCTGGGGGCTGTCCGAGCTGCTGAAGATGCCCGATCGCGACGCCTACGACATGTCGAACGGGCAGTACGACAAGGTCATGCACGAGCGGGCCGCGCAGGGGCGCGACATCATGCTGCGAGGGCTCGTCCAGGAGTACGACCTGGAGTTCGTCCAGCCGGTGCCCGACGAGCCCTTCGACTCGTACAAGAACATGCGGCACTACCTCAAGCCGCGCCTGCGTAAGGCGTTCCGCGAGGCCGAGCAGGTGAAGGCCCAGGAGCGCCGGGACAAGGCTGCGAAGGCTGCCCTGGAGCGCAAGAGCGAGCGGCGGGCGAAGTGGGACTGGCTGCTCGGTGCCAAGCCTGCACCGACCGTCTCGGCCGGGTACATCCCGACGGCCGACGGTGCCCGCCCGCGCGACCAGCACGACGGCTAGAACGCCTCAGGAGTGGCCGACCTCGGCGTAGTGACGGCGTGATGGGCTGACTCGTGCAAGGCAGGAGTCAGCCCATCACGCGCTACTTCTATCGCTGGTTGGCGGCTCGCTTCGCGAGCCACACGACCAACGCCACAACCGCGACGGCAGCAACCAGCAGGCAACCTACCAAGAGCAAAGAGAAGTCCATGTCCCTATCCTAGTTGTGCGTGGTGTATGCCAGCGTGTAGGTGTTGATCGGCACGTTGACCTGCATCCAAGTCGTATTGGCGCACCATCCCCCAACGCATTGGAAGTCGACCGTCAGACGCGCTGTTGCGGGCGACCCTGCCGACGCCGTGGTCTTGGTCCGGCCGAAGTTCCGGATGCTGTAGGTGCCGCCGATGGTGGTGACCGAGGCGTTGGTCGGCGCGAGAAGCGAAGCGCCCGTGACGTACGCAAGGTCACTTGCCGAGAAGCGCTGGTCGTATCCGACCTTGAAGCTCATGTTGACAACGCCACGCCTTTCGGACGCGGTGCAGTTCCTGCTCGTGCGCAGGGTGCCCGTATTCTTCGTTGTGCATCCGCTCACGGCGAACGGGGTGATGGCACCCGTTGCGGCCGGCACGCCCTTCTCCAGCGAGGTCACGGAGATCGAACCGTCAGCGTAGGTGGTCACAGTGTCGTACGCCGTTGCCGACTCGGAGGAGTCTGTCGAGACGACCGTCCCACCGGCCAGGGAGTCCCACATTTGGCCATCTTCCAGCTTCTTGAGCAGTGTCGCCGTCGTCTCAGCGGTCACGCCTCCGTCGGTAAGGAAGGTCGTCAGTTGGGCGCGGTCGTCCGCGGAAAGGCCTTGGCTAGCCTCAGGTGCGGCCGAGGCCGACTGGACACCGGTGAACGCAAGGGCCGCAACGAGAGCGACACCGGTGAGCTTCGTAAACTTCATTGTTCCTCAGATCTGTGAGCATTCGATGACTGACAGGATCGGCCTCGATCGAGGCTCGACACGTGAGCCGTGGGCAAGCTGCCCGTGGCGAGAGCAAGACATTCTGTGCGAATCGGCATCTGGAAGAGGTACGGGTGTGCCGTTCCCCACTTGTCTTTCACGGAGTGCTAGCGCGAATCGCCAGGTGGAGCGGGTGTTGTGAGTCCGACTTCAGTCCCCGATCGCCTCGGCGGCGCCGTCGTGGACGTTGCCCAGGTCCAGCTGCGGGTTCCCCGAGACCTTCCAGCCCTCGCTCGTGCGCTCGACGGTAACCAGGTCCGTGAACTCCTGGTCGGGGAAGTTGAGGTTCGTGTCGACGTGGTAGTTCACGAACAGGACCGCGTGGTCGTGGTCGGTGGGCCCGAACTCGTCCAGGCCGCGCGCGGCGTAGACCAGGGTCATGTTGGCGGTCAGGATCTCCCCGAGCGAGACCTGGCCGACGTTGGGCCCTATCTCGGAGATCTCGGCGACGTACGCGTCCAGGGTCGCGGCGAGCTCGCCGGTCGCCAGGGATCGGGCCGTGGTCATCGTGGCCAGCCCGCCGTCGACGTAGGACTGGGAGTGGCGGGCAGCGACGTAGGTCGAGGCGACGCGGAACGCACCGTCGTCGCCCATGATGTCCTCCACGCTCCAGCCGTGCTCGGCGACCAGGTCCTGGCGCATAAGCACCTCGGCGGCCGGCAGCAGGTGCGACGTGGAGTCGACGTCGATGAGCTCGACCATCTGCGCCCCCTCCACCCGGCGCTCATGGAAGTCATGCAGGCGCGCCAGGTCGGCCTCGGTGAGGCCCCCGGGCGTGGACGCGTCGGGCGTCGGCCCGTCCGTCTCCGGCGGGTCGAGGGTGACCGTCACGCTCGGGGAGGGCGGCGGCTCGGCCTGCGGCCTGTTCGGGCCGGTCAGGTTGATGGCGAGCAGCACCATGGCCACCACCCCCACGGCTGCCACGAAGCCCAGGACCACCATCAGCTTGCGGTTCATGACTGCCTCCGTTCGATTCTCAGGACACCCCGACGAACTCCCAGTGCCACGGCTCCTCCTTCCCTGCTCCTGGCTGCGCCCAGTTCGGGTTGACCCACCCGAACGAGGGTGCGTGCGCCTTCATCCACGCGTGCTGCGGGGTGCTCCAGCTGTTGATGCCACCGCCCAGGTCCAGGGCCAGACCCCAGCCGTGGTTCGACTTGCCCGGCGTGGCAGCCATGTGACCCTTCAGGGCCTTGAGCCGGACCTGGGAGGCGTACGTGCGGTACGCGTCGGTGATGGAGATGTCCTTGCCGAACTCGGCCCGGTACGCGGCGTTCATCGCCACCAGGGCCGTGGTCGCGTCCGAGCGGAGCATCTGGTTGGGCGCCCACGGGATCGAGGAGAGCGCCGTGGCGGGGATCATCCCGTTGCTGTGCCCTCCCCACGCGCCACCGTTGAGGAGCCCGTCCGGGCTGCCCGGGGTGCCCGTGGCGAAGTCGCCGCCGGCGGGCGGGCAGGCGGCGTCCGGGTTGGCGATGTAGGAGCCGCGGCCCAGCGCCGCTGCGAGCATCCGGGCCTGGTCCTCGTACATGGCGTACCGGTCGCGGTACTGCGCGGCCGGGCGCTCGACGTCGGCTGCCGCCTCGCCCAGGGGCTTGGCCTCCCACCCTTCGTGGGAGAGCAGGACGTTGAAGAACCACCGGGCGCTGAACGCCGTGTCCATGCGCTGCTCGGCGGTGCCGTGCATCGACAGCAGCTGGAAGATCCCCAGGGAGGAGGAGTGCCCGTGGTCCAGGTCGCGCATCCCGGACTCCACCATCCCGGCCATGAACGCGATGATGATGCCCTGGTCGGGCACGGACATCTCGTCGGCGACCGCGATGATCTCCAGCGCGTTGGTCACCTGCTCGGCGTCGAAGCCCTCCACGACCGGGACAGTTCCCGGGGCGATCGTGACCGGGGCGCCCGCGCCGTTCTCCGCGTCCTGCTTGGCCTTGGCGTCCGCGTCGGCCAGGCCCGAACCGGTGGAGCCGGTCGCTGCGTCGTCGGGCTCGCCGTCGGCTGGCTCGGTGGCCGTATCGACGGGGACGATCGTGTTCGTCGGGGTGCACTGGGTCTCGATCCCGCCCGCGAGCTTGACCGCCAGGTCGTACACGAGCCCGGCCTTCTGCTCGTCGACGGGGGTGGCCATCGGCAGGCGCGCCAGCGCGGGCAGCCACGCGGCCCGCGACTCCTGCGCGGCCTCGTCCAGGTCCGGGTCGGTGTCGTAGGTGCTGGTGGCATCGCCGGTCTCGGGGTCCACGACCAGCGAGGAGCCCGCCAGGAGGTCCACGCCCTCGAACGGCAGCTCGCCCTCGGGTCGGTCCTCCATGACCTGCACGACCCATGCCGCGGTGTCGGACAGGTCGCTCGGGTCGATGCCCGCCTCTGCGGCCCGGGCCTCGTCCACGCCGAGACGGAACAGGCCGTCGGGCGGCGGGGTGGGTGACTGGTCCTCGGTCGCCGGGGTGAGCTCGTCAGGGGTGAATGTCAGGTAGACCGCGGCCAGGACCGGCCACGGCACGGAGGTGCCCTGTGTGCTCGCGCGCAGGATGTCGGAGGCCTCGACCGCCATGCCACTGGCCTCAGCGGCCACCGCGGCGTTCGTGTGGATCGACTCGTTCGACGTCGAGTTGTTCGCCTGGCCGATCGTCATCGGGGCCAGCAGCATGAACAGCATCAGCAGGATCAGCGTGGCGGCCGCCACCGCGATCCGCTTGGCCCGGGGGTCCTTCGCGATCGTCTTGGCACCGGTCAGGACGGCCCCGGCCACGTTCCCGGCGGCGGCGTGCGCGGCGGTCCCCAGCGCCCCAGCAGCGACGTCGGCGTTCTCTTGGGAGACCCGCCCACCGGTCGCCGAGCTGAGCTTGCTCGCACCGAGCTGGGCGGCGGTCATCAGCGGGTCGCCCTTCGCGGACGCCGCAGCCTTCCCGGCCCCACCAGCAGTGGCCCCGGCACCGGCAGCCTTCGCGGCACCACCGCCCGCCTGGGCCGCGCCCGCGGCAGCGCTCGTCGCCCCGGCCCCCGCAGCGGGCACCTTCGAGCCCCCCAGACGCCCCAGCAGGCTCTGGCGGGGAGCGGGGCCCTGGCCGTCGCTCGGCGCGCCCGGGGCAGGGGTCTCGTTGGTGCCCTGGGCGCCGCCCAGCAGGTCGCGTGCGCGCGCCGGAGGCCGGGCCTGAAGTCCTGCCAGGGCAGGGTTCACCGCGGGGGCAGGATTGGCGGGGGAGCGCTCGGTGTTCGGGGACGCCACCTCACCCGGTGCGGGCGCAGCGTTGTCCGCGCCCTCACCGTCCACCCGCTCCTCGTGACCATCGCTCATGCCTGCATCCATGCGGAGAATGTCCGCTCAGCGGCTCAGGCCGATGCGCCACTCGACGCGAGTGGGGACCCCCGGCGGGAAGTAGCGGCGACGGCGACGCGCCAGGCGCCACATGTAGAACGCCGACGGGGCCTTCGCGCCCTTTCGCGCATTATGTAGCTGGCAGAGCGCGGCGAAGTTGTCCATGGCGGTCGCACCCCCGCGGGACCACGGGTAGACGTGGTCGCCGTGCGTGGGGCGCGCCGAGCAGCGCAGCCCGAACGAGCCGACGTGCTCGCACCGGCCCTGCGCGCGAGCGAACCCCTCATGGCGCTGGGCAGGGGTGAACAGTCGCTGAGGGTCGCAGTCACCTCGCGAGGGGCTCGGACGCAGCAGCGGCCCCACGACCGCGACGACGAGCACCAGCACCACGACGGCGACCAGGCCAGGCTGGGCGTCCGCGAACGCGAGCACCCGGCCCGGCAGGTCTTCGAGCGCGCTCACGAGCACGAGCCCGACCACGAGGAGGAGATCGCGATCGACCCGGTCGCCGACGCGGTCGCCGAGACCCGGCCACCAGCCGGAACCGAGACCGTCACGGACGTCGACCCGCTGCCCGAGCGCGACCCCGAGGCCGACCCGCTGACCGAGATGGAGACCGTGCCACCGCCGGACGCCGAGAACGTGACCGAGGCGTCTGAGGCACAGGAGACCGACGTCGAGGTCGAGGTCGTCTTCGGCGGTGCCGGAGCAGGCGCCGGAGCGGGGTTCGGAGCGGGGGCCGGGTTCGTCTTGGGCTGGGACGGCGTGGTGCCCGTACCGGTGCCGGTCTGGGGTGAGGTCCCCGTGTTGGCCTGGCGCTGACGTTCGAGCTCCTCAGCCTCCAGGCGCAGGCGCTCCTCCTCGGCGACCCGAGCTTCCTCGGCGACGCGGGCCTCTTCAGCCACCCGAGCCTCCTCCGCCACGCGTGCCTCTTCGGCGACACGAGCCTGCTCGGCCAGGCGCTCCTGCGCGGCCTCCTGGGCGACCCGCAGGTTCTCCTTGGCGATGGCCATCTCGCGGGCAGCGACCCCCTCGGCCAGGCGCCGGTTCTTCAGGGCCTGCTCCGGGGAGATCGTGGAGACGGGCTCGCCCCCGGTGACGTGGGCCCAGACCTGAGTTGGAGCCCACAGGCCCGCGGCGGCGGACGCGAAGCCAGCCCCCAGGCTCAGCACGAGCACCATCGCCGTCACCTTCGACCACCGCGCCCCGGTGCGCCAACGCAGCGTCTGCCACCGGGTGCGCAACAGCGGGGAGACGGGGACCGGGGTGCACAGTCCAGGTCCCTTCGTGCTGCCGGGGCCGGACCCGCCAGACCTGGTTCGTCGGGGTCGTCGGGACGTCGCGTCGTCGTCGAACGCACCCCACACGTCCGATGTGGTGCGCACGTCGTGCGGCTCCTTGAGCGACATCGCCTAGCCCTTTCCGATGGTCGAACACGCGGTGTGCCAGCGAAGCCCACCCCCTGGTGGAGCAGGAGATGGGCTTCGCTGGGTGCCGGGCCGGTGGCATGCGGGACAGGGCACCGGCCCGACGATGGGCGACCCCTAGAAGTCGTCCGAACCGTCCGCAGCCGCCGCCGGAGCAGCCGTGGCGGCAGGCGCAGCAGCCTGCTGGCGCGCGGCCGGGGCCGCAGCGTTCGAGGTGCCGTTCGAGGACCCGTTGCCGTTGCTGTGACCGGCCTTGCGGTTGCGCACGGGCTTGGCCGTGGAGAACCGCAGCTCGGGGCCGATGTGCTGGGCGACGTAGCTCGTCGCGACGACCGTCTTGTCCTCACCGTCGACCTGGACGGCGACCTTGTAGGTCTCCGAGCGGGCCACGACCACGATGCGGTCGCCCTTGGAGAGGGACTCCCCGACGTTCTCGCCCTGCTTGCCGAAGACGGTGATGTTGCGGAACTCGGGGTCGCGCTCCTTCTCGCCGTCGCGGGTGGGCGGGAGGTCGAGCGCGATCGAGACCTTCGCGCGGGCCAGACCGGAGGGCGAGAACACGACCTCGGGGTCACGGGTCAGGTTGCCGACGAACGTGACGTGGTTCATGGGGATGCCTTTCGTTGCGCCCACTGCGGGGCCTCGGTGTGCCGTACGGACGAACCGTGCGGGGTGAAGCCCTGGCTCGGGCCTCACAGGTACCTATGCGCAGAACAGCGGGCCAGGTCTCGCCGCTGAGGTTTCACCCGCTGCCCGGGCCTTGGCCCGGCGCCGGACCGGCATGATCGACCCCATGCGCCATCTCGCTCCCAGAGCCCTTGCCCTCATCGCCGCCGTCACGTTCCTCGGGGCGTGCTCCGGCTCATCCGACGACGAGGTCCGGGTGCCCTCCCTGCGGGGCATGGCCGTCCAGGACGCCACGACGACGCTCACCGCGAAGGACCTGGCGGTGCAGGTCAGCCAGCCCAGCGTGCAGTCGGGCGAGGACCAGTCGTGCACCGTCTCGGACCAGTCGCCGGCCGCGGACTCGCGCGTGGAGGCCGGCACCACGGTCGACCTGACCGTCACCTGCGCAGCGGTCTCCCAGGGCAAGGAGCCCGAGGCGGCGGAAAGCGCCCCGGCGCCAGCCCCCGAGCAGGTCGGCGCGGCCAGCGTCGAGGCAGCGTTCGCCTCCAACTACGGGTGGCCCGAGGACTCCCATTGGTCCGCGATCGAGAGCTTCTCCGACCGGGACTACCCGCGGATCACCGTCGTGACGACCCTGTACGACAAGGTCGAGAACGCCGAGGAGGCCACCGGGATCTGCAACGCGGTCGCCTCCGTCCTGTCGGAAGACTGGACCGGGGTCTACGTCACCGCGGGTGAGGGCGGACCCTTCCTCGCCGAGTGCGCGCGCCCGTAGCCTCTGGGCCTAGGTCGTCGTGGGGCTGGCCGGGTTGTCATGCTCCTCGACGGCCTTGACGAGCACATCCAGGATGTCCTCGGGCGTGGACCCGTCGGTGCGCCCGGCGCACGCCATCTCGCTCAGGTGGGAGGCGAGCTCGACGAGCCCGGCCAGCACCTGAGCGATCGGGATCTGCTCGATGTAGCTCTCCAGGTCGTCGATGTCGTCATCCTGGTACGCGTTGACGATGCGGGCGGCGACCGCGATGCGCGAGGACGAACCTGGTGGGCGCGAAGGCTCGGTCACGACGCCACCTGACCGAGGACAACTTGGTCCAGACCCGAGGCATGCACCAGGGCGAACAGCGAGCGGAAGACGCGCGCCTCAGCCAGGTGGTCCCGCGCGTCGTCCAGGGACCGGTGCGGCTTGCCGAAGGACGTGGTCACCAGGAACTCGCCCGTGGCCTGCTCCCAGATGCGGCGCAGGATGCCGATGTCGTGGGAGCGGTGGTGCAGAGCGGAGACGAACTGGGGCGCGCGGGCCGTCAGCATCGGGCGGTCGAACTCGGCGACGCCCGAGCCGGACAGGATCGTCTTGCCGTGGACCGCGCCGTGCAGGTCGGCCATGGCCAGTATCTCGGCGAGCACGTCGTCGAGCTGGGGTGCGCCGGCGTCCAGGGCGCGCAGGTCGGCGAGCAGGCCGCTGTGCTCGTGCATCTGGGCGACCACCTCGTTCGACATCATCCGCTCGAAGCCGTGGGCGGTGGGGGCCAGCAGCCACGAGGCGGCGAACAGCTCGTTGAGCTCACGGTCGGTGCCGACCACGCCGATCTCGACGATCTCGTCCTCGCGCGGGTCCAGTCCCGTGGTCTCCAGGTCGATCCACACGTGGGTCAGCGGCCTGATCTGTTGAGCGCTCAAGCTCTCGTCTCCTTGGTTCACGGCGCCACCTCGGTCATGGACCTGGGGGCCTGGGGGCGTTGCGGGGTCGTGCTATCGAGCTGGTCGCTCAGCGGGTGCCACCCGTTGTCGGTGGGGACACCGGGCGCCGGGGCAACCTGCTGCCTGTCGACGTGGGGGCTGATGCCAGAAAAGTCCCCCGTGACCTGGTGCGTTGCGTACTGGGCCGGGGCCATGACGAGCACCACCGCGACCGGCGCGCCGTCCTGGGGCGTGCGCACCATCCAGGTCGAGGGCTGCTCGCGCCAGCCCGCGGGCGGCTTCCTGAGGTTGGGGTGAGACACCAGCAGCCCCTTGACGGTGCGCGACACGTCCCCGCCCACGAGCTCCAGGTCGAACGACGAGGAGTCCTTCGAGACGTGGATCGCGAGGACCGGGAGCACGCCGCGAGCCACGGGGGCCACCGGCGTGGACGCCTGGACGGTCGTGGCCGCGCTCAGCGACAGGTCCGCCAGGCGCCGGGCCCGGTCGGCCTCAGGGTCGAACGTGTCGGCGAACGCCATGGCCTCCAGCGGGTCGGGCCCGAAATCGTCGAACCCGAAGTCGTCGCGGACGGCCGCAGGCGCCGGAGTCGGGGCAGGCTCGACGACGGGCTCGACGACCGGCGCAGCGTCGGGGGCAGGCGCGGGCTGGGTGCCCGTGGTCGTGCCCTGGTCCAGGAGGTCCTCGCCCTCGACGGCGACCGGAGCCGGGGCCGGAGCGGCGAACAGGTCGTCGCGGACCGCGAGCGAGTCCAGGACGCCAGCATCCACCGGGGCCAGGTCCACCGTCGTGGGGTCCTGGATGTCGAGCGGGTACAGGCGGTTGACCATCAGTTCTGTGCTCGTCTCGACGACCATCGAGGTCTCACCCGACTCGTCGGTGCGCTCGTACTCGCGCTCGGAGACGTTCACCTTCGCGTTGACCGCGACGATGTCGCCCACCTGCGGGTCGGCGTCGCCGAACTCGCGCACGATGTTCGCGCACGTCGAGTCGAACGCGACGCCCTTCATGGTGCAGGAGGAGCCCTCCAGAGTCAGGGACACCATCCGCCCGCCGGCGTAGGTCCGCGGCGCCCAGGCCGAGATCATCGCGATCGTGTCCGCGCGCGTCCCGTCGCCCTGGAGGCGGACCCGGTGCAGTGGCGTAGGACGTCCCGACTCGCCGCGCGAGCCGGTCACCGTCACCGACCGCAGCTGCGAGCTCAACGTGACCAGCGGGGGCGGGCCCAGGACACAGCCCAGGGTCGCGCGCTGGCGAGCGGCGCGCTGAGCCACACCCCAGTGGGCGTTCGGGACCGGCAGGTGGTGGACGGCGGCGGCGGGGCGCGGTGCTGCACCCGGCTTGGCCGCGGGCGTGGACCGGAACGAGCGCGAGATCATCATCAGGCCCAGGCGGGGCCCGAACGTGTCGCACGCGCCAGCCTCGATGAGCGCCTCGACGAGCGTCACGCTGACCTGTGAGCGCTCCATCATGTCGACCAGCGACGTGAACGGTCCGCCCAGGTCCCGGGCCGCGACGATCTTGGCCGTGTCCTCGCCAGCGCCCTTGACCTCGCTGAGTCCCAGGCGCACCGAGGTGCCGTCCGAGGACGTCGAGACCTGCCCGAGGTTCACGTCCGGGGGCAGGACCGTCAGGCCCTCCGCGGCGAGGTCGACGAGCGTCACGAACCGCTTGTCGTCGTCCTCGGTCACGGACAGCAGCGCCGCCGCGTACTCGTGCGGCCAGTTCGCCTTCAGGTACGCGGTGACGTACGCGACCTGCGCGTAGGCAGCCGAGTGGCTCTTGTTGAAGAGGTAGGCAGCCGAGCCCTCGAACGTCTTCCAGAGCTGTTCGAGGGTGGGGATGGAGAACGCGACCTTGGCCGTGCCGTCCTTGTGGTGGTCGAGCACGCCCCCGGCCATGAAAAGCCCGCGCACGGCCGCGACCTCGTCGGCCTTCTTCTTCGAGACAGCCTTGCGCAGGCGGTTGCGCTCGGCGGCGTCGAACCCTGCTACGACCTCGCCGAGCTGCATGAGCTGCTCCTGGAACACGACCGTGGCGAACGTCTGGTCGAGCACCTGGCCGATGACCGCGACCTCGTCCGGGTTCGTCGTCAGGTAGTCGTAGGACACCTGCTCGCGCCCGTTCTTACGCTCCGCGTATCGCTCGTGCATCCCGGCCGACAGGGGGCCGGGCCGAAAGAGTGCCACCAGCGCGGACAGGTCGTCGATCGAGTCGGGGGAGACCTGCTCGCACAGCCGGGTCATGCCCGAGGAGTCGAGCTGGAACACCCCGGCGGTGCGCCCGGCCTGGAGGATCTGCCAGGCCCGGTGCGAACGCTCCGGGTGGCTGGGGGAGTCGGGGTCCAGGGCATCAGGGTCGACGACCTCGCCGGTGTTCTGCGCCACCAGCGCCACGCACGCCGAGATGACGTCCAGGGTGCGCAGGCCCAGCAGGTCCATCTTCACCAGGCCGTACGCCTCGATGTCCGAGCCCTCCCACTCGGTGATGCGCGGGGCGCCCACCTCAGCGGTCTTGGAGCGGTTGCGGCGCGTGGGGATCAGGGCCGTCAACGGCTCGTCGGAGAGCACCACGCCGCACGCGTGCAGGCCCGGCTGGCGGGTCGTGCCCTCGAAGTCGCGGGCCAGGTCGATGATCTCGGCGCCCTCCGCGCCGGCTGCGGCCAGGACCTTGCGGTACTCCGCGGCCGAACCCTCGCTCGGGTCGTCCAGGCTTGCGAACGTCAGCGGCTTGCCGCCTGCGCTGGGGACCTTCGACGAGATGCGGTTGCCGAGCGTGGTGGCGTCCAGGACCCGGGCGGCGTCCTTGATCGCGGCCTTGGTGCGGGCGATGCCGAACGTGCCGAGCTGGGCGACGGAGTCCGAGCCCCAGCGCTGGGCGAAGTACGCGAGCACCTCGCCGCGGCGACCCTTCTCGAAGTCGGTGTCGATGTCGGGGAGCTCGGCGCGCGTGAAGTCCAGGAAGCGCTCGAAGAGCAGGCCGTGGCGGATCGGGTCCACACCCACGATGCCCAGGCAGTACGAGACGACCGAGCCTGCGGCCGAGCCGCGCCCGACGCCGACCCGGATGCCCTGGGTGCGGGCCCACTCGATGACGTCCCACACGATCAGGAAGTAGTCGACGAACCCCAGGCCCTTGATGACCTCGAACTCGTGGTTCAGGCGTGCCCGGACCTCCGCGTCGAGCACCGAGGACCCGGCGTCGGCCGGGGTACCTTCGGGGGCGTAGCGGCGGATCGCGCCCTGGGTGACCAGGTGCTTCATGTACGCCGTGGAGTCCTCGAACCCGGCTGGGGTGGGGAACTTCGGCAGCCGGATCTTGGGCTCGGGCAGGACCCGCGCAGCGCAGCGCTCGGCGATGACGAGCGTGTTGTCGCACGCCTCCTGCCACCAGTCGGCGCCGTCGAACAGGGCCCGCATCTCGGCCTCGGTGCGCATGTGGTGGCCGTGGCCGTGGAAGTGGAAGCGCTTGGGGTCGCTCAGGGTCTTCTTGGAGGAGACCGCGAGCCACGCCTCGTGCGCACGCCCCTGGTCGGCGTGCACGAAGTGGGCGTCGTTCGTGGCGACCAGCGCGATGCCGGACTCCTCGGAGATCTTGCGCAGCTCGGTGGTGACGCGGGCCTGGGCGGGGATGCCGTGATCCATGACCTCGATGTAGACGTTCTGCGAGCCGACGGCGTCGATGATCTGGTCGAGGTGCCAGCGGGCCTTCTCGCGCATCGCCGCGGCCTGCTCACGCTGGGACCTGGCCTCGACCTGGTCGCGCGCAGCCTCGGCGCGGGAGTCCATGAGCGTGGCCCGGTTCAGGTGGTAGGCCAGGGGCCCGCCCAGGCACCCGGTGAGCACGATGATGCCTTCGGCGTTCGCCGCGAGCAGGTCGTAGTCGATGCGGGGCTTGGACCAGAACGACGCGGAGGACTGGGACTCGTTGACGATCCGGACCAGGTTCGACCAGCCGGTGGGCGTGGCCGCGAGCAGCGTCAGGTGCATGTACTGCCGAGCGCGCTTGGTTTTGCGGCGGTCCTCGCCCTCGCCCTCGCTGGTGACGTCCTCGTTGTCCTCGTCGTCGGGGTCCACCTCGCCGGTCTCACGGGCCAGGCGCGAGCCGAACGCCAGGTACGCCTCGACGCCGATGATCGGCTTGATGTCGTGCTGGCGGGCCAGGGTGTCGAGCTTCCACGCACCCGAGAGCGTCCCGTGGTCGGTGGAGGCCACCGCGGGGTTGCCGTCGGCCGCGGCAGCCGCCACGACGTCGGGGAGCTGGCCGAGCCCGTCCAGGGGGCTGTACTCGGAATGCAGGTGCAGGTGCACGAATCCGCGGCCGGCCGGAGCGAGCTCAGGTTCGGGGGCCGGGGCGGCGGCGTCGAGGGCTGCGGGCTCGGCGACGTCGGCGCTCAGGTCCGCGGTGGGCTCGGTGCTCGACTCGGTACTCGCCTCGGGGGCAGGCTCGTGAGCGGGCGTGTCGAGGGGCGCTGCGAAGTCGGCAGCGAAGTCAGCAGCGTCGGTGGCGACGTGGGTCGTGGACCCGGTGGGCAGATCGGCGGACATGTCCCAGTCGTCAAGGCTCTCGCCGCTCGGCTGCTCATTCATCGACATGCCCGTCCCTATGCGTCTTGCCCCTGCTCAGCGCCCCGTTGGCGCTACGGGACTGTTGACGGGATCAGGGCTGCGCGGCGTGCGTCGAGCCAGGCCTCGAACGGGGCCACGAACATCGGGGGCAGGCCTCGTCCGGAGATCCGGGCGACCCGGTGGGTGCGCGGGGCGGGGCTCGTGTCGTCGCGGACGTAGACCAGGGCGGAGGCGACCGCGGTCCCGAACTCGCGCACGCCGGCGTCGGGGTCAAGCTCGGCGGGCCACTGGTAGGTCGAGGCGATCCAACGCACGGTGGGGGTGCG
Source organism: Oerskovia enterophila (assembly GCF_001692445.1). Classification (GTDB taxonomy): domain Bacteria; phylum Actinomycetota; class Actinomycetes; order Actinomycetales; family Cellulomonadaceae; genus Oerskovia; species Oerskovia enterophila. Next base: position 41,536 of record NZ_MAQA01000003.1, on the reverse strand, counting down.
CGCGCCGGGGAACTTCGTCATGCCGACCGCGTAGGGGGTCAGGGCGTTGGCCTGCTGGGCGAGGGCCCCCTCGGCGGCGGAGCGCACAGAGCGCACCAGGGTCCGGGGGTTGCAGGCCTTGACCTGGACGACGGTGTCGTCCAGGACCGCGAGGTCTCCGATGTCGTCACGCCGTCCGGCACCGAGCTGACGCATCGGGTTCAGGCGCAGGTGCGGGTCGCCGTCGCAGATGTCGAGCAGGTACGCGAGGGCGTCGCGCTCGGCCTGGTCGCCCTTGGCCTTGGAGGGGTTTGCCATGCCCGGACCTATGCGCAGAACCCGGCTCGGGCGGGGTTGTCAGGCGGCTCCGATGGGGTGGTGAGCGTTTGCGCAGGTCAGGGCAGGTTTCGGGGCCGTGGCTCCCGGGCTCGCTCCTGCGACTCCGGGCACAATCACGGCCTCGGATCGGTGTTTGTGCAGGTCAGAGCGCGAAACTCCTGGAATCCAGCTACTCCGGCGCCTGTAGGACCACCATAGAGAGAGGGAGGTATCAACTTCCCCTACAAGGGAGATGGGGTTGATGCCTATAGCCCTAGTAGGTGTATCTATCTCTCGACGTGATTCTCATGAGTTATATGATTATAGGGCTCTGACCTGCGCTTATATCAATCCACTCGACCTCGGGCCGGGAGGAGTTCTGGAGTGGTGCTTTCCGGGCATAGTCGGACTAGTTGGGGCACCCGAAGGCCGTTTGGGGGTAGAGGCCAGGCCCTCGACGTGCGAAACCGAGCTGGGACGTCGATGTCCGTACAGAGCGGTAGGTCACCGATGCGCCGAAAGTAGAGATCGCGCCCGTCGCGGAGGCCTGCCCAAGATGGCGACAGCGCCTCGCGCGACTGTCAGCATCCTGCTCGGGTGGAGCCCGCGTCGACGTCCCCACCCCCGTCACCAAGGTGCCGATTCTGCGCATAGAGGCAGGGGAGCGGAGACCACCCCAGCCCCTCCGCACAAGGGAGCCCCGCCACCATGTCCACACGCCGCCGCCAGTACCTGACCGAGGAAGGACAGGGACTGCTCGGGATCGACTCGCCGCACGAACTGGTCGCCCGAGCCGTCCAGTTCTCCCTCGACACCGGCCTGGAGCCCTCAGACCTCATCGTGAGCACCTGCTGCGCTGTGCCGCTGCCCGACTGGGAGGGCCGCGGCCCCGGCATGCGGTGGCAGGAGATGAACCCCGCCATGATGTGGCACCCGCTGCTCTGGATGCCCGAATCGGCGACCGCACCACACCAGGTCCCCACCGAAGGGCTCGACGTCACCTTCACCGAGGAGAACGAGCACATCGCCACCCGCATCGCCCTGGTCGCGATCACCAGCGGGCTCTACGACCCCGACCAGGGCACCTGGGTGGACGTCCTGTCGCTGTACGGGCTCGACATCGAAGACCCCGCGGTCCAAGAGCGCGTGGGCGCCTGGCTGGGCGGGGACGACGACGAGGTGCTCGACAAGATCGACCTCGGCGAGTTCACCGACCGCGTCGTCAACATCGAGACCCTCGCGCTGGACGTCAGCGCCGCCGCCGAGGACGCCGGGATCTGCGTGACCACCCGCGAGGCGATCGAGATGATCGACGAGCTCTTCGACCCGGACACCTCCCAGACCGACGAGCACCGCCGCCAGGTCCTGACCGAGCTGTGCATGGTCCTGGCCGCAGTCATGCCCCGGCGTCTGGTCGGGGTCTTCCTGACCGTGCACGACGAGATCCGCTCCTCGAGCCCCGTGGACTCCTTCGAGATCCACACCATCGACCAGGATCACGAACGCCTGGAAGCCGGCGCGCAGTCGCTCTCGGCCACCCTCCAGGAGATCGAGGCCGAGAGCACCGACGGGGCCGCGGCCTTCGTCGACATGTTCACCGCACGCCTGGGCGAAGTGCGCAGCAGCTGAGTCGAGCACCACCACGCCGCCGGCCTCACCGGTCGCGGCCCGTCAGGACGGAACAGGGGAATGAGCCGCTACGCAGAGAGCACGGGGGTCCCCTCCGATCGCTCCCGGTCCGAGATCGAGCGAACCCTCAGGCGATACGGGGCCACGACGTTCACCTACGGGTGGACCGAGGGGCGTGCCGCCATCGGGTTCGTCAAGGACGGGCGCCAGATCCGCTTCGTCCTGCCGCTGCCCGCCCGCGACGACCGGGCCTTCACCCACACCCCCGCGCGCGGGACCCCTCGGACCGAGGCGGAGATCGAGAAGCAGTACGAGCAGGCCGTCCGCCAGCGGTGGCGAGCGCTGGCGCTGATGGTCAAGGCCAAGCTGGAGGCCGTCGACGCAGGCATCGTGACGTTCGAGGCCGAGTTCCTGCCGCACACCGTCCTGCCGTCGGGGCGGACCGTGTTCGAGGACATCGGCCCAAGCATCGACCTCGCCTACCGCAGCGGCCAGGTCGCACCGCTTCAGATCGAAGGTCTGCGCTGACCCCGAGCCGCAGCGCATGACGACGGTCGGCCACCTGGAAGCCAGGGGCCGGCCGTCTGTTCGTCTCAGCGCAGCGAGTGAGCCTTGGGGTCGTCCGGCTCGTACGCGTCCCGCAGGTACGCCGCGCGCTCCTGCGGGTCCTGCGGCAGCCCCGTGGGCACGTAGGTGCGGGCCTGCTCGCGCACCGTCAACTCCTGCTCGACGGCCAGCGCGTTCTCGATCAGGTGAGCGCCGATCGCCGATGTGTCGAGCTCGGGGTCCACGCGACGCAGCTCGACCTCGCGGTGGATCGCCTCGTCCAGGATGCTGTCCGCACCCGGCGCCCGGCCAGAGACGAGGTCGTCGACGAACGCCTCCTGCCCCTCGTTCAGCACGAGCTCGCTACGGTCGGCCGCCGCGATGGCGGAGCGGGCCTTCGCGCGCCGGACCCGCGGGTGGTCCGGGACCTGCGACATCAGCTCGGCGTGGGCGTCGTGCTCGACCTCCGTCGAGTAGTCGATCATCTGGGAGAGGTCGGGAGCCTGCTCGCCTTGCGTGGGCGAGCCCAGGGAGCTGAGCCCGCCGGGCGCCTCGCTCACGGCCTTGGTCGCGAACTTGCCGTCGCTCTGGCGGGGGTGGGCGTCAGTGTCGAAGTCGTGGGTGCTCATGTCCGTGTGTTGACGGGGTGCGCCGTGGGCGGACGCCTATGGTGTCGGCTGGACCGGCACCGCCCCGCGAGCACGAGCACGCCAGGGAGCGAACCGGAGCCGTCGACGAATCTCACCATCGAGCGTAGGAGCTCCCCTTGACCCATGTACCTACCCGGCGGCTTGGTCGTCGAGGCTACTTAGCCTCAAGGGTCGACACGAGGACTTTCAAGAGCTCAACCTCGGACATTAGCGATCGCCTACCTTGAGGTGTGAGCCGGACCCAGGTTCGCCTTCGCCCTGCGCTGCTTCCCTTTCGGAGTTCAACGTGCCCATGTTGAACAAGGACTTCAAGGTGTCGACCGAGGTTGCCATCGGTAAGCTGGAGTGCGTTCTTCAGGTGCGAAAAATCCGCCTCGTTGATCTCCGCGAGGATCGCCAGAACGCCGAGCCTTGTACGTTGATGAACCGACTCGTCAAGTCGCGCGAGCGGATGAGGTTCGGACGGTGCGGTCACGAGATATCAATCTTGGCAGTTCGTTGCTCTCGAACAAGGGCGGTTGTGGACACGGCGAGCATTCCGACCGTGCATGCCGTGAGGATATAGAGTCCGGGGCTGGCGAAGGTGATCGCCGGCCCGGCAACCATCAATACTGTGCCTGGGATCCAAAGCCAGGCGTCGCGCGCGCGCACTCCGAGAATGACGAGCCCTAGCCCCAAGAAGAATGATGCGCCGAGCAGGCTGAAGGCCCAAGGGCCGAATATGACCACGAGACCGATCGCCCCGACGGCGACAATTCCGTAGCGGTCGCGACCCAAACCGACGCCCGTGAGTTGTCGTTGCAGCAACATCGCTAGGAGTAGCGCCGCGTAGGCGACCATAGGGGTGAGGGTCGCCGCGGCAAGTTGCCCCGGATCAACAAACCGCACGTATGTCAGGTAGCACATTGCCAGTGCGTTCACGAAGAGAGGCATTGACGTCGCGTGCCGCGCTGCGCGTTGCTGAGCCCCTACGAGCTCGACGTACTTCGATGTCGTCGTCATGGTCCTAACTCTGCCATGCAGAGTTAGCGTGGTCAACTCTCAAGACGGTTCAAGCCCGGGGGTGGCGCAGCGTGGGTGCGATACGGGCCGAGTGGCTGTCCCGCCCATCGCAGCCACGTCAACGCTGTGCTCCGCTCGGGGGTGCTGAGGGGCGCGGCGTTGACGTGGCTGACCTCACCCAGAGGGGCTCGATCTTGCCCATTGCCTGGCGAGCGAAAGGTCGGGCTTTGCGGAGAGTTCAGTAGTTGCTAGCCGACCCCGTGGCATGCCTGATTGGTCCAGAGGCCGCCCGTCGCGTCGTCCTTGATGCGAGCGCAGATAGACGTCCCGGAGCGGAGGTTGACCGACTTGCTGAAGTTGACCCACTTGGTGAGCGGCGTGCAGCCTCCCGCAAAGCCCGTCTGGACCGTGATGCCCGTTGAGCTTGCGAGCGTGTACCGAAGTTCGGCTGTCATGTTGCACATGTTCTGCGTGGTGTTGTTGTGTGCCACCCTTGCGGAGATCATGCGACTCCCGCTCATGTTGGTGGTCAGGCAGATGTTGCCGAATCCGCCCGGTGCCCCGGTGCATCCCAGTGCCATCGGCTGGATTGGTGCTGCGGTGAAGCCATCCTCGGAGAGGAAGACCTGCACCGAGCGAGTCACGACCGGCTCGTCGCTTGAGGGGGAGGCGTTCGCCGGGGCTGCCGCCCCCGCGGTGACAACTGCGGCCACGGCGATGGCAATAATTGCGCGCTTGAATAGTCTCATTCGGAAGCTCCAGGTTTCAGATTGAGTTGAGATGTATATTTCGCCCAAGTCTCGCCAAGTCCTGGGGATGGTTCGGTGGCTACTTGTCGGTAATCCGCAGCGCAGGACGCCTTGCCTGCATCTAGGGTGGCGGATTCGGATTCGCTGTTGAAGAACTTAACGGCGTCCTCAAAACTCCTGCCAGTGCTTGCTCCCTGAAGGGTCGCAATGCAGTCAGAGAAGGTGCGCCCGGCGTTCTCTAGATCTGTAGCACTGGGTGCATTCAGGAGAATCCAAACCTCCTCGACGGCGTTGACGTTCGCTCGACAATCCTGCTCGGCTGCGTAGTACTCCGGCTCGCTTGGGAACAGGGCTGAGACGGACGACGGGCGTGCCAGGTCGTCGTACATCTCGATCTCGATGTCTGCGTCGAGCAGGCAGGACTTCACAACGTCAGTTGCTTCTGCGAGTTCGTCATCCGTGACGTTCCCGTCCTTGAAGATTGACGCCTCGAAATCCGAAAGGTCGGCGAGAGGGGTGTCGTCGAAGGTGGTCGTAGGGGTGAAGGGGACGGGTGTGTCCCCTTCCTCCGGAGTCGTGGCAGAACACCCAGCGAGTATTGCCGCGGTGAGAAGCGCGCAACCCGAACCGCGGAGGCGGTTCGGGTTGCGCATGCCGACTACGCGGCGCCGATCTTGTGGCAGATCCATGCCGTGTAGGCCTGGTTTGTCTTGTTGTTCTTCTGTCGGCCGCAGATGTCGGATCCGACCTTCATGTTCTCATTGGGGAACCAGCTGAGCTGCATCGCGCTCCCTGCGCATCCTGCGTTCGGGATCGTTCGCGTGTAGGTGCCGGTGGCCCAGGCGGGGTGATACTTGATCTCCGCGGTCGCGGAGCAGATGTTTCCAGCGTTAAGACCCATGAACTCGTCGATGACCTTGTAGATGAATGGGCCCTTGGCGGGCTTCCCATAGACGCTGAAGCAATGGGTGTTACCGGCTGCTCCCGGGGCCCACTGGCAGCTGGCGGCGTCCATCGGCTGAATGATCGGGTCATCTTCTGCCGCTGCGGTAAGGGCTGTGCTGGGGGGAGTCTGTGCAGTGGCAGAAGCTGCTGGGGTCGCTCCGAAGAGAAGCCCCACCGCAACCAATCCCGTCAGCGCGGGCATGATCCTCGACAATGAGTGTCGCATATGTCTGATCCTCCTTGATTGTGACAGTCGGGAACGCTACCACGATCTGAGACGTCTGTCCCGGTATGTCCGGCCCAGCGGAGAAGGAGGGGGTTTGTGTGGTGGAAATACTGTGCCAAGCGCGCCGCCTCGCACCGGGCGAACCAGAGCCCCGGCCCCGGACGCCGCGTGAACCCGGACGAGGGCGAACGGGGCTGGGTGGTTCGCCAGGCGGGTGCGCGGTCAGCTCTGGGCGGCAGCCACGGCCTGGCGGAGCTTCTCGAAGTTGATGCCGTCCCACTCGGTCTTCAGACCTGGGAGGTCGACCTTCACGACGGGGGCCTGCATCCATCCTTCGGCCTTGATCGCGGCGCCCGATCTCGGGCTGGTCGACCATGTCGATCAGGTTGTACTCGACGCCCTTCTTGTCGAGCAGAGCCTTCGTCACGTCGCAGTTCACGCAGTTCGGCTGGGAGTGGATCGTGATTGCCATGGCGGTCGTCAGTACCTTCCAGGAGGGGTCGAGAGGGGTCAGCCGCGTACCTATGCGGTGGACCGTCCGGGAGATTCCCCCGGTACAAAGGATGTTGACGGGCAGCTCGGGGGGCGGTCAGCCCTGGCGTGCCGAGTTCAGGTCGCGAGTCATGTCGTAGGCCCGGACCGCCTCCGCGTTCCACTCGCCGCCGGCCATCCTTGCCAGCCCCCGAGGTGCCGCGACCTTGATCACGTGCAGCTCGTCGAAAGAGGACTGGGCGCCCATGAGGTGGTCGGCGAGGTCGCACGAACGGCAGGGCGCACTCGGCCAACGACTTCTCGGTTGATCGCGAGCCGCGATGTGGCGGCGGAGAGGCCGCGGTACTTTGTCAATGCAACAGCTTGAGCAGTCTGCCCCTGAATTCTCACGAGATGGAGATTCTCTTGACCATGCAGCTTCCCGACCGGCGAGTCCTTCTCACGAGCGCTCCCAACATGCGTGATCTCGGCGGCATCCCCGTCACCGGCGGCGTCGTAGAGTCGGGCATCCTTTACCGCTCGGCATCGCTCTCGAAGCTCGATGCCGCCGATGAGGACGCCTTCGCGAAGCTCGACATCACGACTGTGTACGACCTCCGCACTGCGCCCGAGCGTGAGGGCGCGCTCGACCGTCTGCCCGAGGGCATCCGCAGCGTCTGGCTTGATGTCGTCGCCGATGCCCCGGACAATATCGCCGCGAGCATCCCTACCCTGCTTGCCGACCCGGCTGCACTGGAGAATGTGCTCGGCAGTGGCCATGCAGACAAGTACCTGGCCGACGCGAACCGCAAGTTCGTGAGCATGCCTTCTGCGCTAGACGCCTACCGGCGCTTCTATCTCGACCTCATCGATGAGCATCGAACCGGTGCTGCTCTCTTCCACTGCACGACGGGTAAGGACCGCACCGGATGGGCCGCGGCGTCGTTCCTTCTCCTCGTTGGTGCCTCTGAAGACGCGGTACGCGCCGACTACCTCGAGACCAACATCGACCTCGCCCCCGCGCTGCAGCCCATGCTCGACACGCTTGCTACGACCGGAGTGAACACCGAACTCCTTCAACCACTCCTCGGGGTGCGGGACAGCTATCTCGACGCCGCCTTGGACGAGCTGTGCAGCCGGTACGGCACGATCGAGGACTACGCTCGAACTGGCCTCGGCATCAGCAACCAGCAGATCGACGCCCTCCGGACCCGCTTCATTCGCACCGAGTAGATCAAGTCGTCATTCGACACGATCCCAGAGCGCTGGACTGTGTTCGGGGAGGCCGCCGTTCAAAACGAGACGCTCACCCCGTAGCTCCGCCCGGAGGTTTCCGGGGGCCCGACCCACGTGCGGGGCATGAGCACAACAACCGCACCCACCCAGCCCGTGGTCTTCGTCGAGGAGCTCGGCACCGCGGCCCGGGACGCCGCCGCCCGCATCGAGCACGAGCGCTGCGACTCCTGCGGGCACCGCGCCTACGTCGTGACCGTCGTGCCGTCCGCCGCTGGCCCGATGCCGCTGTCGTGGTGCGCCCACCACTTCGAGACCGTGGGGAAGGGGTCCGGGGCGGTCGCGATCGACATCCGCTCGCGCCTGGCCCAGGCTCCCGGCGCCTCCGCGGGCGCATAGGTCCTGACATGACCATCACCGACACCAGCACCGGCGCCGCGAGCGTCAACGAGCTCACCCACGCCGGCGCCGACATCAGCCCCGTCGAGCACCTGACGCTCGCCACCGACGGCGCCTGCTCAGGGAACCCCGGCCCGGCCGGTTGGGCGTGGGTCGACGAGCACGGCAACTGGTCCGCCGGGCCGCTGCGACAGGCCACGAACCAGGCTGCGGAGATGCTGGGCCTGGTCGAGGCGATCGGCTCCCACGTGCACGTTCGCCACCTGACCATCGAGATCGACTCCGCGTACGCCATGAACACGTACCTGACGTGGATGGACGCCCACGTGCGCCGCGGCTGGCACACCCAAGCAGGCAAGCCGACCTCGAACCGCACCATCATCGAGATGATGCTCTCCGTGCGCGCCGAGCGCCGTGAGCTCGGCCTGCCGCCGGTCACCCTCGTCAAGGTCAAGGGGCACGCCGGGGGCAAACACCCCCTCAACGACGCAGCGGACGACCGGGCCACGTGGGCCCGCGACCAGTCCCGCGCCGGGAACCTGACCCAGCGCACCGGCAGCGGCATGGTCATCGCCGCCGCCCGCTGACCCGCCCGATCCCGGGCACCTGCCACCGACACCCCTGAGGACCCCCGCCATGAGCATCTGGTTCACCTCCGACCTTCACCTCGGTCACGACTTCGTCGCGCACACCCGAGGCTTCGACCAGACGGCCGAGCACGACGACGCGGTGAGCGACGCGTGGGTTGCCAAGGTCCGGGCGAAGGACACCGTGTGGGTGCTCGGCGACCTGGCCCTGGCGAACCCGACCTACGCCCTGAGCGTCCTGGCGCCCCTGCCCGGGATCAAGAACCTGGTCTGGGGCAACCACGACAGGGGGTGGCCCGCGCACCGCAACGCGCACACCCAGGCCCGCCCCTACATGGACGTCTTCGCCTCCGTGCAGGCCTTCGCCCGCAGGCGCATCGACGGCGCCGAGGTCATGCTGTCCCACTTCCCGTACGACGGTGATTCGGTCATGCGAGCGCCCCAGACGGCGGCCAGTCGCGTGACCTTGGTCGACGCCGGTCCCGAGTGGCGTCCGGTGGGAGTTGAGGGCTACTTCGCCAACCGTGAAGGGCAAGTTCTCGGTAGGTTCGGCAGAGTGCTCAAGCCGTGGATCGCAGGCAGCGGTTATGAGTACATCGCTGTGCCCACTGGTGGAACGGGAAAGAGGAACGTGACTGTCCACTCCCTTGTCTGCACTGCGTTCCACGGCCCACGACCCGACGGCATGCAGGTCGCGCACAACGACGGCAATCCGACGAACAATCGGGCCGAGAACCTGCGATGGACGACGCCAGCCGACAACAGTGCCGATCGTCGTCGACATGGAACTGCGTGGGCGTCCGGCTATAGCCGACCCGGCGAACTCAATCCAGGGTCGAAGCTCACCGCCTCAGAGGTCGCCGCTATCAGGTCCTCAACGGAGCCAGCACACCTTCTGGCAGGAGCTTTCGGTGTCGGTAGGTCGGCCATCGACGACATACGAAATGGGCGGACATGGAAGAACGTCGGCGACAAGCGGGACGGGGACACCGACGGTCGTCCCGTCGACCGTCACGAGCAGTACCGGCTGCGCGACCTGGGGCTGCCCCTGATCCACGGGCACACGCACTCGACGAAGTTCCTGACGGCCTCCGAGCGCGGCAGTCTCCAGCTGCACGTCGGGTTCGACGCCCACCGGCGCATGGTCAGCCTCGAAGAGGTCGCGGCCCAGCTCGCCGGGGGGACTATGGGCGCGGCGCCCTCGCGTAGAGCGAGCCCCGCGAGATCTTGCGCTCACACGTGAATCCGTGCGCTGCGGCCCTGTACAGGCGGGCCATGTCTGGCCGCGCTCCGAACGTGATCGTGACCCCCGCCCGGTCGGCCTGATCGAGCAACGCCGGTCCGAGCTGGGCGCGCAGACGCTGCCCGTGTCCGGCGCCGGTGGGCCCGGCCATGTGGTCGAGGATGTGCCACGACGTCGGGCTGACCTTGAGCAGGACCGTGGAGGTCCCGTCGTCGCTGATGAAGAGCGTCGAGCGGGGGTCCACGATTGCGAACAGCGTGTACACGGCCGCGATCAGCACGCCGGCCACGGCTGCGATCCCGAGCCAGAGGGCGACCTGGAGTACGCCGTCGAGTCCGGCCAGGGCAACGAGCGGGACGGTCAGGGCCGCGATGGTCGAGGCGGCGATCAGGAACATGACGCGCACGGGGCGCGCCGAGCGGATGATTCTCCACTGGGCGTGAGCCCAGATCCGGAGCAGGCGTCCGAAGTCGCGGACCGTGGCGACGTGCACCCCAGGAACTGTCTGTGGTCGAGTCTGTTGCCCCATGCGGGTGAGGGTAGTGCGGGCCTACGACGTCGAGCAGGCCGCGTCCTGCGCGCATAGGTCAGGGCATGTATACCTCCGTTCGCGACGTCGTCATCATCGGGTCAGGCCCTGCCGGGTGGACCGCCGCCACGTACGCCGCGCGAGCCGGACTCGCACCGCTGGTCATCACCGGCGTCGAGCAGCCCGGCGGTGCGCTGACCACCACGACCGAGGTGGAGAATTTCCCCGGCTTCCCCGCGGGCGTGGCCGGGCCCACCCTGATGGCCGACATGCAGGCCCAGGCTGTGCGGTTCGGGGCCGAGGTCGAGTTCGACCAGGTCGCCAGCGTCGAGCTCACCGGGGACCTCAAGACGATCGTGCCCGAGTACGGCGACGAGCCGATCCGGGCACGCACCGTCATCGTCTCGACCGGCTCGGAGTACCTGCACCTGGGGGCACCGGGGGAGGAGCGCCTGGGCGGTCGCGGCGTGAGCTACTGCGCGACGTGCGACGGGGCGTTCTTCAGCGGCAGCACCGTCGTGGTGGTCGGCGGCGGAGACTCCGCGTGCGAGGAGGCACTGTTCCTGACGAGGTTCGCCGACCAGGTCATCCTCGTCCACCGCCGCACCGAACTGCGGGCCTCGAAGGTCATGGCCGAGCGGGTCCTGGCGAACAGGAAGATCCGGCCCATGCTGGAGCACCAGGTCACCGACATCTGCGGCCAGGACAAAGTCGCCGGGGTCGTGTGCACCCCGGCCACCGGCCCGGACGTCCTGGTCCCCGCGCAAGGCGTCTTCATCGCGATCGGGTCGTCCCCGCGCACCTCGCTGTTCGCCGGCCAAGCCGCCCTCGACAGGGCCGGGCACCTGCGTGTCGAGCACCCCAGCACCCGCCTTCTGGACGCCAGCGGGACCCGGACGCTGCCGGGGGTGTTCGCAGCCGGAGACGTGGTGGACCCGGTGTACCGGCAGGCGATCGTGGCAGCCGGGGAGGGTGCGAAGGCCGCGCTGGACGCACAGGGCTACCTCGACGAGATCTCCGGGACCTGAGGCTCGCCCGCCAGGACCCGCGCCGGCGTCGAGCTCAGTCGCGCCGGCGCAGGACCGAGTTCGCGACGGCCAGTGCTCGGGCCCTCATCCGGGTCTGACGACCGGCGTTGGTGCCTGCGTCCGAAGAGGCGTTCGAGGTTCGGCACACGTGCGTGGACACCGTCGCGTAGATCCGCCCGCAGCCGGGGCACTGCTCGACGGTCGAGCGCGGTGAGCCCTTGACCAGGGCGTTGAACGCGGCGCCGGGGGAGGACGCGCCGCGGACCTTCTCGAAGACCTCGGCGCTGACCAGGTGCCCGTAGTTCCGGTCGCTGATCCGGGTGACCATCGTGCCTGAGGCGTGGTCGTACCCGACGGCGGTGACCCACGTCGAGCCGACCGGCTCCAGCTCGGCGCCGGCGGCCGCCCGGCGCTCGCGCCGCCGCGAGATCAGGTCGCCTGCCTCGCGCAGCCCGTGCGTGACCCGGCGTGACTCCAGCACCGCGGAGACCGCCTCGCCCAGCGGACTGTCGGGTGCGCCGACGACCTTCGCGGACCAGACTCCCGGGCGGACCTGCTGGACGCGGGCCCAGCCCGTGACCTCGCGCCCCTCGACCGTGCCGGAGACCGGAACGTCGAACACGTCGTTGCCGTTCGCCTGGGAGAAGCGCCGCACCGCGGCCACGTTCGGCATCGTCAGCGACGTGCCGGGGCCTTCGTAGGTGTGGCGCGCGACCCGGCGGTCGGGGGCGAGGTCGCTGGTCGCGGGCATCTGGGCCACCGGGCGTACCGGGTCGTACTCGGCTGCCAGCGTGTGGGTGTCCCACCAGGCTTCGACCCCGCCGAGGTCAGCCATCGGCAGCACGGTGGCGGGCACGTACCCGTGCGCGGCAAGAAGGTCGCGGCGTGCGGCGAGCCCGGCCGTGGGAACCAGGGCTGGGGGAGCGGGGGAGGACAGGGCGCTCATGCCGCCCGAGACTTCGTCGACCGCCTTCGCCACGAACTGGCCGGACTGGTGGTCGCGCGGGTGCAGCAGCTCGTAGGACTCCATGCCCTGTTGTTGACGGGCTCAGGCGTCGGTGGCGGTGCCTCGTGCTCGTTCGCGTGCACGCTCGTTGGCGATCCGGAAGGGCAGGGCCACCAGCATCACCAGGGTCCGCAGCACGAAGGAGACGGCGAGCACGACCCACCACAGGGCCAGGACGAAGAACGCCCAGAAGGTGCGCAGGAGGAAGAGTAGGAGGAGGCCTCCGGCGATTCCGATGACGAACATGGCGATCATGGTCTGGCTCCCTTCCTTTCGTGCTGCGACGTGCAGGCACCCTTGGTGTGGGGCGAGGGCGCAGGAAGGTCCCCGGCGGTATGTCGCGGGTCTAGACGGTGGCGTCCATGAACGCTTCGAACTTCTGGACGGCGACCTGCTGGGTGGTGGGGCTGACGTGGGAGTAGAGGTCGAGCGTGATGGCGATGTTGGCGTGACCGAGTCTTTCCTGGACGACCTTCGGGTGCGTCTGGGCTTCGAGCAGGAGGGTCGCGTGGGTGTGGCGCAGGTCGTGCACCCGGATGTCGGGCAGCCGCTCGTCGCGTGGGCGGCCCCGGTTGTATCGGTCGACCGCAGCGCGCCAGCGGTCCCAGACGCCTCCTGGGCGAATCAGCATCCCGTCGCTCTTGACGAACACGGCCTGGTCGGCGCCGACCAGGGCCGGGTCGATGGAGGCGAGGCGGTTGAACTGCGCGCGCAGGGCGTTCACGGTCGGGGTGTCGAGGTAGACAGCGCGGGGGCGTCCGTTCTTCGGCGGAACCGTCGGGAAGGTGGTCGGCTTTCCCTTGCTCTTCACCTCGACGATCGCGCGTCGGACAGCGAGCTTGTGGCCGGTGAGGTCGACGTCGCGCCACTGCAAGCCGAGGAGCTCTCCTCGGCGTAGCCCGGTGCGCCCGACGACGATCCAGCCCATCGACAGGTCGGTGTCGTCGTGGGGGCACCAGCTCAGGAATGCCTTGAGCTGTGCAGCAGTCCAGGGGTGGATCTCGGGCTTGGCGGACTTCACCTCCCGTGCCGTTGGAGGGTTGGCCTGGGGGAGCTTGGCCGGGTTGGTGGCGATGAGGTGCTCGGCCAGGGCTCCGTCCAGGATGCTCACGAGCAGGGCGTGGACCTTGCGGACGCTGTTGGGTCCTAGGCCTGTTCCTTCCTTGCCCCGGTCGTGATTGCCGCGGGCTTCGAGGTCGCGGTAGAGCCGGGCGATGCGCGCGGCCCGCAGGTCCACCAGCGGCACGGACCCGATGTACGGGTCGATGTGCAGGCGCACGTAGCGGCGGTAGGTCTCGACCGTCGACGTCGACGCCCGGCGTCCGGCGAGCCAGTCTGCGGCGAACTGGGACACGGTCACCTTCGTGTCGACGGTGGCACGCCCGGTCTCGACCTCGGTGACGGCCGCCCGCAGCGCCTTCGCCGCTTCGCCCTTGGTCGTGAATCCGCCGACACCCTTGCGCGTAGTCCCTGCCTCGGGATCGTCGGGGTCGACCGGCACCCGGTACTCGATGCGGTACCGGGTGCCGGCGACCGTCTGGTAGGTCCGAACCGATCCGTCTCCTCGGCGTCCGCGTCGGGCGCTCATGCAGCGGTCGGGAACGGCACGTCGTTGGTCAGGAGCGCGAGGAGCTTCTCGCGGGGCACGACGATGCGACGTCCGACGCGCAGGTGGGGGATCTCACCGGCGTCGAGGGCCTTGTCCAGGGTGCGCTTGTCGACGTCGAGGATGCGGGCGGTCTCGGCCCTGGTGATGGTGGCTCGCCGGCTCGCGCGCAGCTCGTCGAGGGTGCTGATGGCGCGGGACTCGGTGGCGGTCTCAGGTGCCTGGCTCTGTGTGCTCATACTCACCGCCTATGCGGCGATGTGTCGTACAGCACCTGGCTGTTTCGGGGTGCTTCTAGGTGTCCGCTTGGGGCGATAGACGCATAGCTTGACGCATGAAGGCCTTGAATCGGCCTCTTCTGAGTGTGTTTCCGCAGGTCAGGGGCCTGACGTAGAGGTGCCCCGGGTGGGATTCGAACCCACACTGGATCGGGTTTGAGCCGAACGCCTCTGCCGGTTGGGCTACCGGGGCATCGACCGTCAGGGGACCTCAAGGGGCCCGCTGCGGTGCGTGGACCATCGAACCACAGAACCGGGACGAAACGAGAATCACACCCGTCCAGCGGGGCGCCCGGGGTGTTCTCCTACTACGATGAGGGACGTGAGTGACGACAACGCGCAGCCCGATGCCACGGCACCGCTCGACCTGCCCCCCCTGATCCAGCCCGAACCGAGCGCCGTGGCCGAGGCCGCGCCCGCGCCGTCGGGCGCCCGTCCTGCTCGTCGAGCGGTCGTCGCCGAGGACGAGGCCCTGATTCGCATGGACGTCGTCGAGACGCTCCGCGAGGCAGGTTTCGACGTCGTCGGGGAGGCGGGCGACGGTGAGACCGCGGTCAAGCTGGCCCTCGAGCTCAAGCCGGACGTCGTCGTCATGGACGTCAAGATGCCCGAGCTGGACGGCATCTCGGCCGCCGAGCGGATCGGCAAGGCGCACGTCGCGCCCGTGGTCCTGCTGACCGCCTTCTCCCAGACGGAGCTCGTCGAGCGCGCACGCGACGCAGGAGCCATGGCGTACGTCGTCAAGCCGTTCAGCCCCTCGGACCTGCTGCCTGCCGTGGAGATCGCGATCTCCCGCTACTCGCAGATCAGCGCCCTCGAGTCCGAGGTCGCGGACCTGGCCGAGCGCTTCGAGACCCGCAAGCGCGTCGACCGCGCCAAGGGCCTGCTCATGACCAAGATGGGGCTGTCGGAGCCCGAGTCGTTCCGGTGGATCCAGAAGACCTCGATGGACCGTCGCCTCACCATGCGTGAGGTCGCGGACGCCGTGATCGAGCAGGTCGGCGGCGCCTGATCCGGCATGCTCATCGCCCGGGATCGGCCTGTGAACTGCCCCTTTGTTCGGGACGCTCAACAAGGCTATCGTCATGGACAGGTGTCCAGTTCGACGAACCGGGCACTCACGAAGCATCAGTCGATCGATGACCGGGGGCGCTCGTCGGTGGCAGGTAGCTCGTCTGCCACCGGGGTGCTCCGAGGTCGGAGGATCCTATGAGGAGGTTCCACGTGCGTGCAGCAGTTGTGGTCAGGCCTGCGGTCGGCGACGACCTTCCTGGCGTCGCCGTGCTGTGTGCCGAGGCGCGTCGTGAGTCCGCTGCGGGGCCCCAGGTCTGCCTCTCGGACGAGTCCAAGCTCGTCCGCCAGCTGAGCGTCCTCCTCGCGGTCCCGGGCGGATCGATCCTCGTGGCCTTCCAGGACGACGTCCCCGTCGGGTTCCTCCTCGCCCGCGCCCTCGAGCCGCACATCTTCAACGACGAGCCGAGCCTCTACATCGAGGCCCTCTACGTCTCGCAGGACGCGCGCCGTCGTGGGGTCGGGCACGCGCTGCTCACCGCGACGGCCGAGCTCGCGGCCCAGACCGGCGCGGTCGACGTCTTCTCCGTGCCCATCCCGGGCTCGCGCGGCGTCCAGCGCTTCCTCGCTCGGCTCGGGTTCGCGCCGGCCGCCGGTCACCGCGTGGTCTCCACGTCGGTGCTCCAGCGCCGCCTTGCGGCGGACTCGGGCACCTCGCGTCGTGGGACCCGTGGCCTCGAGGACCTCATCGCCCGCCGCCGCAAGGCCCGGACCGAGGGGCAGACCGGCCCCGTCGACCTGCGTGCCTTCCAGGAGGACCTCCGCGAGTCGGCGGTCCCGCTCGTGAGCGAGACCGCGGCCCGCTGACCCAGCCGGAGACCACGAGAGGCCCGGCGCGAAGGACGACCTTCGCGCCGGGCGTCTCTCGTCGTCGGCGGTCAGCGGCCGTCGAGCACCATGCAGGTGAGGCGGGCCGTGCAGACCCGCCGGGCCTCGTCGTCGACCACCACGATCTCGTAGCTCGCGGTCGTCCGCCCCAGGTGCAGAGCCGTCGCGACGCCGTGCACCGACCCTGAACGCACCCCCCGGTGGTGCGTGGCGTTGATCTCGATGCCCACGGCCGCGCGCCCCTCGCCCGCGTGGATCTGCGCCGCGATCGACCCGAGGGTCTCGGCGAGGACCACCGAGGCGCCGCCGTGCAGGAGCCCCGCCGGCTGGGTGTTTCCCGCGACCGGCATGCTGCCGGTGACGCGGTCGGGCGCGACCTCGACGAGCGTGATGCCCATGCGTTCGATGAGTGTGCCCGCGGTGCTGGCCCGCAGCGCCGCGAGTGCCGCGTCGTCGGGGAAGGTGGTCGGGCTCTCGGCTCCGTGCGTGTCAGTCATAGCGGATAGGTTTGCACTCGTGACCACCACTTCGCGACCTCGCCTCCTGCTGATCGACGGACACTCGATGGCCTACCGGGCCTATTTCGCCCTGCCGGTCGAGAAGTTCTCGACGACCACGGGGCAGTCGACGAACGCCGTCTACGGGTTCGTCTCGATGCTGACGAACCTGCTGCGCGACGAGAAGCCGACGCACGTCGCGGTCGCGTTCGACGCCGGGCGCGCCTCGTTCCGCACCGAGGTCCTGCCGACCTACAAGGGCACGCGCGACGCGAGCCCCGAGCCCTTCAAGGGGCAGGTCCCGCTCATCAAGGACATCCTCGCGACGCTCAACATCCCGGTCCTGCAGAAGGAGAACTACGAGGCGGACGACATCTTCGCGACCCTCGCGACCCAGGCTGCCGCGGCCGGCATGGAGGTCCTGGTCTGCTCGGGCGACCGCGACTCGTTCCAGCTCGTCCGCGAGGACGTGACGGTGCTCTACCCCAAGGTGGGCGTCTCGACCCTGGCGCGCATGACCCCGGACGCGGTCCTCGAGAAGTACGGCGTCCCCCCCGAGCGCTACCCGGACCTCGCGGCCCTCGTCGGTGAGACGAGCGACAACCTGCCGGGCATCCCGGGCGTGGGCCCCAAGACGGCCGCCAAGTGGATCAATGCGTACGACGGCCTGGACGGCGTGCTCGAGTCGGCGGACAAGATCACGGGCAAGGCGGGGGAGAACCTGCGGGCCAACCTCGACCAGGTGCGGCTCAACCGTCAGCTCAACGCGCTGCTGACGGACATGGAGCTCCCGCTGGGCCCCGACGACCTGCTGGTCCAGCCGTGGGACCGCGAGGCCATGCACCGCGTGTTCGACGCCCTGGAGTTCACGGCCCTGCGCGAGCGTCTGTTCGCGCTCGCCCCGGAGGGCGAGGAGGACGTCGAGGAGGGCTTCGACGTCTCGCTCGCCGTGCTCGGGCAGGGCGAGCTCGGGGGCTGGCTCACGGCCCGCAAGGAGCGCCCCGTGGGCCTCGTTGTCGCTGGCAAGGCCGCCCCGGTGGGCGGGGACGCGTGGTCGCTCGCGGTCGCGGACGACGGCGCCGCAGCGGTCGCGGTGGACCTCGCCGACGTCGCGGTCGTCGACGAGCAGGCCTTGTCCGCGTGGCTCGCGGACGCCGACGCACCCAAGGTGGTCCACGGGGCCAAGGCCACGTGGCACGAGCTCGCGGCACGCGGGTTCGACCTGCAGGGCGTGGTCTTCGACACCGAGCTCGCGGCCTACCTGTGCCACCCGGACCAGCGGGGCTACGACCTGGGCGACCTCGCGATCCGTCACCTCAAGCGCGAGCTGCGGGTCGAGGCGGTCGACGACGAGCCCCAGGGAGCGCTCGACCTCTCGCTCGACGGCTCGGGCGAGGACAAGCGGGACGCGGTGCGCGCAGCAGGAGTCCTCGACCTCTCGGAGGTACTGGTGGGTGAGCTGCGGGACCGCGGCGCGGACCACCTGCTCAAGGACCTCGAGCTGCCCCTCGTCGACGTGCTCGCCCGCATGGAGTCGCGCGGCATCGCCGCGGACGTCGAGTACCTGACCGAGCTCGAGAAGCACTTCAGCGAGCTCGTCGCGACCGCCGCGACCGAGGCGTACGACGTGATCGGGCGTGAGGTGAACCTGGGCTCGCCCAAGCAGCTCCAGGAGGTCCTGTTCGACCAGCTGGGCATGCCCAAGACCAAGAAGATCAAGACCGGCTACACCACGGACGCGGCAGCCCTCGCGGACCTGTTCGCCAAGACGGGCCACCCGTTCCTCGAGCACCTGCTCGCGCACCGCGACGCCACGCGCCTGCGCCAGACGGTCGAGGGCCTGCTCAAGTCGGTCGCCCCCGACGGGCGCATCCACACGACGTTCCAGCAGACCATCGCGGCGACCGGGCGACTGAGCTCGACCGACCCGAACCTGCAGAACATCCCCATCCGTACCGAGGCCGGCCGGCGGATCCGCCGGGCGTTCGTGGTGGGCGAGGGCTACGAGACCCTGCTGACCGCGGACTACAGCCAGATCGAGATGCGGATCATGGCGCACCTGTCGGGCGACGAGGGCCTCATCGAGGCGTTCCGCTCCGGCGAGGACCTGCACAGCTACGTGGGCTCGCGCGTGTTCGACGTCCCGACCGACCAGGTCACCCCCGCCATGCGCTCCAAGATCAAGGCCATGTCCTACGGCCTCGCCTACGGTCTGTCCTCGTTCGGTCTCTCGCAGCAGCTCAACATCTCGGTGGGTGAGGCCGCGGGCCTCATGGAGGACTACTTCAAGCGCTTCGGCGGCGTGCGCGACTACCTCACGGGCGTCGTCGACGAGGCCCGGGTCACGGGCTACACCGCGACCATCCTGGGGCGTCGCCGCTACCTGCCGGACCTCACGAGCGACAACCGTCAGCGCCGCGACATGGCCGAGCGCATGGCGCTCAACGCCCCCATCCAGGGCAGCGCCGCCGACATCATCAAGGTCGCGATGCTGGGCGTCCAGCGCGCGATCGACGAGCAGGATCTCCGTTCGCGACTGCTGCTCCAGGTCCACGACGAGCTCGTGGTCGAGGTCGCACCGGGGGAGCGGGACACCGTCGAGAAACTCCTGCGCCGCGAGATGGGCGCCGCGGCCGAGCTCTCGGTGCCGCTCGACGTCTCGGTGGGCGCAGGGCGCACCTGGCACGACGCCGGCCACTGACACCTGGTCCGCCGTCGGCGGGAGAGCGCAGGGCCGTCCGCTGTCAGCGGGCGGCCCTCCGCCGTCGGAGGCTCAGGACCGCGTGAAGCGCGAGCCGCCGTACTTCTTGTGGACAGCCTGGCGGCTGACACCGAGGATCGTCGCGATCGCCGCCCAGGGGATCCCGCGGGTCCGTGCGCGGCGGACGACGAGCGCCTCGCGCCGGTCGGCCTCGTCCCGGAGGTCGCGGAGCGCAGCGAGCGCGCGCAGCGGATCGTCGTCGTCGGCCGCGCGGACGAGCATCGTCATGTCGGGCTCCTTCATCGGTTCCTCCGGTAGCGGGTCTCCCCGGTCCAGGTGGCGAGCAGCCACCACGCTGTCAACATAGGTTGACGTCCGACGAGTCGTCAACCCTGGTTGACGCCCCTCGCTGCGACAGCCGACCGTGGGTCAGCCCGCGCTGCGGGTCCGGAAGATCGCGGTACCGGGCAGGTACGCGCCCCGCACCGGCCCCCAGCCACCCCAGACCTCCTGGTTGTCGGCCGGCCACTCAGGCTCCACGACGTCCTCGATCAGGAGTCCGGCGGCGACGACCTCGCGCACATGGTCGCCGAACGTGCGGTGGTACTCGGCGTAGGCGACGCGCCCGGCGGTGTCGGTCTCGACGTAGGGGCGACGGTCGAAGTACGAGCGGTTCGCCGTCAGCCCGTGCGTGCTCGGGTCGTCGGGGAAGGCCCAGCGCAGCGGATGGGTCACCGAGAAGACCCACGAACCCCCGGGACGCAGGACGCGAGCGACCTCGCGGTGGATCGCTCCGGCGTCGGGCACGAAGGGGATGGCGCCGAACGAGGTGAAGGCGACGTCGAAGCTCGCGTCGGCGAACGGGAGACGCCGGGCGTCCGCCTGGACCAGCGGGACCGGGACCCCGGTCGAGGCGTTGAGCGCGGCCCCTCTGCCCAGCATGCCGCCCGACACGTCGGTCGCGACGACCTCGACGCCGCGTGCGGCGAGCCAGCGCGAGCACTGCGCGGCGCCCGCGCCGACCTCGAGCACGCGCCGCCCGTCCAGGTCTCCCAGGAGGTGGGCGTCGGCCTCGCGGAGCCCCTCGGGGCACCAGCAGAATTCGACCGCCCCCAGGAAGTCCCCGTGCTCGTCGAGGTACTCCTCGGCGTTGGCGTCCCACCAGGTGCGACCCGCGGCGCCGCCCTGCTCCGCCGGGACGTCCCGGTACCCGACCGATCCGATCGTCTCATCCGTCATGCATCTATCGTCTCGCGACGAGGGGCCTGCGTCAGCATCTGCCCAGGTGGTCGATAGGGTAGGGGCTGGTCGGTCGAGCGATGGCGCTGGTCCGCCTTCCGACGATCACTCATCACGAGACGAGGTTCGAGTTGCGCATCGGTCTGCTCACAGGTGGCGGGGACTGCCCCGGTTTGAACGCGGCCATCAGGGCCGTCGTCAAGCAGGGGATGGGCGAGTACGGACACACGATCATCGGGTTCCGGAACGGGTGGAAGGGTGTCGTCGACGGCGACATCATCCCGCTCGGGCGCCAGGACATCCGCAACGTGCTCCCGGTCGGCGGGACCCTCCTGGGAACGGCGCGTTTTCACCCGCACGCCTCCGACGGCGGGATCGACGCGGTCCTGGCCACGGTCGAGGCCGAGCGCCTCGACGCCATGATCTGCATCGGGGGCGACGGCACGCTGCACGCGGCGAGCAAGGTCGCCGACGCGGGTGTGAACATCGTCGCGATCCCCAAGACGATCGACAACGACGTGGAGGGCACCGACCTGTCGATCGGGTTCCACACGGCCGTCAACATCGCGACCGAGGCGATCGACCGTGTGCACACGACCGCGGAGAGCCACAACCGTGTCATGGTCGTCGAGGTCATGGGCCGGCACGCGGGCTGGATCGCGGTGAACGCGGGCATCGCCGGTGGCGCCGAGGTCGTGCTCGCGCCCGAGGACCCGTTCGACATGGACGCCATCGAGAAGTTCCTGCGTCACCGCCACCGTGCGCACGCGAACTTCTCGATCGTGGTCGTCGCCGAGGGGGCCGTGCCGCGCGAGGGCAGCAGCATGAACTTCACGCAGGAGCTCGGCAAGTACGGCGAGATCATCGCAGGGTCGATCGGCGAGCGCGTCTCGGCGGAGATCGCCAAGCGCACGGGGTTCGACACGCGCCTGACGGTCCTCGGGCACGTCCAGCGCGGCGGGGAGCCGACGCCGACGGACCGCATCCTCGGCAGCCGCTTCGGCGTGGCCGCGGTCGACGCCGTCTCGCGCGGCGAGTCGAAGGTCATGACCGCGCTGCGTGGGGAGAGCGTCGTCCTGGTGCCGCTCGACGAGATCGCCGGCAAGGTCAAGCACGTCCCGGCGGAGCTGCTGCGCGTCGCGCACGCGCTGTCCTGACCGGCGCACGCGCACTGCACGACGGCCGTCCGTGGGACCACGGGCGGCCGTCGCGCGTCGTCGGGCGGGCGCGTTCCCGCGCTCGGGGGTGAACGCGAGAATCTCCCTTTGACCCCTGCGCCATTCCGTCGATAAGATGTCTGACGGTGCAGTGCGCCTACCGCCCTACCTTCTGCCTGAGACGTGACGCCGATCCGTGTCCGTCGTGGTGGGACCGTTCCGTGCTCGGAGCGGAGGTCACCGGTGGTGACCACCACAGCAGCATCCCTATCCGAACTACTTCCTGTCCGCATCGGAGCATCGAACTCAATGACCATCTCCACCCCCGCGAAGTCCGCACCTCAGGTTGCCATCAACGACATCGGCACCGAAGAGGACTTCCTTGCCGCCATCGACGCCACCATCAAGTACTTCAATGACGGTGACATTGTCGAAGGCACGATCGTCAAGGTCGACCGCGACGAGGTTCTCCTCGACATCGGCTACAAGACCGAGGGCGTCATCCCCTCCCGCGAGCTGTCCATCAAGCACGACGTGGACCCCGGGGACGTCGTCAAGGTCGGTGACGCAGTCGAGGCCCTCGTCCTCCAGAAGGAGGACAAGGAAGGTCGCCTGATCCTCTCCAAGAAGCGCGCTCAGTACGAGCGTGCCTGGGGCACGATCGAGAAGATCAAGGAAGAGGACGGCGTCGTCACCGGCACCGTCATCGAGGTCGTCAAGGGCGGCCTCATCCTCGACATCGGCCTGCGCGGCTTCCTGCCCGCGTCGCTGGTGGAGATGCGTCGCGTCCGCGACCTCCAGCCGTACGTCGGCAAGGAGATCGAGGCGAAGATCATCGAGCTCGACAAGAACCGCAACAACGTCGTCCTGTCGCGTCGTGCGTGGCTCGAGCAGACGCAGTCCGAGGTTCGCTCGACCTTCCTGCAGACGCTGCAGAAGGGCCAGGTGCGCCCCGGTGTCGTCTCCTCGATCGTCAACTTCGGTGCGTTCGTGGACCTCGGCGGCGTCGACGGTCTGGTGCACGTCTCCGAGCTGTCCTGGAAGCACATCGACCACCCCTCCGAGGTCGTCGAGGTGGGCCAGGAGGTCACGGTCGAGGTCCTGGACGTCGACTTCGACCGCGAGCGCGTCTCCCTGTCGCTGAAGGCGACGCAGGAGGACCCGTGGCAGACCTTCGCTCGTACGCACGCCATCGGTCAGGTCGTGCCGGGCAAGGTCACGAAGCTCGTTCCGTTCGGTGCGTTCGTCCGCGTCGAGGACGGCATCGAGGGCCTCGTGCACATCTCCGAGCTGGCTGTCCGCCACGTCGAGCTGCCCGAGCAGGTCGTCAACGTCGGTGACGAGGTCTTCGTCAAGGTCATCGACATCGACCTCGAGCGCCGTCGCATCTCGCTGTCGCTCAAGCAGGCCAACGAGGGCGTGGACCCGGAGTCGGACGACTTCGACCCCGCGCTGTACGGCATGGCTGCCGAGTACGACGAGCAGGGGAACTACAAGTACCCCGAGGGCTTCGACCCCGAGACCAACGAGTGGCTCGAGGGCTTCGAGGCTCAGCGCGAGACGTGGGAGTCGCAGTACGCGAAGGCTCACGAGCGCTGGGAGGCTCACCGCAAGCAGGTCGCCGAGGCTCTCAAGGCCGACGACGAGGCCGTCACCTCGGGCGAGTCCACCAGCTCTGCAGCGACCTACTCCTCGACCCCGGTCCAGGACGAGGCTGCCGGCACGCTGGCCTCGGACGAGGCGCTCGCCGCTCTGCGCGAGAAGCTCACGGGTAACTGATCTCCTCCTGGCCTCGCGGCCAGGGTGATCTTCTGACAGGACCCGCCACCTTCGGGTGGCGGGTCCTGTCGTGTCTGGGGTTGCCGAGCGCCACGCCAGGTCGCCTAGGGTGTGACGATGCCGTGGACCACCCAGAGCACCAGGACCGTGTACGAGAACCCGTGGATCAGGGTCCGGGAGGACCAGGTCGTCCGGCCGGACGGGGCGCCCGGGATCTACGGGGTGGTCGAGATGCGGTGGCCGTCGGTCTTCGTCGTGGCCCTCACCGACGCCGACGAGGTCGTGCTCGTGACCCAGCACCGGTACGCGACCGGAGCCGTCTCGACCGAGGTCCCGGCCGGAGCGACCGACGGCGAGGACCCCTTGGTCGCGGCCCGGCGCGAGCTCCTCGAGGAGACCGGGCTCCGGGCCGACGAGTGGGTGCGCGTCGGAGGCATGGACGCCCTCAACGGGGTGGCGAAGGCCCCCGAGCACGTGTTCGTGGCTCGAGGGCTGACGGGCTTCCCGCCCGGGCCGGAGTCCAGCAGCTCCGACGGGGCTGTGCTCGGGCGACAGGGGAGCGCCCCCTCGGCCGACCAGGCCGAGGAGGGGATCTCCCGCGTCGAGACCCTGCCCTTCGGTCAGGTCCTCGGGATGGTCGCCGACGGGACGATCCGCGACGGCGAGACCATCGCGGCGCTCGCACTGGCGGGACTGTGGCTCGGCCGGTTCGCGTGAGTCCTCGGGCGGTCCGCCCGAGGGTGCGTCAGGCGACCACGTTCTCCTCGTGCGCGGAGATCACGGGAACGGCCGGACGGGCGGTCCCGGTCGCGCCGGCGCGCGCAGAGCCGTCGCCGTCCGTCGCGAACTGCGTCCGGTACAGCTCGGCGTAGAGCCCGCCGTGCGCCAGGAGCTCGGCGTGGGTCCCGGTGCTCACGACGCGTCCCTGGTCGAGCACGACGATCTTGTCGGCCTGCCGGACCGTCGAGAGCCTGTGCGCGATCACGAGCGAGGTGCGGCCCTGCAGCGCCGCGTCGAGGGCGAGCTGGACGGCGGCCTCGGACTCCGAGTCGAGGTGCGCCGTCGCCTCGTCGAGGACGACGAGCGAGGGCGCCTTGAGGAACAGACGAGCGATCGCCAGACGCTGGCGCTCGCCACCCGAGAGGCGGTAGCCGCGGTCCCCGACCACGGTCTCGAGGCCGGCCGGGAGAGATTCGACCAGGTCGGCGACGTGCGCCTGCCGCAGGGCGGTCCACAGCTCCGCGTCCGTGGCCGCGGGCTTCGCGTACCGGAGGTTGCCGGCGATGGTGTCGTGGAACAGGTGCGCCTCCTGGGAGACGACTCCCACGGTGTCCTGCAGCGACCGCTGCGTCACGTCGCGCAGGTCACGGCCCGCGATGCGCACGGACCCGCCCGTCGGGTCGTACATCCGCGTGACGAGCTGCGAGATCGTGGTCTTGCCCGCCCCCGAGGGGCCGACGATCGCGACCATCGCGCCCGCGGGCACGGCGAACGAGACGTCGGTGAGCGTGTCGGTCGTCGGGTCCGAGGACTCGGTCGCCACTGCCTCGAGCGACGCGAGCGAGACGTCCGCGGCGCCCGGGTAGCGGAAGGTGACGTGCTCGAGGGCGAGCGTCGCGCCGTGGTGAGCGACGTCGTCGGACAGGTCGCCCGCGTCCTGGGCGTCCGTGACGGACGGCTCGAGGTCGAGGACCTCGAGCACCCGCTCGAAGCTGACGAGTGCGGTCATGACGTCCACCTGCACGTTGGACAGCGCGGTGAGCGGGCCGTACAGGCGTGCGAGGTACGCGGTCAGTGCCACGACCACGCCGACGGTGAGCGTCCCGCGGATGGCCATGACGCCACCGAGCCCGTAGACGATCGCGACGGCGACCGAGGCGACGGTCGTCAGCGCCACGCGGAAGACCGTCGCGTACATGGCCGAGGTCACGCCGATGTCGCGCACGCGTCCAGCCTGCTCGGCGTAGGTCGCGGACTCCTGCTCGGGGCGGCCGAAGATCTTCACGAGGTGGGCACCCGCGACGTTGAAGCGTTCGTTCATCATCTGCGCGGCGTCGGCGTTGAGGGCGTAGCTCTCGCGCGTGATGCCTGCGAGCCTGCGGCCGACCCAGCGCGCGGGCAGGACGAACACGGGCAGGAGCGCGAGCGCGATGAGGGTGAGCTCCCACGACATGGAGAGCATCGCCGCGAGCACGAACACCACGGTCAGCAGGTTCGAGAAGACGTTGGACAGCGTCGAGGTGAAGGCCTGCTGGGCTCCGAGGACGTCCCCGTTGAGCCGCTGGACCAGGGCTCCGGTGCGGGTGCGGCTGAAGAACGCGAGCGGCATGCGCTGGACGTGGTCGAACACCGCGGTCCGCAGGTCGAAGATGAGGCCTTCGCCCACACGGGCCGAGTACCAGCGCTCGCCGACGCTCAGGACTCCTGAGACGAGGGCGAGGAGTGCGACGACGAGAGCGATCCGGACGACCACGTCCACCCTGCCCGCGGTGATTCCGTCGTCGATGAGGGCCTTGAAGAGGAGCGGGGTGACCGCGCCGGCCGCGGCGTTGAGCGCGATGAGCACGAGGAACACGGCGAGCTGCGCCTTGTAGGGGCGGGCGAAGCCGAGGATCCGCCGGACGGTCCCGCGGTGCAGGCGCTGCTTGGTGATCGAGGAGTCCTGGCGGAAGGTGCGCATGCCGGAGCCGCCGCCGAAGGGTGAGGGGAAGGACACGTGGCCTCCAGAGGGTCGGAGGGAGCGGCGGAGGAGGAGCCTCGACGCCGGTAGTGAGCCTACCTCACCATGAGTTGGTTCACAATATGTCGCACGACGGCTAGTCTCGTGCCTGTGACGACAGACTTCGACGCCGAGAACGCCGAGTTCCTCACCCTCCTGCACGCCGCGATGCGCAGCGTGCGCCGCGAGGCAGGGGAGCGGCTGGGGCGCGCCCGGACGACCCCGGGGCAGTTCCGCATGCTCCGCGCGCTCGCGCACAGCGACGGACCCCAGCGCCCCAGCGCCCTCGCGGGCATGCTCGACGTCGCCCCGCGCTCCGTGACGTCCAAGGTCGACGACGCCGAGGCGGCCGGCCTCGTACGCAGGCTCCCCGACCCGACCGACCGTCGTGCCACGCTCGTCGAGCTCACCGAGGCGGGCCGTCAGACGCTCGCGCAGGTCGCTGCCGAGCGCGAGACCAGCGCAGGGACCCTCCTGGCCCGCCTGGGCGAGGACGACCGGCACGAGCTGCTGCGCCTGCTCCGCGCGGTGGCCGGTGAGGCGGACCAGGTCTCAGGGCGTGCGCACCGGCCATGACTGGCAGGATGGACCCATGTTTCGCGTAGGCCTGACCGGCGGGATCGCAGCAGGAAAGTCCGTGGCCCTCGACCGTTTCGCCGAGCTCGGGGCGTGCGTCATCGACTCCGACGTGCTCGCGCGTGACGCGGTCGCACCCGGGACCGTGGGCCTCGCCGAGGTCGTCGATGCGTTCGGCGAGACCGTGCTCGCGCCCGACGGCACGCTCGACCGCGCTCGCCTGGGGACGATCGTCTTCAGCGACGACGCGGCGCGGGCCCGGCTCAACGCGATCGTGCACCCCGAGGTGCGCCGCCTGTCGGCCGAGCGCGAGGCGCTCGTGGCCGCGCGCGACCCCCGCGCCGTCGTCGTGCACGCGATCCCTCTGCTCGTCGAGACCGGTCAGGCCGAGTCCTTCCACCTCGTGGCCGTGGTCGTCGCCCCCGAGGACGTCCGCGTCCGACGCCTCGTCGAGTCCCGCGGCATGAGCGAGGACGAGGCGCGCGCACGCATCGCCGCGCAGGCCACCGACGGGGAGCGGCTCGCCGCGGCCGACGTGACGCTCGACGGCAGCGGAGCACCTGAGACGCTGCGGGCCGAGGTCGACGCGCTGTGGGAGCGGATCGTCCAGGAGACCGCGGAGGAGCTCGCGTGACGATCCTGCTCTCCGGGTTCGAGCCGTTCGACGGCGCCTCGACCAACGCGTCCTGGCAGGCCGTGAGCGCATTGCGCGACGCGTGGGACGGTGACGAGCCACTGGTCGCCGTGGAGCTGCCCTGCACGTTCGACGGGGCGTGGCCCGCGCTCCGGGCTGCGATCGAGCAGTACGAGCCCCGGGTCGTGATCGCGGTCGGGCTCGCGGGCGGGACGAGCGCGGTCCGCCTCGAGCGGGTCGCGATCAACGTGATCGACGCTCGGATCCCGGACAACGCGGGCTCCGCCCCGGTGGACGAGCCGGTCGTCGCGGACGGGCCCGCGGCCTGGTTCACCGGGCTCCCGCTCAAGGCGAGCCTGGTCGCGGTGCGTGCGGCCGGGATACCCGTGGAGGTGTCCAGCACCGCCGGGACCTACGTCTGCAACGCGACCTTCGCAGCGCTCATGCACGGGTCGTCGGGTCGGGAGGGGGTGCGGGCGGGGTTCGTGCACGTGCCCGACGGCGAGTCCCTGCCGCTGGCCTCGACCGTCACGGCCCTGCGGGTCGTCGTCGAGACCGCCCGGGCAGACCTCGACGGGTCGCTCGGGGTGGGCGACGACGTGGTGCGTGTCTCGGCGGGCGCCGAGCACTGAGCGCGCTGAACGCTGGCGGTTCCGGACCTCGACGGCTCCGGCGTCGACGAGCAGTCCGCTGTCGAGCCGCGGTGCCGACGGGCACGCCACGGGCCCCAGGGTGATCCCTGGGGCCCGTGGCGTGTCAGGTGCCGATCGGCAGAGCGGTGCTCAGCTCGTGGCGCGGCGGCGAGCCGTCACGACGAGGCCGGCACCGGCGCCGAGGAGCGCGACGGAGATCGCGACGACGAGTGCGGTGCGCGCACCCGTGCTCGCGAGCCCGCTCTCCTCCTTCGCCGCGGTCGCGGCCGGGGGAGTGGTGGACCCCGCGGTCCCCGAGGTGGGGGTCTCGCCCGGCGCGGCGACCTTCTCGGCGGGCGTGGTGGTCTTGTCCTCCGAGGGGACGCTCTCGGACGGTGCGGGGGCCGGCGTCTCCTCGGCGTCCGGGACCTCGGGGATCGTGGGCTCGTCCGGTGCCGGGGGCACCACGAGGTTCGTCGGCGGCTCGGGGTCGCACCCGAGCGACGTGAGGCCGATCCACGGGTAGTTGTGGTGCTCGAGTCCGCTGCCGCCGTTCCCGCCGAACGTCAGGTCACCGCCGACCCAGAGCCGGCCGTTGGTGTTGGTGCTCTGGACGACCTTGACCGAGGACTTCGGAGCGAGGATCGATCCGACGGTCTGGCTGTTGCCCGAGATGGCGAGCGACGTGGCGTCGGGGAAGTTCCACAGGATGCGGGGCGCCCACGCCCCCAGGGTGGTGAACGTGTCGATCCGCTGGTCGATCGACTCTGCCGCGGTGTGGACCATCGCGAAGTCGACGGAGCTGCCCGAGACGTTGACGACGATCGGTGCCGTGGCGCCGACGTTCGCGAAGACGAGCGTGCCGTTCGTCTTCCTCAGCTCCTGGGCCGACAGGGAGAAGACCTGCGTGGCGCTGGTCCCGTCGCCCGTGAGCGAGGCGTAGCCGCCCTTCGTCCCGAGCGAACCCGTCGCCGGGAGGGCCGCGAGGTCGGCCGAGGTCGTGCTGAGCAGGGAGCCCGTAGCCTTGGCGCTCTGCGTGGGTGCCGAGCTGTTCGGCTTCCGGGCGCCGCCGTTGAGCTCCATGGTCCCGTCGATCGAGCGCGTGGCCGTGACGTTGCCCCCCTTGGCGATGCCGTGCCCGACGTCGATGCGGCCGCTCGAGACCGAGACGCCGGCGCCCGCGACGATCATGTCGCTCCCGCCGGGCGGGACGATCTGCGATCCGCCGCCTGCGCGGCCGAAGTTCATCAGTCCGCCCGTGGCGATGTCGACCGTTCCTCCCGCGAGGAGCACACCCTCGGACTCAGCCGCTCCCGCGCGGGCCGCGTAGTCGCCCCCGACGAAGACCGCGACGCCCTCGTCGGTGAAGGCGGGGCCACCGGTCGTGATTCCCGGGAGGGTGCTCGACGGCGTGCACAAGGGGGTCGTCGCCGGAGGCGCGGCGACGGCGGCCGGCATCCCGGCGACACCGATCAGTCCGGTGGCCAGTGCGCCCGTGGCGAGCGCGCTGAGAAGGGTGCGCCGGGGGGTCCGGCGCGTCGTGCTGAGGAACATCGATGTCTCCGGGGTGGGGTCGAGGACGTGAAAGTAAGTTCTGTGTACGAATCCAGCTCGGACGAATCCGCCGACGTCCGTTTTGTCGGGGGATAGCACGAGATAGCAAGGATTACGGGCACCCTAGGGCGCTCTGCTGCGACACGCCAAATCCCCTGTCGGGTGAAAGTCCGGCCTCGGGTCGCGGCGCGGATCGCGGCACGGCACGGAGCCGTCAGGTCCGTGTGGGTGGTTCGCCGTACCGTGGAGACATGCGACCCGTCACCGATCTTCAGCGCACCGTCGCTCCTTTCGAGGTCATCTCCGACTACACACCCTCGGGCGACCAGCCGACAGCCATCGCCGAGCTCTCCGAGCGCCTGCGGGCGGGGGAGAAGGACGTCGTGCTGCTCGGTGCGACCGGGACCGGCAAGTCTGCGACGACGGCATGGCTGATCGAGGAGCTGCAGCGTCCGACGCTCGTCATGGCGCCGAACAAGACCCTGGCTGCGCAGCTCGCCACCGAGTTCCGCGAGCTGCTGCCCAACAACGCGGTCGAGTACTTCGTGTCGTACTACGACTACTACCAGCCCGAGGCGTACATCGCGCAGACGGACACCTACATCGAGAAGGACTCGTCGATCAACGACGAGGTCGAGCGTCTGCGGCACTCTGCGACGTCCTCGTTGCTGACCCGCAGGGACGTCGTGGTCGTGGCGTCGGTGTCGTGCATCTACGGCCTGGGGACGCCGCAGGAGTACGTCGACCGCATGGTCCGTCTCGACGTCGGCGACCAGGTCGAGCGCGACGTGATGCTGCGCCAGTTCGTCACCATGCAGTACACGCGCAACGACATGGCCTTCACGCGTGGCACGTTCCGGGTCCGGGGGGACACGGTCGAGATCATCCCGGTCTACGAGGAGCTCGCGATCCGTATCGAGTTCTTCGGCGACGAGATCGAGGCCATCCACCTTCTGCACCCGCTCACGGGCGACGTGGTGCGCTCCGAGCAGAGCGTCAACCTCTTCCCGGCCACGCACTACGTCGCCGGGCCGGAGCGCATGGAGCGGGCCATCACCTCGATCGAGTCCGAGCTCGAGCAGCGTCTGGCCGAGCTCGAGCGGCAGAACAAGCTTCTCGAGGCCCAGCGTCTGCGCATGCGCACCACGTACGACATCGAGATGATGCGCCAGATCGGGTCGTGCTCGGGCATCGAGAACTACTCGCGGCACATCGACGGCCGTGAGGCCGGGACGGCGCCGCACACGCTCCTCGACTACTTCCCCGAGGACTTCCTCCTCGTGATCGACGAGTCGCACGTGACCGTGCCCCAGATCGGGGCCATGTTCGAGGGCGACATGTCGCGCAAGCGCAACCTCGTCGACCACGGGTTCCGCCTGCCCAGCGCCATGGACAACCGGCCGTTGCGCTGGGAGGAGTTCGTCGAACGGATCGGGCAGACGGTCTACCTGTCGGCGACGCCGGGCAAGTACGAGCTCTCGATGTCGGACGGGGTCGTCGAGCAGATCATCCGGCCCACCGGGCTGGTCGACCCGGAGATCGTGGTCAAGCCGACCACAGGTCAGATCGACGACCTGCTCCACGAGATCCGTGAACGGGTCGAGCGCAACGAGCGCGTCCTGGTCACGACGCTCACCAAGAAGATGTCCGAGGACCTCACGGACTACTTCCTGGAGCGGGACGTGCGCGTCCGCTACCTGCACTCCGAGGTGGACACCTTGCGCCGCGTCGAGCTGCTCCGCGAGCTCCGCCTGGGCGAGTACGACGTCCTGGTCGGCATCAACCTGCTCCGCGAGGGGCTGGACCTCCCCGAGGTCTCGCTCGTCGCGATCCTGGACGCGGACAAGGAGGGGTTCCTGCGGTCGGGGACGTCGCTCATCCAGACGATCGGGCGCGCGGCCCGCAACGTCTCGGGCCAGGTGCACATGTACGCCGACAAGATCACCCCGGCCATGGCGCAGGCGATCGAGGAGACCACCCGACGCCGCGAGAAGCAGGTGGCGTACAACCTCGAGCACGGCGTGGACCCCACGCCGCTGCGCAAGAAGATCGCCGACGTCACGGACATGCTGGCGCGCGAGGACATCGACACGCAGGAGCTCCTCGCGGGTGGCTACCGCCAGCCGGGCAAGGGGAAGGCCCCCGTGCCGGGTGGGACCAAGGCGGGTGCGGCCACCAACCGGCTCGCCGGGGTCGCTGCGGGCGAGCTCGCCGACCTGATCCAGGAGCTGAGCGACCAGATGCACGGGGCGGCCGCCGAGCTCCAGTTCGAGCTCGCGGCGCGCCTGCGCGACGAGATCTCGGGTCTCAAGAAGGAGCTGCGTCAGATGCACTCCGCGACCGCCTGACGGGGATCCGCGTGCCGGCCCCAGGAGCGGGCCGGTTCGCGGGGCGGGATGATCCCGCCGCCCATGACGGTTGTGGAAGGCGTGGGCGACTCGCGGCTGCGATGGCCTATGCTTGCTCGGTTGAAGGGGAGTATTCCCGAACACGGTGATGTCGTCATCACGGTCGACGCAATCGTCGGCCCGGTGTCACCGGTCCAGCACGGCTACCTCTCGCGACCGCCCTCGGGCCGGTCGGTGGTCGTCTACGGGCGGAAGAGACCTTCGGTACTCAGTGCTACGTACCGGAGGTATGTGTGATGGATGTTCCTGTCTGGATGTGGGCCGCGACGATCGGCATCATCGTCGCGATGCTGGCCTTCGACTTCGTGGGTCATGTCCGCACCCCCCACGCCCCGACCCTCAAGGAAGCCTCGTGGTGGTCGGCCGGCTACGTCGGCATCGCGATCCTCTTCGGCGTCGGGATCTGGGCCTACTTCGGCTCGGTCTACGGCGGGGAGTACTTCGCCGGGTACATCACCGAGAAGAGCCTGTCGGTCGACAACCTCTTCGTGTTCGTCCTGATCATGACGAGCTTCCGGGTCCCGCGGCTGTACCAGCAGAAGGTCCTGCTGATCGGCATCACGATCGCCCTGGTCCTGCGCACGATCTTCATCTTCCTGGGCGCCGCGCTCATCGAGAACTTCAGCTGGGTCTTCTACATCTTCGGTGCCTTCCTCATCTACACGGCCTACGCGCAGATGAGGAGCGCGCGGTCGCACGACGAGGAGGAGTACCAGGAGAACGCGGTCCTGCGCCTCACGCGTCGCCTCTTCCCGACGACGGACGCGTACGTCGAGGACAAGATGTTCACGACCATCTCCGGCAAGCGCTACATCACGCCCATGCTCATCGTGATGATCGCGATCGGCAGCGCCGACCTCCTGTTCGCGGTCGACTCGATCCCCGCGATCTTCGGCCTGACGCAGGAGACCTTCCTGGTCTTCGCGGCCAACGCGTTCTCGCTCCTGGGTCTGCGCCAGCTCTACTTCCTCATCGACGGCCTGCTGGACCGTCTCGTCTACCTCGCGTGGGGCCTGGCCGCGATCCTCGGCTTCATCGGGATCAAGCTCCTCATCCACGCGATGCACACCAACGAGATCCCCTTCATCAACGGTGGCGAGCACATCACCTTCCTGCCGGAGATCTCGACCGCCGTCTCGCTCGGCTTCATCGTGGTGACCCTCGCGATCACGACGATCGCGAGCCTCGCGAAGGACCGTAGCGACCGTCGTCGCCTGGAGAAGGAAACCTACTGATGCAGCACGAGCTCCCGTTCTGGTTCGAGGCGGCGTCGCTGACGTCTCTCGTCGTCCTCCTGCTCGTCGACCTGGTGATCGTGGGCCGTCGCCCGCACGTGCCGTCGATGAAGGAGAGCGGCCTGTGGGTGGCGTTCTACGTCGCCCTGGCACTGGTCTTCGGTGGGCTCGTCGCTCTCGTGGGCGGGAGCGCCCCGGCGGTCGAGTTCTACGCGGGCTGGCTCACCGAGTACAGCCTGTCGGTGGACAACCTCTTCGTGTTCGTCATCATCATGACGAGGTTCGCCGTACCCCGTGAGCACCAGCAGAAGGTCCTCATGGTGGGGATCATCGTGGCGCTCGTGCTGCGCGGCGCCTTCATCCTGGCGGGTGCGGCGATCATCGCGCAGTTCGTGTGGGTGTTCTACCTGTTCGGCGCGTTCCTGATCTACACCGCGATCAAGCTCGTCGCGGGCGGGGACGAACCGGAGGAGTACCAGGAGAACCGGATGATCCGCTCGCTGCGGCGGGTGCTTCCCCTGTCGCAGACGTACGACGGTGGCAGGCTGCGGACCGTGGTCGACGGCAAGAGGCTCTTCACGCCCATGCTCATCGTGTTCCTCGCGATCGGCAGCACGGACCTGCTGTTCGCGTTCGACTCGATCCCCGCGATCTTCGGCCTGACGCAGGACCCGTTCATCGTGTTCACGACGAACGTGTTCGCACTCATGGGGCTCCGTCAGCTCTACTTCCTGCTGGGTGGTCTCCTGGAGCGCCTGGTCTACCTGCCGATCGGCCTGGCGGTGATCCTGGGCTTCATCGGGGTCAAGCTGATCCTCGAGGCGCTCCACGAGAACACGCTGCCGTTCATCAACGGCGGGCACCACATCGAGGCCGTCCCCACGGTCCCGATCTGGCTCTCGCTCGTGGTGATCGTGGGAGCGCTCGGGGTCACGACGGTCGCGAGCCTGCTGCGCACGCGCGGCCAGGACAAGGCGGAGACCGTGTCCGACGACGTCGACGTGGCCTCCTAGTCGGCTCACCCGGCGCACGCTCGGCCCGGTACGCCACGGCCCGCCTCCCTTCGGGGAGGCGGGCCGTCGTGCTGCGCGGGCTGGGTCGGGTGGCGGGCCCGGTCGTGCCGGGCAGGTCAGGGCGGCGCAGGTAGAGCCGCGGGCCGTCCCGGGTCAGATGCGGTCGGACCAGGGGCCGAGCACGGGAACCCAGGGACGGACCGTGCGACGCGTGATGACGTTCTCCCGGGCGAACGGGTCGGCGTCGAGCGTCTGGGCCACGCCCGCCTCGTCGGTGGCCTCGACCAGGAGGAGCGCCCCTGCGGGGTTGGCGACGTCCTGGGCGAGGGGACCGGACGCGAGCAGGGTGCCCTGCTCGAGCAGGCCACCCAGGAAGGCACGGTGCTCGGGGCGGAACGCGTCGAGGACGGCGGGCTTGTCGGCGTACGTGTAGGTCACGGCGAAGATCGGCATGTCGCTCATTCAAGCACCTCGAGCGGCACGGGCCGCCCGTGGTCCGCAGCCGCTGCTACCAGCCTCGTGCGCGCCACTCCTCGAGGTGGGGACGCTCGGTGCCGAGCGTCGTGTCCGCGCCGTGCCCGGGGTAGACCCACGTCGCGTCGTCGAACCTGTCGAAGAGCCTCTCGGTGACGTCGGCGTAGAGGAGTGCGAAGCGTCCAGGGTCCTGCTCGGTGTTGCCCACCCCGCCCGGGAAGAGCGAGTCTCCCGTGAACAGGTGTGCGCGCCCGGGGACGGCCCCGGGCGCGGTGGCGTGCTCGGGCTCGCGGTACGCGAGCGCGACCGACCCAGGTGTGTGGCCGCGCAGGGCGACGACCCCGAGGGTGAGGTGCCCGACGACGAGCGTGTCGCCGTCGTGCAAGGATCTGCCGACGCCGACCTCCGTGGCACGGGTGACGGCATCGGCGTCGGGTTCGCCGACCGCGACCGTGGCTCCCGTGACCGCCACGAGGGACGCGAGCGCGGCGATGTGGTCGCGGTGACGGTGCGTCGTGACGACCATGTCGAGGCGGGCCGAAGGCGAGCCCTCACGGACGAGCTCGGCGAGCCGGTCCGGCTCGGCAGCAGCGTCCACCAGGAGCTGGGCTCCGCTTCTCCGGCAGGTCAGGAGGTAGGCGTTGTTGTCCGACGGTCCGACGGCGAGCTTGCGGACCTCGACCTCGTCCAGGACCCGCAGGTCCCGCGGACCTCCGACCGTGACGTCTCCGGTGTATCCCACGAGCCCTCCAGGTTGTTCCGGTCGGTAGCCGGCGGGGTGGCTGAACCGACGGCGCTCGGCTGGTCGTGTGACGAGCCTCTCGTCGAAGTCTGGCACGGCGAGCAGATTGCTCGGAGTGCTGGTCAGGGGCATGGCGCACGCGCCGTCGGCTCGCCGGTCGGGGCGACGCCGGTCGTCCGCGTCTCGAACAGGTGTGCGAATGTCAGGGGCGAGGCATACGATGCTTCGGTGAGCAATCGCCTTGTCATCGCTGGTGCCCGTGAGCACAACCTCCGCAACGTCGACCTCGACCTGCCGAGGGACCAGCTCATCGTCTTCACGGGGCTGTCGGGGTCCGGCAAGTCCTCTCTCGCGTTCGACACGATCTTCGCGGAGGGGCAGCGCCGGTACGTCGAGTCGTTGTCCGCCTACGCCCGTCAGTTCCTGGGGCAGATGGACAAGCCGGACGTCGACTTCATCGAGGGGCTCTCGCCCGCGGTCTCGATCGACCAGAAGTCGACCAACCGCAACCCTCGCTCGACGGTCGGGACCATCACGGAGGTCTACGACTACCTCCGCCTGCTGTTCGCACGCGCCGGGACCCAGCACTGCCCCGTCTGCGGAGAGAAGGTCCAGGCCCAGACGCCGCAGCAGATCGTCGACCGTCTCCTCGAGCTGCCGGAGGGGACTCGCTACCAGGTCCTCGCCCCCGTCGTGCGCGGACGCAAGGGCGAGTACAGCGAGCTCTTCAAGGAGCTCCAGTCCAAGGGGTTCGCGCGTGCCCGCGTCGACGGCGAGGTCGTCCAGCTCACGGACCCGCCTGCGCTCGAGAAGAAGCTCAAGCACGACATCGAGGTCGTGATCGACCGTCTCGTCTCGCGCGAGGGCGTCCAGCGCCGGCTCACCGACTCCGTGGAGACTGCTCTCGGCCTCGCAGGTGGCCTCGTCGTGGTCGAGCTCGTGGACGCGGACGCCGACGACCCGCAGCGCGAGCGCCGGTTCTCCGAGAAGCGTGCGTGCCCCAACGACCACGAGCTCACGCTCGACGAGATCGAGCCGCGTACCTTCTCGTTCAACGCGCCCTACGGCGCGTGCCCCGAGTGCACGGGCATCGGGTTCCGGCTCGAGGTGGACCCGGACCTCGTGATCCCGGACGACGAGAAGTCGCTCGCCGAGGGCGCCGTCGCTCCCTGGGCCCAGATCTCCTCCGAGTACTTCAACCGCGTCCTGACCGCTCTCGCCTCGGACCTGGGGTTCTCCATGGACGTGCCCTGGCGCGCGCTGCCGCAGCGCGCGCAGCAGGCCGTCCTCTACGGCCAGAACCACGAGGTCCACGTCCGCTACAAGAACCGCTGGGGCCGCGAGCGTCAGTACTCGACCGGCTTCGAGGGCGTCGTGACCTTCCTGGAACGCCGTCACGGCGAGACCGAGTCGGAGTGGTCCAAGGAGAAGTACGAGGCGTACATGCGCGAGACGCCGTGCCCCGTCTGCCAGGGCACGCGCCTCAAGCCCGAGGTCCTCGCGGTCAAGGTCGGCGACAAGTCGATCGCCGAGGTCTGCCGTCTGCCGCTGCGCGAGGCCGCGGACTTCCTCGGCTCGCTCGAGCTCGGTACACGCCAGAAGGCCATCGCGACCGAGGTGCTCAAGGAGATCGACGCCCGCCTGGGCTTCCTGCTCGACGTGGGCCTCGACTACCTCTCGCTCGAGCGCCCGGCCGGGACCCTCTCGGGGGGCGAGGCGCAGCGCATCCGGCTCGCGACGCAGATCGGCTCGGGGCTCGTCGGTGTGCTGTACGTCCTCGACGAGCCGAGCATCGGTCTGCACCAGCGGGACAACCGGCGGCTCATCGACACGCTCACCCGGCTGCGCGACCTGGGCAACACGCTCATCGTCGTCGAGCACGACGAGGACACCATCCGCGCCGCCGACTGGATCGTGGACATCGGCCCCGGGGCGGGGGAGCACGGCGGGCGCGTCATCCACTCGGGCGACTACGCGGGACTCCTCGAGGCCCCCGAGTCCGTCACGGGTGCCTACCTCGCCGGGCGCCGCAGCATCCCCCTGCCGGCGACGCGTCGTCCCGTGGACAAGAGCCGTCAGGTCACGGTCATCGGTGCGCGCGAGCACAACCTCGAGGGTATCGACGTCAGCTTCCCGCTCGGCACGCTGACCGCGGTCACGGGGGTCTCTGGCTCGGGCAAGTCCACGCTCGTCAACTCGATCCTCTACACGGTGCTCGCGAACGAGCTCAACGGGGCACGGCAGGTCGCCGGCCGGCACCGGCGCATCACCGGGCTCGAGAACCTCGACAAGGTGGTCCACGTCGACCAGGGGCCCATCGGGCGCACGCCGCGGTCCAACCCCGCGACGTACACGGGGGTCTGGGACCATGTCCGCAAGCTCTTCGCGGAGACCAGCGAGGCCAAGGTGCGGGGCTACACGCCTGGTCGGTTCTCGTTCAACGTCAAGGGTGGGCGCTGCGAGGCGTGCTCGGGCGACGGGACCATCAAGATCGAGATGAACTTCCTGCCGGACGTCTACGTCCCGTGCGAGGTCTGCCACGGTGCGCGCTACAACCGCGAGACGCTCGAGGTGCACTTCAAGGGCAAGACCGTCGCCGACGTGCTCGACATGCCCATCGAGGAGGCGTCGGAGTTCTTCGCCGCGGTGCCCACGATCTCGCGGCACCTCAAGACTCTCTCCGAGGTCGGTCTGGGGTACGTGCGCCTGGGGCAGCCCGCACCCACGCTCTCGGGCGGTGAGGCGCAGCGCGTCAAGCTGGCCAGCGAGCTGCAGAAGCGATCGACGGGGCGCACCATCTACGTCCTCGACGAGCCCACGACGGGACTGCACTTCGAGGACATCCGCAAGCTCCTCGCGGTGCTCCAGTCGCTCGTGGACAAGGGCAACTCGGTGCTCGTGATCGAGCACAACCTGGACGTCATCAAGAACGCCGACTGGGTCATCGACATGGGTCCGGAGGGCGGATCAGGCGGAGGCCGGGTCATCGCCGAGGGCACGCCCGAGCAGGTGGCGGCCGTCGCCGCGAGCCACACGGGCCGCTTCCTCGCCGAGGTGCTCCCGGGTGACCCGATCCCGGTCGCGCCGCTGCCCAAGAAGGCCGCGGCAGCCAAGGCGCCCGCTGCCAAGGCGCCCCGGAAGACCCCGGTGCGCAAGGCCACGGCCGCGGCCTCGAAGTCCTCGGCGGCCGTGAAGGCGTCGGTGGGTGCATCCGACGACGACGCACGCGAGAGCGCCTGACGCGCGGCGTCGCGCTCACGCAGCCGGGCGGTCAGGCTGCGTGCGTGCGCAGCGGGGCGGGTTCGAGCAGCACCGGGAAGTTCACGGACCGGGCCAGGAAGCAGTGGTCGTGGGCCCGGCGGTGGACCTCTGCGACGGCCTCGTCGGTGACCTGGGGCCCGTCGTCGACGACGACGTGCGGGTGCAGCGTGACGTCGGTGAACTGACCGGCCCCCGCCGACTCGACGCGCATGGTGCCGGTGACCTCGTCCGAGTACTCGCGCACCACGATCCCCGCGGCCGACGCGAGGTGCAGGAACCACAGCATGTGGCACTGCGAGAGGCTCGCGACGAACAGCTCCTCGGGGCTGTACCGGCCGGGGTCTCCGCGGAACGCCGGGTCGGCAGACCCGGGGAGCGTCGGGCGACCCGCGAGGTCTATCTCGTGGTCCCGGCTGTACGCGGTGTAGGTCGTGGTTCCGGTCTGGCCTGCGCCGGTCCAGCGGACGGTCGCGGCATAGGAGTGAAGGGCGCCCATGCCGTCACCCTAGCGGCACGGGCCGTCACATGTGTGACGGGCGTCACGGTGGACAGGGCCACCCGGGGTGTGGGTGGGCTGACCTAGGCTGACGGACATGGCAGATCCGTCCTCGTACCGCCCCGCCCCGGGAGAGATCCCCACGTCGCCCGGTGTCTACCGGTTCCGCGACGAGCACGGACGCGTGATCTACGTGGGCAAGGCCAAGAACCTGCGAGCGCGTCTCGGGAGCTACTTCCAGGACCTGACGAACCTCCACTACCGCACCCAGACCATGGTGACCACGGCCGCCTCGGTCGAGTGGACGGTGGTCGGGACCGAGGTCGAGGCGCTCGCGCTCGAGTACTCGTGGATCAAGGAGTTCGACCCGCGCTTCAACGTCAAGTACCGGGACGACAAGTCCTACCCCTACCTGGCCGTGACGCTGGGCGAGCAGTTCCCCCGGGCACAGGTCATGCGCGGCGCCAAGCGCCCCGGGACGCGGTACTTCGGCCCCTACGGGCACGCCTGGGCGATCCGCGAGACCCTCGACCTCCTGCTGCGGGTCTTCCCGGTGCGCACGTGCTCCGCGGGGGTCTTCAAGCGGGCCCAGCAGACCGGGCGCCCGTGCCTGCTCGGGTACATCGACAAGTGCTCGGCGCCGTGCGTGGGACGCATCAGCCCCGAGGACCATCACGCGCTCGCCGAGGACTTCTGTGACTTCATGGCCGGCGACACGGCCAAGTTCATCCGCCGGGTCGAGGCGAAGATGAAGGAGGCCGCTGCCGCGATGGAGTACGAGCAGGCGGCACGCCTGCGCGACGACATCATCGCGCTCGAGCGCGCCATGGAGAAGAACGCCGTGGTGCTCGGGGACGCGACCGACGCGGACATCTTCGCCCTGGCAGGCGACGAGCTCGAGGCCGCGGTCCAGGTCTTCCACGTCCGCGGCGGGCGCATCCGTGGTCAGCGTGGCTGGATCGTCGAGAAGGTCGAGGACGTGACGGACGCGGAGCTCGTCGAGCACCTCCTCCAGCAGGTCTACGGCTCGGCCGACGAGTCGTTGGGCGACTCCTCCACGCCGTCGTCGAGCGTCGTGCCCCGCGAGGTGCTCGTGCCGGTCCTTCCTCCGGACACCGAGCAGGTCGTGTCCTGGCTCACGGGGCTCCGCGGCGCCAAGGTGGACGTCCGAGTGCCCCAGCGCGGGGACAAGCGCGAGCTCGCCGCCACGGTGCACAAGAACGCGGAGCACGCCCTCGCGCTGCACCGCACGCGCCGAGCCGGCGACCTGACCACGCGCAGCCAGGCGCTGCGCGAGATCCAGGAGGCCCTGGGCCTCGAGACCGCGCCGCTGCGCATCGAGTGCTACGACGTGTCCACGACGCAGGGAACCCACCAGGTCGCGTCGATGGTCGTGTTCGAGGACGGGCTCGCGCGCAAGAGCGAGTACCGGCACTTCGCGATCCGTGGGCCCGAGGGCCTGGGAGCGCGCGACGACACGGCCGCGATGCACGAGGTCATCACGCGCCGCTTCAAGCGCTATCTCGCGGACCGGTCGCAGGCGAGCGACGTGGAGATGGACCTGGGAGCCGACGAGGACACGGCGCAGGACGCGGACGCCGTGGCCGCAGGCTACGTCCCCCGGTCGGGCGAGGTCGGGGCCGACGCCCCGGCGGGCCGCGCAGCACGCTTCGCGTACCCGCCCAACCTCGTCGTGGTCGACGGTGGTCCGCCCCAGGTCGCGGCCGCCGCCCGGGCGCTCGCCGAGCTCGGGATCGACGACGTCGCCCTGTGCGGGCTCGCGAAGCGCCTCGAGGAGGTGTGGCTGCCCGGCGAGGACTACCCCGTGATCCTGCAGCGCAGCTCCGAGGGCCTCTACCTGCTCCAGCGCGTGCGCGACGAGGCGCACCGGTTCGCGATTTCCTACCACCGCAAGAAGCGTGGCAAGGCCATGACCGTCTCGGTCCTGGACGACGTGCCCGGCCTCGGGCCCGCGCGCGTCATCATGTCGACGAGCGGCACGAGCATCTTGGGCGGCATGTTGTCCACGACGTACCAGTCGAGGTCCTCGAGGACCGCGGCAGCACGCGTGCGCCCTGCCCCGGACATACCGGTGA
>NZ_MAQA01000002.1 GCF_001692445.1 Oerskovia enterophila | reverse complement strand
CCCCGGCCCAGCCGGCCAGCGACCCGTCGCCGTGGAAGCCGCTCGACTCGCCGAAGGATCCGTCCATCTCCCCCTGGACCCCCAGGACTCCGGACGCGTTCGCGCTCGCCAGGTGCGCCCTGGCGTCGACAGGACGCTTGTCGTCGAGCAGCGGGCCGTCCACCTGCTCACCGTCCAGCGTGGACATCTGGTACGTGGACTGGTAGTTGCGGTGCGGGTCGAACACGCCGCTGTTGTCGACCTTCTCCCCGGCGGCACCGCCCGTCCCGCCGTGCAGCCACCACGGGGACCCCGGAGCCAGAGGGCCGGCAGGTCCGATGACCGGCCCTCCGCCAGGACCGCTCGTCGAGCCTCCACCGGGTGCCCCACCTCCCCAGCTCGTCCCGCCGGGCCCGTTGTCCTCGCTCGTGACCTCCTGATGGTCGGCGTTGCGCACGAGCGCCGTGCCTGCCTCGCGCAGCGCGTCGCGCGTCGTCGTGAGCGCAGAGGCGCACTGCGAGGACCACAGGTCGCGGAAGTGCTCGGCGTCCGGCCCCTTCCAGTCCACACTGCCCAACCGTTGCGAGATCCTCGTCCGGAGGTCGTCGAGCTCGCCCGAGGCCTCGTCGAAGCTCTTGCCGAGCGCCCGGAGCGCCGTGACGTCGGCACCGTAGAAGGCCACAGGTTCTCATCTCGCGTCGTCGGGCGTCTGCCCGAGGGTGGGGAGGGTCGGCGACGTGCCGAAGGGACGGACGAAGGGCAGACGAGAGGGCACAGGACCCGAAGATCCTGCGCCCTCTCGTCTGCCCCGTCGTCGCGCGTCCCGAGGATCAGGAGGCGTTGGAGGTGGCCTCCTGCGCGAGCGCGTTCGACTGCGCCTTGGCGCCGGCCTCGTTGAGCGCCGTGATGACGGTCTGGAGGGCCGTCACGTGCTGGCCCGACCAGTCGGAGCGGAACGCGGTGGCGTCCGGGCCGTTCCACTCGACGGAGTCCAGCTTGCCCGTGAGCTTCGACTTGATGGCGTCGACGTCCGAGGCTGCCTGGATGAGCTCGGCCGAGAGCTGCTTGACCTGCTCGACGTTGAGGCCCCAGTAGTTGCTCATGTGCTGCTCCTTCTTTCAGGGCCACCCCCTGCGGGCGACCTCGTCATGTTCTCGACACGGAGTACTCAACCATGTCGTGCCTACCCCGTACATGGGGACAGGTCCCCATCCGGGAAGAACTACTCCGGGAGGGCCATCTGCACCTTCCGGGTGCGCCCGGCCACGACGAGGAAGCCTCGCCCGGCCGGGAACTCTGCTCGGCGGATCCGTCCCAGCGACGTGCCGAGGAGGATGTCGCCGTCGGTGTCGCCGGGGGTCAGGATCAGCCCGCTCCGCCCGGCCTTGAACGGCTTGGCCAAGGTCCACGCCTGGCTCCACGTCGAGCTCTCCGACTCACCGACCACGAGCTGGTCGGTCCGGACGAGGAGCTGGACGAGCTTGTCGAGGACCGCCTCCGCGGGGGTGCCCGTGAGCTCGGTGAGGTTCTCGACCACCAGGACAAGGTCCCCGCGACCGAGCTGCCCGGCCTCTGCCTGCGCCTTGATCGACTCGACGACGGGGACGATCTCCTCGGGGCTCGTCGCGGTGGTGTCCCACACGGGCAGCGCCGAGATGGGCGTCGGACGAGGTGAGAAGAACACGATCCGGGTCCCGGGACGCGCGCGCCGGACCGCCTGCGCGATCGTCACGAGCGCGGTCGTCCGACCGCCGACGGGGGGACCGCCCAGCAGGAACGTGCCGCGCTCGGGCAGCACGACCGGGGCGATGTCGAGGTCGTCGAGGCCGATGACCGGAGCGCCGCCCACCGACGCGGGCAGCGACGAGAGCGGGATCGAGTCGGGCAGCTTCTCGATCGACGGCGCCTGGGGGACGCCGTTGCGCACCATCGCGTCACGCAGCTTGCTGATCTCCCGCGACTGGATCGAGACGTTGGCGTCCCCGCCCAGCACGGCGACCTGGACCTCGTTGCCCGCCAGGACTCCTCGACCGGGCGGCGAGGCCGGGGTCAGGACGTCGCGCGGCACCCCGACCATCAGGTAGTCGTCGGCGTTCGCGAGGCGCAGCACGAGCCTGCGCTGGATCGTGCTGCCCAGCGAGGTCGGCACGGCGCTCGGCCGGTCGCCGGTGATGATCACGTGCACGCCGACCTGGCGCCCGTCGGTCGCGAGCTGGGAGAACGCCGCCCACACGGGGAACCACGGGGTCGCCTTGAGGTCGTACTCGTCGCGGAACGCGCCGATCCCGTCGACCAGGAGCAGGATGCGCGGCTCCTGCGGCGCGCCGGCCAGGGACCGGTACTCGCCGATCGTCCCGGCGCGCACGGCCGCGTACCGCACCGACCGGTCGTCGACGATGCCGCGCAGCATCCGCAGGACGCGGGTCACGCGCTCGGCGTCGTCCCCCGCGAT
Organism: Oerskovia enterophila; assembly: GCF_001692445.1. Lineage (GTDB taxonomy): Bacteria > Actinomycetota > Actinomycetes > Actinomycetales > Cellulomonadaceae > Oerskovia > Oerskovia enterophila. The sequence goes on along the minus strand of NZ_MAQA01000002.1, from coordinate 194,392 downwards.
GACCGCGCCGACGTGCGGCAGGTCCTCGAGCATCCGCAGGCCGCTCGCCCCGCAGTCGATCGCGTAGACCTGGACCGGGCCACCACGGGCCGTGATGGCGGCCGAGACGGCGATCGACCGCAGGGCGGCGCTCTTGCCCGAGCCGCCGGTGCCGAAGATCGCCATGTTGCCGTCGCGGTCCGGCTCGTAGAAGACGGTCGGCTGCTTCTGCGACGCCGGGTCGTCGACGACGCCCAGGAGGAGCAGCTCGTCGGTGCGCGGGTTGGGCAGGAGAGCCAGGTCGTAGGTCCGGGCGAGCTCGTCGAGCCACGGCTTCCGAGGTGCCGGGACGGCCGCGTTCTGCGCCGCGCGCGCGATCGTCGCCACGGCCCGGGCGATGTCGTTCGGGCCGGGGTCGACGACCTCCTCGACGTCGGGGGCCGGGATCTCCCACGAGGTGCCCGTCCCGAAGGACATCTCCTCGACGTCGAGCCGGGGACGCTGCGGCCGGTCGGTCGTCCAGCCGCCCGCGTACCCCGTCTGGAACGGGGTGATGCGTCCGGGCCCGGTCTTGACCGCGCCTCGACCCGGGATCGACGGGTCGAAGTGCGCCGCGAGCGGGATGCCCAGGATGTCGGTCGAGTCGGCCTCGTCGGCCATGCGCAGCGCGACGCGGAGGTTCGTGTTGGCCCGCAGGTTGTCCTTGATGACGCCGGCCGGTCGCTGGGTCGCGAGGATGAGGTGCAGACCGAGCGAGCGTCCGCGCTGGGCGACGTCGACGACGCCGTCGACGAACTCCGGGACCTCGTTGACCAGGGCCGCGAACTCGTCGACGACGATCAGCAGGCTCGGCGGCGCCTCGGGGTCGCCCGTGCGCTCGAGCGAGACGAGGTCCTTGGCCTTCTTCCGGTTGAGCAGGTGCTCCCGGTACCGCAGCTCGGCACGCAGCGACGTGAGCGCCCGACGCACCAGGTGGGGCGAGAGGTCGGTCACGAGGCCCACGGTGTGCGGCAGGTTCACGCAGTCCGCGAACGCCGCCCCGCCCTTGTAGTCGACGAACAGGAACGTGACCCGGTCGGGGCTGTGCGCGGCGGCCATGCCCAGCACCCACGACTGGAGGAACTCGGACTTGCCGGCGCCGGTGGTCCCGCCGACGAGCGCGTGCGGGCCCTGGGTGCGCAGGTCGAGGTGGAGCGGCTCGGTCCCCGAGTGCCCGACGAGCGCGTGCAGGGTCGCGTCGGACTTGCGGCGCACGGGCGGCGACCCGTCGCGCACGGTCAACGAGTGGTTCTCGCGCCAGCGCTCGACCAGGGCGTCCGGGTCGCTCAGCAGCGCCTGGCCCGCGAGCGACACGAACGACACCGAGCGCGGGAGGTCCGAGTCGTCGTCGATCGGTGCGCCGACGTCCACGACGGGGGCCAGGGCACGCGCGAGCTCGTGCGCGGTCGCGAGGTCCACCTGCTCGCACGACACGGGGAAGGTGAGGCGTCCGACGCGGACCTCGCCCGACGTCGCTCCCCCGTCGCCCGTCAGGACGAACGTGCGGCACGCGGCAGGCAGCTGCTCCACGGTCGGGGCGATCCACACGACGTGCACCCCCACGTCGGCGCCTCGCTCCGCGAGGCGGGTCATGCGGGACCGGTCCACGGGAGCGTCGTCCTCGACGAGCACGACGACGGTCGGCAGCACGGGCGCCTCGAGGTCGTCGAGCTCCTTGGCGGGGTCGACGCCGCCCCGGTCCCGGGCCCGCTCGCCCAGGTCCGCACCGCGCGACTCGACCAGGTCCTCGAGCCGCGACAGGAGGGATGCGCCCGCGCCGGGGTTGTCCGCGAGGTGGTCGCCCGCGAGCGGGCTGTGCGGCGAGCCCGTGTGGGGCAGCCACTCGAGCCACTCCCAGTCGACCCGCGACCGGGGCGAGGTGAGTGCGGCGACGACCAGCTCGGCGGGCGAGTGGAGCGCGACGAGCTGGACCAGGATCCCGCGCCCCACGCCGTCGACCGTCCCGGCGGGCCCCGTGATGCCCAGGCCCCCGCTCGACCGCAGCTGAGCCACGACGGGCACGCCGTCGATGTGCGAGCACTCGGCCTGCAGCTTCTCGAGCTCCTGCCAGTAGACCGGCAGCGTGTCGTTGTTGCCCAGGTCGTCGAGCTGCACGCGCGAGACCCCTCGCCCGAGGCCGATCCGCACGCTCAGGAACGCCTGGTGCTCGGGCCGGTGGGTCCACAGCAGCGCACCGAAACGTCGTACGGCGTCCACGGTGTCCGCGACCGAGGGCGTCTCGGCGAGCCGCACGGCGCGCTCGATCGCGTGCGTCCGCTCGATGGTCTCGCGCGTTGCCGCGACCGAGACCGTGAACTGCTCGACCTGGGCCTTGAACCGTCGCTTCGCCTGGACCTTCTGGTCGACGTAGTTGCCGATCATCAGGATGGGGCTCAGCGCGATGAAGACGACCGACATGAAGTCCTTGCGGACCATCCACAGGACGACTCCCATGACCAGCGGGGCGGCCATGGCCAGCCACGGGAAGCGCGCGGGCTGGAGCGGCTGCGGCGGCTTGGGGGCCTTGAGCGTGCGCTCCGGGAAGCGCGCGACGACGCGCGGCGAACGGTTGAACTCGACGATGGGGCTCGTCGGGGCGAGGCTGCCGCTGCGCTGCAGCGCCACGACCGCGATGACCGAGCCGCCGACGTCGACCGTGTCGGCCGACGTGAGGGTCGCGCGCGCCATGCGCTCCCCGCCCATGACGAGGCCGTTGGCAGAGTTGGTGTCGACGATCTCGATCGACTCCCCGACCGTCAGTCGCGCGTGCCGCTTGGACACGAGCGGGTCGTCGAGACGGACGTCCATGTCGCGGTCGCGACCGAGGTAGCTCGTGCCGACGGGCAGCGGGAACTCCCTGCCTGCGTCGGGTCCCGAGAGCACGCGCAGGACGGCGGCGGCCGGCCCCCGGTCCTGGCCGGGTGCCTCGAACTGCTCGGAGACCCGGACGATCGAGACGGTGGCACCCGACCGGAGGCCCGCCTCGATCAGGTCGCTCGTCGGTGACAGGACCCGGCCCTGGGACGCGCTCGACGCGTCGTCGACCTGGAGCGTGAGCCGGTCCGGGGCCGCGGCCCCGGCGCGCACGGGGTCGCCCGAGTAGAGTGCCTCGGCGATGTCGCGCACGGTCGCCGTGGCGTCGGCCGTGACCGCGACGTTCGTCAGGGTCGAGTCCGGGCGGTGCAGGGTCAGCTTGATGCGCACAGGAGAGGTCCTCGGTCAGACCGGCGCGAGCGCCGGGACGGTCGGGGGGAACGTGTCCCGGTGGTCAGTCGCTCGGCAGGTCGAGCAGGGCGAGGTCGTCGGAGGTCACGAGCCGCGACGCGACCGCGTACTCGACGAGACGCGCGCGCCGGTTCGTGGCGAGCGCGCCCGGACCTCCGCGCAGGCCTTTGACCCCGATCCGGTCGAGCTTGTCGCACACGTTGTCGAGCTTGCGGTTGAAGCGCGTCGTGGCCCACCCGAGCCGACGCGCGGCGTCCGCGGAGGTCGGGATCTCCGAGAGCCCCGTCCCGTCCCGGCGGAGCATGGGCTCGGCGAGCGCGACCATGAGCTGCTTCTGGCTGACGGTGAAGCTCGTCATGCCGATCGTGGTCGCGCCGTCGGCGGGCTCCTCCGAACGGATCTCCTGGTACGGCGCCCCCGCGAGCTGGACCATGACCTCGTAGGTCGTGGGGCCCGCGGTGAAGACGATCGAGGTCGAGGCGAAGACGAGCGGGAGCCGGTTGCCCGGTGAGAGCCAGGACTGCACTCCCCCGCCCGCGTCGCAGATGGTCGCGGAGATGAGGGAGCCCACGTTCGCGAGCCACCAGATGCCGTTCTCGTGCGTGATCCGCAGGAAGCGCCGGTGCAGGTAGGGGTTGTCCTCGATCTCGAGGTCGCCGTCTCGCCCGATGTCGAACTCCTCCCCGGGCACGGGGCGGAACCACTCGCCGCAGAACTCGATCGCGAGGTCGCTCATTCCGGCTCGCACTTCGTGAAGGGCTTGGACGGTCTTCCGTCACGCTTGACCGTGATCTCGATGCAGACCTTCTCGCCCTTCGCCGCCTCGTACCGCACCACGTTGAAGGACACCTCCTCGGGCTTCTCGTCGGCCGTCGGGTCCTCGACCCGACGGATCGAGAACATGTCGCCGTCCTGCCATCCCTCGGGGTACTCGATCTTGAAGGCCACCTGGCCCAGGTCGTCCATGTACCCGGACGTCACGGTCGTGACGGGCTGCACGATGTCGCCGAGGTTGTCGTTCGGGAGATCGCCCGTGTCCCCCGTGTCTCCCGTCTCCGTGCCGTCGACGCTCGGCCGGTCGGTGTCCGCGTCCGCCGAGCCGCCGCCGGGCGGGTTGAGGAGCACGAAGATCCCGATCACCACGAGCACGAGGACGCCTGCGGCGACCAGGAGCGGCCAGACCTGCCGCTTGGGCGCGGGGGCCGTGGCCGGCCCGGGGTCCAGGGGCGCCTCGACGCCGACGCGGTGCACGGTGTCGTCCACGGGCGGACCCCAGGCCCCCGTGTGCTGCTGGGCGCCACCCGGCGCGGGCCGCTGCGGGACGAACCCCCCGCCCGACGGCGGCACGTGGGTCGGGAGCGCGGGCGCGTGCTGGTAGGGGGTCGGCTGTGCGGGGGCCTGCGGTGCCGCGACGGAACCCACCGGGGTGCCGTACGTGGTCGGTGTCCCGGTCGCGACCTGCGCGCGGCCGCTCGAGGTCACGGGCGCGTAGGGAAGCTGCGACGGGTCCTGCCGGTAGACGGGGGTCGTCCCGTTCGTCGTGGTGCGGCCCCCCGTCGACGGGGAGGAGCCGGAGGTGCCGCCCGGAACCCCGCGCGGGTCGATCGAGACGATCGCGCGCAGCCGCGTGCCGCCGTCGTCGTCGGGCTCCTCCTCCTGCGTCAGGCCCGAGTCGTCGAGGACGTCGATCGGCGTGACGGCGTACGAGAGCTCGTTCTGGACCTGCTGGAGCGCCCGCGCGAACGCGAGCATGCTCGGGTAGCGCGACGCGGGGTTCTTGGCCATCGCCGTACCGAGCACGCGCTCGAGCGACGGCGGGACGTCGGTGCGTCCGGTGGGCAGCAGCGGCGTCGACTCGATGCGCGTGATGAGGCTCGCGCTCGAGTTGGACCCGCCGGGGAGCTCGAACGGCGCCCGCCCGGCCAGCAGGGTGTAGGTCGTGGCGGCCAGCGCCCAGACGTCGGTCTCCTTGCCCGCCCACGGGTTCTCGGCGAACGACTCGGGGGGCGACCACGGGATGGACATGCCCTCGGCCCTGGACGCGTCGTCGAGCGTCGAGGAGATGCCGAAGTCCGTGAGCGCAGGGTGCCCGTACTCGGTGACCAGGATGTTCGCGGGCTTGATGTCGCGGTGCAGGATCCCGGCCCGGTGGGCCGTCTCGACCGCACCGGCGATCTGGACCGCGATACGCAGGACCTCGGCCACGCTGAGGCGCTCGGTCCGGTAGCGCGCGCCGAGGTTTGGCCGCGAGCAGTACTCCATCGCGAGGTAGGGGCGTCCGTCGGACGCGACGCTCGCCTCGTACATGGTGACGATCGACGGGTGCGTCGACAGCGTCGCCATGAGGTCGGCCTCGACGTCGAACGCGGCGCGCTGCGACTCGCTCGACCACTCGTGCAGCAGGACCTTGACCGCGACGCGACGCCGCGGCCGCTGCTGCTGGTACAGGAAGACGTCGGAGAAGCCGCCGGACCCCACGACCGAGACGTACTCGTACCCGTCGATCAGTGGCGGCGCCGACGGGGCGCGCTTCGAGCTCATAGCAGTCCTTCGAAGACGAACGTCACGCCGTCACCGACGTCGACGACGTCTCCGGACGCGACCATCATGGGCTCGCCGGGGTGCAGGCGGCGCGGCGGCTGGCCGGGTCGCAGGACCGTGGTGCCGTTGGTCGTGTTGAGGTCGCACACCAGGACGTGCCAGCCCTCGAGCTGGACCTCGACGTGCGAGCGCGAGATGTCCTGCTCGGGGCTGGGGACGGCCACGAGCCGGGGCAGGTCGTTGCTCTGCGCGCGCGTGGTCCGGGGCCTGCGCCCCAGGACCACGGGACGGTCGAGCTCGACGACCTGACCGTTGGACAGCGTGAAGTGGCCGAGCGAGGGTCGGGTGACCAGGTGGGCGTCGCCGTCGAGCGCTGCGCCGCAGCGACCGCACGTGTCACGCGACGCAGGGTTGGCGTGCTCCTCGCGGCACACGCGCGCGAGGATCTGCTGCGATCCGGGAGCGGGCGGCGGCGAGAAGGTCGGCCCTGCCCCCGCCGGCGGCGCGGGAGGCGCCTCCGGAGCCGGGATCGGGGCGGGGAGCGGAGGCGCCCCCGCACCGCCGACCTGGGCCCGGAGATCCGCGATGACCGACGAGAAGACCGTGTGCCCGTCGTGGTCGTCGGCCTCCGCAGCGAGGCTCGGGGTCGGTGCAGCCACGCTCGGCTCGTGCGCGACGTCGACGTCGAAGGCGCGGGCCGCGGCGGCCGGTGTGGCCCCGGTCCACTCGCGCGGGATGCCGGCGATCATGCCGGCCTCGTCCTCGGGCTCGTCGTCGGACGACGGCGCGGAGCCTGCCGGCGTACCGGGTGAGGGGGCGACGAGCGGCGCGGAGGCCGTGGGGGCGCTCGCGCCCTCGTCCTGACCGTCCTCGTCGACCCGGATCGCAGCGTCCTCGACCGTCCGCAGGACGGTCGACTCCCAGAGGTGGCCGTACCCCGTCTCCGCCTCGGTCGGAGGCGCGGGCACGGGGCCGACGCCGGACGACGCACCGTCCGACAGGGCAGGGCTCTCGACCGCTGCAGCCGGTCGCTCGACGTCGGGCGCGACCGTGGCGTCGGGCGCGATCGTGAGCTCCGGCGCGATAGTGGCCTCGGGCGCGATGGTCTCCTCGGACGCCTCGACCTGGTCACGGTCGACCGCCGCTCCCGGGCCGTGCCCCAGCGGGTCCACGAGAGCGGGCGTGACCAGCGCGTCCGGCAGGGCCTCGTCCGTCCCGAGGACCTCGTCGCCCTGCCCGTCGCCCTCGAGGGGAGCTTCGATCAGCACCGCCCGGCCCACGGGCACCGCGTCCGCCGACGACGGCTCGGCCGCAGGAGCGGCAGTCGGCGGCCCCCAGGCGAGCGCGTCGAGCGACGGGGGCGCGGGAACGCGCGCCGGAGCGTCGGCGGCCTCGGTGGGCTCCGCCGTCGAGCGCTCGGCGCCCTGGGCCACCGGAACCTCCACGAGGTCCTGCACGATCCTGGACGCCAGCACGACGCCCTCCCGCAGGGGCAGCCCGACCAGTGCGACCTGGCCCGCCGCGGCCTCGAGGTCCGTCACCGGGTCGACGCCGAGCTGCACCGAGACCACCTCGACGCCTTCCACGGAGCGCTCGGACCACGTCGAGACGTCGTCGCCGTCCACATGGACGCTCTCGGACGGGGTGCGCAGGGTGACCGAGACGTCACCGCGCACCGCGACCTGCACGCGCTGCCCGGAGACCACGGCGACCGCGAACGACGGCATGGTGCGCAGCGTGGCGCCCAGGACGACGGTCAGCAGCTGGATGACCTCGATGACCTCGGTCTCCGCGTCGCCCGACGCGTCGAGCCGCTCCCACAGGGCCCGCACGAGCTCGCTCGTCGCGCCGTCGGGCAGGACGACGATCGCCCCGCCCCGGACGAACCCGAACGCGCTCCCCGTGTCGTAGCGCAGTCTCACGACCTGTCCCCCATCTGCAAGTGGATCTCGCGCGGCAAGGTGTCCTCGTCGGTGTAGCCCAGGGCGTCCCGGGGGGTCGTGGACCCGTCGCTGGTGTCCTGCCACGCCCCGGTCGCGTCGACGACGACCACGGTGATGTTATCGCGGCCACCAGCGACGATGGCCTCGTTGACCAGCAGGTCGGCCGCGCTCTGGGGGTCGGGCTGCGCCAGGAGGATCTCGGCGATCCGTTCGTCCGACAGCTCGCCCGTCAGGCCGTCGGAGCACACGAGCATGCGGTCCCTCGGCTCGATGGGGATCCAGCAGAAGTCCGGCTCGGGCGGGAGCGCGGCCCCGACGGCCCGCGTCACGACGTGGCGTCGCGGGTGCGTGAGCGCCTGGGTCGGGGTGAGCAGGCCGGCGTCCACCATCTCCTGGACCTCCGAGTGGTCGACGCTGAGCTGCTCGAGGACACCGTGCGACATCTGGTACGTCCGCGAGTCGCCGATGTTCACCACGAGCCAGTACGGGACGCCCTCCTGCTCGGCGACCACGACTCCCGTGACGGTCGTCCCGGCTCCCCGACCCGGTTCGGTGCTGATCGACCGCACGTCGTGCTGGGCTACGCCCAACCGTTCACGGACGTCCTCAGGGCCTACGGTGCCGAGCGCCCCGAGCGGCCGCAGCGCGTCGATCGCCGCGGCGCTCGCGACCTCGCCCGCGTCGTGCCCGCCCATGCCGTCAGCCACGAAGAAGACCGACCGGTCCGCGAGGAAGCGGTCCTCGTTGAGGAGCCGGCGGGCCCCGCGGTGAGAGCTCGCCCCCCAGGCCAGGTGCACCCCGGTCGTGCTCGCGCTCACGCGGCACCACCCGGGTGGACCGTGAGTCGGCGGTCGCCGACCTGGACCACGGACCCCACGGTCACGGCGACGCGGACGCCGGCCTCGAGCACCTGAGGGGCGCCACCGGGGCGCGTCAGGATGGTGCCGTTCGTCGAACCGCGGTCGACGAGCCAGAGCCCGTCCGCGTCGACGCCCATCTCGGCATGCGTCTTGGAGACCGAGCGGGTCGGGTCCTCGACGGCGACCAGGACCACGGAGCCCTCCCCGGTCGACTGCGGGTTGCGTCCGATCAGCGCCGTGCCCGTCACGGTGACCCGACGGCCCGACTCGAGCTCGAGCACGAACCCGGCCGGGGCGTCCCGCCGGACGTCGCTCACGCTGAACCGCGTGCTGTCCCAGTCGGGATCCTCGTCGGTGGCCGCAGCGTTCGCCACCGGGGCGACGGGTGCGGCAGGCGCCTGCTGGGGCGGAGCGGAGGGCGCGGCGTAGGTCACGGGGGGCTGCGCCGTCGGGCCGGGAAGTCCCCCGCCCGACGACGGAGCCTCCGCGGGAGCGGAGGGCGCCACCTGGGCGGAGGGCCCCCCGGGCACCGAGGCGCCGGGTGCTCCTGGGACCCCCGTGATCAGGCCGTCCTGGGCGCCCGCCTGGGGCGCCGGAGCCGCGCTGAACGCCCACGGGTCGTGCGCGACCGGGACCTGCTGCGGGGCACCGGGATATCCGGGCGCGACCGGGGCCGCGTAGCCCGCGGGCGGGGCCGACGAGTACTGGACCGGCGTCGCGGCCGGGGCCGCGTACCCCGTGGGCGGGGCCGCGAAGGCACCCGTCGGGGGCATCGCCGCGAACGGCTCCGCGGGTGCGTGCGGCCCCCCGGACGCGGACGGCGTCACCGCCCGGACGTCGAGGACCACGGCCTTGGCCGCCTTGTCGTGCCAGCCCTGCCCGCGGCCGGACTTGTCGAAGGCCGGGGAGAGCGCCACGAGGAGCTCTCCGACGCCGCACGCGATCGCCCCGAGCCCGATCACGATCCACCGCAGCGCGGCGCGGCCGAAGCCCAGGGGCGAGCGGTCCTCGGCCCGGACCGTGCGCAGCCCCAGCAGGAGGTTGCCGATCGTGCGGCCCGTGCGCCCCTCCCAGAACCAGATCCCGAGCCAGTAGACGAGCCCCAGCGCGCCGGTCACGGCCCACAGGATCGTCACGCTCCCGAGCAGCTCCTCCGCCTGGGCCTGCGTCGCCACGGTCATGCCCCCCGTGAGCGGCACGCCGAGGGCGGCCAGCCCACCGAGCACGACTCCCCCGGCGACGAGCCCGATCACCGCGCAGTCGACGAGGAACGCGACGAAGCGGCGTCCGACGCCCGCGACAGGGGCCGTGCGCCCTCCGGTCGACCAGGACACGGAGGACTCCGGGGACACGGCGGGCCCGCCCGAAGCCCCGGGAGCCCCCGGCTGCCCGGGACCTGCTAGGAGGCCGTACGCACGCTGGGTCATGGCCGCGACCTCGCGCTCGGTCGTGACCCCGAGGACGGGCTCCGACACGGGGTCCGGCACCGGGTCCGGTGAGAGGCCCGCCGCGTACGGGCTGCCGGTGCGCGGGAACCTGGTCCCGCAGACCGCGCAGAACGCGGAGCCTGCGGCCTGCGTCGTGCCGCAGGCGCTGCAGGTCGTCGTCTCGGACATCACTTGTCTCCTGGCTTGGTGACGGGACCCGCCGCCGGCGTGCGCGCCGACCGGACGGACTGTCGAGCCCGACGGAACCTGGCAGGCAGCCAGGACCTCCGTGCGCCCCGCAGGGATCGTAGCGACACCGCGGCGCGAAGTCGCTGCCTGCGCGGCAGGGTGGACCGCATACCGGTCAGCACGGCGTCCACCTCGGACCAGAACGACTCGACCTCCTGCGGGCTCGGGTCCCCGGTCCCGAAGACCTGGGCATCGGCCGTCCGGGCGAGCGTGACGGTCGGTGCCGCGGCCGCCGGGAACGACTCGGACAGGGCTCCCGCGCCCTCACGGCGCGTCGCGCCGCCCGCGACGGGCGCTCCCAGGTCCGTGGCGGCGTCGAGCACCTCGCGCCAGCCACCGCTGATCCGGTCGACGGGCCGCTCGGCCTCGCGACGCCTCTTCCTGCGCCGTGACTTGAAGGCCACGATCAGGAGCAGCGGGAGGGCGAGCAGGATCAACGGCACCGCGACCGCGACCGCGACGAGCGCGGCCTGGCCCCAGTCGAACCCGGACGACTCGGCGTCGTCCTTCTTCTCCTCGTCGTCGACCGTGCCGGCCTCGGCGTCCGCGGGCTCCTCGGGCGGCTCCGGGTCCTCGAGGACCGGGGGCTTGGGCACCTGGTCGCTCTTGGGCTCGGGCTCGATCTTGTTGTCCTCCTCCGGGATCGCGTCGACCGGCACCCACCCGTAGCCCTCGAACGGCACCTCGACCCAGGCGTGGACGTCGGCGCCCGTGGCCACGAACGGCGTGCCCTCCTCCCAGGTCTCGGGCGGGTAGAAGCCCATGACGACGCGCGCCGGGATCCCGGCGGACTGCGCCATCAGGGCGAGCGCGACAGCGAACTGCTCGTCGTCGCCGATCATCTCGTCGTCGGCGAGCAGCGTGTCGATGCGCTCGGCCGAGTGACCCGGGCGCGAGGGGAGCTGCGTCTCGAGACCGCTCGAGAAGATGCCGCTCGCGACGAGACCGTTCTTCAGGTTCTCGAGCTGGACGACGGGGTCGGTCTCCTCGGCCATGAACTGCGCGGCCTTGCCCGCGACCGAGTCGGGGACGTTGATCGAGCGCGGGAGCTTCTCGTCGAGGATGCGCGAGGACTGCAGGTCCTCGGCCGACGGGGCGGGCGCGACGATCGCGTCGAGGCGGAACGAGTCGCCCGGGCGCAACCCCGCCGTCACGACCCCGGTCGCCGTGGTCGAGTTGTAGTAGGTGGTCGAGCCCAGGTCCTCGGCCCGCTCGCCCTGGTAGACGATGCCCGCGAGCGAGCCGACGTCGGGCACCCACACGCCCCGGTAGTCACCGATCGTGACCGTGAGGTCGGTCGGCGTGCCCTTGGCGACCGTGGCGATCTGGTCACCGGCCCGCGTGAAGACCCCCGACCCGGAACCGGCCCCGCCGCTCGAGACGTCGTAGACGACGCCGTTGTACGCGTCGAGCGTCGCGAGGCGGACACGGGCGCCCGTGGGCAGGCCCTCGACGGTGAACAGCTCGTCCTCGGTCATCTCCTTGGCGTACTTGCGGAACGACGCGAGCGGGCTGACGTACTCGTGCAGGTCGAGCGGCGGGACGACGTTCTCGCGCAGGACCATGCGCTCGGTGTCGGGGGTCAGCACGGGGACCAGCAGGACGGCCGCGACCCCGCCGAGGGCGAGCATCGCGGCGCCGCCACGGGCGCGGTGCCAGCGCAGGCGACGGGTCGCCGCGAGGCTCGCCTCGGTCGTGACCTGGTGCTCCCCGAGCCGTGCCTCGGTCGCGCGCCAGGCGCCCCACAGGAGGCCGACGACGACCAGGACCAGGCCCTGGACCACGGGCAGCGCGGGTTCGACCGTGCCCACGAGGATCACCGCGACGAACGTCAGCGCGACGGGGACGAGCGCCCACTGGGCGTCACGGGCCCGCCATGCGATGGTGCCCGCGACGATGGCGGCGATGAAGAGCAGGAGGAACGGGACTCCACCGAGCTCCGGGAACGACTGGAGGGGTGGGACCGAGGTGACGATCTCCTTCCAGCCCGTCACCGCGCCGAGCAGCAGGCCGCGGAACGTGTCGAGGGTCGGCAGGACGCCGGCGACCGTGGTGCCGGGCAGCGCGAACGGCCCGCCGAGCAGCACGTAGACGAGGACGGCGGCGGCCGCGACGCCGAGGGTTCCCCAGCGGCGCCAGGCGCCGAGCCAGGCGACGCCGAGGCCCAGGACCATGCCGCCGACGGCGGGCAGCAGGTAGGCGGTCGAGCCCCACGCCGGGCCGAACCCGACGATCGCCGCGCCCAGCATCACGACGAGCGCGAGCGCGTCGAGGGCGCCCGAGCCCGTGAGCGCCCTCGGGGCGCTCGTGCCACGCGGGGCCCGGGACGTCGTCCCGTTCGAGCGGGTACCCGTCGCGGTCGAGCCCGTGGTGTGGCCCGCGGGCCTGCCCTGCCAGGACGTGCTGCCGGGACCGGCCACCCGACCCCGGGTGTCGTTCTGGGACATCAGTCGTTCAGCCTCCGCAGTGCGAGGGGAAGGTCGCCCAGCTCCCCGATGGTGAGCACGACGAGCTCGGCGATCCGGTGGCGGCTGACCTTGGCGCCCGGGACGCACTGGATCGCCATGACCCGGACGTCCTGCGGCAGGCGGGCCGAGGCCGCGCGCAGCTCCGTGGGCGTGACCGAGCTGCCGACCACGAGCGCGACGACCGAGGCGTCGGTGACGCTCGCCGTCGCGACGCGCGCGACGTCGACGAGGCTCGTGCGCAGCTCACGGGTCTCGACGCGGGCGAGGTCGTCGAGCAGGCGCACACGGTTGTCGCCGCGCAGGCTGCCGTCGTTGACGAGGACCGTGAGTCCACGGTCCTCCTTGATGGCCTGGAGGCCGAGCGAGCCGCACGAGCTGACCGCGAGCTCGAACTCGTCGGGGTGGCCGTAGTCCTCGGTGCGCGTGGACAGGATCACCGCGAGGTGCGAGCGCCGCGTCTCCTCGAACTGACGGACCATGAGCTGCCCCGTGCGGGCCGTCGTCTTCCAGTGGATGTGGCGACGGTCGTCGCCCGGGACGTAGTCGCGCAGCGCGTGGAACGACACGTCCGAGTTGGAGATGTCCTGCGTCACGCGACCTTCGAGGTCGCGCAGGAAGCCCGTCGAGGAGCCCGAGAGGTTCTTGGTGCGCGGGTGGACGAACAGCTCCTCGGGATCCGTCCAGACCACCTCGCGACGCAGCAGGCCCAACGGGTCGGCGCGGACCGAGCGCACGGGGCCCACGGGGATGACCGAGCGGCGGTGCGTCGGGATCGTGAAGATCTCCTCGTGGCTCGCCCCGGTGCGCAGACGCGGGACCGGGAACGAGGCCACGCCCGCGCCCACGGGCAGCTCCATCACGGCGGGCAGGAGCGGACGCGGAGACTGGTTGCTCACCTCGAGCCGACCGACCGCGCGGTCACCGACCGTGACGCGCTGCTGCCCGAGGTCCAGGTCGACCGTGTACTTGAACGTCCCGCGCACGAACGCGACGGCCGCGAGGAGCGCGACCGTCAGGACGACCGCGACCACGATCAGCTCGACCCACGAGAACAGCAGCCCGGCCCACCACGCCGCGACCGTCCCGACCAGGACGGCCCAGCCGAACGGGCTCACGACCGAGGCCACGGGCGCGATCGCCTCCGCGACGGGCGTCGTCACGGGCGCGAGGAGACGGCGCAGGCGCGTCGCCAGGCCGCCACCGCTGCCCGACGGCGTCGCGCGCCCCGGGCGTGCGGGTGCGGCGCCGCCCGTGGTCGGGCGGGCCGGACGGCTCCACGGAGTCCGGGCGCGTCGGGGAGACCCGGTCGGCGCGGCCGGCGAGTCGGGGGCGCCGGGCGCACCCGTGGTGCTCGGGGCACCCTGGGGCGCCCGCCCGGGTGCGGGGTCTGGAGTACCGCCTGCGGCGACGGAGGTCTCGGTCGTGGTCATCAGGTCAGGCCGACCGGCGTTCCTGCGGCGCCGCGACGTCGGCCAGGAGGCGCGCGAGCACGCCCTCGTTGGTCGCCCCGGCGAACTCGGCCTCGGGGTCGAGCACGAGACGGTGCGCCCAGGCGGGCTGTGCGAGCTCCTTGATGTCGTCCGGCAGGACGTAGTTGCGACCGTGCGCCGCTGCCCACACCTTGGCGCACCGGACGAGGGCGAGCGCCCCACGCACCGAGACCCCGACACGGCACTCGGCCGCGTTGCGGGTCTCCTCGGCGAGGCGCGAGATGTACTCGAGCACGGCGCCGTCGACGTGGACGCCCGCGGCGAGGTCGGCCATCTCGGCGACGGCCTGCGTGGTGATGAGCGCCTGGAGGGTCGCGCTGCGGTCACGCACCGAGGCACCCTGCAGGATCTCGACCGTGGCCGCGTGGTCCGGGTACCCGAGCGAGGTCTTCATGAGGAAGCGGTCGAGCTGCGCCTCGGGCAGGCGGTAGGTGCCGGCCTGCTCGATCGGGTTCTGGGTCGCGATGACCATGAACGGCCGGCCCACCGAGTGGGTCACGCCGTCGACCGTGATCTGCCCCTCCTCCATGACCTCCAGGAGCGCGGACTGCGTCTTGGGCGAGGCACGGTTGATCTCGTCCGCGAGGACGATCGACGCGAAGATCGGGCCCTGGTGGAACTCGAACTTGGCGGTCTTCTGGTCGTAGATCGTCACGCCCGTGACGTCGGAGGGCAGCAGGTCGGGCGTGAACTGGATGCGGTTCTGCGTGCCCTGGACGCTCGCGGCCAGCGCGCGCGCCAGCGAGGTCTTGCCCGTGCCGGGGGCGTCCTCGAGGAGGATGTGCCCCTCGGAGAGCATGCACGTGAGGACCAGGCGCACGACGTGCGGCTTGCCCAGCACGGCCTGGCCCACGTTGGCGACCAGACGGTCGAAGGTCTGAGCGAACCAGGCGGCCTGCTCGGGGGTCATGGTGGTCATCGGGAGGTTCCTCGTGGTCTCGGTCGTGCTGTCGGTAGGGCGCAGGTCCTGCGGGGGGTCACCAGATCGCTGCTCTGGAGTCGCCCCAGACGTTCGTCTTGACCCAGATCGTCGTCCCGGCGTTCCCGTGGAAGCACCACATGGTGCCGTCCCAGTTGCCGTTCTCGTCGGTCCGCTGCGACGCGCCGTTGAGTGCGGTGCTGGAGAATCCGCCGCTCGAGGGGCTGAACGCGTGGTTCCCGCCGTAGCTCGACCAGCACTGGGTGCTGAACGGCGTGTTGGGCTCCGCGTTGCGGATGCGGAGCACGAGGTAGGCGCACGCGGGGTCGTTGCAGTCGTTGTTGCTCACCCGGCTGCCCCGCTCGGTCCACATGTCCCTGGCCGGCTTGGCGGCCGAGGTCGCAGCCGCGCACTTCGAGGCGGTCTGCCCCTCGGTGTCCTTGACCGTGACACAGATCTCCTTGCGGTCGGAGTAGCCCGCCGGGACGTTGACGCTCCCGCTCGCGGCTCCGCTCGAGACCGCCCCCGTGACCGTGGTCGTGTAGCTGCGCCCGTTGCCCGAGGTGCTCCAGCTGAAGCCGACGGTCTGGTTCCCTCCCGAGGCGCTCACGCTGGGCGCAGGGATGGGACCGTACGGGTTCGCGGAGGCCCTGTTCGAGGCCGGACCGTCCCCCCGTCCGCCGTCGGCCTTGACCACCGCACGGACGTAGAAGTCGTAGCCCGTCCCGTTGTTCAGTCCGCTGACGACCTTGTTCGCCCCCAGAGCGGCCCAGCCCGAGCTGCCGTTCTGGCTCCACTCGTAGCTGATCTCGCCGTCACGCGCCCCGGCGGCCGTCACGTTGGCGAACGCGAGCTGGACCGTCCCGTTGGCCCCCGTGGCCGTGGCGCTCAGGCCCGTCACCGCACCGGGGGCGGCGAACGCACGCTGCGGGTTCGACTCGGGGCTGAAGTCGGCCTCGCCGAACTTGTCCGAGGCCTTGTTGTGCGCCTTGACCCGGAAGGTGTAGTCGGTGCTGTCCGCGGGCACGCTCATGGTCGCCGTCGTCGTCGCGACCTTGGTCGACGAGACCACGGCCCCCCCGCGCAGCGCCTCGACCGTGTAGCCCGTGATCGGTCCGCCGTTGTCCGCCGGCGCCGACCACACGACCTTCATCTGCGACGAGGCACCGAGCGACGTACGCGTCGCACCCGGCTTCGCCGGAGCCGCAGGCCTTCCTGCCGGGATCTCGGGTGCCGAGGCGCCGGACCACTCGGACGAGTCGGGGGCGGCGTTCTTGGCCTGGATCTCGAAGGTGTAGGAGCCACCGTTCTGCAGTCCGGTCCATTCGTACGACGTGCCGGTCACGCAGGGGCGATCCGTTCCTCCGCCGGGTCCCGAGATGCGGATGTTGACGCACTCGATCGGGGAACGGTCCGTGTACGTCGCGTTGACCCAGGTGAGCTTGATCGACTTGTCGCCGAACTCGAGGGTCGGCGGTGCCGGGCGGTCGGGCTTCTCGTCGGGTCGTGCATCCTCGGAGGGTGCGGACGGGTCGGAGTCCCCGACCTCGTTGGTCGCGACGACGGTGAAGTTGTAGATGACGTTGTTCGTCAGGCCGTCCAGGGTGCAGGTGGTGGTCGCGCACGCCTTGGTGTAGCCGTTGGTCGACTTGACGGTGTATCCCGTGATCTCGGCACCGTTGTTGACGGGCGGGTCCCACGTCAGCACGACCGTCTTGGAGCGGACCTCTTCGACCGTGGGCTTGGCCGGGGTCTCCGGGCGTCCCTGGACGGTCACCTGGATGCGTCCCTCGACCTGGCGGTCGGGGTCGTTCGTGGCGTCCTGGATGCGGTAGCGCACGACCATGACCCCGACGAACGTCTTGTCCGGGGTCACCACGACCTGGTCGCCGGAGACCGTCGCCGAGCCGTTGCCGGTCTCGACCAGGGCGTCGACGACCTTGAGCGGGGTCTCGGGGAAGGGGTTCGAGTCGTTGGCCAGCACCTTGACCGGGACGTCCTTGCCCTGGTGCGCCTTGTCGACGGTGTCCTCGTTGGCCTTGGCCAACGGGCGGGTCGAGGCCACGACCTTGACCGCGAGGATCCCTTCGACGGGCGGGTGCTCGCCGTCGGTCGCGGAGATCGGGACGTTCAGCACGGTGCCCTTGGCGATCTCGGGGGTGGCCTGGACCGTCGCGGTGGTACCGCTGACCGTGACCGAGATCCCGGCCGGGGCCGCACCCGCGGTGAACGTCACGGGGTCCCCGTCGGGGTCCTCGACGAACCGGGCCAGGTCCACGGTCGCCTCGTCACCGGCCGCGACGTCGACGTTCGACGCCGACAGGACCGGGGGAAGGTTCTTGGGCGCGAGAACGAGGACGGGCAGCGTGAGCAGGGCCTTGTGCCCCCCGGGGTCGTCCGGTCCCGAGCCGTCCGTGACCTCGAACGACAGGGCTGAGGGCCCGGCGTAGTCCACCCGGGGGGTGTAGACCATGTTCGTGGTGTCGGTCACGGCGACCGTTCCCTCGAGCGCCGAGACCTTCGACTCCTCGGTCAAGCGCGGGGTGCGCCCTTCCAGGACCAGGACGTAGTCGGTGATGTCCACGGGCAGAGACTCACCCGCGTGGACCTCGAGCGGCGCGATCCCCGGGCGCAGCTGCGGGATCTGCTCGGTCAGGCCCGGCACCTTCACGAACGCGCGGGACGTGAGGCCGTCCACGTCGGTGACCGTGTACGTCAGGACCTGTCGCTCCTCGGTCAGCGGCACCGTCAGGACACCGTCCGCGGACACCGTGACGCCGAGGGTCTGAGTCGTGACCTTGAGCTCGGACGCTGCGCCGTCGGGGTCGTCGTCGTTGTCCAGGACCGCGACCTTGACGCTCGTCTTGCCCAGGATCGAGTCCATCGGGACCGTGTCGTCGCGCGCGATCGGCGCGAGCAAGGGGGCGTCCTGGTCGACGTTGACCGTGATCGAGGCCGCGGCCCGAGCGCCGAACGCGTCCTCGATCCCGTAGTAGAACGACGTCGAACCCGCCTCGGCGGGGCTCGTCAGGACCACCCGGTCCTGCACGACCTGGGCGTCGAGCTCCTTCGGAGCCTCCAGGCCCGCGGGGCGCAACGCGATCTGGTCGCCGTCAGGGTCGGTGTCGTTCGCGAGCGCGGCCACCGAGACCGTGCGGTCGGGGCGCACCGTGACCACGTCGTCGATCGCGACGGGCGGCTGGTTCGCTGCCGGCGGCCGGGAGATCCCGACCTGGACCGTGCCCACGGCGATCTCGCCGCGCGCGTCCTGGACGGAGTACGTGAACGTGTCCGCCCCGGTCGCGTCCTTCGACGCCACGTAGACGAGGTACCCGTCCTCGACCTTCGCGGTCCCCTTGGTCGGTGAGGATGCGATCCCGGTCAGCTGGACCGAGTCGCCGTCCGGGTCGATCCCGTCCAACGGCACCGCGACCCGCACGCTGGCCCCGGACAGCACGCGCATCTGCACGGGCAACGGCTGGGGCGCCGAGTTCTCCTCACCGTCCCGGATGTGGATCGTGACCTGGGCCGAGTCCTCCTGGCCGTTCTTGTCCCGGACCCGGTAGATCGCGTAGGCCGTGCCGGCCTCAGGACCGGCCTTGAACCGCAGCTGCCCCTCGGACGCGAAGATCTCGCCCTGCTCGGGGGACACGCCCTGCTCGAGCTCGTCCTGCAGGAAGAGCTCCAGGCCGTCGGGGTGCGTGTCGTTCTTGAGCACGGGGATGGTGACCACGTCGCCCACCCTGACGGTCGCCTCGTCAGCGGCGGCGTTCGGCGGCTGGAGCTTGACGGGGGCCGGGACCGGGATGACCCGCACCTGCCCGGTCGTGGTCTGCGTCCCGTTGGAGACGGTGTACTCGATGGTCACGGGCGCGTCGAGTCGACGGATCTCGGTGATCCGCAGCATCTGGTGCGCCAGCACCGCGACCGAGACCCCCGCGTTCTCCGGCACGTTGACCGACTGCACCACGAGCACCCCGCCCGCAGGATCGGTGTCGTTGGCCAGCACGTCCACGAGCGTCTTGCCCCCCGAGGGAAGCAGCGCGGTGTCGGAGACCACGATGGGCGGGCCCTCGGCGGCCGAGGCCGGCAGCACGTCGACGCGCACCAGCCCCGTCGTCGCGTTGGGGCCGTCCGAGACCTGGTACGTCAGGTCGTAGGACCGCGGCTCGTTGGAGAAGAACTGGAACGTGCCCGCATCGAAGTTGGAGGTGATCTGCGCAGGTGCGGACTCGGAGACTGCCACCAGACGCAGCTCGTCACCGTTGGCGTCGTAGTCGTTCAGCAACGGCTCGACCGTCACGGGCTGCCCCGCCGGCACGACCACGTGGTCCGCGACCGCGACCGGCGCGAGCTGCCCGGCCCCCGACACGTCCACGTTCAGCACGCCCTCGAAGACCTCGCCCTGACCGTCGGCCACCATGATCTTGACGATCTTGCGGCCCGTCGACCCGCCGCCGTCACGGAACTCGACCGTGCCGTCCGGGCGCGAACGCACCTCGTCGCCGGCTGACGTCACCGATGCCGCCGCGAGGTACAGGTCGTCACCGTCCGGGTCCCGGAAGAACGGCAGGACCTTGATCTCGGCGGTCTTGCCGGACTCCACGACCAGCACCGGCTCGCCCGTCTGCTCGGGCGCGGCGTTCTCGCCCCACGGCGAGACCTTCAGCTCGACACCGGCCTCGGCGACCCCGCCCCGGCCGTCGGACACCGAGTACCGGAACGCGGACGTCCCCGCGTCTGCGTCCGCAGGGACGACGGCCTGGAGCGCAGCACCCCCCAGCACCGTCTGCACCTGCGCGCCGTGCGGCCCCTCGCCGGCGAGGGTCGCGGTCATGACGTCCCCGTCAGGGTCGACGTCGTTGCCCAGCACGGGCAGCAGGGTCGTGCGCCCGGGACGCACGCCGAACGTGTCGTCGACCGGCAGCGGCGGCTGGTTGGGCTGGGAACGGTCGAGCACGAACTGGTCGACCTGCTCCGGGGTGCTCAGGTCCGCCTCGGACTCCTCGCCCTCGGCCTGCTCGGGGAGCACCAGCTCCCAGTCGTCGACCTTCTCGTACTCGTCGGCCGCCATCCAGAGCGTGCCCGCCGACAGGTCGTTGAGCACGATCGCCTTGCGGTTGACCCTGTACTCCAGCCGGTTCTGCGGATCCACCCCGTCGAGGCGCTTGTCGATGTCCAGGTCCGTCCCCGCGCAGTCACGGATGACCTGACCCGACTGGGACCACGCACCGTACGTGCACCCGCCGAGCTGCACCGGAGCCGCCGGCAGGCCGGACGCCGCACGCGTCACGGCGTCCCCGCCTCCCAGGGGTGCCAGGACCAGCCCTGTGCTCGTGGCGACCGCGACGTCCGCGGTCTTGGCCCCCGGCTGCTGCAGGCGCGCGTCCGACGCCCCCTCGAGCGGGACGGTCTTGCCCCCCGGGAGGACCAGCTGAGACTGCGTGCGGTTGAGCACGACCGGCTCCGACCCCACGGTCGTGACCTCGACCTCGTCGCCCTTGCCGACCGGCACCTTGGACGAGGTGACCTCCTCGACCGTCCCGCTCGCCGTCGTCGTGACCTTGGTCATCTCACCCGTGGCCGGTACCACGGCGTACACCGTGCCGTCCTGGGAGACCTGGACGACACCCTCGCCGCCGACCTCGGCCGTCGGCTCGAGGTTCTCCGCGTCGAACGAGGCGACCCCCGCGAACGGGACCACCCACAGCAGGCCCTCCTCGCCGTCGAGGACGGCCACCGTGGAACCTCCGAGGGCGACCTTCGCGCCCGTCGGCGGACGCACCGTCCCGTCGAGCTTCAGCCGCGCCACGTCGACGGGGCTCACGGACCCGGCGCCGTCGTCGACGAGCAGCACCTTGCCCGCGTTCTGCAGCACGTCGAACGAGGCCGACGACGCCAGCAGCGACCCGTCCAGAGCCTGGGACTCGAAGTTGAACCGCCCCAGCGCACCGCCCGAGGTCCGGGTCACCCACACGCCGGAGTCGTTGAGCTCCACGTCGGCGGTGGCCTGACCGTCGTACGTGATCGCGAAAGCGACCAGCGCGGTCGAGAAGATGGACACCGTGCTCACGGATGCGACGGAGCGACGCCTGTCGTACAGACGGGAAAGGAAGGTCACAGATCCTCCGAGGATGCTGAGTGCTGCAACCAGGTGTCCCCAGAGCCCTTCCTGCCAGGTGCCCCTACCCGTCGCGGGTAGAAGGATAACCACAAGACGTCACGTCCTCAGCATCCAGTGGATGGGGAGAACTCCCCCTGGCGCTACTGGCAGCAATGCTGCGAGTCGCATCCTCGCAGGCCAGGGACACCGTCCCGCGACCCCGCGAGCATGGCCCCGGCGGCCGAGATTCACCTGGTACGGCGAAGGGCGGCGCCGGGGACCGTGAGGTCCCCGGCGCCGCCCTCCGGGAGGATCAGGCCGCGCGGTCGGCGAGCGCCTGGGCGAACGAGACGAGCGCGTCCTTGACCGGCCCCGCGGGCAGCGGGTCGAGCTCGGCGATCGCCGCACGGGCCCAGCCCACGGCGAGCGCCCGGGTCTCCGCCAGGACCTCGTGAGCACGCAGCGCGGCGACGGCCGAGGCGAGCTCCTCGTCCCCGGACAGGTCCGAGTCGAGCAGGTCGACGATCGCCACGTCCGCGGCGGTGCCCTTGCCACCGCTCACGCGGGCGCGCAGCAGCAGGGCGGGCATGGTCGGCACCTTCTCACGGAGGTCCGTGCCGGGCGTCTTGCCGGACTGCTCGCCCGAGGACGCGAGGTCGAGCACGTCGTCGGCGAGCTGGAAAGCGACGCCCAGCTTCTCGCCGTACTCCGCGACGACCTCGACGACCGACTGGTCGCACCCGCCGAACATCGCGCCCAGGCGAGCCGAGGTCGAGAGCAGCGACGCGGTCTTGTCCGCGAGGACCTCGAGGTAGTGCTCGACGGGGTCGTCGTTCTCCGAGGGCCCCGTCGTCTCGTGCAGCTGGCCGAGGCACAACCGCTCGAAGGTCCGTGCCTGGATGAGCACGGCCTCCGGCCCCAGCGCGGCGACCGTCGACGCCGCGCGGGCGAAGAGCAGGTCACCGATGAGGATCGCGACGGAGTTGCCCCACACGGCGTGCGCAGAGGGAGCCCCGCGCCGCACGGGCGCGGAGTCCATCACGTCGTCGTGGTAGAGCGAGGCCAGGTGGGTGAGCTCGACGACGACGGCCGCCTCCACCACCTCCGGGCGCGCACCGTCGCCCAGCTCCGCGCACAGCAGTGCGAGGAGCGGGCGCAGGCGCTTTCCGCCGGCGTTCACGAGGTGGCGGGACGCGGTGTCCGCGAGCCCGTCGGAGTGCGCGACGGCGTCGCCCAGGCGCACCTCGACGGTCGCAAGGCGTGCGGTGAGCGTCGCGGAGAGCTCCGGATCGGTCAGGGGGATCGCCGTCGCTGAGACGGGTGGCACTGTGGTCACGGTCTGAACTTAGCCGCCTCGAGGGCAAGATCGAGAACCGAGGAGGGCAAAACGCCGAGAAGGACGACTCCTGTCACGCAGATCACGATCGCGACCGTGGTGAATCCCTCGGACCGGACGACCGTCACCCGGGTCGCGAGCGCGGCCACGGCAGAGGTCGCCGCGGGACCCCCGTCCGCGTTCTCCGGGCTCTCCTGCTCGACCCCACCGGCAACGCTCGACGGGGACGGCGTGAAGAACATGAGCACGATGATCCGCACGTAGAAGAACACCGAGACCGCCGAGGCCAGGACACCGATCAGGGCGAGCGGCCAGGCCCCCACCGCGACAGCGGCACCGAATGCCGTGAACTTCGCGATGAAGCCCGCGGTCAGCGGGATGCCGGCCATCGAGAGCAGGAACAGGGCGAACGCCCCCGCGAGCCACGGGCTCCGCTTGCCCAGCCCGGCCCACTCGGTCAGGTGCGTGGCCTCGCCGAGGATCGCTCCGCCGTCGGGCGCGGGGAGGTCCCCCGCTCCCCCGGCCGCAGACCCTGCCGTCCCGCCAGCACCCACCGCGGCGAGCACCGGGCTCTCCACGGCGGCCTGAGGCTGCGGCGACCTCTCGCGCACCAGCGTCACGACCGCGAAGGCCCCCACGGTCGCCAGACCGTACGCGAGCAGGTAGAACACCACGGCCCGGACGCCGAACCCGCTCAGCTCGCCGAAGCCCACGAGCGCCACCAGGAGGAAGCCGGCGTGCGCGATCGACGAGTACGCGAGCAGGCGCTTCATGTCGGTCTGGATCACACCGATGACCGACCCGACGACCATGGTGAGGATCGCGACGACCCACAGCGCGACCACGAGCTTCTCCTGGAGGTCCTGCGGGAGCGCCGAGCCGATCAGGTAGAGGACGCGCACCAGCGCTCCGAACGCGGCGGCCTTGGTGCAGGCTGCCATGAAGCCCGTGATGGGCGTCGGGGCGCCCTGGTAGACGTCGGGGGTCCACGAGTGGAACGGGGCCGCACCGATCTTGAAGAGCAGGCCCGCGAGCACCATGACCAGGCCCAGGAGCACCAGGCCCGTCATCCCGTCGAGGCCGCCGCCGTTCAGCAGGGCCGCGCGCACCTCGGCGAGCCGCACCGAGCCCGCGAAGCCGTAGACGAGCGCCACGCCGAAGATGAAGATCGCCGACGCGAAGGCTCCCAGCAGGAAGTACTTGAACGAGGCCTCCTGCGACAGGAGCCGACGACGGCGCGCGAGCGCCGTGAGCACGTACAGGGGCAGGGAGAGCACCTCGAGCGCGACGAACATCGTCAGCAGGTCGCCCGTGGCCGGGAAGATCATCATCCCGCCCACCGCGAACAGCACGAGCGGGAAGACCTCGGTCTGCTCGAGGCCACGACGGCGGGCGAGGTCCTCGTACGCCGAGCCGGGGACGGCAGCGGCCGTGGGCGCGAACGCGTCCTGCCCGGTCGAGGTGCGGTCGGCGATCACGAGCGTGGCCAGCAGTGCGAGGACCACGACGATCCCCTGGAGCGCCAGGCCGAACGGGTCGATCACGAGCGACCCGCCCAGCACCTGGATGCCGTTGAGCTCCTGCACGTCGTCCCAGAGCAGGACGATCGTCGCGAGGGCCCCGACGAGGGCGCCCAGGGCCAGGACGACCTGGACCGCGCGGCGGTGCCGGTCCGGCACGAAGGCCTCGACCAGGACGCCCAGGACACCGGCCCCCAGGACGACGATCACGGGGACGAGGTAGGCCCAGTCGATCGTGGGGGCCACGAAGGCGGCTGCGGTGCTCACGAGTCGCTCCCTTCAACGCTGAGGAGTTCGGGGTTCGGGGCGGGATCCTCGAGCCCGACGGCCGTCATGGTCGCCTGCGCGGGCTCGCGCACCAGGTCGAGCGCCGGCGCCGGGTAGAAGCCGAGGACCAGCAGGGCCACGATCAGGGGCGCGACGACCCACTTCTCACGAGCTCCCAGGTCCGCGGTCCCTGTCAGGGCGTCGGGCGTCCGGCCCGTGAAGACCTTCTGGTAGGTCAGCAGCACGTACAGCGCCGCGAGGACCACGCCCACGACCGCCACGAGCGCCGCCGGGTGGCTGCGCGAGAAGGTCCCGACGAGGACCATGATCTCGGAGACGAACGTCGACAGGCCCGGCAGCGAGAGCGCCGAGAGGCCGGCCACGAGGAACGTCCCCGCGAGGACCGGGGTGACCCGTTGGAGGCCGCCGTAGTCGGTCAGGCGCTGGGAGCGGGTCGGGTGCCGCGCGATCAGGAAGCCCGCCAGGAGGAAGAGCGCCCCGGTCGAGATGCCGTGGTTGAACATGTAGAACGACGCTCCGGAGATGCTGAGCGACGTGAACGAGAAGATCCCCAGGACGATGAACCCGAAGTGGGACACCGACGTGTAGGCGATGAGCCGCATGACGTCGGTCTGGCCGATCGCCATGAGTGCGCCGTAGAGGATCGAGACCACGGCCAGCACCACGATCACGGGCGCGGCCCAGCGGCTCGCGTTCGGGAACAGCGGCAGGCACAGCGTCAGCATGCCGAACGTGCCGACCTTGTCCAGGACGCCCACGAGCAGCGTCGACGTGCCCGCGGGGGCGTGCTCGGCGGCGTCGGGCAGCCAGGTGTGGACCGGGAAGAGCGGCGCCTTGATCGCGAACGCGAGGAAGAACGCGAGGAACAGCAGTCGCTCGGTGCTCACGGGCAGCGGGTTCGCCGCCAGGTCGTCGACCAGGGTCTGGGTCAGGAAGCCCTGCTCCCCGCCCGGCCCGTTGAGGTAGAGCGCGATGACCCCGACGAGCATGACGAGCCCGCCCGCGAGCGAGAAGAGCAGGAACTTCACCGCCGCGTACCGCCGCTGCGCCCCGCCCCCGAACCCGCCGATCATGAAGTAGACCGGGATCAGCATGGCCTCGAACAGGACGTAGAAGAAGAACACGTCGCGGGCCACGAAGACCGCGACCATGAACGCCTCGAGGAGGAGCACCAGGCCCAGGTAGTGGCGGAGCTTGGCGAGGTCGCCGTCCTGCTCACGCCATGCGGCGAGCACCACGAGCGGGACCAGCAGCACCGCGAGCCCGACCAGCAGGAGCGCGACGCCGTCCGCGCCGACCGCGTAGCTCACGCCGAGCTGCGGGATCCACGCGTGCGTCTCGGTGAGCTGGAACGTGCCCGCGTCCGCCGTGTCGAACGCGCTGATCGCGAGGCCGAGCAGCACGAGCTCGGCGAGCGCGAAGACGACCGCGACGGTCCGCAGGTGCTTGCGCGCGGAGGTCGCGCCCAGCCCCCAGACCGCGGCCGCGCCGACGAGCGGCAGGACGATCAGAAGTGTCAGCCAGGGAATCTCGGTGGTCATCGGTCCCTCAGCTCCCTGTTCCGGTGGTCACGGCGAGGACCACCGCGACGATCACGATCAGGCCAGCGAGCATCGTCGCCGCGTAGGACCTGACGAATCCGTTCTGCATGCCGCGCAACTTCTCCCCTGTCGCTCCGACGAGGCCGGCGAGGCCCATCCAGCCGCTGTCGACCATCTGCCGGTCCCCGTAGACCAGGGATCGTGTGAGGTACTGCCCGGGCCGCATGAAGACGGCCTCGTTGACGTCGTCCTGGTACAGGTCCCGGCGCGCGGCCCGCGTGAGCGCCGACCCGTGCGGAGGCACGATCGGCACGCGGGAGACCGCGTACTGGCGCCAGGCCAGCAGCACGCCCACGAGGACCAGCAGGAGGGTCAGGGTGATGAGCGCCCAGACCGGCAGGACCGGTTCCGCGTGCTCGGCGTGGCCCGTGACCGGCGAGAGCCAGTCCACGAACCCGTTGCCGATCGCGAGGAGCCCGCCGAGCGCGACCGACCCCACCGCGAGGACCACCATGGGGATCGTCATGAGCGCCGGGGACTCGTGCGGGTGCTGCACGGGGCCGTCGGTCGAGAGGTTGCCCGTGGGGTTGCCCGACCCGTCGTTCCAGCGCTTGTGCCCGTGGAACGTCATGAAGAACAGGCGCGACATGTAGAACGCCGTGATCCCGGCGCCCAGCAGCGCCACGCCGCCGAAGACCCACGCCCGCCACTCCTGCCCGTCGATCGGGACGAACGCGGCCTCGATGATCTTGTCCTTGGACCAGAACCCGGAGAACGGCGGGATGCCGAGGATCGCGAGCCAGCCCAGGCCGAACGTGACCCAGGTGACCTTCATGTACCTCGACAGCGCGCCGAAGCGCCGCATGTCCACCCCGTCGTTCATGCCGTGCATGACCGACCCCGCGCCGAGGAACATCCCGGCCTTGAAGAAGCCGTGCGTCACGAGGTGGAAGATCGCGAACGC
The DNA here is from genome assembly GCF_001692445.1 of Oerskovia enterophila. GTDB lineage: Bacteria > Actinomycetota > Actinomycetes > Actinomycetales > Cellulomonadaceae > Oerskovia > Oerskovia enterophila. The sequence goes on along the minus strand of NZ_MAQA01000002.1, from coordinate 167,500 downwards.
GTACCCGATGGGCCCCAGGCCCGCCGCGAGGATCATGTAGCCGATCTGGGACATGGTCGAGGCCGCCAGGGCCTTCTTGATGTCGTCCTTGGCGCAGCCGATGATCGCGCCGAACAGGAGCGTGACCGCACCGACGATGACCACGACGAGCTGCGCCGTCGGCGCCCCCTCGAACACGGGGGCCGAGCGGACCACCAGGTAGACGCCCGCGGTGACCATGGTCGCCGCGTGGATGAGTGCCGAGACGGGCGTGGGGCCCGCCATGGCGTCCCCGAGCCAGGCCTGGAGCGGGAACTGGGCCGACTTGCCGCACGCGGCCACCAGGAGCGCCAGGCCGATCGCCGTCAGCAGGGCCGTGCCCGCCGCAGGGGCGTCGGCGAAGACCGTCGCGAAGTCGACCGCCCCGAAGCCCGCGAACATGAGCATGAGCGCGACGATCAGGCCCAGGTCGCCCACGCGGTTCATGATGAACGCCTTCTTGGCCGCGACCGCGTTGGCCCGCTCGTGGTTCCAGAACCCGATGAGCAGGTACGAGGCCAGCCCCACGCCCTCCCAGCCGACGAACAGCAGCAGGTAGGAGTCCGCGAGGACCAGGATCAGCATGGCCGCGACGAACAGGTTGAGGTAGGCGAAGAACCGGCGCTTGTCCGGGTCGTGCTCCATGTACGCGACCGCGTAGACGTGGATGAGCGTGCCCACGAACGTCACGAGCAGCACGAACGTCATGGACAGCGGGTCGATCCGCAGCCCCACGCCCACGTCCAGGCCGCCCGCGGCGATCCAGTCGAAGAGCCGGTGGTCCACCACCCGCTCGTCGGCCGGCAGGCCGAGCATCGAGAAGAACACGACGAGGGCGACGACGAACGCGCCGCCCGACATCAGCACCCCGAACCACGCGCCCCAGCGGTCGCTGCGCCGCCCCGCGAGCAGCAGGATCGCGGCACCCAGGAGAGGCAGCAGGATCAGCAGCGGGGCCAGCAGGAAGGGGCCGGGCACGACCGTCGAGGCGGGCACGATCTCCTGGGTCGCGAGCGTGGCCGGCAGGGTCGCCGGCAGCAGCGCGCCGAGCTCACCGACGTGCGGGAGGGCTGAAAGCAGAGTCACCGTTGGCATGCCTGCCCTCTCAGTTCTTCAGCAGGTTGACGTCGTCGACCGAGGCCGAGCGGCGGGTACGGAAGATGGCCACGATGATCGCGAGCCCCACGACGACCTCGGCCGCGGCCACGACCATCACGAAGAACGCGATGACCTGCCCGTGGAGGTCGCCGTGCATGCGCGAGAACGTCACGAACGTGAGGTTGGTGGCGTTGAGCATGAGCTCGATGCCCATGAACACGATGATCGCGTTGCGGCGCAGCAGCACCGTGGTCGCGCCGATCGCGAACAGGATCGCGGCGAGGATCAGGTAGTTGGTCAGCTCCATGTCAGCGTTCCTCGTCCTCGTCGGTGCCCGCGGCCAGCTCGGGGAACCTGCGGCCCGTGAGCTCGGGCTCGTGCTCGACCAGGACGTCGCGCTCGGCCGCGAGGATGCGGTCGGCCGACCTCTCCTGGCCGCGGATGCGCAGGATCCGCGAGACCGAGTGCTCGATCGGGCGGCCCTGCGGGTCGAGCGCGGGAGTGTCCATGGCGTTGTTCTGGGCGTAGACGCCCGGCGCGGGCAGGGGGGTGAGGAGCCCGCCCTCGGCGAGAGCTGCGACCTTGGCGTCCGAGACCTGCCGCTGCCCGACGCGCGGCACGAGCCGGCGGCGGTGGGTCAGGACCAGCGCGGCGATGGCCGCGGTCACGAGCAGGATGCCGACGACCTCGAGGGCGAACACGTAGTCCGCGAAGAGGATGCGGGCCAGCGCGACGGGGTTGGTCTCCGCGTTCGCGGCCGTGAGCCCGACCGAGGGCGGGAACGTCGCCTGCGCGATCACGCCGACCAGGACCGAGCCGAGCCCCAGGCCCAGCAGGATCCCGATGAAGCGCTGGCCGCGGATGGTCTCGACGAGCGAGTCCGAGGCGTCGACGCCCACGAGCATGAGCACGAACAGGAAGAGCATCATCACGGCGCCCGTGTAGACCACGATCTGCACGACGCCCAGGAACGCGGCCTCCTGCGCGATGTAGAGGATCGCGAGGCTGATCATGACGAACACGACGCAGATCGCGGCGTGCACGGCCTTGCGGGCGAACAGCAGGCCGAGCGCGGCCAGGACCATGAGGGGGGCGAGGACCCAGAACAGGACGACCTCTCCCCCGCTGACGGTCACCGGACCACCTTGCGGACCTCGGGGCGCCGGGCGGCGGCGGGGTCCACGACGGGAGGCAGGGTCGGGTCGTCGGGCCGGTGCTCGCGCACCCAGTCGATCTGCTCGGGCACGGGCCCGGTCACCTCTCCCCGGTAGTAGTCGGTGTCGGTCGTGCCCGGCACCATGGGGTGCGGCGCGGCCAGCATGCCCTCGCGCAGCGGCGCGAGGAGGTCTTCCTTCTCCCAGATCAGCCCTTCACGGGTGGGTCCGGTGAGCTCGTACTCGTTGGTCATGGTGAGCGCCCGGGTGGGGCACGCCTCGATGCACAGCCCGCAGAAGATGCAGCGCAGGTAGTTGATCTGGTAGACGCTGCCGTAGCGCTCGCCGGGCGAGCGGTGCGCGCCGTCGGGCAGCGCGGAGTTGTCCGCGCCCTCGACGTAGATCGCGTCCGCGGGGCACGCCCAGGCGCAGAGCTCGCACCCGATGCACTTCTCGAGCCCGTCCTCGTACCGGTTGAGCTGGTGACGCCCGTGGTAGCGGGGCTTGGTGGGCACCTTCTCGAACGGGTACTGCTCGGTCACGGTGGGCTTGAACATCGAGGAGAACGTCACCCCGAACCCGGCGACGGGCGCGAGCAGCCCGCCGAGCCCCTTCCTCTGCGGGATCAACGACTCGTAGTCAGCCACGGGGGACCTCCTCGTCCTGGGCGTCGGGTGCTGCGGGACCGTCCCCTGCGGGCGGGCTGCCCTCGGGGACCAGGCGCCGTGCCCGACGCGGCGCGCTGGGCAGCGTCTGGCCCGGCAGCGGCGGGACGGGGAAGCCGCCCGCGAAGGCGTCGAAGGGCTCGGGTGCCGCTGTGCTGCCCTTGCGGTAGGGCGAGGTGCCCGACGGCGCCGCTCGCCCGGCTGCGTCGGCGTCGGGCACCTTCTTCTGCGGCCACAGGAAGATCGCGGCGATCGCGACCACCCCCAGGACGACGGCCGCCACGAGGATCGCGCGGTTGTCGACGTCGCCGAAGCGGATCATGCCCTGGACGACCGAGAGCACGACGATCCAGGCGAGCGCGGCCGGGATGAGGACCTTCCAGCCGAACTTCATGAACTGGTCGTAGCGCAGGCGCAGGAGCGTCCCGCGGACCCACACGAACACGAACATGAAGGCCCAGACCTTGACGAGGAACCAGAGGATGGGCCACCAGCCCTCGTTGAACATGCCGTCGTTGATCGCCGACAAGGGCCACGGCGCACGCCAGCCGCCCAGGAAGAGCGTGGTCGCGACCGCCGAGACGTTGATCATGTTGATGTACTCGGCGAGGAAGAACCACGCGAACTTCATGGACGAGTACTCGGTCATGTAGCCCGACACCAGCTCGCCCTCGGCCTCGGGGAGGTCGAAGGGCAGGCGGTTGGTCTCGCCGATCATCGCGATGATGTAGATCACGAAGCTCGGGACGAGGATGAGCGCCCACCAGACCTTGGTCTGGGAGTCGACGATCTGCGAGGTCGACATCGAGCCGGCCATGATGAAGACGCTCACCAGGGCCAGGCCCATCGCGAGCTCGTAGCTGATGACCTGGGCCGTCGAGCGGACCGCGCCCAGCAGCGGGTAGGTGGAGCCCGACGACCAGCCGCCGAGCACGATCCCGTACACGCCCACCGAGGCGCACGCCAGGATGTAGAGCACCGCGACGGGGAAGTCGGTGAGCTGCGCGGGTGTCGAGTAGTCGGTGAACGGGATCGTGACGTTCGGTCCGAACGGGATGACCGCGAACGTCAGGAGCGAGCAGAACACCGCGATCATGGGCGCGAGGATGTAGACGAACTTGTCCGCCGCGGTGACCGTGAGGTCCTCCTTGAGGAGGAGCTTCATGGCGTCCGCGAGCGACTGGAGCAGGCCGAACGGCCCGTGCACGTTGGGGCCGGGACGGACCTGCATCCGGGCCACGACCTTGCGCTCGAACCAGATCGCGATGAGCACGCTCGTGAGCAGGAAGACGATGATCAGCACGGCCTTGACCAGGTAGGTCCAGCCGTTGTCCTGGGAGAAGTCGGCCGAGATCCCGGGCACGCCCGGGGTCTCGGTGACCAGGGCGAGGTTCAGCAGGCCGCTCATGATGCTCCCCCGTCGGTGGGCTGGACGGACTCGCCGGGCCGCGAGGCTCCGGCAGCGGGCTCGATCCGTACGAGCGCGCCCTGGGCCACGCCGAGCTCACGATGGACCTGCGAGCCCTCGGAACCGAGCGGGAGCCAGACGACGTGCTCGACCATGTCGGTGATCACCACGGGCAGCTCGATCGATCCGCGGTCGGTCGACACCCGGACCACGTCCCCCTCGAACAGGTCCGCGGCGGCCGCGGTCGTCGCCGACAACCGGGCCACGGGCCGCTTGGCCGTACCCGCGAGGAAGCGCTCGCCGTCCTGTCCGCGCGCGGCGTCCAGGAGCAGGCGCCACCCTGCGAGCACCGCGGTGCCCGGGGCGACCGCGGGTGGTTCTGCGGCCGCGACGTCGGGGGCCGCGGGGCGGTCTCCGTCCCAGGAGCCGAGCTGGTCGATCTCCGCCCGGACCTCCTCGGTCGTGCGGGCCCCGAGCACGAGGCCCGCGGCGTCGGCGAGCGCGTCGAGCACGCGGTGGTCGGGCATCGCGGTCGTGGCGAGCGCGGCCTCGAAGGTCCGCACGCGCCCCTCCCAGCTCACGAACGCGCCGGCCTTCTCGACCGGCGGCGCGACAGGCAGCACCACGTCCGCGAGCGCCGTGACGTCGGAGGCACGCACCTCGAGCGAGACGACGAACCCTGCGGCCCCGAGCGCCCGGAGCGTGTGCGCGGGGTCGGGCAGGTCGTCGGAGTGCAGACCGCCCACGAGCACGCCGCCGAGCTGGCCCACGGACAGCGCGTCGAGGATCTCCCCCGTGCTGCGGCCGGGCGTCTCCGGGAGGTGCTCGACGCCCCAGGCGACGGCCACGTCGACCCGGGCTGCGGCGTCGGGCACGGGGCGTCCGCCCGGGAGGAGGGCCGGCAGCGTGCCCGCCTCGACCGCCCCGCGCTCCCCCGCGCGACGCGGGACCCACGCGAGGCGTGCTCCCGTGCTCGCGACGAGGCGCAGGAGCGCCGAGTACCCGCCGGGGACGCCGGCGAGACGTTCGCCGACCAGGACCACGGCCCCGGGCCGGGCGAGCGCGTCGCGGAGGGCCGAGACCTCGGCCGGCTCCTCGACCGACTCGGGGGCGTCGGGGCCCACGGCCCCGTCGTGCCCGAACAGCGTCTGGGTCCCGGTGGCGAGCACGTCGAGCCACTCGGCCTCGGTGCCCGGGGCGGCGCGCAGGAGCGTGGCGTCGAGGCGCTGCACGCCCCGGCTCGCGAAGGGGGCCAGCGAGAAGACCCGCAGGCCGTGCTTCTGGACGCCCTTGCGCAGGCGCAGGAACGTGACGCCGGCCTCCTCCTCGGCCTCGAGCGCCACGAGGAGCACTGCGGGCGCGTGCTCGATCTCGTCGAACGTCACGCCCAGTCCGGTGCCGGCGACCGCGTGGGCGAGGAAGTCCGCCTCCTCGGTCGAGTGCACGCGGGCGCGGTGGTCCACGTCGTTGGTCCCGAGGACGACGCGGGCGAACTTGCCGTACGCGTACGCGTCCTCGACCGTGAGGCGACCCCCGGGGAGCACCCCGACGCCGCCTGCGGCCCGCGCCTGCGCGAGGCCGGTCGCCGAGACCTCGAGGGCCTCGGCCCAGCTCGCGGGGCGCAGCTCGCCACGCGTGACCCGGCCCTCGGCGTCGACCTCGCGGTCGCGCACGAGCGGGTGGGTCAGACGGTCCGGTGCGTCCTGCCACGCGAACGCGAAGCGGTCCTTGTCGGTGATCCACTCCTCGTTGACCTGGGGGTCCTCGCCCGACAGGCGCCGGAGCACCACGCCGCGGCGGTGGTCGATGCGGATCGCGGACCCGCACGCGTCGTGCTCGCCCACGCTCGGGGTCGAGACCAGGTCGAACGGCCGCGACCGGAAGCGGTACGCGGCCCCCGTCAGGGCGCCGACGGGGCAGATCTGCACGGTGTTGCCGCTGAAGTACGAGGCGAACGGGCGCCCCGACTCGTCCTCGAGCGCGGCCCCCACGGGGGCCTCGAAGCCGGCCTGCGCGCCGTACGGCAGGGAGCCTGCAGGGGCCGCGGGCTCGGACTCGCCGTCGGCGAAGCCCAGGACGCGCGCGTCGAACCGTCCGATCTGCTGCTGCGCCCCACGCTTCTGCAGGTCGATGAACGCGTCGCCCGCGATCTCCGCGGAGAACCGGGTGCAGCGCTGGCACAGCACGCAGCGCTCGCGGTCGAGCAGGATCTCGGTCGAGATCGCGATGGGCTTGGGGAACGTGCGCTTGACGTCGACGAACCGGCTCGTCGCGCGCCCGTTGCTCATGGCCTGGTTCTGCAGGGGGCACTCGCCGCCCTTGTCGCAGACCGGGCAGTCGAGCGGGTGGTTGATGAGCAGGAGCTCCATGACCCCGTGCTGCGCCTTGTCCGCGACCGCCGACGTGTGCTGGGTCTTGACGACCATCCCGGGCGTGGCCTCGAGCGTGCAGGAGGCCTGCGGCTTGGGCATGGGGCGGACGTTGCCCTCGCGGTCGGGCGTCGCGACCTCGACCAGGCACTGTCGGCACGCGCCCGCGGGGGCGAGCAGCGGGTGGTCGCAGAACCGCGGGATCTGGATGCCGACCTGCTCGGCGGCACGGATCACGAGCGTGCCCTTGGGCACGGCCATCTCGATGCCGTCGATCGTGAACGTCACCTCGTCGCGACGCGCGGGGGGCTGGGCGCCCCCTGCCGCCGCGGCGGGCGACGTGCCGGCGGACGTCGTGGTCGTCATCAGTGCGCTCCTGCCGTCAGGGCCTGCGGGGCACGCCGGGGCGTGTAGTCGAACAGTGCGGCGGCCGACGGGTCGAACGGGCAGCCGCGGCCGGTGATGTGCGCCTCGAACTCCTCGCGGAACAGCGCGATGCTGCTCGTGACGGGCGACGTCGCGCCGTCGCCGAGCGCGCAGAACGCACGGCCGAGGATGTTGTCGCACGTGTCGAGCAGGACGTCGAGGTCGCTCTCGGTGCCCTCGCCGTGCTCGATGCGGCGCAGGATCTGCTTGAGCCAGTACGTCCCCTCGCGGCACGGCGTGCACTTGCCGCACGACTCGTGGGCGTAGAAGTCCATCCACCGGCTCACGGCCCGCACCACGCACGTGGTCTCGTCGAAGATCTGCAGGGCGCGCGTGCCGAGCATCGAGCCCGCCGCGGCGACCGACTCGTAGTCGAGCGGGGTGTCGAGGTGGGCGTCGGTGAACAGGGGCGTCGAGGACCCGCCGGGCGTCCAGAACTTCAGGCGGTTGCCGCCACGGATCCCGCCGGCCATGTCGAGCAGCTCGCGCAGCGTGATGCCGAGCGGTGCCTCGTACTGCCCTGGGCGCACGACGTGCCCCGACAGCGAGAACAGCCCGTGGCCCGACGACCGCTCGGTCCCCATGGACCTGAACCAGTCGGAGCCCTCGTTGACGATCGCCGGGACGCTCGCGATCGACTCGACGTTGTTGACCACGGTGGGCCGCGCGTACAGGCCCGCGACCGCGGGGAACGGGGGCTTGAGGCGCGGCTGGCCGCGCAGTCCCTCGAGCGAGTCGAGCAGCGCGGTCTCCTCGCCGCAGATGTACGCGCCAGCGCCCGCGTGGACCGTGACGTCCAGGTCGAAGCCCGAGCCCTGGATGTTCTTGCCCAGGTACCCGGCCGCGTAGGCCTCCTCGACGGCCCGCAGCAGGCGGCGGTACACGTGCAGGACCTCGCCGCGCACGTAGATGAACGCGTGGTCGCAGCCGATCGCGTAGGACGTGATGGCCACGCCCTCGATCAGGAGCTGCGGGCTCGCGAGCATGAGCGGGATGTCCTTGCACGTGCCGGGCTCGGACTCGTCGGCGTTGACGACGAGGTAGCGGGGCCCGCCGTCGGGCGCGGGCAGGAAGCCCCACTTCATGCCCGTCGGGAACCCTGCCCCGCCGCGGCCGCGCAGGCCCGAGTCCTTGACGACCTGCACGACGTCCGCGGGCGGCTGCGAGAGCGCCTTCGCGAGGCCCTTCCAGCCCCCCTGCGCGACGTACGCGTCGAGCGTCCAGGAGCGCTCGGCGTCCCAGGTCTCGCTGAGGATCGGGGTCAGCGGGTCGATCGTCTGCTCGCTCACGGCTGCTTCCCCTTCGAGGCGTCGGGCGTGGCCCCCGTGGCGTCGGCGGGCGTGGTGGGCGTGCGCTCGGCGGAGGACTGCTCGTGCCCGACGGCGGAGGCGCCCGCCGCGGTCGTCTCACCCGCGACGGCGGCCGACTCGGGCTCCCGCCCGGTGGCCGGCTCGTCGACCTGTTCCGGAGCTGCCCCGCCCGGTGCGGTCCAGTCGTGCTCGCGCGCGAGCCGTAGCCCGGCCAGCGTGGGTTCGCCTGCCCCGACCCCCTCGTCGGCGCGCCCGTCCGAGAACCCGGCGAGCACGCGGCTCATCTGCTTGAAGCTGCACACCGAGGCGGCGCCGCGCGTGGGGGCGACCTGCTCGCCCGCGCGCAGGCGGTCCGCGAGCTGCGTGGCCCCCGCCGGGGTCTGGTTGTCGAAGAACTCCCAGTTGACCATCACGACGGGCGCGTAGTCGCACGCCGCGTTGCACTCGACGCGCTCGAGCGTGATGGCGCCGTCCTCGGTCGTCTCGTCGTGCCCGACCCCCAGGTGCTCGGAGAGCTCGTCGAAGATCTCGTCGCCCCCCATGACCGCGCACAGCGTGTTGGTGCACACCCCCACGGTGTAGGTGCCGTTGGGGTGGCGCTTGTACTGCGTGTAGAAGGTCGCGACGGCCGACACCTCGGCCGCCGTGATGCCGAGCTGCTCGGCGCAGAACGCGATGCCGTCGCGCGAGACGTACCCGTCCTCCGACTGCACCAGGTGCAGCATGGGCAGCAGCGCCGAGCGCTTCTGCGGGTACCGGGCGATGATCGCCGCGGTGTCCTGCGCGAGGCGCGCGTACGTCGCCTCGTCGTATCCGGACCTGTGAGCCTCGAGCGTCATCGGTCCACCCCTCCCAGCACCGGGTCGAGCGAGGCGACCGCGACGACGACGTCGGCGACCTGGCCGCCCTCGCACATCACGGCGACCGCCTGCAGGTTGTTGAACGAAGGATCACGGAAGTGCGCCCGGTAGGGGCGCGTGCCGCCGTCGGACACCAGGTGCACCCCGAGCTCGCCGCGCGGGTGCTCGACCGACTGGAAGACCTGGCCCACGGGGACCCGGAAGCCCTCCGTGACGAGCTTGAAGTGGTGGATCAGGGCCTCCATCGAGGTGCCCATGATCTCCCTGATGTGGTCGAGCGAGTTGCCCATGCCGTCGCTGCCGATCGCGAGCTGGGCGGGCCAGGCGATCTTCTTGTCGCCGACCATGACGGGCTGGCCTGCCGTGGCCTCGAGCCGCTCGAGGCACTGCTCGACGATGCGCAGCGACTGGTAACACTCCTCGAGCCGCAGCACGACGCGCGAGTAGCAGTCGGCGTCGTCCGAGGTGGGCACGTCGAAGTCGTACGTCTCGTAGCCGCAGTACGGCGCGGCCTTGCGCACGTCGTACGGCAGCCCGGTCGAGCGGAGCACGGGCCCCGTGATCGCGAGCGCCATGCAGCCCGAGAGGTTGAGGTGCCCCACCCCGACCAGGCGGGACTTGAAGATGGGGTTGGCGAGCATGAGGTCGCCGAGCTGGGCGAGGTACCCGCGGATCAGCGGGTCGGCCTTGCGGATCTGGGCCACGACGTCCGGCGGGACGTCCTGGACCACCCCGCCCGGGCGCACGTACGCGTGGTTCATGCGCAGCCCCGTGACGGCCTCGAAGATCCGCAGGATCTCCTCGCGGGCCGTGAACGAGATGGTCATGACCGTGGTCGCGCCCATCTCGTTGCCGCCCGTGCCGAGGCACACGAGGTGGGACGCGATCCGGTTGAGCTCCATCATGAGCACGCGGATGATGCTCGCCCGCTCGGGGATGTCGTCCGTGATGCCGAGGAGCTTCTCGACCGCGAGGCAGTAGGCCGTCTCCTGGAACAGGGGCGCGAGGTAGTCCATGCGGGTGCAGAACGTGACCCCCTGGGTCCACGTCCGGAACTCCATGTTCTTCTCGATGCCCGTGTGGAGGTAGCCCACGCCGCAGCGGGCCTCCGTGACGGTCTCGCCGTCGATCTCGAGCATGAGCCGCAGCACGCCGTGGGTCGACGGGTGCTGGGGGCCCATGTTGACGACGATGCGCTCCTCGCCGAGCTGGGTCGCCTCTGCCGCGATGTCGGCCCAGTCGCCGCCCGAGGCCTCGTAGCTGGGGATCGACGCGTCGAAGTCGCCGTACGGCGCCTTCGTGGCGTGGGGTGTCGCGTGCGGTGTGGTGGGGCTCACGAATACGACCTCCTCTGGTCCGGCGGGGGCACCGTGGCGCCCTTGTACTCGACCGGGATGCCGCCGAGCGGGTAGTCCTTGCGCTGCGGGTGGCCCGGCCAGTCGTCCGGCATCTCGATGCGGGCCAGGGCCGGGTGGTCGTCGAAGACGATCCCGAAGAAGTCCCACGTCTCGCGCTCGTGCCAGTCGTTGGACGGGTACACCGACGTGGTCGAGGGGATGTGCGGGTGCGCATCAGGCACTGCGACCTCGAGGCGCAGGCTCCGCCCGTGCGTGACCGACGTCAGGTGGTAGACGGCGTGCAGCTCGCGGCCCACGTCGTGGGGGTAGTGCACCCCGCTCACGCCCATGCTCAGCTCGAACCGCAGGTCCTGCTCGTCGCGCAACGCGCGGGCGACCGTGACGACGTGCCGCGGCCGGACGTGCAGCGTGAGCTCGGCGTGCAGCCCCGGCGGGTCGACGACGACCTGCTCGACGGCGTCCTCGAACCGTACGCCGGCCTCGGCGAGCACCTCCGCCAGGACGTCCACGGCCTCGTCGAACCACCCGCCGTAGGGGCGAGCGCTCGGTCCGGGCAGCACCACGGGGCGCACCAGACCGCCGTAGCCCGAGGTGTCCCCCGAGCCGTGGGCCCCGAACATGCCCGTGCGGACCTCGACGACCTCGAGCGGCTCGCGCCCACCCGAGCCCGGTCCCGCCACGAGCTCCTCGCCGGGCACGTCGCCCTGCGCGACCTTCTCCCGCTGGACGGCGTCGGCCGGGCGGCCCGTCGTCCCGTCGTCGGTGCTCGTCACCGCAGCAGCCCCTTCATCTGGAACGTCGGGGTCGCCTCGAGCGCCGCGGCCTCGGCCGCCTTGGCCGCCTCGCGACGGTTCACGCCCAGCGGCTCGGCCTGGATCTGCTCGTGCAGCGCGAGGATCGCGTTGATGAGCATCTCCGGGCGCGGCGGGCAGCCGGGCAGGTAGATGTCGACCGGCACGATGTGGTCGACCCCCTGGACGATCGCGTAGTTGTTGAACATCCCGCCGCTCGACGCGCACACGCCCATCGACAGCACCCACTTGGGCTCGGACATCTGGTCGTAGACCTGGCGCACCACGGGCGCCATCTTCTGGCTCACGCGGCCCGCGACGATCATCAGGTCGGCCTGCCGCGGCGAGGCCCGGAAGACCTCCATGCCGAAGCGGGACAGGTCGAAGCGCGACGCGCCGGCCGCCATCATCTCGATGGCGCAGCACGCCAGGCCGAACGTCACCGGCCACAGCGACGCCTTGCGGAAGTACCCCGCGAGGTTCTCCACGCTCGTGAGCAAGAAGCCCGAGGGAGCCTCTTCGATCCCCATCTGCGTTCTCCCTATCTGGTTCCGGCTAGTCCCACTCGAACCCGCCACGGCGCCATTCGTAGACGAACGGCACCGTGATCAGGGCGAGGAAGCTCAGCATGGCGACGAGCCCGAAGGTGGCCAGGACGGTGAAGTCCACCGCCCACGGGTAGAGGAAGACCACCTCGATGTCGAAGATGATGAAGGTCATCGCGACGAGGTAGTACTTGATCGGGAAGCGCCCTCCGCCGATCGCGTGCGGGGTGGGCTCGATGCCGCACTCGTACGCGTCGAGCTTGGCGCGGTTGTATCTCTTGGGGCCGATCACGGCGCTCGCGGCGACTCCGCCGAGGGCGAGCACGGCTCCGATGCCCATCAGGACGAGCACGGGCACGTAGGGGTTGGTCATCGGTCTGCTCTCCGGGGGGCGCGCTGGGGCATGTCGGGAGTGCTGCCGCCGGGCGTCCGCGCGAAGCTGCGGGCACCCGGGTCTGACGGGGGTAGGGGTGGTGACTGCGTGAACAGCGGTGACGGCCTCTTTGCCGCCTCACCAAGGTTTGTCATGCCGATGGCACCACCCTCGTCAGTCCCGCGATGACCCGGTCGACGACGTCGCCACCACGAGGTTCGTAACAGTCGGACAACAGCTTGAGGACGAAGCGCATGACGAGCGGCCGCGGCAGCCCGTACCTGGTGCACAACCGCATGATCTCGGGGTGCTCGATGAGACGCACGAAGTACCGGCCGAGCGTGTAGTAGCCGCCCAGGTCGCGGCGCATGATCTCGGGGTAGGTCGCGAGCGTGCGCTCGCGCGCCGCGTCGGTGCTGCGGGCCCGCGACTGCGCCACGACGTCCGCTGCGACGCGCGCGGCCTGCATCGCGTAGGCGATGCCCTCGCCGTTGAACGGGCTGACCATGCCGCCCGAGTCACCGACCAGCACCACGCCGCGCGAGTAGAGGGGCTTGCGGTTGAAGCCCATGGGCAGGGCCGCACCGCGGACGGGTCCGGTCTGGTTCTCCGGGGTGAACTCCCACTCGGCGGGCGCGTTGGCCATCCAGCGGGCGAACAGGTCCTTGTAGTCCACGTTCGCGGCCGACTGCCGGGCCGGGGTCGAGTTGACCGAGCCGAGCCCCACGTTCGCGGTGCCGTCGCCGAGCGCGAAGATCCACCCGTAGCCGGGCAGGAGGTTCGACTTCCCTGCCGGCCCGTCCCAGAGCTCGAGGTGGGACTCCATCCAGGCGTCGTCGTGGCGCGGGGTCTTGAAGTAGGTCCGCACCGCGACGCCCATGGGGCGGTCCTCGCGCTTCTCGAGCCCCAGGGCGAGCGCGAAGCGGGACGAGACGCCGTCCGCGGCGATGACGACGGGGGCGCGCAGCTCGTACTCGTCGCCCGCGCGGCGCCCGTTCTCGTCGAGCGGGCGCGCCGTGACACCCACGACGCGGCCCGTGCGCTCGTCGAGCAGGGGGCCGGTCACGTTGGTGCGCTCGAGCAGCTTGGCGCCCGTGCGCTGCGCGTGCTCGGCGAGCGTCTGGTCGAGGTTCATGCGCGAGCGTGCGAGCCCGTAGGACGGGTAGGCCTTGAGCTCGGGCCAGGGCAGCTCCCACGAGCGTCCGCTCGCGACGACGCGCAGGCCCTTGTTGCGGATCCAGCCGTCCTCGGCGCGGGTGGGGACGCCCATGCGCACGAGCTCGCCGACGGCCCGCGGGGTCAGCCCGTCGCCGCAGATCTTGTCGCGCGGGAAGGAGGCCTTCTCGAGGAGGAGGACGTTCAGGCCCGCCGAGGCGCAGTAGTGCGCGGCCGTGGCCCCTGCTGGGCCCGCACCGACGACGATGACGTCCGCATCATCATTCCTGTCACGCACGTTCTCACCTCGCTCGGCAAGCTCGAACACACCTCGGAAAGCCCCTTGTGAAGTCGCTCACAATGGACATCGCCACTCTAGTCACAGACGCGGGCGGATGTGTAGCAAGGCAACCCTTCCCTGGTGACCGAACCGCCAGGTCAGGCCGCGGACGCGCCGCGCCCCGGCCCGCGCGCACGGCGGGCGACGGCGGAACGGGGCACGGCAGAGCAGTCGACGGCGGGCCCGGCGGGGCCCGCCGGCCGGAGCAGCAGCGCGCGGGGCACGCCGGCCGGAGCAGCAGCGCGCAGAGCGCGACGGCCGGCGCAGGGACCCGCTCAGGCGGGGCGCACGGCCCGGTGCAGCGCGACGAGGCCGCCGCTCAGGTTCCGGTAGGCAGCGCCCTCCCACCCGGCGTCGATCATGAGGTGCGCCAGCTCGGGCTGCGCGGGCCAGTCCTGGATCGACTCGACGAGGTACTCGTACGAGCTCTTCTCCTTGGTCACGAGCCCCGCCATGACCGGCAGCATCTTCATGAAGACGCCCGTGTAGAGCGCGCGGAAGGGCTTCCAGGTGGGGCGGGAGAACTCGCAGATGACGATCCGACCCCCCGGGCGTGTCACGCGCAGCATCTCGCGCAGCGCGGCGTCGGTGTCCACGACGTTGCGCAGGCCGAACGAGATGGTCACGGCGTCGAACGACTCGTCGGCGAAGGGCAGCGCCGTGGCGTCCCCCGCGACGAACGGCAGGTCCGGGCGCCGGCGCTTGCCCACCTGGAGCATCCCGACCGAGAAGTCGCACGGCACGACCTCGACGCCCTCGTCCGCGAACGGCTCGCTCGACGTGCCGGTGCCGGCCGCGAGGTCCAGGACGCGCTCGCCCGGCAGGGCAGCGACGGCGTCGACCGTCTGCTTGCGCCACCGCCGGTCCTGCCCCAGCGAGATGACGTCGTTGGTGAGGTCGTAGCGGGAGGCGATCCCGTCGAACATCGAGGCGACCTCGGTGGGCTTCTTGTCCAGGCTTGCTCGCGACATGCGCCCATCGTTTCACGCCTACGCTGGACACGATGACTGCGCACGCTCACCCCCGCAGGGACGCCGACGACCTCGGCGCCCCTCCGGCGGGGTCCCCCCGCCCTGGCTCCACCGACTTCCCGGCCGCACCCCGCCTGGTCGTGCGGACGACCCGCCTGCCCGAGGGGCTGCCGGGCGACCTGACGGCCCTGCTCGACCTCCTGCCCGACGCGCGCCCCCTGGCCTGGGTGCGGCGCGGGGACGGGATCGTGGGGTGGGGCGAGGCGCTGCGCCTCGAGGCGTGGGGTCCCGGACGGTTCGCCGACGCCGAGGCGGCCTGGCAGGAGGTCCTGGGCGCCGCCGTCGTGCACGACGACGTGGACCTGCCCGGCTCGGGACTGGTCGCGTTCGGCTCGTTCGCGTTCGACGACGCGTCCGGCACGGCCGGGGACGCCCGCCCGGGCGGGACGATCGTGGTGCCGCGCGTCGTCGTCGGGCGCCGTGGCGGGCCCGAGGGCACGGCCTGGGTCACGAGCATCACCCAGGGCGACGCCCTGCCCGACGACGTCGCGTCCGTCCTCGACCCGGCCCGCCGCGAGCGCGTGGCCGGGCCCGGCGCGGTCACGACCGTGGACGGCTCGCTGAGCGCCGAGGACTGGACCGAGGTGGTCGCCGAGGGCGTCGAGCGCATCCGGCGCGGCGACCTCGAGAAGGTCGTGCTCGCACGCGACGTGCTGGCCACGGCCGAGCACCCCGTGGACCCCCGCTGGATGCTCCGCCGCCTCGCGGTGGCCTACGACGCGTGCTGGACCTTCTCGGTGGACGGCATGGTCGGCGCGACCCCCGAGCTGCTCGTGCGCAGCGAGAAGGGGCTCGTGACCTCGCGCGTGCTCGCGGGCACCATCCGCCGCTCGGGCGGCGCCGAGGCGGACGACGACTCGCTGCTGCGCGCCGCGCACCTCGCGCGCTCGTCCAAGGACCTCGAGGAGCACGAGTACGCCGTGGCGTCGGTCGCCGACGCGCTCGCCCCGTTCTGCTCGTCGATGAACGTGCCCGACGCGCCGTTCGTGCTGCACCTGCCGAACGTCCTGCACCTGGCCTCCGACGTCACGGGCGTGCTCGCGGCCGGGACGGGCGGGTCCCCCGCCCCGACGAGCCTCGCGCTCGCGGCCGCGCTGCACCCGTCGGCCGCCGTGTGCGGGACCCCGACCCTCGCCGCGCGCGACCTGATCCGCGAGATCGAGGGCATGGACCGCGCCCGCTACGCGGCCCCGGTCGGGTGGTTCGGCGCCGACGGCGACGGCGAGTGGGGCATCGCGCTGCGCTCGGCCGAGCTGTCGCCGCAGGACCCGCACCGGGTGCGTCTCTTCGCGGGCTGCGGGATCGTCGCAGCCTCCGACCCGGGAGCCGAGCTCGCCGAGTCCGAGGCCAAGCTCGAGCCCATGCGGTACGCGCTCGGGGGCTGAGCGCGGCCGGTCGACCAACGCGCACACCACCCGTGGCAGAGTCGGACCCCTCGGGCTCTGCTGGTGGTTTTGGTGAGTTACGCGACGTATAGCCCGTTCGACGGACATCTCCGGACAACGCCCAGGTCGGCCTGTTAAATTCGCCCGGTGCCCGATGCGACGATGACGATGACTCTGGATCCCACGCAGCGCGACGTCACCGTGCGCCGCGCCACGACCGCGGACCGCGAGGACCTCTGGCTCCTGGTGCTCCGCCTGCAGCCCGACGCGCCGGACCGGGCGACCTACGACCGCGTGGTCGGGCCCCTGCTGCGGGCGCTCGACACCCTCCTGCTGGTCGCCCAGGACGCCACGGGGGTCGTCGGCTATCTCCTCGCGAGCCAGCGCCTGACCTTCAGCGGGAACGGCGCGGTCGTCGAGATCGACGAGATCGCTCTCGCCCCCGAGGCCGACCAGTGCCTCGTCTCGGCAGAGCTGATCGGCGCGGTCGAGGCGTGGGGCCAGGAGCAGCGCGCGACGCGTGTCACGCTCGCCGACGTCCTGCCCCGCGAGACCGCCGAGGAGCTCGGGTTCGCCACGACCGAGGTCCGCTCCACCAAGGCGCTCGACCTGCTCGACGCCGACCCCGTGCTCACCTCGCCCTGGGACGGCCCGGCCGTGCCCGCGAGCGACCCCGACGAGGCCCTGCCGGTCCGCGACTGACCTCGTCGCCCGAGGCGGCACCGCCCTCGGCAGGTCGGGCGGGCCCCGGTGGATCCGCCGTCCCGGCCGAGCCCGGACACGACGACGCCCGGTCCGTGCGGAGAACCGCACGTACCGGGCGTCGGTGCCGAGGGACACCTGCAGGGGAACAGGGCCACGCCTCGGCTCGGTCTCGCCGGTCACGGGGGACGCGTCCCGGCGAGACCGTGAAGGACCGCAGCGGCACCGGCTCACGTCGGTGGGCACAGGGGGGAGGTCCCCACCGGTGCAGCCGGTACCGCCGGGTCCGGCCTGTGGTGCTCAGCCCTGACCGTTGAACCAGTCGAAGGGGTTGGGCACGTTGTTCGGGCTGGTCTGGTCGGACCCGTCCTGACCGTTGCCCGGGACCTGGCCCGAGCCGTCCTGGCCGCTCGAGCCCTGGTCGGAGCCGGAACCCGAGCCGGTGCTCTCCTCGGTCGGCTTGGCGGCGAGCGTCACGTCGACGTCGATCGCCTTGCCGTCGCGGACGACCGTGAGCTTCACGACGTCGCCGGTCGCACGCTCGCGCACGAACCCGGTCAGGGACTCGGCGCCGCTCACGGCGGTGTCGTCGATCGCGACGATCACGTCACCGACCTCGAGCCCGGCCTCCGCGGCCGGGGAGCCCTCGGAGACCTGCTTGACCTCGGCGCCACGGCGCGTGACGCCGTCGGCCGTCGCGGTCGCGTCGGTCATGCTCACGCCCAGGAACGCGTGCTCGGCCGTGCCGCTCTCGATGAGCTGCGCGCTGATGTTCTTCGCGAGGTTCACCGGGATGGCGAAGCCCAGGCCGATCGAGCCGGACTGGCTCGACGTCGTCGCGATCGACGAGGTGATGCCGATGACCTCGCCCTGCGCGTTGAACAGCGGGCCACCGGAGTTGCCCGGGTTGATCGCGGCGTCGATCTGGATCGCGTTGGTGACCACGGTGCTGCCGCCGTCGGCACCCGAGGCGGCGACCGGGCGGTCGAGCGCGGAGACGATGCCCGTCGTGGCGGTGTTCGCGAGGCCCAGCGGGTTCCCGACGGCCAGGACCGACTCGCCGACCGTGACGTCGTCGGAGTCGCCGAACGACGCGGGCGTGAGGTTGCTCGGCGGGTCGACCAGCTTGACGACCGCGAGGTCGGTCGTCGGGTCGAGCCCGACGATCTTGGCCTCGTAGAGGCGTCCGTCGCTCAGCGTCACCTGGACGGTGTCGCCCTGGGCGCCCTCGACGACGTGGTTGTTGGTCAGGACGTGGCCCTCGGTGTCGATCACGACACCCGAGCCCTCGCCGCCGCCCGAGGCCGTGGTGACCTGGATCGAGACGACGGACGGCGCGACGGCGCTCGTCACGGCCTGCCAGTCCGGGTTCTCCGACGTCGAGCTCGCCACGGGGACCGTGGTGTTCTCCTTGTTCTCGCCGACCGAGGCCAGCGAGCTGGGCGCGGAGCCCGACCCGTCGAGGACGCTGAGCAGGCCAGCGGTCCCGGCGCTCGCGAGGACGGCCGCCGCGGCGGCCGCGCCGACCACGGGGATCCAGGTCCTGTTCTTCTTCGAGGCGGCCGGTGCTGCCTCGGTCGCGACCGGGGCGGGCGGCATGCCTGCCGCGGAGTACGCGGTGCTCGTGGGCGCACCGTACGGTGCGTGGGGCGAGTGCTGGGCCGGGGCCGGCTGCGCGGGTGCCACGTGCGGCGCCGGCGGCGCGGGCACGGGGGCCGGGTGCGGCGCGGCGAACTGCTGCGTGGGCTGCGCCTGCGGGGCCGGAGCCTGCGGGGCGGCGGGCGCCTCGGGCGTCACGGGAAGCTGCTGCGTGGCCTGCGCCTCGATGCGCTGCGTGTCGCCGTCGCGGGGGGCCTCGGGCTGGGGGACGTTCGACTGCGGGGTGTTCTCGGTCATGGGGTGTTCCCTCCTCGTTCTGTCTGAGGACTACTTCACACCCGGGCGCTGAAACACTGCTTGAACGTTCCTGTGAGTTCGCTGCGAGTTCCTGACGACGGCTGGGAGACCTCTCAGGCGCCCTCGGACGGCGCCGCGCCACCCGGCAGGAGCTCCGGCGGCACGGCCCGCAGGACCGCGTCCCGCACGTCGGCAGCGAGACGGGAGCCCTCGGTCCGGCGCGCACCGCGCCCGACGCGGACCTCGAGCACCTCGACGCCCCGGGGCCGTCCCGCGAGCGCCTCGCGCAGCCCCTCGACGTCGGTCAGGAGCCGGTGCCGCACGCCGTATCCCGCGCACAGCGCCGCGAGGTCGGCCCCGTGCGGCGTCGCGAAGACCCGCTCGAACGCACGGCTCGTCGACGGTTCCTGCTCGGCGAGCGCCCCGTACTCGAGGGTCGCGAAGATCGAGCCGCCGTCGTCGTTGACGACGACGACCTGGAGGTCCGCGGCCGGTTCGAGGGGCCCCCGCAGGAGCCCGCCCGCGTCGTGCAGGAACGTGAGGTCGCCGACGAGCGCGCGCGTGCGACGCCCCGAGCGCGCCGCGACGTGGGCGACGCCGGTCGCGGTCGAGACCGTCCCGTCGATGCCCGCGAGGCCCCGGTTGGCCAGCACGAGCGGCGAGGCTCCCCAGTCGGCGACCAGGTCCAGGTCACGCACGGGGTTGCTCGAGCCGACCACGAGCACGTCTCCCGGCCCGCTCGCCTCGGCGACGGCCGCTGCCACGGCGAGCGCCGTCGTCGGGCCGGGGGCCGCGGCGCTCGCGGCGACGACCTTGCGCGCCGCCTCGCCCGCGCCGCGCCACGCGTCGAGCCAGGCACGGTCACCCGCGTGCTCGGTCCACCACCCGGCCGGGACGCCGGGCAGGACGACGTCCGCCGCGCGGGCGGCGTCGGGCCAGGGCGCTGCGCCGGGCGCGACCACGAGCACCTCGACGTCCTCGCGCGCGAGGAGCTGCTGGACGGGCCGCGAGAGCGTCGGGCGGCCCATGACGACGACGCGCTCGACACGACCGCCGAGCACGCCCAGGACGAGCCGGTGCGCCGCGACCGCGTGCGTCCCGGCCGCGGCCCCGGACGAGGCCTCGGCGAGCAGCGGCCAGCCGCGCGCCTCGGCGAGGCGCCGCGCGTCGTCCCCTGCCCCGTCCCCGGCGACGAGCACGGTCGCGGGGCCGGGATCGAGCGGGTACGGCCCGACGACGTCGCTCACCTCCCCGACGAACGTCCGGAGCGCGTCGGCCCGGGTCTCGCCCGGCACCTCCCCCGGCCCTGCCGACAGCAGCGCTGCGAGCTCCGCGGGGGGCGCGAGGGGCTCGCGGAACGCGACGTTCAGGTGGACCGGGCCGGGGTACCGCGAGCGGGTCCCGCGCGCGGCCGCGAGCGCCCGCACCAGGACGGAGCGTAGGTCGCGGGCCTCGCCCGGGCGACCGTCGGGGGCCGGGACGTCGACCGTGTGGCGCACCGCTCTCCCGTAGAGACCCACCTGGTCGGTCGTCTGGTTGGCACCGGTGCCGCGCAGCTCGTGCGGGCGGTCGGCCGTGACCAGGACGAGAGGCACCCCGGTGTGGTGGGCCTCGAGCACCGCGGGGTGCAGGTTGGCGGCCGCGGTGCCCGACGTCGTGACCACGGCCACGGGGCGCAGGCGGTCCGGACCCTCGGTGATCGCGGAGCCGCGCGAGAGGCCGAGCGCGAGGAAGGCCGCGGTGCGCTCGTCGATCCGCACGTGGAGGGTCAGCCGTCCGGCAGCGTCGGCCGCGGCGAGCGCGTACGCGAGCGCCGCGCTGCGCGATCCGGGGGACAGCACCACGTCCGTCACCCCGTCGGCGACCAGGCCCTCGACGATCTGCCGGGCCGCAGCCAGGGAGGGCGGGAGGACAGGGCGGTCGCCGCTCACGCTGCCGCTCCGTCGAGGAGGGCGCCGACGCGCTCGTACCGAGCGGTCCACCGCGCCCCGGTGGCAGGGTCGGCAACGGCGCGGGCGAGCGCCCGGGTCGACGGCTCGGGGCGCCGTACGGCGATCTCCCCGCCCACGGGCAGGAGCGGCTCGTCGACCACGTCGTGGGCCAGGAGCTGGGACGTCGCGAGGCCGCACGCGTACGGCAGGTCCGGCAGGGCGGCCGCGAGCGCGAGGCCCGCCGCGAGGCCCACCGAGCTCTCGAGGGCCGAGGACACGACGACGGGGAGGCCGACCTGCTCGGCGAGGTCGAGGCAGGCCCTGACCCCTCCGAGAGGCTGGACCTTGAGGACCACGACGTCCGCGGCCTCGGCACGCAGGACCTCGAAGGGGTCCTCGGCACGGCGGATCGACTCGTCGGCCGCGACCGGGACGGAGACCGCACGCCGCACGGCCGCGAGCTCGGGGACGCTCGCGCAGGGCTGCTCGACGTACTCGAGGCCGCCGGCCGCCCGGTCGAGGAGCGGGATCCGGTGCAGGGCCTCGTCGAGCGTCCAGGCACCGTTGGCGTCGACGCGGATCCGGCCGCCCGGGCCGAGCGCGTCGCGGACGGCCTCGAGTCGCGCGAGCTCGTGGTCGACGGGCTCGACCCGACCGTCGGGGCCTCGCTGGGCGACCTTGACCTTGGCGGTCCGGCAGCCGTCGGACGCCAGGACGATCCCGTGCGCGCGCTGCGGGTCGGTCGCGGGCACCGTGACGTTGACAGGCACGCTCGACCGCACCGGCGCGGGCCACCCGAGGTGCGCGGCCTCCCGGGCCGCACGCAACCACGCGGCGGACTCGGCGTCGTCGTACTCCCAGAAGGGCGAGAACTCGGCCCACCCGGCCTCTCCTCGCACGAGCAGCCCGTCCCGGACGTCCAGGCCCCGGAATCGGGTGCGCAGGGGCGTGGACCAGGCGACGACCGGCGGGAGGGGAGGTGTGGGGGGCACGGTCACAGGTTATCTCCGGAGGCCGGCCCGGGCCGTCCGATGGTGCCCCAGGGCCACGGAGGCGCCGGAGCGACGGAGGCCCGTCAGGCCTGGGGCCCGACCGCGGGCGGACGGGTCAGGCTCCCCCGAGCAGCTCGGTCACGCACTCGACCGCGAGGTCGCGCACGGCACGGCCCTCGCACAGCGCGGTCACCGCGGCGCCGTCCACCACCGCGATCAGCAGGACCGCGGAGAACCGCGCGCCGAGCTGGGCGAGCAGCTCGTCGATCACGACGTCGAGCTCCCCCCGTCCCTGCGCGAACGCGGCGGCCAGGACGGGGCTGCGCCCCGCGCTCACGACGTGCTCGTAGAAGCCGAGGAGCTCGCCGTGGTCCCCCGGGGGCAGCACCGCGTCGACGAGCAGCAGGGCACGCGAGCGCGTGCTCAGGGTCTCGACGCCGCCCTCGGCGACCAGCTCGGTCACCGAGTGGCCGATCGCCTGGGCCCGCTCGGCCCAGCCACGGACGATCTGCTCGCCCGCCGCACCGAGCAGGTCGTCGAGCCCCGTGAAGTAGTAGGTCGTCGCGGCGAGCGGGACGTCGGCCTGAGCGGCCACCGAACGGTGCGTCACGGCCGCGGGGCCGTCCCGCAGGATGAGCTCGGCCGCGGCCGAGACGATGCGGTCGCGTCGCTGGGTGCCGCGGGCCTGCCTGCGGGGGACGTGCTTCTCGGACTCTGGAGCCATCAGTGACTTCCTCCGGACAGGTTGAGGCCGTCGGTCCCGCGTACGGCGGGGACCAGCGGCAGGATCTTGAGCACAGACGTGGCTTCACCGAAGTACACGATCGCGAGCACTGCCGTCAAGATCTCGCCGATCCCACCCACACACCGTAGGCCACACCGACGGTCGACGACTCACGGGCGGCTAGGGTGGCCGTCGTGAGCAGCATCCCCGCACAGGTGTCCGAGACGTTCGATCCCCAGGCCTGGCGCACCGTCGCCGGCTTCGAGGGACTCACCGACATCACCTACCACCGTGGCGTCGAACGCGGCCTGGTCGACGGTGAGACGCGCGAGCGCGACCTCCCGGTCGTCCGCGTCGCGTTCGACCGGCCCGAGGTCCGCAACGCGTTCCGCCCCCACACGGTCGACGAGCTCTACCGGGTGCTCGACCACGCGCGCATGACCTCCGACGTCGGGACGGTCCTGCTCACGGGCAACGGCCCCTCGGCCAAGGACGGCGGCTGGGCGTTCTGCTCGGGGGGCGACCAGCGCATCCGCGGGCGCGACGGCTACCGGTACACGACGAGCGAGGACGCCCAGACGGCCGACGCGATCGACCCCGCCAAGGCCGGGCGGCTCCACATCCTCGAGGTCCAGCGCCTCATCCGGACCATGCCCAAGGTCGTCATCGCCGTGGTCAACGGGTGGGCCGCCGGGGGCGGGCACTCGCTTCACGTGGTCGCGGACCTGTCGATCGCGAGCCGCGAGCACGCGCGGTTCAAGCAGACCGACGCCAACGTGGGCTCGTTCGACGCGGGCTACGGATCGGCGCTCTTCGCCCGGCAGGTCGGGCAGAAGCGTGCCCGTGAGGTCTTCTTCCTCGCCCGCGAGTACTCGGCCCAGGACGCCTACGAGTGGGGCGCCGTGAACGAGGTCGCGGACCACGCCGACCTCGAGAGGCTCGCGCTCGAGCACGCGCGGATCATCGCGACCAAGTCGCCCCAGGCGATCCGCATGCTCAAGTTCGCGTTCAACCTGGCCGACGACGGGCTGGCGGGCCAGCAGGTCTTCGCAGGGGAGGCCACGCGGCTCGCGTACATGACGGACGAGGCCGTCGAGGGGCGCGACGCGTTCCTCGAGCGCCGCGACCCGCAGTGGGACGACTTCCCGTACTACTTCTGACGGGTGCCGGCGGTCTGACCGGTGCCGGCGGGGCGCGCTGTGCGCCGCGTCAGCCCGTGATGAAGCCGCTGAGCAGCCCGACGATCCCACGGCCGGCGAATGCCGCGGTGACGGCCAGGCCGAACAGCAGGACGATCGACGCGACGACGGGTCCGATCGACCCGGCCGGACGCGCGCCGTCCTCGTCGTCGTCCTCCTCGGCACGCAGCACGGGCCGGGCAGGGGCGATCGAGGGCGGGAACGGGGTGACCGTGGACGTGGGCTCGAACGGGCTCTGGGTGGGGTTGATCGTTGCCATGCCTCTACGTTCCCGTGGGGAGGGGTGCAGGCACATCGGTCCAGCGGCTCGACCTGCGCACCCGCCGGTCCACCTCAGGGGTGAGCGGGCCGTCCTCCCCGAGGAGGAGGGGCCACGCGGCATCCTCCTCGATCCGTCCGGAACATCGCTCCGACCTGCGGCGTTGCTCAGGGCATGACTCATCGCACCGACGCCGCTGCCGCCACGCACCCGACCGTCCAGGAACCGGCCGCCGGCACGAGCCCGACTCCCCCGGCGACCAGGATCGTGGTGGTGCACGGCCTGGGCGCCACGGCCGTCAGCCACTGGTTCGGTGCGCTCCAGGAGCGCTACACGCCGTACGGGATCGAGGTCGTGGTCCCGGACCTGCCCGACTCGCAGGCGCCCGACCTCGACACGTGGCTCTCGCGGCTGGCCGAGGTGGTCGGGGCGATCGACGAGCGCACCGTCCTGGTGGGTCACAGCCTCGGCTGCGTCAGCATCCTCCAGCACCTCGCCGCCCGCGACGACGACTGGCGGCTCGGCGGTCTCGCGCTCGTGGCCGGCTTCGTGGAGCAGGTCCCCGGCATCCCCGAGGTCGACCACTTCGTCGCCCGCGAGACCGACCCGGCGGGGATCGCTGCCCGCACCGCGCGTCGGCTCGTCGTGAGCGCCGACGACGACCCGGTGGTCCCCCGGCGGCTGACCGAGGACCTCGCCCGGGGCCTCGACGCCGACCTGATCGTGGTCGACGGCGCCGGGCACTTCCTCGCGCGCGGCGGCTTCGACCGGCTCGCGGTGCTCGAGTCGGTGCTCGACGGGTGGACGCTCACCGGCTCGGCGACCGGGCGACCCGCAGTCAGCTGACCGTCCAGCTCCCGCCCGCGCGCGGGACGAGCTCGACCCAGGTGACGCCCTGCTCGAGGAGGATCGGCTCGCCGTCGGGCCCCGTGAGGACGAGCGGCTCGTCGACCGAACCCTGCGACCACGTCACGGCGACGTGCTTCCCACCGCTGGCCACGAGCCCCTCGCCCGAGCCCACCAGCAGCGTCTCCGGCACGGCCGTCCCGGCCGGGTCCTTGAACTGCGTGTCGCGGACCTCGACGCCGAGCACCACGACGTTCTGCGCCGAGAGCCGCGTGCCGTCGGACGACACGGCCGGCGTGGTCCCCTCGTTGCGCAGGAAGGCCGCCTGCTCGGCGTCCCAGACCCACTGGGCCCTGCTCGCGAACGTGAGGGTCACGTCGAGCAGGCTCAACGGTGCACCCGTCGTGGTCGCGGTGCCCTGACCCGGGACCCGGACGTGCCGGAGCTGGGTCGGGGGCGCCGTGCGGTCGCCGTCGGCCTGCGCCCAGAAGTCGGCCGGCGTCCCGAACAGGTTGTGCGGGGCGCGCTTGCCCTTCTTGAGGAAGAACCCGTCGTCGCCCTCGTCGTGCACGATCGTCTGGATACCGGCATCTCGGACGGCTTCCACGAACGGGGGCTGCCCACCGCTGAAGGCGAGCACGCCGCGCGTCGGCCCGACGATGGCCGGGTCCATGGGACGCACCGAGCGGACGGGACCGACCATCTCCGGGGACTGCGAGTGGTAGACCGCCACGAACCGCGTGATGCCGCCCTCGACCACCTCCTCCCACACCATGTCGGCCTGCTCGAGGCCCGTCTGGGGGCGCGCCTGCGGCAGGTTCTCGATCTTGACGGCGAGCGCAGGACGGTCGTCGACCGCGTCGGAGGGGACACCGGTGAGCGGCCAGGCCGGAGGGACCGCGGGGTCGGGTGGGCCCGCCTTGTCCGACTCAACGGTTGCCGGGACGGTGCTGGTCGGGGCGTCCGCGGGCCCCCCGCTGCACGCCGCGAGCACGAGCACGCCCACCATCAGCGCCCCAGCCCGCCCGAGGCTCCGTCCGACCTGCCCTGGCGTCCTTGCCGTCACGGTTCCCTGCCCTTCGCCCTGCTCCGGTCCACGGTCCCTCGTCACCCTACGACCCGATCTACGCTGGACGGATGTCACGCGCCGATGGTCCCTCCGACGCCCTCGCCCTGCGTGCGGCGGTCGCCGACGCCCTCGCAGGGCGCGGTCCCGCGGTCGCCCCGGCACCGCTCGCCTTCACCGGGCCGCTGCCCGAGGGCACGGCCCTGGTGCTGCAGACCTCGGGCTCGACCGGTCTGCCTCGCGAGGTCGCGCTGAGCGCGAGCGCGCTCGTCTCCTCGGCGCGCGCCACGCACGAGCGTCTGGGTGGGGACGCGCAGTGGTTGCTCGCCCTGCCGCCGACGCACGTCGCGGGGCTCCAGGTGGTCCTGCGCTCGGTGGTCGCCGGGACCCCGCTCGTGACCGCCGACCTCGACGCCCCGTTCTCGCCCGCGGGCTTCGCCGCGGACGCCGCGCGCATGGACGGCGAGCGGCGCTACGTCTCGCTCGTCCCGACCCAGCTCCACCGCCTCGTGCACGCCCAGGGGACCGCGGACGGAGAGGCCGCGCTCGCCGCGCTGCGCTCGTTCGACGCGATCCTCCTCGGCGGGGCCGCGGCCCCGCCCGCGCTGTTGGCCGGGGCCCGCGCGGCAGGGGCCAGGGTCGTGACGACCTACGGGATGACGGAGACCTGCGGGGGCTGCGTGTACGACGGCGTCCCGCTCGCGGGCGTGCGGGTACGGGTCGTCGAGCGCTCGTCCGGGCAGGTCCTGCCTCCGGGGGACGCGGGTGTCGTCGAGATCGGCGGGCCCGTCCTCGCGACGGGCTACCTCGGTGACGAGGCGCTCACGGCCGAGGTGTTCCGGCGCGACCCCGACGGCTCGCGCTGGCTGCGCACCAACGACCTGGGCTCGCTCTCCCCGGACGGCTCGCTCACGGTCCACGGCCGGGCCGACGACGTCGTGGTCTCGGGCGGGGTCAACGTCGCCCCGGCCGCGGTCGAGGCCGTGCTGGCCGGTGCGCTCTCGGGCGAGGACGGGATCGGCGAGGTGTGCGTGGTCGGGATCCCCGACCCCGAGTGGGGGCAGGCGGTCGTCGCGGTCGTGACCCGCGGAGGCTCGCCCCGTGCGACTCCTGGCCCCGAGGGCGAGCCCGACGCCGAGCTGCTGACCCGGGCCCGGCACGCGGTCGCGACTACGCTGGGACCGCCCGCCGCACCGCGGTACCTGCTCGTCGTGGACGACCTGCCGCGACGAGGCCCGGGCAAGATCGACCGGGCGGCCGTGTCCGCGCTCGCCGCCCGCACCGCACCTCGCACCACCCACTGATCGGAGCACCATGGCCACCTCTGCCGAATGGGTCGCGGGCGCGCGCCTGCGCACCCTCCCCGCGGCGGCCGCACCCGTCCTCGTCGGCTCCGGAGCCGCGGCACAGATCGACGCGTTCGCGTTCTGGCCCGCGCTGCTCGCGCTGGGCGTCGCGCTCGCGCTGCAGGTCGGCGTGAACTACGCGAACGACTACTCGGACGGGGTGCGCGGCACGGACGTCGACCGCGTGGGCCCCATGCGGCTGACCGCGTCGGGGGCCGCGCTCGCCTCACAGGTGCGCAACGCGGCCTTCGTGTGCTTCGGCGTGGCGGCGGTCCTCGGTCTGGGGCTCGTGGCCCTCACGGGCCACTGGTGGCTGCTGGCCGTGGGAGCCGTCGCGATCGCCGCGGCCTGGTTCTACACGGGAGGCAAGAATCCCTACGGCTACCGCGGTCTCGGCGAGGTCGGGGTCTTCGTGTTCTTCGGGCTCGTCGCGGTCCTCGGGACCACCTACACGCAGGCCGGCCGCATCACCTGGGTCGCTGGTGTGGGCGCCGTGGCCGTGGGCCTGCTCGCGTGCGCGCTGCTCATGATCAACAACGTCCGGGACATCCCCACCGACGTGCTCGCCGGGAAGCGGACAGTGGCCGTGCGGCTCGGCGACTTCCGGGCGCGGCGTGCCTACGTCGCGATGATCTGGGTGCCGATCCTGCTGGCCGTGGTGTGCGCGTTCGCCGCACCGTGGTCCCTGCTGGTGCTGCTCCTGCTGCTGCCCGCAGTGCTGCTGACCCTCCCGGTGCTCGCCGGGGCGCGTGGCCCCCTGCTGGTCCCGGTCCTCGCGGGCACGGGCATGTTCGAGCTCGGGTACGGGGTGCTGCTGGGACTGGGGCTCGCGCTCTAGCCGTCCGTCCCGCGGGCGTGCGTCTCGTCGGAGGCCGCGTCGACCGCGGCGTCCTCGAACGCGGCGTCGTCCTCGACCGCCCGCGAGAACTGCTCACCGGTCGCCCGGCGGTGCGCGGCACGGTCCGCGAGGTACTGCGCAGCGCGCTCGCGCGGGCCCCGCAGCGTCAGGTAGGAGACCAGCAGGGCGAGCACGGCCGCGAGGACCGCGCACACGACCCAGTGGCCGAGGCCGAAGGCGTAGAGCACGACGAAGAGCACCCCGAAGATCGCGAGGCGCAGGGCGGAGTAGATGACCATGGGCACCCCTCCAGGGTAGGCGCCCCGCGGAGCCCGGGGCGACACGCCTCACGACGCACGGGAAGGCACGCGCGCGCACCCCCGGGAGCCCCCGGGCCGCAGCCTGGACACGTCCTTGCCCCGGACGCATAGGCTGGGGGCATGTCCCGCGTCCTGCTGACCCTGCTCGCCGTAGGCCTCGCGGTCTACGCCCTCTCCGACTGCGCCACGAGCGAAGAGCACGACCGGAGCGGGATCCCCAAGGGACTGTGGATCGTGATGATCATCTTCCTGCCGTTCGTCGGTCCGCTCGCCTGGATCTTGGTCTCCCGCACGCAGCGCTCGCGTCACGCCGCCGCGGGCGGCGCCGGCTCGCCCCGCCGCCCGGGGGCCGGAGGAGCACGGCGCCGCAGCAGCGGACCGGTCGCTCCTGACGACGACCCGGACTTCCTCTGGAAGCTCGAGCAGCAGCGTCGTCGCGAGGCGCGCGACGAGGGTTCCGCGTCCGGGTCGGGGACTGCGCCGGGCGCGGCTCCTGGCCACGCCCCCGGTGCGGCCGACCGCAAGGACGAGCGCGAGCAGGAGCCGCGATCCCCGGGCAAGGGCTCGACGGGCGAGACGGACAGCGCGCCGGACGCGCCGTCGTCGGGCAGCAACGACCCCTCCTAGCAAGGAACCAGCCCGCACCGGCTACGTCGCCAGGAGCCTCACCGCGATCAGCACGTCTCCTGGGCGTCGGCCGACGTGATCGCCTCGCCCGGCAGCCGGTCGGCCAGAGGGTCGACCGGCGCGTCGGGCGAGGGCGTCGTCGTCGCGCCGTCGACGGGTGGCACCGTGGCCGAGTCAGGTGTCGGTGGGTCGGCGGGCGCCTCAGGCACGACCGGCTCGTCGGCGGCCAGGCGGGCCCACACGTCTGCGGCCTCGTCGCTCAGGACGACGCGAGCGGGGTTCGACGGCTGGGGACCCGACGGGATCGTCAGGAACGTGACCGCGTCCGCGCGCACCGAGCGGAGCGAGAACGCAAGCCCCTTGAGGTCCACGCCCCCGCTGATCGTGAGCGAGCTCGTCGCGGCGTCCAGGAACCTGATCAGGCTCGGGAGGTCGGTCAGGACGTTCTTGCTCAGCACGGACTTCGTGAGCGCCGCGAGCAACGCCTGCTGGCGACCCATCCGGTAGGTGTCCGAGCCGTCGCTCAGCCCGTGCCGTGCGCGCGCGAGGGCGAGCGCCTCGGCGCCCGACAGGACGTGGTTGCCCGCGGTGAGGTGGAGGTTGGAGTCGTCGTCGTTCATGTCCTCGGGGATGCAGATGGGCACGCCGTCGAGCGCGTCCACCATGGTCTGGAACCCCGCGAAGTCGACCACCAGGAACCCGTCGGTCCGCACCCCGCTGATCTGCTCGACGGTCATCTGGGTGCAGGTCGCGGCCGAGGCGAGGTCCCCACCGGCGTCCCAGCCCCTCGAGAACGCCGAGTTGAACATCGCGCTGGACGATGCCTTGGTCGTCCCCCCGCCCGTGACCGTGCACGCAGGGATCGGGATCATCAGGTCACGCGGGACCGAGACGAGCTCGACGCGCGACCGGTCGGCCGAGACGTGCAGGAGCATCGTCGTGTCCGACCGCATACCTGCCTCGGCACCTCCGATCGACTCGTTCACCCCGGACCGGTCGTCCGAACCGATGAGGACGAGGTTCACGGGGAGCCCTGCAAGGGGGTCCTCGGGGTCCGGGGTCGCGACGGGCGGGCGGGACTCCTCGGGTGCGACGAGCTCCTTGGTGTCCACCTGGTCGACGTTGGCGAGCGACTTCACGACGAGCGCCGCGGCCCCCGACACGCCGAGAGCCAGGACCGCGGTCGTCACGAGGGCGACGACGCGCAGCCACCGGTGCTCACGACGCGCAGCCGCGTGGCGGACCTGCCCGCGCACCACGCTGTCCTTCGGCAGGGAACCCCCGCTCGCGCCCGCCTCAGGGTCGCCCTCGGGCCACGTCCGCCCACCACGTTCGCTGGTCACGAGCGCCGACTCTAGCGAGAGCACCTGTGAGGACGAGGCAGCCACGGCGCGGGCCGTGTCGAGATCCGGTGAAGGCCGGTGGATACACGACAGGGTCGTCCCGCTCGGCGGGACGACCCTGCGTGCCCCGGGCCGCCCGGGGCAGGCCTGCTACTCCTGGGTCGTGATACCCGAGTACGAGTGCTTGCCGTTGAAGATCAGGTTGACGCCCGTGAAGTTGAACAGCACGCACGCGTAGCCCACGATCACGAAGTAGGCCGCACGTCGTCCGGACCATCCACGCGTGGTGCGGGCGTGCAGGTAGGCCGCGTAGACGACCCACACGACGAAGCTCCAGACCTCCTTGGGGTCCCAGCCCCAGTAGCGGCCCCAGGCGTGCTCGGCCCAGATCGCGCCACCGATGATGGTGAAGGTCCACAGGACGAACGCGACCGCGTTGAGGCGGAAGCTCAGCGCCTCGAGCTGCGCGGGCCGGGGCGTGGTGTCGAGCCAGCGCCAGGCGGGATGCCCCAGGAACGCGTTGCCGTTCTCGCGCGAGTCGCGCAGCAGCTGGATCACCGACATGACGAACGCGACCGTGAAGATGCCCGTGGCGATGATCGCGACCCCCACGTGGATCACGAGCCAGTAGGACTGGAGCGCGGGCTGGACGCCCGTGGCGTCGAGGAAGAACGAGTTCTGGGCGACCACGAGGAACAGCACCGAGAGGCCCGTGACGAACGCGCCGAGGAAGCGCACGTCGCGCCGCAGGCTCACCCCGAGGAACACCGCCATCGCGACGAACGCGCCGACGAGCGTGAACTCGTACATGTTGGCCCAGGGCGCGCGGCCGGCGGCGATCCCGCGGGTCACGATCGCGGCGAGGAGCAGGATGGTGCCGAGCCACCCCGTCGAGATGCCGATGCCCGCGGCCTTGCGCGAGACGGGCTTGGCGGGGGTCGCGACCGCGACCCTGACGGGGGCGTCGGCGTCACCGGAGGCGTCGGCGGCGGCCGGCTCGGCGACCGGTTCCTTGGCCCCCAGCCGGGACAGGTCGATCGCGAAGGCGATGAACGCGACCGTGAGCGCGGTCGCCGCCGCCCACACCAGGTCGGAGCTCAGCTCGGCAACGGTCATCGGTCAGCCTTTCGTGGTCGGTCGGCGCGAGCCGGCCCGGTGGTTCGGGTGGAGGACCCGCCGCGTGCGGCGGGTCGTTCGTCGGGGGGTTCGGTCGCGTGCTCGATCCCGGGGAGCGACTCGACCACGCGGTCGACCTCTCCCTGGAGTCCTGCGTCGTCGCCGCGGGCGAGCCCCGCGACCGTGACGACGGTACGCCGCGCGGACGTCTCGCCGTCGGGCACCTCGTCGCTCCACACACGCAACCACACGCGGCGGCGCGGTGTGAAGAGCGAGACGGCCAGCCCGCCGAGCGCGCCGAGCGCGAACACGAGGATCCAGACGAGCGCCGGGTCGTGCCGCATGTCGAGCGCCACGTAGCGCGCGACCGGCCCCTCGGCGAACGTCAGGGTGCCCAGCCCGTCCGGCAGCTCGACCGTCTCGCCCGGCGCGACGAGGACCTGGACGCGGCCTCCCGTCTCGTCGACCGACGCCGTGAGCGTGTCGGTGTTGAGGCGGTAGACGTTCTGCGGCAGCCCGTCGTCGAGGCCCAGGTCGCCCCGGTAGACCTCGAGGACCAGCAGCGGGTTGGCCGGCTGCGGGAAGATCGAGCGAGCCCCGTCCTCGGTGACCTCGGCTGTGGGCAGGAAGTAGCCGACGAGGCCGATCTGGTCGAGCCCGGGCGAGGTGTCGGGCACCTTGATGACCCCGCGCGAGGTGTACATGGTGTCCTCGGGCAGGAACGGGACACGGCCTGCGAACGCGACCTGCCCGTCGGCGTCGTGGATGGTGACCTCGGGTGCGTAGCCGTTGCCCTGCAGGTAGATCTTGGCCCCGCCAGCCACGATCGGGTGGTTGACCTTGATCTGCTCCTCCTGCGAGGAACCGTCGGGGTTGCGCACCGTGACGTTGGCCGTGAAGTCGCGCGACTGCGCGAACGCGACCTGGTCCATCGCGAACTCGGCGTCGAACGAGTCGAGGGTCATCGAGAACGGGACGAGCGAGCTCGGCCGGAACAGCGAGCCGTTCTCGAACGTGTCGTAGTCGACGACCGCGTTCGCGAACCCGCGCCCCTCCGTGATGATCGCCTGCCCACGGAAGTGCAGGAGCTGTCCGGTCGCGACCGAGACGAGCAGGCCCAGGAGCGAGAGGTGGAACAGCAGGTTGCCGGTCTCGCGCAGGTAGCCGCGCTCGGCGGCGACGGTCCGTCGTTCGGGCAGCCCGCGGGCCACGTCGGCCGGCTCGGTCGAGACGTCCACGCGGAACGTGGGCAGCCGGCGGAACCGGCCGCGCAGGTGCGCGGCGGCCGCCTCGACGACCTCGTCGGGAGTCGCCGTGCTCGTGGTCTCGGCCTTGGCGGGGAAGCGGTCGAACCGTCGCGGGGTGCGCGGCGGGCGGTTGCGCACGGCCTGCAGGTGCGCCTTGGTGCGCGGCAGGATGCAACCCACCAGGGAGACGAACAAAAGGATGTAGATCGCGGAGAACCACACCGACGCGTACACGTCGAAGAAGCCCAGCCGGTCGAGCCACTCCCCCGTGCGCGGGTTGTCCTGGAGGTAGGTCAGGACCGCGGCCGGGTCCTGCGGACGCTGCGGCAGCACCGAGCCAGGGACGGCCGCGACGGCCAGCAGCATGAGGAGCATGAGCGCGACGCGCATGCTCGTGACCTGGCGCCAGACCCAGCGCAGGGAGCCCTGGAGGCCGAGCGAGGGGAGCTGCGGCGTGCCGGCCTCGCCGCTGCGCGCGGTTCCGGCAGTGTCCGGGGTCGCGGCGTCGGGTCCGGTCGCGCGCGGGGCGCGCTTCGAGCTGCCCGACGGCGTCGCTCGCGTCTCGGCGGGCGCCTCGCCCTCGGAGGGGCGAGCCTCGGGCTCGGGGTGGCTGAACGCGTCGTCGATGCCCTCGGGGCGGTAGAGGTCCTTGTCGCTCATCAGATCACCGTCTCGAAGCCCGTGATGAGCCCGCCGAGGCGCGAGGTCCAGGTGCCCCAGACGCCGGTCACGAGCGCCAGGCCGATGAGGATGAGCATGCCGCCTCCGATGCGCATGATCGCGAGCCGGTGGCGCCGCAGGAAGGCCACGGCCTTCTTGGACCGCTCGAGGCCGATCCCGATGAGCAGGAACGGGACGCCGAGGCCCAGGCTGTACGCGATGCCCAGGATCGCCCCGCGGCCCGCGGTGGCCTCGTCGAGCGACAGCGCCATGACGGCGGTGAGCGTCGGGCCGATGCACGGGGCCCAGCCCAGGCCGAACACGATGCCCAGCAGGGGGGCTCCCCACAGCCCCGCGGTGGGGCTCAGGTGCAGCCGTCGGTCGCGCTGGAGGAACGGCATGGCACCCATGAACGCGAAGCCCATGAGGATCACGAAGACCCCGATGACGCGCGTGATGACGTCCTCCCACTGCTTGACGTGCACGCCGACCGCACCGGCGGCGACCATGAGCAGGACGAAGACGAGCGTGAAGCCGGCCACGAAGAGCCCGACGCCGGTGGCGACCCGCCACCGGCCCGGGGCGCGCACCGTCCGGACGGCAGTACCGCCACCCCCACCGCCGCTGCCGCCTGCCTGGCGCGACGTGGCGCCGGCGTTGGCCGCGGCGAGCCCGCTCACGTACCCGACGTACCCGGGGACGAGCGGCAGCACGCACGGGGACGCGAAGGACACGAGCCCCGCGAGGAGCGCGACGGGCACCGCCAGCAGCATGGAACCGCTGAACGCCGTGGTGGCGAACGTGGTGCCGACGTCACCGGCGAAGGAGAGAGGGTTCACGGGTCAGGCGTCCTCTGCGAGGACGTCGTCGACGAGCCCGGTGAGGGTCGAGCCCTCGGCACGACCGATGATGCGCGCGGCGACGCGCCCCTCGCGGTCGAGGACGACCGTCGTGGGCACCGCCTGGATGGGCACCGAGCCCTCGAGCGTCGCGATCGCCTCGCCGCGCGTGTCCTCGATCGAGGGGTAGGGCACCTCGAACGTGCGCTCGAACGCGAGCGCGGCGCCCGCGTCGTCGGTGCTGTTGATCCCGAGCAGGCGCACCCCCTGGTCCGCGCGGTCGTTCGCGAGCGCGACCAGGTCGGGTGCTTCGGCCCGGCACGGCGCGCACGACGCGTACCAGGTGTTGAGCACGACGACGTCGCCGGCCCACTCGCTCGTGTCGATCGCGTTGCCCTCGAAGTCCGTGCCGGTCAGGACGACGGGGTCGTCACGGTCCGACACGTCCCACGTCTTGACCGAGCCGTCGCCCGAGACGTAGCCCTGACCCACGACGTCGTCGGGGCTCGTGGCGCCCGACTCCTGGGCGCAGCCCGTGAGGACCAGGCCGAGCGAGACGATCGCGACGGGGACGAGAGCAGGACGACCGGCGGTGCGACGCCCGGGTGCGGGCGCGCGACCGTGCCGGGCACGGAAGGGGTGGATCATGGCAGCACTGTCTCCCACCTGCCTGGGCACAACCTGAGAAACCCCTGGTGGGTCACGCTCCGGAGACCTTCGCGGCCCCCGGCAGCAGGTCCGCGACCGGCTCGGTGTAGTGGATCCCGACGAGGCGGTCGCCGTCGAAGCGCAACGAGGTGAGGGACGCGAGCGAGCACTGACGGTTGCGCGGGTCGTGCCACAGGCGCTTGCCCTCGAACGCCAGGCGCGAGATCCAGATGGGGAGCTGGTGGCTCACGAGCACGACCTCGCGCCCCTCGGCCTGCGCGCGGGCGTCGTGGATCGCGGCGTGCATGCGCGCGACCTGCTCCTTGTAGGGCTCGCCCCAGGACGGGCGCAGCGGGTTCCAGAGGTAGGGCCAGTGCCCGGGGTGGCGCAGCGAGCCGTCGCCCACGCCGAACTTCATCCCCTCGAAGTGGTTGCCCGCCTCGATGAGCCGCTCGTCGGTCCCGAGCGGCAGGCCGAAGGCCTCGGCGACGGGCGTCGCGGTCTCCTGCGCGCGCTGGAGCGGGGACGCGATGACCAGGGCGACGTCGAAGGGCTCGTGCGCGCCGTCGTCGGGCAGTGCGGGTGCGCCTTCCGCGGGCTTGCCCGACAGGTGCCCCGCGACGCGACGCGCCATGGTGTGCCCGAGCTCGGAGAGGTGGTACCCGGGGATTCGCCCGTAGAGGATGCCGTCCGGGTTGAAGACTTCACCGTGACGCATGAGGTGGACCGTGGTTGCAACCATGCCGACCAGTCTCCCAAAGATCTGGCGCGCGCGGTGCACGTGCCCGGGGTGCTCCGGGCCACACCTCGCCGCCCGGCGCGCCTGGGTCTTGGCTACTGCTCGTGCGGCTCCACGACCCGGCACGCCTCGGCGACCGCTTCCATGGCCTCGCCGAGGTTGCGCAGCTGCGCCGGGGTCAGGACGTCGACCAGGTAGCGACGGACCGCGGTCACGTGGCCCGGGGCCGACGCGACGAGCTCGGCGTACCCCGCCTCCGTCATGACGCAGTTCACACCCCGTCCGTCGCCCACGCTCGCGGCGCGACGTACGAGCCCGCGCTGCTCCATGCGGTGGACCGTGTGGGTCACGCGGCTGCGGGAGCGGGCCAGGCCGTCGGCCAGCGCGGACATGCGCAGGGTGTGGTCGGCCGCCTCGGACAGGCGGACCAGGAGCTCGTACTCACCGAGGGTCAGGCTCGAGAGGTCCTCGTGCTCCCTGCTGAGGGCTTCGACGAACCGCGCCGAGCCGTCGAGGAACGAGCGCCAGTAGCGCTGCTGGTCGTCGTCGAGCCAGGAGGTGTCGTGCACCGTGGTGGCGTGCTGGTCCTGCTGAGCCGTCATCTCTTCCTTCATCCGTCACGCCCCCTCCGTGTGAACAACGGCCCCATTCTCCCATCGTCGGGGGTGGTGGCCGGTCCAGGGAGAACTCGTGCCCTCCTCGGGGAATAGAGGGCGGGGGGCTTGCGTTGATGCGTTCGTATGAAGTTGAATCTTCAACTAATGGCACGTCGACGGCGCGCCTGACGCAAACGCAACTCGACCTCTCAGGAGACACCCATGGCCACGAACCTTCCTTCCGGACTGACCGCAGGCACCTACGCGATCGACCCCTCGCACTCGCAGGCGACCTTCACGGTCCGCCACGCAGGAATCTCCAAGGTCCGCGGCTCGCTCGCGATCGCCGACGGCAACATCACCATCGGTGACGACGTCGAGTCCTCCAACGTGGTCGCCGCGATCGACGCCAAGTCGGTCAACACGGGTGACGCGGGCCGCGACGGCCACCTCCAGTCGGCCGACTTCTGGGACGCCGAGAAGAACCCGACCTGGAACTTCGTCTCGACCGCCGTCGAGGCCGACGACGACGACTTCGTCATCGCGGGCGACCTGACCATCAACGGCGTGACCAAGCCGGTCAAGCTCGAGACCGAGTTCACGGGCACCGCCGTCGACGCCTACGGCAACTCGCGCGCCGGGTTCGAGGCCGAGACCGAGATCT
Organism: Oerskovia enterophila; assembly: GCF_001692445.1. GTDB lineage: Bacteria > Actinomycetota > Actinomycetes > Actinomycetales > Cellulomonadaceae > Oerskovia > Oerskovia enterophila. The sequence goes on along the minus strand of NZ_MAQA01000002.1, from coordinate 130,616 downwards.
CCCGCAAGGAGTTCGGCCTGACCTGGAACGTGGCCCTCGAGGCCGGTGGCGTGCTCGTCGGCGACAAGATCAAGATCGCGCTCGACCTCTCGGCGATCAAGCAGGCCTGAGCCTCTCGCCCCCGAACCGGCCCCCGCGTCCTGACGCGGCCGGTACGCCAGGAGCCGGCGACCCGTCACGGGTCGCCGGCTCCTGTGCTGTCCGGGCGAGGTGCGCACGGGCCCGACGGCGGGACGCGCCCCCGCGGTCGGCTCGCCACCCGTCGGGGCGCCCTAGGCTCCGGCGCCCTCGTCGTCGTCCTCGTCCGCACCGGGCTCGCCCGAGGGGCGGTTCGCGAGCGCCCGGGCCTGCGCGTGGAAGGCCAGGATCTGCAGCTCGCTGCCCACGTCGACGGACCGCACGATCACGTCGTCGGGCAGCTGGAGGGCGCGCGGCGCGAAGTTGAGGATCTCGCGGACCCCCGCCTCGACGACGCGCTCGGCGACGTCCTGCGCGACGTGCGCGGGCGTGGCCAGGACGACGATCGTGACGTTCTCGCGGGCGATGACCTCCTCGAGCGCGTCGACGTGCTCGACCACGAGGCCCGCCGCCTCGGTGCCCACGACCGAGGGCGACGCGTCGAGCAGGGCCGCGACCTCGAAGCCACGGGTCCCGTAGCCCGAGTAGTTCGCGAGCGCGTGGCCCAGGCTACCGATACCGATGATGGCGATCCGGTGCTCGTCGGTCACGCCCAGCGCCGACGTGATGTAGGTCGCGAGCGAGTCGACCACGTACCCGACGCCGCGCGTCCCGTACGACCCGAGGAACGACAGGTCCTTGCGGAGCTGTGCGGAACCGACCCCGGCCAGCTCGGCGAGCTCGGTCGACGACGTGGTCTCCACGCCGCGTCCCTCCAGGTCGCGCAACGCCCGCAGATAGGCGGGCAGGCGTGTCACCGTCGCGCCAGGAATGCCGGTGTCCCCCAGGGTCTCTGCCACTCGTACCACCCATACCTCGTCATGTCGTCGTCGTTGACGACCTCGCTGTGCTGCTTTCTCGGATCATCTCAGGCTCTGGGCCCGAACGCGGAACGTCAGCCGCTGACGCGCCGCCGGGCGATCGCCTTGGCGAGCCGTGCGCCGTCGACCTGCCAGAACCCTTGCTGGACCCCGTCCACGGTCACGACCGGGACGTAGTCGCCGTACTCGGACGCGAGCGCACCCGTCGGGTCGTCGTCCACGTTGACCTCGGCCCACGTGACCTGCTGCTCGGCGCACACCGCCTCGACGATCTCGCGGGCCGTGTCGCACAGGTGGCACCCGTCGCGCCCGTAGAGCACGACGCGCGGAGGGTCGGCCCGGGGAGGAGCGGCCGGGGCGAGCGCCTCGGCCACTGCCTCGGGTCCTGCGGCTCGACCTGTGGCATGTCCGGCGGCGGGTTCTGCGGTGCTCACTCCCCCAGCCTACGCATCCCGGACAGAAGGTCCGGCCGGGCACCCGGCATCCTGAGGCGCGCGGGTCGTCGGCGGGGGGCGGTGGGCGCCGATAGAGTGGACGGCATGCCGACGTCTGCACCTGGGTCCACCCATCCGACGGCGGCCTTCTTCGACGTCGACAACACCATCATCCGGGGCGCCAGCTCGTTCCACCTGGCCAGGGCGCTGTACCAGCGCGGCTTCTTCTCCACCCCGGACCTCGTGACGTTCGCGTTCCACCAGGCCCGCTACCTCCTGCTCGGGGAGAACAAGCGCCAGATCGACCAGGTCCGCTCCCGGGCCCTCGACCTCATCGCCGGCCGGTCGGTCGCCGAGGTCGTCGCGATCGGCGAAGAGGTCTACGACCAGGTCCTCTCCCTGCGGATCTTCCCCGGGACCCAGAAGCTCCTGGACGAGCACATCGCGGCCGGCCACCAGGTGTGGCTCGTGTCCGCGACCCCTCTGGAGATCGGCCAGCTCATCGCCCGGCGGCTCGGGGCCACCGGGGCGCTCGGCACGGTCGCCGAGCACGAGGACGGTCTCTACACGGGCCGCCTCGTGGGCGACATGATGCACGGCCGGGCCAAGGCCGCGGGCGTGCGCGAGCTCGCCGAGCGCCACGGGATCGACCTCCCGGCCTCCTATGCCTACGGCGACTCGCTCAACGACGTCACCATGATGCAGGCCGTGGGCCACCCGTGCGCGATCAACCCGGACACGCGGCTGCGTCGCCACGCCAAGGACGTCGGGTGGCCCATCCGCGAGTTCCGCGGCAGGCGCCGACGCGTCGCGAACCGCGGGCTCAAGACCGCGAGCTGGGCGGGGGCGGCCTGGGTCCTCGGGCTCGTCATGCGCTCGATCCAGCGCTCGCTCAAGGGCCGCACGGGCCTCTGACCCGCCGCTCCCCGGCCCGGCGGCCAGCAGGGACCCGACCATCCGGGGCCCGCGGCAGTCCTGGAGCCCGCGACGATCCCGGGCATGCGAAGAGCCCGGCACCCCTGAGGGGTTCCGGGCTCCTGCGGCAACCGGCGCGTGAACGCGCCGCGCTGCTACTTCTTGTTACGACGCTGGTGGCGCGTCTTGCGAAGCAGCTTGCGGTGCTTCTTCTTGGCCATACGCTTGCGGCGCTTCTTGATGACGGAGCCCATGGGTCCTCACAATGCTGGATCGGTGTGCGATCGGGATCGCCCCGATCATGGTGGTCCACGGCTGATCGGGAACCGACCAACACGAGAAAAAGTCCGTCCCTTAGCCTACCTGCTCCCAGGCTGTCGCCAGAAATCGAGCGAGGGTGACGTCGTCGGGCGGGGGGCGGGACACCCTGGCGGGCGCTCGCCCGCCGCCCCGTTCCGGGGCTCCCCGAACCGCCTCAGTCGAAGTGCGCGTCCAGTCCCAGCAACGGGAACACGGCCTTGCGCGTCGCGACGACCGCGCGGTCGACCTCGTCCTCGGGGTCGTAGCCCCGCCCCCACGACGTGAACGCGACCTCGCCGTCCCCCATGAGTGCGGCAGTCTCGCGATGAGCGACCGCGGTGATGTGGTCGCGCCACGCGACCGGCACGGGCGTGGACGGCGCCACGGGCGCGTGGACGACCTCCGCGACGACGTTGGACCACGCGAACGGGACGACCGACGTGACCGAGTAGCCCCCGCCGCCCAGGGCGACCCAGCGCCCCTCGGCGAGCTCGTGCGTCAGCTCGTGGATCCAGCGCACGGCCGTGCGCTGGGCGTCGATGCTCACGTCGAGATCGCTCAACGGGTCGTGGCCGTGCGCGTCGCAGCCGTGCTGGGACACGACCACCTGCGGCCGGAACGCGCGCAGGACGGGCGGGACCACCGCGTCGACGGCCCGCAGCCAGCGCGAGCCGTCGGTCCGGCGCGGCAGGCCGAGGTTGACCGCGGTGCCCGACGCCGTGGCACCACCCGTGTCCGTCGCGTGGCCCGTGCCGGGGAACAGCGTCGCGCCGCTCTGGTGGACCGAGACCGTCAGGACGCGCGGGTCGTCCCAGAAGATCGACTCGACGCCGTCGCCGTGGTGCGCGTCGAGGTCGACGTACGCGACGCGCTCGGCGCCGTCGTCGAGGAGGCGCCGGACCGCGGCCGCGGCGTCGTTGTAGATGCAGAAGCCGGACGCGGCCCCGCGCTGGGCGTGGTGCATGCCGCCCGCGATGTTCACGGCGTGCAGCGCGTGCCCCGACCAGACCGCGCCCGCGGCCTCGTACGAGCCCGACAGGATGCGTGCCGCGGCCTCGTGCATCCCGGCGAAGACCGGGTCGTCCTCGGTGCCCAGCCCCAGCGCGGCGTTCTCCACCCCTTGCTCCGAGGCCGCGTGGACCGCGGCGACGTAGGCCGGGTCGTGCACCAGGTCGAGCACCTCGTCGGTGGCGGGCGACGTCCCGACGACCTCGACGCCCGGGGCGTCGAGCAGGCCCAGCGCGCGCACCAGGCGCATGGTCAGGTCCAGGCGCGTCGGGGACATGGGGTGCCCGTGCCCGAAGTCGTACCCCAGCAGGTCCGGGCTCCACACGACCTGCGCGACGAACGGCACGGTGTCGGTTCCGGTCACGTGCGCTCCTCGGTCGGTGGTCCTCGTCCGGACGGCGGGTGCGCCGTCGCACGGCCCGTACCGCGGCACGCGACGGTGTCGGCGGCAGGCAGGAAACACGGTAGCGCCCGCACGGCCCGACGGCGCCACGCGGTTCAGCCGGTGGGCAGGGGCCGTCCTGTGGCAGAGTTGGGCGACACATCGGCACGCACGGCGACCGGACGACCCCGCAAGGGCCTCCCCCGCCACCCGTCCACCCGGACGAGGACGCACGGACAGCGAGACGGAGGACCGATGCCCCAGGGGGTTTCCGGGCGCTTCTTCGCAGGACGAGAGCTGGTCGACCGCCTCGCCCGCCACTCCCCGGCCCGCCTCGCGGTCACGGTCTTCGCGGCGGTGATCTCGCTCTTCACGCTGCTCCTCATGGCCCCCTGGGCCACGACGTCCGGGAAGTCGGCGCCGCTGATCGACGCGCTCTTCACCGCGACGTCGGCCGTGTGCGTCACGGGCCTCGTGGTCGTCCCGACGGGGACCTACTGGTCCACGTACGGGCAGGTCGTGATCCTCGTGGGCATCAAGATCGGTGGTCTGGGCGTCATGACGCTCGCCTCGATCCTCGGCATGGCCGTCTCGCGGCGCATCGGCCTGACGCAGAAGCTGCTCACGGCCTCGGAGACCAAGACGACCCGGCTCGGCGAGGTCGGTTCGCTCGTGCGCGTCGTCATCATCACCTCGACCAGCATCGAGCTGCTCATCGCGCTGCTGCTCCTGCCGCGCTTCATCGTGCTCGAGGAGACGTTCGGCGAGGCCGCCTGGCACGGCCTGTTCTACGGGATCTCGGCGTTCAACAACGCGGGCTTCATCCCCACGGCCGAGGGCCTGACCCCCTACGTGGGCGACTGGATGCTGCTCATGCCGATCATCATCGGCGTGTTCATCGGCTCGCTGGGCTTCCCCGTGATCCTCAACATCATGCGCAACCGGCGGCGCGCCTCGAAGTGGAACCTGCACACCAAGCTGACGCTCACCACGAGTGCCGTCCTGGTCGTGGTGGCCGTTGTCCTCTTCGCGGCGTTCGAGTGGACCAACGCCAAGACGCTCGGCCCGCTGAGCCTCAACGAGAAGATCCTCGCGTCGCTGTTCGCCGGGGTCATGCCCCGGTCCGCGGGCTTCTCGACGATCGACATCAACGGCATGCACGAGTCGAGCTGGCTCATCACCGACGCGCTCATGTTCGTCGGTGGCGGCAGCGCCTCGACGGCGGGCGGCATCAAGGTCACGACGCTCGCGGTCATGCTGCTCGCGATCGTGTCCGAGGCGCGCGGCGACCGCGACCTCGAGGCGTTCGGTCGGCGCATCCCGCGCGAGACCCTGCGCCTGGCCGTGGCCGTGTCGTTCATCGGCGCGACGGCCGTGCTCGTCGCGAGCCTGCTGCTGCTCGAGATCACGGGCTGGACCCTCGACGTGATCCTCTTCGAGACCATCTCGGCGTTCGCGACCGTGGGCCTCTCGACGGGCGTGACGGCCGACCTCCCGACCGCCGGCAAGTACGTCCTCGTCGTGCTCATGTTCATCGGCCGCACCGGGACCATGACGCTCGCGGCGGCACTCGCGCTGCGCGACCGGCGCCGCGTGATCCGCTACCCCGAGGAACGCCCGATCATCGGCTGACCCCGCCCCCTGCTCCCCCTGGCGCGGTCCCGGCTCACGGCCGGCCCGCCTCTCCCGACGAAAGGTCCCCAGGTGCCCGACAAGAAGGCCCCCGAGAAGAACGCCGGCGTGCTCGTGATCGGGCTCGGCCGGTTCGGCTCCGCGATCGCCGCGACCCTCGACCGGCTCGGCCAGGACGTGCTCGCGGTCGAGCGCTCGCCCGAGCTCATCGCCCAGTGGTCGGGCCGCATCCCCCTCGTCGAGGCCGACGCCTCGAACCCCACCGCCCTGGAGCAGCTCGGCGCGCGCGACTTCCCGGTCGCGGTCGTGGGTGTGGGCACCTCGCTCGAGGCGAGCGTGCTCATCACGGGCAACCTGGTGGACCTGGGCACGCCACAGATCTGGGCCAAGGCCATCTCGGCCGAGCACGGGCGCATCCTGCAGCGCATCGGTGCGCACCACGTGGTGTTCCCCGAGGCCGACGCGGGCAGCCGCGTGGCGCACCTGGTCTCGGGCAAGCTGCTCGACTACATCGAGGTCGAGGACGGCTTCACGATCGTCAAGATGCGGCCACCCAAGGAGACGCAGGGCTTCACGATCGAGCAGACCAAGGTCCGCGACCGCTACGGCGTGACCATCATCGGAGTGAAGTCGCCGGGCCAGGACTTCGTGTACGCCGAGCCGACCACGCGCATCTCCGCGAACGACCTGCTCATCGTCTCGGGGCACGCGGAGCTGCTGGAACGGTTCGCGGCGCGTCCGTAGCCACGCACGGGGCCCGCGTTCCCCACCGAGCGATCAGCTGTCAGAAGCCCACCGGGGTATGTCCCGGTGGGCTTCTGACGACTGATCGACGTCTCGTCGTCCGGGTCACGTGCCGGGCGCCGGCGGACCGTTCCTGGGGCCACGAGGGCCCGCAGGCCCGACGGCGCCGCTCAGCTCGCGCGCGTCCGGCGCCGTCTCAGGGCCGCGCCTCCCGCGACGAGGCCACCGGCGATCGCCAGGGTGCCCACGACCGTGACGCCCGTGGAGGCCAGCGGGCCGGGGACCTTGCCGGGGGTCCCGCCCTCGGCGGTCGTGCCGTTGCCCGTGGTCGTCCCTCCGCCCGTCCCGCCGCCGTCCGTGCCGCCGACGGCGCTGCGGACGTCGAACGACGCGGACCGGACCGAGGCCCCGCTCACGGGGTCGGTCACCACGACGTAGTGGGGTCCGGCGACCGTCGAGAGCGGGATGGTCGTGGCGAGCTCGATGGTCCCGTCGGCGCGCGCCGTCACGGTCCCGAGGAACGTGGGTGTCGAGTGGAGGTGCACGTCGTACGTCACGAAGGGCACGAATCCCTGACCCCGGACGACGAGCGTCCCTCCCGGGACGGGGTTCTCCGCGACCGTGTCGACCGCGGAGAGCGTGGTGATCCCCGTGATGCCGACCTGCAGGCTCACGCCCTCCGGTCCGTGGTCCCCGACCGGCACCGGCGGGGCGGCGACCGCGGGCAGCCCTCCGAGGACGATCCCGCCTGCCACGACCAGTCCTGCCACAGCCCCTGCGAACGTGCGGGCTCGAGCCCGCGGGTCCACGATCCGCACTTGCGCACTCCCTTGTCGCCTCGCGCCCCCGAGCGCGCCCATCCTCCCACGTCCTGGGGCCCCTGCGGGCGCCTCAGCGGGTGAGATTCGGCGAACCGTGGTACAGGGCGGCGCCGAGGCCTCCCGGCCAGGCCTACGCGGTCCGGCGCCTCAGCGTGAGCGTCCCCAGGACGATCGCGCCCAGGATGAACCCGACGATGACCGCGACGGCACCGCGCACGTCGGCGAACCCGCCGCCCGCAGCCACGTCCTGGAGCGCCGAGACGCCGTACGTCAGGGGCAGCACCCGGCTGATGGCCTCGAGCACCGCGGGCATCTCGTCCCGCGGCATGAGCAGGCCGCACGTGATGAGCTGCGGGAACAGGATCACGGGCATGAGCTGCACGGCCTGGAACTCCGAGCGGGCGAGCGCCGAGGCCGCGAGCCCCAGGCACGACCCGAGGATCGCGTCGAGCACCGCGACGAGCACGACGAGGCCCACGGGCCCCGCGACGTCCATGCCGCACACCCACACCGCGAACGCCACCACGACCAGGGCCTGCACGGTCGCGAGGAGCGCGAACGCGAGCGCGTACCCGCCCACGAAGTCGCCCTTGCCGAGCGGCATGGTCATGAGGCGCTCGAGCGTCCCCGACTGCCGTTCGCGCAGCGTCGTGACGCTCGTGACGAGGAACATGATGATCATGGGGAACAGCCCCACGAGGATGGGGCCGAACTGGTCCAGGACGGGCGTCCCGTCGAACATCCAGGCGATGAGCCCGAGCAGCACGCACGGCAGCACGACGAGCAGCGCGATGGTGCGCGGGTCGTTGCGGATCTGCCGCAGGACCCGGCCCGCGGTCGCGAGGGTCAGGCCCGGGCTCAGGGCACGGGGTGCGTGCCGCACCGGGGCTGCGCGCTCGCCCTCGCGCCTCGACGTACCCGTCGCGAGCGTCGCCGCTTCCCGTGCGTCGTGCGCGCTCATGACGCCTCCCCTCCGAGGTGACGCGGACTCCTGGCGGCTGCCGCGCCGTCGGGCACGGGGGTCTCCTCCACGAGGCGCAGGAACGCGTGCTCGACGTCGTGGGCGCCCGTGCGCTCGAGCAGGCCCGGCAGGGTGTCGTCCGCGAGCAGGCGACCGTCGCGCAGCAGGAGGAGCCGGTCGCAGCGCGTCGCCTCGTCCATGACGTGCGACGACACGAGCAGCGAGGTCCCGGCGTCACGCAGGCGCGCGAACAGGTCCCACAGGTCGCGGCGCAGCACGGGGTCGAGCCCGACGGTCGGCTCGTCGAGCACGAGCAGCTGCGGGTCTCCGAGCAGCGCGGCCGCCAGCGAGACACGCGAGCGCTCACCGCCCGAGAGCGTGCCGACCCGGCGCCGGGCGTGCCGCGCGAGGTCCACGGCGTCGGTCACGCGCGCGACGTCGCGCGGACCGACGCCCAGGATCGTCGCGAAGTAGCGCAGGTTCTCGGTCACGCTGAGGTCCGCGTAGACGCTGGGCGACTGTGTCACGTACCCGACCTGGCGCCGCAGCACGGGGTCGCCGGCCGCGCGGCCCAGGACCTCGACCTCGCCGCCCGTGATCTGCTGGACCCCGACGAGCGCGCGCATGAGCGTGGTCTTGCCGCTCCCGCTCGGCCCGAGCAGGCCGACGATCTGACGGTCAGGAACCGTGAGGTCGAGCCCGTGCAGGACCGTGGTCCCGCCGCGGTCGACGCGGAGGCTGCGGACGCTGATGACCGGGTCAGTATTCCCCATGTGAGGAATTCTGCTCCTCGGGAGGTCCCGGCGCAAGACCCTCGTCCACGCCCTCGAGATACCGCTGGATCGTCGGGGCGATCGACTGCACCAGCTCGTCGGGGGACATCGACGCCACGGGCTCGAGGCGCAGGAGGTGCCGGGCGACCAGCACCCCGAGCACCTGGCTCGCGACCAGCCCCACGCGCCGCGCCGCGACCTCGCGCGGCAGGAGCGCGGCGACCTGGTCGAACACCGTCCGCTGGAGATAGCGCGGCAGCTCCTGCACGTGCCCGTCGGCCGAGAGCAGCCCGGACAGCACGAGCCGGAGCTGGACCTGCCCGTCGGGCGCGTCCCAGACCGCGAGCACGGTCCGCGCGAGCCGCTCGCCCAGGCCCTCGATCCCCCCCTCGGCGAACCGGCCCGCGAGCGCCTGCGGGTCCGCGCCCGCGGGGACGAGCGAGGCCGCGAAGAGCTCGCCCTTGCCGTCGAAGTAGTGCCGGATCAGGCCCGGGTCCACCCCGGCCGCGCGTGCCACACCGCGCATGCTCACGGCGTCGTAGCCCTTGGCGGCGAACTCCTCGCGCGCCGCGGCCACGATCGACGCCCGGGTGTCCTCGCCCGCGGGCCGTCGGCCCCGCCGCACCGCACCAGCACTCATGCCTCGATTCTGCCCGACGGCGGAGCGCACCCGCGCTCCCGGGTGCGCTGCGGCGTCGGGCGGGAGAGGACGACGACGCCCGGCCCGCCGCGACGCAAGGAGACGTCGCGGCGGACCGGGCGTGGCCCCGGTGCACCGGCCGGCCAGGGCACGGCCCCGGGGCAGCCGCGGGACGAGACAGCACCGCCTCGCCCCGCGGCGGTCATCGGGTCGTCGGGTCAGCCGGTCACCCGCAGTCGAGGGCCGCGTACGGCGCCTCGAACGTCGCGGAGGTGCCGTCGGCGCCGCCCGTGCTCGCGGTGATCGTGACGACCCCGGCGTCGACCGAGCCCGCACGCGTCGCGAACGACTGCGACGCGCTCTTGCCCGGCGCCACCCCGGTGAACGACTTGGACCCGAACGCCGAGCCGACCTTGACGTCGACCGGCACGTCCTCACCGTTCACCGCACGCACCGACACGGCGACCTTGCCCGCCACGCACTTCGCCGAGGCCGAGACCTCGACCGCGAGGTCGGGGTCGGGCTCGCCCAGGGCGGGCAGCTCGATCCGCTGTCGGACCTCCTGGTTGCCCGCGGCGTCGGTCGCCGCGAACTCGATGACCTGCGGCTCCTCGGTCAGGGCACGCGTGAACGGCTCCTGGTAGGTGCCCCAGAACGTGCCCGGCCCCTCCCACTGGATCCGGTCCACGCCCGACCCGGCGTCCGTGGCGGTGAGCGTGACCTCGACGCTCGACCCGAGGTTCTTGACCGTGGCGACCGTGACCGGCGCGGTCGCGTCGACCTTGAGCTCGCGGGTCGCCTCGCCCACGTTGCCCGACGCGTCGGTCGCGCGGGCCGCGACCGTGCGCACCCCGTCCGTGTCGACCGTGACCGGGCCCGTGTACGCGGCCCAGGCACCGCCGTCGACCGAGACCTCGACCGCGGGGGCCGGGTCGCGGTTGTCGCTCGCCGCGACCGTCACCCGCACGGGCTCGACGTACCAGCCCGAGGTCGCCGGACCTGGCTCGACCGACAGGAAGACCGTGGGTGCGATGGTGTCCTCGGCGTCGTCCGGGGCCACGACGAACACGGTCGCCTCGGCCGGCAGGTCGGTCCCCTCGACGTCCCCCTCCACGAAGAAGAGCCCGCCCGCCTCGGCGTAGTGCGACGGCTCGACGGCGTCCCACTCGACTCCCGTGCGGCTGTCGCGCGAGCCGTCCTCGAACGCGGCCGTGACGCTCGACGGCAAGGTCGGCGCGGTGCCCGCGAGGGTCACGACGCTCACGTAGTCGACCTCGGTCACGTCGCCGGGCTCGCCGTCGCGCACGTAGACCGTGCCCTGGACGGGCTCGACGATCCCCTCGGCCACCCCCGTGACGCCGAAGCTGCCCTTCTCGGCGACCTGCTCGGCCGTGACGTCGGCCCAGTCGACAGCGACGGACGCGACGCGCCCGTCCTCGTAGATCGCGTCGACGTCCTCGGGCAGGTCCGGCAGCTCGCCCACGAGCGTGGGGACGTGCACGGGCGAGACGTCGATGGGCGCGTTGGGGTCGACCGGCTCGGGCTCCTCGGTGCCGCCCGTGCCCCACAGCTCCCACTCGGTGACCCCGACGGCCGAGTACGTCGCGACCGTGGCTCCCTTGAGCGCGTTGAACGTCGCCCTCACCTTGGTCGTGGTCACGGGCTCGAAGGTCGTCTCGTTCGGCGCGAGGCGCGCCGTCCCGTAGGCGCTGGGGTTGACGACGTCCTTGTACGTCGAGGTCGCCTCGTCCCAGTACTGGATCTTCCACGACCCCGGGACCCGGACGTTGTCGCCGTTGGCCCCCTCGCCGTCCGACCAGAACGACAGGACCGAGCGGTCGACCCGGACGGGCGCCTCCCACGCGTACTCGAGCCACTGCGTCGCGGGGCGGTTCCCGTCCCACGTGGCCCACGCCTTGTCGTACGAGCCGGTGTGCGCGACCTCTCCGTCGTTGACGGCGTCGATCGCGTGCCAGCTCGCGGTGTAGCTCGCCTCGGGAGTGCCGAGGAGGGCCACGTTGGCCGGAGCCTCCGCGGCGGCCGTCACGGCCGGGAGGGAAGAGCCCACCGCGGCGACCGCGATCCCTGCGCCGCCCAGCGCCCCGGCCCCCACGAGCACTCCCGCGAGCGTCGCCGCCGTCCACCGTCGCGGTCGGGAGAACCCGGCCGCCCCTCGTCCTGCTCGTGCCATGACCGTCCCTCGTCCCGGGGCCTGCAGGCCCGTTGCGTCGTGCCCGTGCGTGCTGTCCGGCGCCGCGTCGCGGCGCCGCCCCTCGTGGGCGCTCACGCGATCTTCGCCTTGCCTGCCGCGACCAGGACCTTCTGGCTGTCGCGGCGCGTCAGCAGGCCCTCGGCCACGAAGGTCTCGGCCGTGCGCTGGACCGTCGCGAGGAACGCCGCACGGTCCACGAACGAGCCCTCGGCCCAGACGACATCGAGGAACGACGTGCCGTTCGCGCGGCGCGCGTTGGCCACGCCCGAGTCGGTGCCCGCGAACACGATCCTGGGCTCGGAGCGCTCGAAGTACATGTGGTAGAGCGCGCTGCCACCCGAGTACGCCGGCTCGAAGGTCAGGTCGCCGAGCTGGAACACGTTGTCCCCGAGCGCCTTGGCCGCGGTGTCCAGGCTCCCGTCGAGCCGCATGCTGGCGTACAGCGAGAGCTTGAGGAACTTCGTGGCCGCGCTGCGGGCCAGCAGGACCACCGGTCCGTAGTGCAGGGCCTGGATCGCCGGGTTGTCGATCGTGGGCTCGACGCGCAGCGAGAGCGGCATCGAGATCTCGACGCGGTCGCCGCTCGTCCACGTGCGGCTCACCGTGACGTAGGTGCCGGGCGCGGCCGCGAGGTCCTGCGCCTCACCGTTGACCTTCACGGTGAACCCGCGCTGGATCCAGCGCGGGACCCGCAGCCGCAGGTCGAGCGGACCCGAGCCGTTGACCACGAGCGTGCTCGCCCCGACCTTGGGGTACTCGGTCTGCTGCACGATCTCGAAGCCCTGCTCGGACCAGTCGAGCGTCGAGGCGACGTAGAGGTTGACGTGCAGCACGGGGTTGCCGGGGGCGTCCTCGGCCGACCGGAAGTAGATCGAGTCGCGGTACTTGACGTGGTTCTCGAGGCCCGTGCCCCCGCAGCACGTGCCCGTGTTGTCGTACTCGCGGCGCGCCCCGGGGTGGACCGGGTACATGTACGTGACCTCGGGGCTCGTCGAGGACTCGGCGTTCTTGCGCGAGCCCAGGATGTGGTTGAGCACCCCGGTCTCGTAGTAGTCCATGTACTTCGGGTCGAGCGTGTGGAAGTAGAGCAGGCGCGAGACCTTGAGCATGTTGTACGTCGCGCAGGTCTCGGCGTTGCGCGTGCCGATGTCCCCCGCGACGGTGTTCGCGGGGCCCCACAGCTCGCCCTCGCCGTTGCCGCCGTGCGCGTAGGTGCGCCCCGGGACGACCATGCCCCAGAAGTTCTTCACGGCGTCGAAGTACTTCTGCTCGTGCGTGTGCGAGTAGACCTTGAGGTAGCCCGGGAACTGCGGGATGTGCTGGTTGGCGTGCTTGCCGTTGAGCGTGTCGGTGCCTGCGGCCGAGGCGTTCACGAGCGCGTTGAGGTCGAACAGCTTCGCGGTCGCGAGGAAGTCCTCACGACCGGTGATCTGGTGGAGGTCGGCCATGACCTCGTTCATGCCGCCGTACTCGCCCGCGATGTAGATGGCCCACATGCGCTCGAGCTGGTCCGCGGGGAGCTTGCTCAGGCGGCTGTGGACCCACTCGCCCATCGACGTGACGATCTCGAGCGCCTGGGCCGAGCCCGTGAGGTGGTAGGCCTCGAGCAGTCCGGCCATGATCTTGTGGCACGTGTAGTACGGCGCCCAGATCTCGCCGTACGGCGCGTACTTCTCGAGCTGGCTGAACTGCCACTCGCCGTACGCGGCGAGGAAGCCCGGGTGGCTGTAGCGGCCCGTGGCCGCGAGCGCGGCCTGGACCTCGCCCAGCCCCGCGACGATCGCGTCGACCTTGTCCTTGAAGACGGCCTCGCCCGTGCTCCCGTAGGCGAGCGCGACCATCGACAGGAAGTGGCCCGCGTAGTGACCGCGCAGCAGGTTCGCGGTCTGGGTGTTCGCGCGGCCCGGGTAGTCGTCAGGACCCCAGGCGTCCTCGTTGGCGTGCCCGAACCCCTCCCACCCGCCGGGGGCGTTGGCCCCCTTGGTGTCGAGCCCTGCGGTCCGACGGAAGACCGCGAGGATCCGGTCGACCGGGTAGGCCCGGGCGAGGTTGAGCGCCTGGTCCTGCGCCCGCGTGAAGACGCTCGGCTCGAGCGTGACCTGCGACATCGAGAACGGCTGTGCCGTCCATCCGTCGAGGGCGACGCTGCGGTCGAGCGACTGCAGGAAGCGCCGGCTGACCGGCGGGGCGGGGTTGACGAACGGTGCCGGTGCGGCGACGGCTGGTGCCGCGACCGCGAGGTTCCCTCCTGCTCCGGCAAGGGTCGCAGCACCGGCTGCGGCCCCGAACGTCAGCGCGCCGAGCCGTAGGACGGATCGGCGCGAGTAGGTCGAGTCGTGCTCTGACATGTCGTGTCACTCCTCATCGAGTTTCGATTCTTCGAGCTGGTGGTGCTGCAGGACCCGACCGCCGGTGGCATCGAGCAGACGACGGGCGCAGGAGGGAAACCTCGCCCACTGCCGGTCAGGCCCTGTCCGGGTCGGGCGGGGGCACGTCGCCCCCGCCCGGCCCGGAAGTGCTAGCCGCAGTCGAGGGCCGCGTACGGCGCCTCGAACGTGGCGGTGACGGGCGAGGCACCCGTCGTGCTCGCGGCGATCGTGACGACCCCGGCCTCGACCGAGCCCGCACGCGTCGCGAACGACTGCGACGCCGACTTGCCCGGCGCCACCCCCACGAACGACTTGGATCCGAACGCCGAGCCGACCTTGACGTCGACCGGCACGTCCTCACCGTTCACCGCACGCACCGAGACCGTGACCTTGCCCGCCACGCACTTCGCCGTGGCCGAGACCTCGACCGCGAGGTCGGGGTCGGGCTCGGGGTCGACGGGGGCCGTCACGGTGACCGTGGCGGTGGCCCGCGTCGTGATCGACGGGCCGAACGACCCGCTGACCGCGAACGTGCCGGCCTGCGCCCAGGACGCGGGGTCGACCGCGTCCCACGTGACCGCGAGGTCCTTGGTCGCACCGTCGCCGTACGTCACGGCGACCGTGGCCGGCAGCACGGGCGCGGTACCCGCGGCCGTCGTGACCGTGACGGGGGCGGCCGAGGCCACGAACGCGTCGGGCTGGTAGTGCGCGAGCAGGCGGTCGTACTCGGCCTGCGTGACCGGGAGCACCGTGCCGTGGCGAGGGCTCACGGGCAGGGTCGCGGGCTCGGACTTGGTCCAGACCCCCGAGTCGAGGTCGGCCGACTCGAACGGGACGTAGCCCTTGCCGCCGTGGTAGCTGGGCTGGTCCATGAAGACGTACCACTTCTCCTCGGTGTTGGACTTGAAGACCGTGGGTCCCTCGCCCGCCGTGAAGGTGCCGCCGTAGCCGTTGGGCTGCCCCACGCCGATGTTCTCGGTGATGAGGTCCCAGCTCGTGGCGCGCAGGTCCGTGGACTTCTCGCTCCGGACCGTCATGTACTTCTCGTCCTTGATGAAGCGGTAGTACGTGTCGCCCACCTTGGTCACCGAGGCGTCGATGATGCCGAGGCCCGTGCCGCGCTTGTTGTCGACCCAGATCCGCGGCTCGCTGAAGGTCACGAAGTCACGCGTCGTGGCGTACATCATGCGCTGGTAGCTCGTGGCGATCTTACGGTCGCTGCTGTCGGTCGTCGGGTAGAGGGCAGAGGCCCAGTACACGACGTACTCGCCCGCGGCCTCGTCGTAGAACGCCTCGGGGGCCCAGGTGTTGCCCGCGTAGTCGCTCGAGACCTTGACCATGCGCTGGTCGGACCAGCTCACGAGGTCGGTCGACTCCCAGACCATGAGGCTCAGCGAGCCGCGCTCCTGCGCGTTGCCGAAGTTGTTGCCGCCGTAGATCTTGAGGTCGGTCGCGACGAGGAAGAACTTGTCGCCCTCGGGCGAGCGGATGACGAACGGGTCGCGCAGGCCCTTCTCCCCCAGGCCCGAGCGCAGGACGGTCTTGTCGTCGTTCAGCTCCTGCCACTTGAGCGGGTCGTTGCCCTGGCTCGCGGCGAAGTAGATCTCCTCGCCGTCGGCCGTGCTCTCACCCTTGAAGTAGGGGAAGAAGTACGCCGCGGGCTCCTGGGCCTCGGGGGCCTGGCGGACCGTCGCGGTGCGGGGCTGGGTCGACGTCGCGGTGCCCTTGGTCGCGGTGACCGTGAGCGTCACCTCGGTGTCGCCCGCGCCGTGCGCGGGGCGGTGCACCACTCCTGTGTCGCTCACGGTGCCGGGCGCCGAGGACGTCCACGTCAGGGTCGAGCCCTGCGCACCCTTGGTCGGGAGCGTGAGGTTGCCACGGACGTCGGCGATGTTGGTCACGACGGCGTGCTGCGCGTCCCAGGCAGCCGCCTGGGCGTCGTCGAGGGCCGGGGGGACGACCACGGTGAAGGTCCGCGGGAGCGTCACGGCGCCGCGCGTGACCGAGGCCGTCAGGGTCACGCTCGCGGCCGGCCGCCCGGCGGCGGGCTGGGTGACCTTGCCCGACGACGTCACGACGTCCGCGTGCGAGGTCGCCCACGCGATGGTCGAGCCCTGCGCGCCCGTGACGGGGAGCGTGAGGTTGCTCGTGACGGCGCTCGTGTCGCCCAGGTCGAGGGCGGCGGCGTCGGCTCCCGCGGCCGCTGCCGAGGTCTTCTGCGCGAGGGCCGCGACGTCGTTCGCGGGCAGCGCCCGGTCGTAGACGCGGAAGTCGCGGACCTGGCCCTTGAGGTACTTGTCGCCCGAGTAGAGCGAGCGGCCGATGTAGTTGGCGGTCGTCGTCCCGGCGCCGATCGAGGCGGGGGTCGTGGTGACCGCGGTGTTCTGCGCGACCTGGACGCCGTCCTCGTAGAGGGTCCCGGTCGTGCCGGTCTGCGTGTAGGTCAGGTGCTTCCAGACCCCGCGCGCGAGGTTGGTGCCCTTGGTCGTGTTCTGCTCGGTCGACCAGTTGCCGGACGCGATGCCGGTCCGGTAGGCGTTGCCCGTGGTGAACAGGTAGCCGTTGCCGTTCGAGCCGCTCGTGTTGCCCATGCCCCAGATGAAGTAGGGCGTGGCCTGGGCCGTGTCGACCAGGACGTCGAGGTCGACCGTGACCGAGGTCAGGTTCTTGAGCAGGCTGTCGGGGAGCCGGACGTGGTCGTCGGCCCCGTCGAGCGTGACGCCGTTCGCGCTGCGCGCGGCCCCGTTGACCGTGGCGGCCCCGAAGGTCGAGCCCGGCGCCGAGTTCGCGGCCGACGTGCCGCTCGCCTCGTCGAGCTTGTACCAGGCGACGAGCCCGGCCTCGGGCAGGACGGGATCGGCGGCTGCCACAGCGGTGGTCGTCAGCCCGGTGCTCAGGGCGACGGCGACGCTCGCTGCAACGAGACGTCCCCTGGTTCTTCTCACGATGTGCTCCTTCGGTTCGTGGTGCGGGTGGTGCAGAGGGTGCGGTGGTGCGGGAAGGGCGGGCGCCGTCGGCGCCCTGACCGAGAAGTGAGTAGATGCCCCTCCTGCGCCCAGAACTGGGGCATCTACTCACTTCTCGGCGGCGACCAGCAGGTCAGCTCTCGGCGGCGACCAGCAGGTCAGCCGCAGCTGGCCGCTGCGTAGGTGACGTCGTAGACCGTGGTGACCGGGGCGCCGTCGAGCACGGCCTGGGCCGTGACCGTGACCTTCCCGGCCGCGAGCGTCACCGCACGGGCCGAGAACGTCTGGGACGCGAGCTTGCCCGGCGCGACCTGGAGGAAGGTCTTGGTCCCGAGCGGCGTGGTGACGACCACGTCGACGGGCACCTCCTCGGTGTTCCGCACGAGCACCGTGAGCGCGGCCTTGCCGGCCACGCACTTGGGCGCGACCGTGACGTCGACCTCGACCTGGGCGGGCTCGGTCACGTCGAGCGGCGGCACGCTCTCGAGCGTCGGGACGACCTTCTGGATGAGGCCGTCCTCACCGAACGTGAGCCGGTCGATGGTCGTCTCGCGGTGGTTCCCGTCACCGCCGGGGATCGCGAAACGGTGGTAGGCGATGTACCACTCGTCGGTCCCGGGGACCTGGACGATCGAGCTGTGCCCGGTCCCGAGGATGCCCTGGGACACGTCCTTCTCGAGGATCACGCCGCGGTAGGTCCACGGCCCGTCGATGCTCGTCGACGTCGCGTACCCGACCCGGTAGTTCTCCGAGCCCGTGTCGTCGATCGAGTAGGTCAGGTGGTAGGTCCCCTCGCGATAGTTGAGGAACAGGCCCTCGCGGAAGTTCGTCAGACCACCGAACTTCGTGATGGTGTCCTGCTTGACCGAGACCATGTCGTCGTTCAGCTCGGCGTACAGCGGCGCGTTGCTGCCGTTGCCCCAGAACAGGTAGAACGTGCCGGTCTGCGGGTCCTCGAACGCTGCGGGGTCGATCGCCTGCCCCGTCGTGACGGCCTCCCCGTTGGTGATCATGGCCGTCGGCTGCGCGGTGAAGGGCCCCTCGGGGCTGTCCGCGACCGCGACACCGATCGTCTTGCGGTTGTAGGTCGGGTTGTGGCCCGAGAAGTAGAAGTAGTACTTCCCGTCGCGCTCGATGATGGTCGGCGCCCACGCGTTGCCCGTTGCCCACGGGACGTCGCCCGCTGCGCCGTCGAGCGTGAGGAACGGCTCGGCCGAGCGCTCCCAGCTCGCGAGGTCGGTCGACTTCCACACGTAGAAGTCCTTGCCGCCCCAGCCGGGCGTGCCGTCCGTGGTCGCGTAGATGTAGTAGACCCCGTCGAAGACCGCGATGTTCGGGTCCGCGTACAGGCCCGGCAGGACCGGGCTGCGCATCTCCTTGGCCTGGACGGTCCACGTGCGCGCGACCCCGTCGGGGCCGGTCACGGTGTAGGTCACGGGCTGCGTGAGGTCCTGCACCGAGCCGTTGGCGGGCGTCACGGTCGCACGGTCGGACACGACCAGGCGAGGCGCGAGCGCGGAGCGGTCCGTGCCGGGCACCACGGGGAGCGTGACCGTGCTGGACCCGCCGTCGACGATCGCGGCGACCTTGAGCTCGGCGAGCTCGGCTCCCGTGACGGCCGAGTGGTCCTGACCGAGGTCCTTGACCTCGTCGGCGCTCAGGGCGTGGTCGTAGACGCGGAAGTCGCGGACGTCGCCCTTGAGGTACTTGTCGCCCGAGTAGAGCGAGCGGCCGATGTAGTTCGCGGCCGTGGTGCCGTTACCGATCGAGCCGGGCGTCGTCGTCACGTTGGTGTTCTTCGCGACCTGGATCCCGTCCTCGTAGAGGGTGCCGGTGGTGCCCGACTGCGTGTACGTCAGGTGCTTCCACACGCCGCGGGCGAGGTTCGAGCCCTTGGTCGTGTTCTGCTCGGTCGTGTAGTTCCCCGAGGCGATGGCCGTGCGGTACGCGTCCCCCGTCGTGAAGAGGTAGCCGTTGCCGCTCGACCCGCTCGTGTTGCCCAGGCCGTAGATGAAGTAGGGCGTGGACTGGGCGGTGTCGATGCGCACGTCGAGCGAGACGGTGATCTCCGTCAGGCCCCTGAGCACGTCGTTGGGCAGCCTGACGTGGTCGTCGACCCCGTCGAGGCGCACGCCGTCCGTGCCGTTGCGGGCGGCCCCGCCCACGACGGTCGCGGGCCCGACGGCGCTGCTCGGCGCCGAGTTCACGGCCTGCGTGCCGCTCGTCTCGTCCAGGCGGTACTGGACCACCAGGCCCGGGATCTCCTTCGTCACGTCGATCGTGACGGTCGCGGTGCGCGACCCGTCCGCGGTCGTGGCGGTCACGGTCGTGCTGCCCGCCGCGACGCCGCGCACGGTGCCCGCGGAGGGCCCGTTGGAGACGACGGTCGCGACCGACGGGTCGGCGCTCGTCCAGGTGATGGTGCGGGCCGTGGCGTTGGCGGGGGTCACGGTCGCGGTGAGCGAGCGTGCCGATCCGACCGTGACCTGCGTCGAGGTGGGCGAGACCACCAGGCCCGTGACGGGGACGTCGCCCTCGACCACGGTCACGACGGCCTTGGCACGCACGCTCACGCCGGCGCCGAGCGAGCCTGTGACCTCGAAGGTCCCGGCCTGCGCGTAGCTCGCGGGGTCGATCGCGTCCCACGTGACGGCGGTCTGGGTGGTCGTGCCGGCCGCGGTGCGCGTGGCGACCGTGGCCGGTAGGACCGGCGCGTCACCGACGCTCACGACGGCCGCGACGTCCTCGGCCGACTCGACGAACGCGTCGGGCTGGTAGCCCTTGAGCAGCGCGTCGTACTCGGTCTGCGTCACGGGCAGGACCGTGCCGTGGCGCGGGCGTGAGGGCATCTCGTAGCCCGTGGACATCTTCCACTCGTCGGCGTTCAGGTCGGTCGTCTCGAAGGGCACGTAGCCGCG
This sequence comes from Oerskovia enterophila, assembly GCF_001692445.1. Taxonomy (GTDB): domain Bacteria; phylum Actinomycetota; class Actinomycetes; order Actinomycetales; family Cellulomonadaceae; genus Oerskovia; species Oerskovia enterophila. Next base: position 110,543 of record NZ_MAQA01000002.1, on the reverse strand, counting down.
GCCGCCGAACTCGTCGATGAACAGGTACCACTTCTCCTCGGTGTTCGACTTGAAGATGGTCGGGCCCTCGCCCTGGTTGATGCCGCCGCCGAGCGAGTTGGCCTTGCCGATGCAGTCGGTGATGAAGTCGTAGCTCAGCGAGCGCAGCTCGCTCGCCTTCTCGCCCAGCACGAACTTGGAGCACGGCGTCGTGGACGTGTTGTTCCGCTCGTCCTTGGTGAAGCGGTAGAACTCGCCGTCGTGCTCGATCACGGTCGAGTCGATGACCGAGTAGCCCGGGTCGACCCACACCTGCGGCTCGGTGAACGTGTAGAAGTCGCGGGTCGTGGTGTACATCATGCGGTTGTACGTGTTGGCCGTGTGGCCCGCGTCGTCCTCCTCGTAGAGCTTGGAGGCCCAGAACACGACGTAGGCGCCGATCGTCGCGTCGTAGTAGGCCTCGGGGGCCCAGGTGTTGCCCGCGGTCTCCGGGGAGACCTGGACGAGGCGCTGGTCGGTCCAGTTCACGAGGTCTGTCGACTCCCACACCATGATCGACTTGGATCCCGTGCGCTGGGACGCGTCCCAGTTGCCGTTGCCGTGGATCTTGAGGTCGGTCGCGATCTGGTAGAACTTGTCGCCCTCGGGCGAGCGGATGACGAACGGGTCGCGCAGGCCCGTCTCCCCCAGGCTCGACGTCAGCACGGGCTGGTTGTCGTTGAGGTTGCGGTACCTGAGCGGGTCGTTGCCCTTGCTCAGGCCGAAGTAGACCTGCTCGCCGGTCGCGTAGCCCTCACCGATGAAGTAGGAGAACAGGTAGCCCGCGAAGTCCTGCTGCTCGGGGAGCGCGGGGACCGTCGCGGCGAACGCGCGCGTGGCCGTGGCCTGCCCCTTGCTCACGGTCGCGGTCAGCGTGACCGTCTGGTCGGCCTGGCCGTGCGCGGGGCGCGTGACCTCGCCCGACGGCGTGACGACCGTGGGGGCCGTGGTCGCCCAGGTGACCGTGGTGCCCTCTGCTCCCGTGGTCGGCAGCGTGAGGTTGCCGCGGACGTCGTCGAGGTTCTTGACCTCGAGCGCGGCGGCCGCGGCGTCGACGACGCCCTGGTCGCCCGTGCCGGGCACCACGGTGACGTCGAACGTCCTGGTGGCGCTCTGGCCGCGCAGCGAGAGCGTCGCGGTCAGGGTCGCGGTGTGCGCCTGACCGACGGGCTGGGTGATGACGCCCGACGACGTCACGACGCTCGCGTCCGACGTCGCCCAGGTGACGGTCGAGCCGCCCGTTCCCTTCGCGGGCAGCGTGAGGTTCTTGGCCACGGCGCTCGTGTCCCCGAGGGACAGGGCGCTGACGTCGGCGGAGAGCGACGCCGCGGCGTTCGCGGTGCTGAGGTCGGCGACCTCGGCGGCCGTGAGCGCGCGGTCGTAGAGGCGGAAGTCCTTGATGCGCCCCTTGAAGAGGTTGTCGGCCGCGTAGGCGGACTTGCCGAGGTAGTTGGCGGTCGTCTTCCCGTTGCCGATCGAGCTCGGCGTGTGGGTCACGGCCGTGTTGACGCCGACCTGCGCGCCGTCCTCGTAGAGGCGCCCCGTGCCGGCGCCCTGCGTGTAGGTGACGGTCTTCCAGACGCCACGCGCGAGGGCCGCGGACGGCGACTTGGCCGTGTTCTGCTCGGCACCCCACGCGGCGTTCGAGACGGACGCGCGGTAGTTCGCGTTGCCCGAGGAGAAGAGGTAGCCGCTGCCCGACTGCGGTGAGCCCACGGCCGTGTTGCCCAGGTTGTAGAAGAAGTAGTTGCCGCTCAGCGACGAGTCGATCCACACGTCGGCGCTGACCGTCACGGCCGAGTAGCCGGCCAGGAGGTCGTCGGGGAGGTCCACGTAGCTCGAGCCGCCGAACGTGAGCCCCTGCCCGTCGGTCCAGTCTCCGCCGCCGACGAGCGTGCCGTCACGGCCCGAGCCCGAGGCGTCGTGGGCGACCGTGCCGCTCAGCTCGTCGAGCTTGTACCAGAGCTTCAGGCCGTCGGCCGTGGGGGTGGGGGCCTCGGTGGCACTCGTCTCGGTGGCGGCCGGCACCGCCGGGGCGAGCGCCGTCGTCGGGCGTCCGGGGGCCGGGGCCAGGGCCGCTGCCGGTCCTGCCAGGGCCATCGGGGCGAGCAGAGCGATGCTCAGCGCGCCCCCGAGGGCGCCTCTCGCCCCGCGGGGGGCCCTCCGTCGGGCCGAGGGCGCGGTCTGCGCCGGGTCGTGTCGGGTGGTCATGTGGTTCGTGGCCTCTCGCCGTCTCGTCGTTGAGCGCCCCCTGCTGGGGACCGTCTGGCCGGTCGTGCCGGCCCGACGGTCCCCCGCGTCCTTGTGGTGCGGGTGGTGCAGGTGCTGCAGGTCGTGCTCGTGCTGTCACCGGTCCGGGTGGACCGGAGGGTTCACGCCGGGGCCGCGAGGTGGTCCCGCGACCCCGGCGGAGCTGGTGCGGTCGTCAGCCGCAGGTCGTAGCCGGGTACTCGACGTCGAACGTGGTCGAGCGGGCCCCCGGCCCCGTGCCGATCGTGCCCACGACCGTCGCGGTCCCCGCAGGGACCGAGACCGCGCGCGAGCTGAACGACTGCGACGCGCTCTTGCCGGGTGCGACCGACGCGAACGTCTTGGTCCCGAACGGCGTCGTGAACGCCACGGTCACGGCTTCGTCCTCGCCGTTGACCGCACGCACCGAGAGGTTCGCGCGGCCCGCGACGCACTGCGCCTTGGCCGTGACCGCGAGGTCCACGGGCACGGCCTCGGTGCCGGCCGCCTGCAGGCGCAGGAACGTGACCGAGTAGGCCGGGAACGTGTAGTCGAACGCGTTGGACGCCCCGTCCCAGGTCCGCTCGACGGGCACGATCGCCCGCGGGTTCGCCTTGGTGTTGGTGTCCGTGGGCGCGCCGACCATCTCGGTGACCGTGGCCTGGGCCGCGATCTCCTGGCCCGCGACCGTCACGGCGGTGTCCGCCGCGGTCGCGGTCGGGTTGACGACCTTGACCACGAGGTCGCCGGACTCCTCGTCGCGCGTGACGACCTGGTAGAGCGACTTCGCGGCGGGCTGCTCGTACGAGATCTGGAGCTGGCCGTCCAGGTAGAGCTCGATGGTGCTGCCCTGGACCACGACCTTGACCTTGTAGCCCTGGCCCGTCTCGACGCTCTTGTTCTCGACCGCGGCGATTTCGGCGGCGCTGCCGCCGTCGGCCCGCTGGAGGACCGAGCGGGTGTTGTTCCAGCCGCCGATGTTCCACCAGTAGTAGTCGTTCGGGCCGCCCGCGGCGAAGCCCACCAGGAAGCCCTCGGACCCGGCGATCTTGCGGGCGTCGAGCTCGAGCGTGTAGTTCTTCCAGTCCTTGGCGTACGCGCCCGTGACGATCGAGCGCGCGTCCGTCACGGACGTCGAGGACTGCGTGTAGACGCCGTCCTGCGCGGTCCACGTCCCGGTCACGGGAGACCACTGGGTGGCGTCGTCGAACCCGTCCTGGAACAGGACGTCGCCGCTCGCGTTGTCGGTGACCTTGACGTTGTCGTACGACGCGCTGGTCGACCACGTGGACAGGAAGACGCCCCCGTCCAGAAGACCGGCCGCGTCGCCCGTGCCTGCCGTGTGCACCGACGGGACGACCTCGTCACCCACGTTGTTCGCGAACAGCTCCTGGACGTAGTAGTTGGGCGTGCCCCACGACTCGTCGTTGTCGAACCAGATCGCGTCGGGCGACCACTGCACGTACGACTCGTTGGAGAGCAGCGGCGCGTACGACGCGAGCTCGACGACGTCGGAGTTGCGCTCGAGGCCCGTCATGAAGGCGGCCTCGGACAGCGCGTTGAAGAACGTGTTGCCGCGCGACGCGTACTCGCCGAGGAACACGTGCGGGCCCTCGCGGTCGTAGTCGTCGTAGCGGTCGGCGTTCTCGAGGAACCAGCTCGGGTCGTTGTAGTAGTGCTCGTCGACCAGGTCGACCTCCTGCGCACGGTTGAACTCCCAGAGCTCGTCGAACCGCTGGCCCGTGTCGTCCGGACCCGAGTTCGAGATGATCTGGACGTCGGGGTACGCGGCGCGCACGGCGTCCTTGAACTTCGGGAAGTTCGCCTCGAACGTCTTGGTGTTCTCCTCGTTGCCGAGTCCCAGGTACTTCAGGCCGAACGGCTCGGGGTGGCCGAGCTCGGCGCGCACCGCGCCCCACTCGGTCGTGACGTCACCGTTGGCGAACTCGATGAGGTCGAGCGTGTCCTGGACCCAGCGCTGGATCCGGACGTCGTCCTTCATCTCGGGGATGGTGCTGCCGCAGCCGTTGGCGCCGACCGACAGGACGGGCAGGGGCGTCGCGCCGAGGTCCTCGGCGAACGTGAAGTACTCGTAGTACCCGATCCCGTACGACTGGTTGTAGCCCCAGAAGTTCCAGTTCGTGGCCCGCTCCTCGACCGGCCCGATGGTCTCCTTCCACTGGTACGTGCGCCGACGGTCGGTGCCGTTGCTCTCGAGGTAGGTGTCGAACGTGCCCGCGTTGGTCACGCAGCCGCCCGGGAACCGCAGGAACTGCGGGTTCATGGCGTCGATCTTCTCGGCGAGGTCCTTGCGCAGGTGGGTCTTGCCGTTGACCGGCCCGACCCAGGTGTCCTGCGGCATGAGCGAGACCATGTCGAGGCGCACGGTGCCTGCGGCCCCCGCGAGGACCGCGAGGCGCCCGGCCGAGGTGGTCTCGGTCGCGGTGAGGGTCACCGAGTACTTCTTCCAGGTGTCGGTGCCGTCGACGGTCACCTTCCCGGTCGCGTAGGTGGTCCCCGCCACGGCGTTCTCCACCTGCACGGTCAGGTCCTGCCCGACGGCGGAGCGCGCCCACACCGTGAAGTCGTACTTCTGGCCCTTCTCGAGGAAGAGGCCCGTGTTGAAGCCCGCGTTGCGCACGCCCGCGCCGGCCGCGGTCGCGTCGAGCCGGAGGTAGTAGCGGTTGCTGTCGTTGAGGCGCTGCGCGTCGGTCACCACCGTCGTGGTCGCGGTGCCGCCGTTGCGGTTGACCCGCTCCCAGGCCGTGAGCCCCGTGAAGGACGAGTTGTCCGACGAGTTGAACTCGAACGAGCGGTTGCGCACGAGCTCGGCGTACAGCCCGCCGTCCGCGGCGTAGTTGATGTCCTCGTAGAAGATGCCGTACAGGTCGTCGCTCATCTCGACGGTCTCGCCCGCGGCGTCGATCGCGAGCGTGTGCTCGGCCGACGACAGCGCGGTGAGCGTGAGCCTGACGGCCGCGTCCTCGGCGCCGAGCACCAGGGCTCCGTCCGCGGCGCGCACCCCCGCGAACTCCCCGGCAGCGGCGCCCGGCACGCGCAGCGCGAGCTTGCCGCCGCCCACGTCGGTCAGCCGCACCTGGGCCGGGGCGGCATCGGCGGCCCCGAGCGTGATCCGCCCGTCGCTCCCGACGACCACAGGCAGACCGGTGCCCGCCTGCGCGAGCGTCGCGGCGCCGTCGGGCCCGCCGGCGACCGCCGTGGCCACCAGGCCCAGCGGCGACGCCGGGCGCTGCGCGACGAACGACAGGCCCGTGTCCGTCAGGACGAGGTGCTTGTGGTCGGCCGGGCCGTCGAGCGAGAACGTGCCCGTCGGGACGACGTCCTGGCCCTCGGCCGCGTCGACCGCGACGTAGTCGAACGTCGCGGCGTGCGTCGAGCCGTCCTGCGCCGCGAGGGCGTAGAGGCCGACCTGGGTGACGTCGAACGTGACCGTCGTCGAGCCCGCGGGCTTCCAGTCCCCCGCGGTGGCGTCCCAGTAGGACACCGCGAGCGTGTCACCGGTGCGCTGCATGCGCAGCGTCTCGCCCGTCGAGCCCGCACGGTCGGTGAACGACGCGGCCGTGAACTTCCCGCCCGTCTCGTTGTCGAGCTCGATCGCGCGCGCCGAGGGCGACAGGCTGCCCACGTACGTCAGACCTGCACGGACGTAGTTGTCCATGTCCTTCCACGCGATGAGGCCCGCGCCCTGGTAGACCTTGCCGACCGGGGCCGACACCTTGGTCACGACCGTGAAGTCGCCCACGGGGACGTCCACCATGAAGACGTTCTTCGCGGTGTTCGCCTCCTGATAGGTGTCGCCCGTCTGGGACGTCAGGGTCAACGACCCGGGCGTCGTCGCGAGCGACCACGCCGACGGGACCGGGTTGACGACGTCCCAGGCCGAGCCGAGCTCGGCCGTGTCGAACTGGTCGACCCAGGCGCCCGCCGGAAGGACCGGCTCGGTGGCCGCGAAGGCCGCCGGGGTGACCGCGAGGGCGGTCGTCGCCCCCAGCGCGAGGACCGCGACGGAGGCCGCCCACGGTCGTGCCGTCCTGCCGCGGGATGTACTGCGGGCAGGGGAATCAGAGATGATCACAGTGCTCCAACCTTGCTGCAACGAGGAAAGGAGCGATGCCGGGTGCAGCCCGTGCGCTCCATTGCTGTACGGGTCAACCCGGCGGGTGCGCCCTCCCGGTCGTCCGAGCTGGCCCCAGGTACCAGCCGGGACCGGCTCGACCGGGAGGGTGCCACCTCCGGGCCGTTCTCGGTCCGTCTGCCTCGACGGACCGGGCTGTGGTGCCTCGCACGGGTCCGGCTCCAGGCCCGACCCGCGCGAGGCAGTGGTGCTGGACGGGCGCTAGGTGGCGCTGCCGCGTCCCTGACGGAACGTCATGGCCCGCTGCAGCAGGACGAACGCGAGCAGGACCACGCCGATGAAGACCTTGGTCCACCAGGAGTCCAGGCCCTCGCGGGCGATGAGCACCTGGATCAGGCCGTACACGAGCACGCCCGCGACCGACCCCAGGACGAACCCGCCGCCGCCGGTCAGGAGCGCGCCACCGATCACGACCGCCGCGATCGCGTCGAGCTCCATGCCGATGCCCGTGAGGTTGAAGCCCGACTTGGTGTAGAGGGCGAACAGGATGCCCGCGATCCCGGCGCATGTGCCGCTGATCACGTAGACCCACACCTTGGTCGAGCTGCCCTTGAGGCCCATGAGGTTCACGGCCGTGCCGTTGTCGCCCGTGCCCAGCCCGTAGACCGTGCGACCGAAGCGCGTGTAGTGCAGCAGGTAGATCGCGATCAGCAGGACCACGAACGCGATGACCATGCTCAGGTTGATGCTCCAGGCCTCACGGCCCTCGCCGAACTTGATCTTCCACGAGGCCAGGGCCGCGAAGCCCTCGTCCTTGATCGCGAGCGACTGGACGCTCACGACGTTGGCCAGGCCGCGCGCGAGGAACATCGCGGCGAGCGAGGCGATGAAGGGTTGTATGTCGAAGTACTGGACCATCACGCCGATCAGCAGGCCGAACGTCGTGCCGATCAGCACGCCCAGGACCAGGACCACGGGGAGCGGCGCCCCGACGATCAGGAGCTTGGCCACGACCAGGCCCACGAGGGCCACCACGGCACCGACCGACAGGTCGATCCCGCCCGTGATGATCACGAACGTCATGCCGATCGCCAGGACGATCAGGTACGAGTTGTCGACCAGCAGGTTGGAGAAGAGCCGCATGCTCAGGAAGTCGCGGCGGTCGGTGCTGTAGCGCGCCTGGCCCACGATCAGGATGACCGCGAGGGCCACGAGCGTGCCCGTGACGGGCAGGAGCCGGCGGTCCGAGAGCTTGCGGACCACGGGGTTGGTCATGAGGCGCGCGACGAAGCCCGTGTCGTGGCCTCCGCGCGGTCCCTTGCCCTGCTGGGGGTTCTTGGACGCCCGGGGCGCCGTCTGGACGGTGCTCACGCTGCTGCCCCCTTCGCGCTCGTGGTCGCCGTGCCCGCGCCCAGGGTGGGGCGCTTCCTCGGTAGTCGGGACGCGAGGAGCGAACGCAGCCGCTCGGAGGCCGCGATGCACACGATGATCAGCACGAGCGCCTTGAACAGCGGCGTGATCTGCGAGCTGATGTGGAAGATGACCACGGCTCGCTCGAGCGTCGAGAGCAGGAGCGCACCGACCACGACGCCCGCGAGGCTGAACTTGCCGCCGTCGAGCTTGGTGCCGCCCAGGACGACGACCATGATCGCGTCGAGCTCCTTCATGAGGCCGATGTTGTTGGCGTCGGCCGCCATGGTCGGGGCTCCGTAGACGATGCCCGCGAGCCCGGCGAGCAGGCCGCACAGCAGGTAGACGAACCACGTGATGTTGCGCGACTGGACGCCCGCGAGGCGGCTGGCCTCGCGGTTGATGCCGATCGACTCGACCAGCATGCCGAGCGCCGTGCGGCGCACCAGCAGCGCGACCAGGGCGAACACGACCCCGGCGATGACCACGGGGGTCGGGATGCCCAGGATGAAGCCCGAGCCGATCGACTTGAAGGGCGGGCTCGTGGTCGTGGTGATCTGGCCCTTGGTGATGAGCATCGCGATGCCGCGGCCCGCGACCATGAGGATCATGGTCGCGATGAACGGCTGGATGCCCAGGACCGTGACGAGGAAGCCGTTGAACGCACCGATCACCGCGGCGACCAGGAGGCCGATCGCGACCGCGGCGAGCGCCGTGCTGAGCGTGCCCCCCGTGCCGCTCGCGTCGATGTAGGTCAGCGACACCGCGAGCGAGATCGCCATGACGGCGCCGACCGAGAGGTCGATCCCGCCCGTCGCGATCACGAGGCACATGCCGATGCCGAGCAGGAGCGGGGTCGCGCTCGCCCGCATGATGTCGATCAGCTGGCCGAACAGGTGGCCGTCCATGATCGTCACGTCGAGGAAGCCGGGGCTGCGCAGGCCGCACGCGAGGAGCATCACGACCAGGGCGACGACGGGCCAGAACAGGTGGTGGTGCGTGACGCGGCGCAGCGCGCCCTGGGCGCCCCGCGGTGCGGGGCTGCCGGACACCGGCGGCGACGCCGACGGGGTCGACGGGGTCGTGGTGGTCGTGCTCATGATGCGCTCCCGCTCGCTGCGATCGTCTCGAGGATCGTGGTGGACGTGACGTCGGGTCCGTTGGTGATCTCGCCGATCTTCTGGCGGTCACGCATGACGACGACGCGCTGGCTCAGGCGCAGCACCTCGTCGAGCTCGGACGAGATGAAGACGACGCCCATCCCGTCGGCGGCCAGCTCGGCGACGAGCCGCTGGATCTCGGCCTTGGCACCCACGTCGATGCCGCGCGTGGGCTCGTCGAGGATGATGAGGCGCGGCGCGGTCGCGAGCCAGCGGGCCAGGAGGACCTTCTGCTGGTTGCCGCCCGACAGGTTCTTGATGAGCATGTTCGGGTTCGCCGGGTAGACGTTGAGCGCCTTCATGTAGCGGTCGACGACCGCGTCCAGCTCCTTGGCCGGGATGGGGCGCCACGGGCCGCGGCTCGCCTGCATCGCGAGGGCGATGTTCTCGCGGACCGTGAGGTCCCCGATGATGCCCTCCTTCTTGCGGTCCTCCGAGGAGAACGCGACGCCTCGCTTGATCGAGGTCAGGGGGGCCGCGCCGCGCGTCGTGCCGTCGAACGTCAGCTTCCCGCTGCCCCCCTTGTCGGCGCCGTAGAGCAGGCGGGCGACCTCGGTGCGGCCCGAGCCGAGCAGGCCCGCCACGCCGACGATCTCGCCCGCGTACACGTCGAGGTCGAAGGGCTCGACCGAGCCGTCACGGCCCAGGGCCACGGCCTGGAGCAGGGGGGCCTCGTCGTGCTCGGAGACGACGCGGTGCGCGCGCGCCTCGACGTCCGCGAGGGCCTCGCTCGACCGGCCGATCATCGCGGAGATGAGCTCCATCCGCGGCAGCTCCTTGGTCAGGTGCTCGGAGATGAGGCGGCCGTTGCGCAGGATGGTCAGGCGGTCGGTGATCTCGTAGATCTGGTCGAGGAAGTGCGACACGAAGAGGATCGCGACGCCCTTGTCCCGCAGCGAGCGGATCACGTCGAAGAGCTCGGCGACCTCGGCCTTGTCGAGGCTCGAGGTGGGCTCGTCGAGGATCAGGACCTTCGCGTCGACGACCATGGCCCGCGCGATCGCGCAGAGCTGCTGCACGGCGATCGAGTGGGAGGACAGGGCCGACGAGGGGTCGATGTCCAGGTTGAGGAGGGCGAGGTACTCGCGGGCCTTGCGGCGCGTCGCGGGCCAGTTGATGAAGGGGCCGAACCGGATCTCGTGCCCGAGCATGATGTTCTCGGCGACCGAGAGGTTCGAGCAGAGGTTGACCTCCTGGTACACGGTGCTGATGCCCGCGTCCTGGGAGTCGCGGGTCCGCGTGAACCGGTGCTCGGCACCGGAGACCACGATGCGTCCCGCGTCGATCTGGTAGACCCCCGTGAGGGCCTTGATGAGGGTGGACTTGCCGGCGCCGTTCTCACCCATCAGGGCGTGGACCTCACCGGGGCGGAGGGTGAGATCGACGCCGTCGAGGGCCTTGACGCCCGGGAACTCGATGGTGATCCCGGTCATCTCCACCACGGGCGCCGCGGTGGCGGCGGTCGTCGTTGACATGGTTGTTCTTCCGTCCTGGGGAAGGTGCTGGAGCTCAGGCACCGGCCGGCGGGGACGTGGTGCACGTCCCCGCGCGCGGTGTGTGCGGCCCGCCCGGGTCGCCGCGCCGCGTGGGGCGGCGACCGGGCGGGCCGTCAGGTGCTGCTCGTCAGAACGAGCGGGCGTCGATGATCTCCTGCGTGATGGTCTGGTCGAACGCCTGGTCGACCACGATGGTCTCCTTCTCGACGTCCTCGCCCGCTGCGACCTGCTTGATGAGCTCGAGGAGCTGGTCGCCGAAGGCCGGGTTGCACTCGACCACGAAGTTGAACTTGCCCTCGAGGAGAGCGGTCAGGCCGTCGTGCACGCCGTCGACCGTGACGATCTGGATGTCCTTGCCCGGGACCTTGCCCGCGGCCTCGATGGCCTCGATGGCGCCGAGGCCCATGTCGTCGTTGTGGGCGAAGATGAGGTTCATGTCGGGGTAGGCCTGGAGCGCGGCCTCGGTGGCCGCCTTGCCCTCGGCGCGCGTGAAGTTACCGGTCGCCTCGCCGACGATCTGGTCCTCGACGACCGAGCGGAAGCCCTCCTGGCGGTTGGTCTGCGCGCCCGAGCCCATGGTGCCCTGGAGCTCGAAGATCTTGGCGTCGGGAGCGTTCTCCGCGACCCACTCGCCGGCCGTGACGCCCTCGGCGGTGAAGTCCGCGCCGATCCAGGTCACGAAGGGGTCCTCGACCGTGGTGTCGACCGTGCGGTCCACGAGGACGACGGGGATCTCGGCGTCCTTGATCTCCTGGAGGACCTCGTCCCAGCCGGTCTCGATGACCGGGGAGAACGCGATGACGTCGACGTCCTGGTCGATGAAGTCGCGCAGGGCCTTGATCTGGTTCTCCTGCTTCTGCTGCGCGTCGACGAACGTGAGGTCGATGCCGTTCTCGGCCGTCAGGTTGGCCTTGACCGACTCGGTGTTGGCCGTGCGCCAACCGCTCTCTGCCCCGAGCTGGGAGAACCCGACACGGATGTTCTCGCTGCCGCCGCCCGCGCCGTCGGTGCTGTCGGCCGAGTCGGTCCCGCCGCCGCTGCACGCTGCGAGGGCGAGGACTGCTGCACCGGCCAGGATGCCCGTGAGACGGACGCGTGCCGTGGACTTGTTGAACATGGTTCTCCTCCTTGAGATGCGGTCCTCGGCGCCGTGCCGGGACCACGTCGGCCCGTCGTTGGGCTGTTGGTTCGTGGTCGTGCGTCTTCGGTTGTCGAGCTGCTCCGCTCACGTTCAGATGTGATCGCTCACACCCCCTGGGAAGAGATGTTAGCGCTCACACGCGGAAGTTGGAAGTCCTGAGGGTCACGTTTCCATCACGAGAGGTGACGCCGGTCTCGAAAGAGCGCGGAGACCTGGACCTTTGCCCCGGCGTCCGATCCTCGTACCGCGTCGGAGACGCCGCGGGCGCGCGGGCTGGCGCGGAGTCGGGCGGCGCGAGGTCCGCACGGGACGACGACGGGCGTCGGGAGCGCCGGCGGGCAGAGCGCCCACCCGGTGGCGCCCCCGACACCGACCCCGCCGGGCCGATCCGCCGCCCTGCACCCCCCAGGGGCAGGACGGCGGGTCGGCCGCGGGGGCCGCGGCAGGAGCCCACGACGGGCCGTCAGGTCCGTCGGGGCCCCTCGCGCCGGCCGGGCCGCACAGGGCCCGTCCGCCGGGTCGCAGAGACGGTCAGAGCCCCTGCGCGACCCGGAAGTAGACCTGGTTCCAGCGCACCTGGTCGCGGAAGCCGCGGCGCGTCGTGCCCTCGTCGATCACGAGTAGCTCGGTGCGCGCGATCTCCGCGAAGACCTCGAACGCGTCGAGGCCCGCGGCGGTCGAGAGCACCGTGTGGTGGGCGCCGCCCGCGGTGAGCCACGCCTCGGCGGACGTCGCGAAGTCGGGGCGCGGCTCCCACACTGCGCGCGCGACGGGCAGGTGCGGCAGCGGGGCGCTCGCGGGGACGACGTCGACCACGTTGGCCGTGAGGCGGAAGCGGTCGCGCATGTCCGCGAGCGAGACGACGACGCCCACGCCGGGGTCGGCGTCGAACACCATGCGGACCGGGTCCTCCTTGCCGCCGATCCCGAGCGGGTGGATCTCCACGCGCGGGGTCGACGTCGTCAGGGACGGGCAGACCTCGAGCATGTGCGCGCCCAGGATCTTCTCGCTGCCGGGCGTGAGGTCGTACGTGTAGTCCTCCATGAGCGAGGCGCCGCCGGGCAGCCCCTCGCCCATGACCTTGGCGGCACGGACGAGCACGGCCGTCTTCCAGTCGCCCTCGGCGCCGAACCCGTAGCCCTTCGACATGAGGCGCTGGACCGCGATGCCGGGGAGCTGGCGCAGGTCGCCCAGGTCCTCGAAGTTGGTCGTGAAGGCCTTGGCGCCGACCGACTCGAGGAACGTCTCGAGCGCGATCTCCTGGCGGGCCGCGTAGCGCAGCGACGCGTGCCGGTCGCCGTCCTTGCGCAGCTCGGGGGCCACGTCGTAGAGGTTCTCGTACTCGGCCACGACGGCGTCGACATCGGCGTCGGACACCGCGTCGACGGCCTCCACGAGGTCGTTGACGCCCCACGTGTTCACGCTCACACCGAAGCGCAGCTCGGCCTCGGTCTTGTCACCCTCGGTCACCGCGACGTTGCGCATGTTGTCGCCGAAGCGGACCAGGCGCAGCTCGTGCGTCGCGGCCCAGCCCGCGGCGCCGCGCACCCAGGAGCCCACGCGTGCGGTGACGGCCGGGTTGGAGACGTGACCGACGACCGTCGTGCGCGCCACCCCGAGGCGCGTCGCCATGTACGCGTACTCGCGGTCGCCGTGCGCGGCCTGGTTGAGGTTCATGAAGTCCATGTCGATCGAGTCCCAGGGGAGCTCGACGTTCGCCTGGGTGTGCAGGTGCAGCAGGGGCTTGCGCAGCGCGTCGAGGCCCGTGATCCACATCTTGGCGGGGCTGAACGTGTGCATCCACGTCACGACGCCGAGCACGCGGTCGTCCGCGTTGGCGTCGAGCATCGCGCGCCGGATCGAGGCCGAGTCCTTGAGGACGGGCTTCCAGACGACGTTCGCGGGGACGTCGGACGACGCGTCGAGGGCGCGCGCGACCTCCTGGGACTGCTCGGCGACCTGACGCAGGGTCTCGTCTCCGTAGAGGTCCTGGCTACCGGTGAGGAACCAGATCTCGCGGTCCGCGTAGGGCTTGCTCATAAGGTCCACATCTCTCGTGTCGGTGGGAACGGTCTTCGCGTCGGTGCGGAGCCGCTGTGCTGCTGGTCGTGCGGGGTGCGCGCCGGTGGCCCGTCAGTGCGCCGGCTGCTGCCCGTAGACGTGCTGGTAGCGCGCGTAGAGCGAGTCGACGTCGGACTGCTCGATCCGGGTCGGGTCGCCGAGCTGGCGGCTGACGTGCACGGTCCGGGCGACCTCCTCGCACATGACGGCCGCCTTGACCGCCGAGCGGGCGTCCTTGCCGATCGTGAACGGGCCGTGGTTGCGCATGAGCACCGCGGGGCTGCGCGAGTCGCGCAGCGTCTCGACGATGCCGCGCCCGATCGAGTCGTCCCCGATGAGCGCGAACGGGCCGACCGGGATGTCCCCGCCGAACTCGTCGGCCATCATCGTCAGGACGCACGGCACGGGCTCGGCGCGTGCGGCCCAGGCCGTGGCATACGTCGAGTGCGTGTGCACCACTCCCCCGACCTCGGGCATGTGGCGGTAGACGTAGGCGTGCGCCGCGGTGTCCGACGACGGCGCCCGGTCTCCCTCGACGAGGTTCCCGTCGAGGTCGCACACGACCATCGACTCGGGCGTGATGTCGTCGTACGACAGCCCGGACGGCTTGATGACGAGCAGGTCGCCGAGGCCGTCGGTGGCGCCGGTGCCTGCCGCGCCCCCTGTGCTGTCTGGACCTTCGACGTCCCCCGCGCGCACGCGCTCGGAGACGTTGCCCGCGGTCCACACCACGAGCTCCCACCGGGGGAGCTCGGCGTGCAGCGCCGCGACGCGCTCCTTGGCAGCGTCGACCGCGGCACGCAGGTGGGCAGGGACAGTGCGGCCGGTCGGCGCGGTGGATCCCGCCTGAACAGCGGGTTCGGCTGGCGCTGTCGCGTCGGTCGTCGCGGGAAGGGTGCTCATGGGTGGTTCTCCTTCGTCGGGGTCAGAGCGCGTCGACGGCGGCGCGCTCGACCGCGAGCCCGGCGTCGTAGCGGTCGAGGTAGGCCGCGAAGCCCGCGGCGTCGTCCGGGTCGGGGACGACGGTGTCGAGCTCGGCCGTGGCGAACACGTGCTCGCGGAGGTAGGTGTCGAGGGTCTGCTCGTCGCCGGCCGCCACGGCGCGCGCGTAGGCCGCGAGCAGCGCGATGCCCCAGGCCCCGCCCTCCCCCGCGGTGCGTCCCACGGTCACGGGGGCGCCGATCGCCGCGGCGAGGAGCCGCTGGGCCACGCCCTCGGTCCGGAAGATCCCGCCGTGCGCGAACATGGCGTCGAGCGCGACGCCCTCGCCGTCGAGCACGCGCATGCCGAGGGCGAGCGTGCCGAACGCGCTGTAGACCTGCGCGCGCATGAAGTTGGCAAGGGTCAGCCGGCTGCCGGGCGTGCGGACGAACAGCGGCCGCCCCTCCTCGAGGCCCGTGATGGGCTCGCCCGACAGATAGTTGTACGCGAGCAGCCCGCCGCCGTCGGCCTCGCCGTCGAGCGCGGCGCGGAAGAGCGCGCCGAACACGTCGTCGGCCGCGGCGGGCGTCCCGAGCGCGACCGTGAGCTCGCCGAAGAGGTCGGCCCAGGCCGCGAGCTCGCTCGCCCCGTTGTTGCAGTGGACCATCGCGACGAGGTCGCCCGCGGGGGTCGTGACCAGGTCGAGCTCGTGGTGGCGGGTCGCGAGCGCGTGCTCGAGCACGACCATCGCGAAGATGCTCGTGCCCGCGCTGACGTTGCCCGTGCGCGGGGCGACCGAGCTCGTCGCGACCATGCCCGTGCCGGCGTCCCCCTCGGGCGGGCACAGCGCCACGCCCGGCTGCAGCGCGCCGCTGGGGTCGAGCCAGGCCGCGCCCTCGACCGTCAGGCTCCCGGCGTCCTGCCCGGCGACGAGGACCTCGGGCAGGAGGGACTCGACCGCGAGCCCGGGCCGTCGTACCCCGACGAGTGCGTCGAGCTGCGCGAGCATGCGGCGGTCGTAGGTCCGCGTCGTCGGGTCGACGGGGAACATGCCCGAGGCGTCGCCCACACCGAGCACCGAGCGCCCGGTGAGGATCCGGTGGACGTAGCCCGCGAGCGTCGTGAGCGAGGCCACCTGCGCGACGTGGGGCTCGTCGTCGAGGATCGCCTGGTACAGGTGGGCGACGGACCAGCGCAGCGGGATGTTGTGGTCGAACAGCTCGGAGAGCTCCGCGGCCGCCTTGCCCGTGGTCGTGTTCCGCCAGGTCCGGAAAGGGACGAGCAGCTCGCCCTGCGCGTCGAACGCGAGGTAGCCGTGCATCATGGCCGAGACGCCGATCGCGCCGAACGTCGTGGGGCGCACCCCGTAGCGGCGCTCGACGTCGGCGACCAGCTCGGCGTAGCAGTGCTGCATGCCCTCGCGCACGGACTCGAGCGAGTAGGTCCACGTGCGGTCGGCGTACTCGTTCTCCCACTCGTGGCTGCCGCTCGCGAGGGGCGTCCCGTCCGGGCCGACGAGGCACGCCTTGATCCGGGTCGAGCCGAGCTCGATCCCGAGCGCGGTGTTCCCGGTGGCGACCGCCTCGCGGAGGTCGTCCACCCTGTCCTGCTGCACCATTGCTGTCTTCTCCTCGTCGCGTCGTCGCGCCTAGCCATGCCCTGCTTCTGAATGTTAGCGCTCACACGGAGTGGTGGCCAACCCCTCGGTACAACCTCGTGGGGCGGACGGTGTCCGCGGGCGGCGCAGCTCGGCACCACCCTCCGGTGGGCCCTGCGCCTGCCTCAGGCGCTCGGCGGTCCCGAGCTCGCCCGGACCACCAGGTCCGGCGGGATCTGGGTGGACTCGCGCGTGGACCCGGCGAACGCGTCGAGCAGCAGCCCCATGCAGCGCCGGCCCAGCTCGGCGAAGGGCTGGCGGACCGTCGTGAGCGGCGGGATGAAGTGGGCCGAGCCCTCGACGTCGTCGAACCCGACGACCGACACGTCGCGCGGGACCACGACCCCGGCCTCCCAGAAGGCCTGGAGCACACCGAGGGCGAGGTGGTCGTTGCCCGCGAAGACCGCGGTCGGCCCGTTCCCGTCCGTCACCCGGCGCGCGAGGTCACGACCGACGTCGTAGCCCGCGTCGGACGACCACGAGCAGCGGATCATCTCGCGGTCGATCTCCGGGACGCCCCGGGCGGCGAGCGCGTCGTTCCAGCCCTTGGCACGCTCGCGCGCGTCGAACCAGTCGAGCGGTCCGGCGAGGTGGACCACCGAGCGGTGCCCCAGGTCGAGCAGGTGCTCGGTGGCGACGCGCGCGCCGAGCCGCTGGTCGACTGCGATGGGCAGGATGCTCGCGGCCCCCGTCCCGGGCGCCCCCGCGTGCACCTCGTTCGGCTCGCGGGCCGCGATGAGGATGATCGGCACGGGCGCCCGGAACGAGTCGACCGCGGCCGCGACGTCCGTCTGGGGCGCGATGACCACGATGCCCTCGACCGCCTGGGCCATGAAGTGCTCGAGGACCGTGTGCATGGTCTCGGCGTCGTAGCGACGGATCGTCGCGACCGACACGAAGTACCCCTCCTCGCGCGCCGCGCCCTCGACCGCGATGAGGGTGCTCGTCGGCCCGTAGAGCGCCGAGCCCGTCGTGACCACGCCGATGGTCCCGGACCGCGCCGTCACGAGCGCGCGCGCCGCGCTGTTGCGCCGGTACCCGAGCGTCGCGATCGCGTCGAGGACCCGTTCGCGCGTCTGCGGGCGCACGCTCGGATGGTCGTTGAGGACCCGCGAGACGGTCTGGTGCGAGACGCCCGCGAGCTCGGCGACGTCCGACATCGCGGGGGGTCGTGTGCGCCCCACGTCGGCGCTCATGCCTGCGCCTCCAGGGCTGCGGCGAGCTCCTCCGAGCGGTCGCGCGCGGCCTCGAGCGCCGTGAGGAACGCGGCCCTGACGCCGCCGTCGTCGAGCGCGCGCAGCGCGGCGACCGTGGTGCCGCCGGGCGAGGAGACGCGCTCGCGCAGGATGACCGGGTGCTCGCCCGTCTCGTCGAGCATCCGGGCCGATCCCAGCACGGTCGCGGTCGCGAGCTCGAGCGCCACGGCGCGGGTCAGGCCCAGCAGGACCCCGGCCTCGGCGAGCGCGTCGACGACGTAGAAGACGTAGGCGGGCCCGGATCCCGAGAGCGCGGCCACGGCGTTCTGGTCCTTCTCGGCGACCCGGACCACGAGCCCGGTACGGCTCAGGAGCCGCTCGACGAGGGTCACGTCGTCGTCACCCGCTGCGGCGCCGCCGCTGACAGCGCTGACACCCGAGCCGATGACCGAGGGAGTGTTCGGCATGACGCGCACCACGGCAGTCCCTGCCGGGAGCCGGTCCTCGTAGAAGCGCGTCGAGAGCCCGACGACGACGCTCACCACCACGGTCCCCTCGCCCAGGTGGGGCGAGACCTCGGCGAGCAGCGCCGCGACGTCCTTGGGCTTGACGGCGACCACGACGAGACCCGCCTCGCGCACCGCGGCGGTGTTGTCCGTCGTGGTCGTGACGCCGTGGCGCCCCTCGAGCTCCTGCGCCCTCTCGGCGCGACGCACGGTCGCGACCACGTCCGCGGGCTGCCACCCCGCACGGAGGGCTCCGGCGAGCACGGTCTCGCCCATGACGCCGGTCCCGAGGACCGCGAGACGGGTGGGGCTGCTGGGGCTGTCGACCTGGTGGGTCGTCGTGGACATCGTTGTTCCTGCTTCCTGGTCGTGCGTCCCGGCCCGGTGGGCCGGCCCTCCTGCAGCCCTCCGTGGGAGGCCCGCGCGGCGTCGGCCGGTCGGTCGGACCGTCCGGCGCAGCGGCCCCTCGCGGGCTACAGCGGGAACGCTGTGTAGAACTTCTCGATCTGGTCGACGGGTCCCGTCGCCTGCAGCACGGCCGTGCCGTTGCGCCAGGTGACGGTCGCCGTCCCGGCTGCCGCGGCGACCGGGGTGACGGCATAGGTTCCCACGGGCTTGCCGTCGACCTCGACGTCGCCCGTGGTCGTGGGTTCGCCCCCCGCAGCCACCGCGGCCTCGAGCAGCTCGTCGTAGGCCACCTCTGCCTCGTCGTCGTTGCCCCATTGTCCCGCGAGGACCGTCACGGTGCTCGCCGCGTCACCCTCGCCGTCCGCGTAGGTCAGCTCGTGCCCCTCGATCGCCCCCGCGTCGCCGTACGCGTCGGTCAGCGCCTCCGACCGGAGCGCGAACTGGAGGACGGCGTCCGGGAGGACCTTGGCGAACTCGGTCGAGGCGGAACGCTCGACCGGTTCGATCGTGGGGGTCGGCGGCGCCTCGGTGACCGTGACCTCCGCAGGCACCTCGGCCTCGCCCGCCCGGGCGAACCCCGGCCACACGAGAGCCGCGAAGCCCACGACGCCCGCGAGCAGGGCGAGCAGCACGCCCAGGGCGACGAGGCGCCGTCGGGCGTAGACGGCCGACGAGGGCGCGCGACCGTGCCTGCTGTCCCGCAGACCCGGACCGTCCTGCGACGCCGGGCGCTGCCGACCCGTCTGCTGGCTCATGACGCTCCCCTCGATCCGACCGGTGCTCGCGCCAGCCTATGGCGTGCCACGCCGGTGACCGCGCAGCCGCGCGGAAGCGTCGACCGCCGCGGCCCGGCGGGGGGCCGGGCCGCGGTGGTCGCCTCAGCCGCAGGCCAGGGCCGCGTAGGGCACCTCGGACGTGCTCGTCACGTCCTGGCCGTCGACCTGCCCGGTCGCGACCACCGTCACGACCCCCGCCCCGGCACCGGCGGAGCGGGCCGAGAAGGTCTGCGCCGCGGACTTCCCCGGGGCGACCCCGACGAACGACTTGGTGCCGAAGGGGGTCCGGACCTGCACCGAGACCGGTGCGGGCTCGTCGTTGACGACCCGCACCGCGAGCTGCGCGGTACCGCCCACGCACCTCGGGGTCGCCGTCACGCTCACGGCGACCTCGGGCGCCCCGGGACCGGTGCCCGGGTCGTCGGCCATGACCCGCAGCTCGGAGACCGCGACGGCCGAGTAGCTCGTCCCGTCACCGTCCGCGTGGATCACGGCGCGCAGCCGGGACGTGGTGACCCGGTCGAACGTCACGGTGTTGAGCGCCGTGGTGCTCGTGCCGTAGCCCGAGGGGTTCGCGACGTCCTTCCACGACCCCTGTCCCGAGGCGTCCCAGTACTGCAGCGACCACGAGGCGGGCTGGGCCACCCCGTTGCCCGTCCCCTGCGGGGAGTCCTGCCAGAACTGGATCTCGGCCCCCGTGAGGACGATCGGCCGGGCCCAGTCGTACTGGAGCCACTGGCTCTCGGGACGCTCGCCCGACCACGTGCCCCAGAGCTGGCCCTGGCTCGGGTTGCTCGGCACCAGACCGTCGTTGATCGCGCCCAGGGAGTTCCAGCCCGCGGTGTAGGACGCGCTCGGCGTCGCGATGGGCGCGACGTTGCCGGTCAAGGGGCCCGAGACGTCGGCCGCGATCGTGAGGCGCTGGGCCGTCCCGGCGTTGCCGGCCGCGTCGATCGCCCGGAACGACACGTCGTGCTTGTTCGAGTCCGGGGCGGCGACGGGACCGGTGTACTCGGTCCACGCGCCGGTCCCGACCATGTACTCGATGCGCGCCACTCCGGACGTCGCGTCGGTCGCGGTGACCGTGACCGTGCGGGTGGTCTCGTCGAGCACCCCGGTGCTCACAGGAGCCGTGCGGTCGATCGCGACGGTCTGGGTGCTCTCGGTCGAGACGTTCCCTGCGTTGTCCGTGGCGCGCGCCGCCACGACGTGCCGGCCGTCGCCGCCCACCGCGACGTCGACGAACCGGACGCTCGGTGTGCTCGACCACGCGGCGTCGTCGACCCGCGTGGCGAGCGCGACCCGGCCCCCGCCGTCGTCGGTGCCCGTGACCCGGACCGTGACGTCGGAGCGGTACCACCCGTTCGTGCCCGCCGAGCCGCTGACCGAGAACGCGACCTCCGGGGCCGTCTCGTCCCCCTCGGTGTCGGCCGGGTCCACGACGGTCACGGTGCCCGTGACCCGCCCGGCGGCATAGCCGAGCACCGAGCCCTCGACCGTGAAGGTCCCCGCCTGTGCCACCGAGGACGGGTCGACCGCGTCCCAGAACACGGGGAGCGCGAGCGTCTCGTCGGGGTCGCCGGGGTAGGTCGCCGCGACCGTGCCCGGCAGCTCGGCCTCGCCGATCTCGACCGTCAGGGCCGGCCCGTCGATCGCGGCGGGCTGGGCCGCGAGCACCTTCCACTCCTCGACCGCGACGCCCGAGAACGTGCTGCCGTTGGTCGGGGCGTCCAGGACGGCACGGAGCTGGGTCGTGGTCACGGCGTCGAACGTCGTGCTCTGGAAGCCGTTGGTCGAGGTCCCGTAGGCGCTCGGGTTGCGGACGTCGGTCCACGCGCCCGCGGTCGCGTCCCAGTACTGGATGCGCCACGCGGCCGGAGCCGCGACGCCCACGCCCGTGCCTTGCGGCTGGTCGTTCCAGAAGTCGATCTGCGAGCCGTTCACCCGCACGGGCGTGGCCCACGTGTACTGGACCCACTGCTGGGCCGGGTTGTTCCCCGTCCAGGTGCCCCACATGTCCGGGGGCAGGGGGTTCGGGCGCACGATCTCGTCGTTGAGCGCCTTGATCCAGTACTGCGTGGGCACGGGGTCGTTCGACACCGTGACCCGGGCCTCCTGCGCGACGTTCGCGCGCGGGGTCCGGTCGGCCGTGCGGGCCGGGGTCGGCACGACCTTCTCGATCCGGGCCGGGGACCGGGAGTCGTCCCAGCGCAGCGTGTCGATCGCGACCGAGCGACGGAAGTGGTTCCCGCCCACGGCGTCGGCCGTGTGGTAGACCAGGCGCCACTCGCCGTCGTACTCGACGATCCCGGGGTGGCTCGTGGTCGAGGAGACCGGGTCGAGGATCGTCCCGCGGTACGTCCACGGGCCGGCAGGCGAGGCGGCCGTCGCGTACCCGATGCACGCGTGGTAGTTCGCCGGGGTGCACGACGACGTCGCACCGGCGTTGTTCCCCGCGTACGCCATGTAGTAGGTCCCGTTGCGCTCGAAGGCCCACGCCCCCTCGAAGAATCCCGTCAGGCCGCTCACGGTCCTGACGGAGCCCACCGGGGTCTTCATGTCCTGGCCGAGCTCGAGCATGCGGAGGTTGCCGAAGCTCCCCCAGTAGACGTAGACCTTCTGCGACGCGCCCTCACCGTCCACGAGGATCGTCGGGTCGATGTTGTGGATCGTGTTCGCGGTGGGCACCTTCTGCGAGATGATCGGCGCGCCCACGTGGTCCGTCCAGGGGCCGGTCGGCGAGTCGGAGACCGCGACCCCGATCCCGAACTTGTCCTCCGCGGTGCTCGCGGCCTCGTGCACCGGCACGTACCAGTAGTAGCGGCCGTCGGCACCGGGCACGACCTGGCCCGCGTAGGCCCGGCCCGGGGTCGCCCACGAGAAGACCTGCTCGGGACGCATGAGCGACGGGTGGTGCGTCCACTCGCCCGTCGATCCCGTGGCCAGGGCGTCGTCGGTCACGAACGCGCCCCACTCGTTCATGATGAAGTCGTTCGTGGTCGGGCCCGCCTCGTCGTGCCCCGTGTAGACGTAGAGCTGGTCCGAGGCCGTGTCGTTGCCCGGCGCACCTGCGGGCACCACGAGCGGCGCGGGGTCGGCCGAGTAGTACGAGCCGTCGCCCAGGATCGGATTGTGGGGGCTCGTGAAGGTGTACGACGCCGGGGCCGCGGCGGCCTGCGGGACGGGTGCTCCGCCGTCGGGCTGCGTGGCCGCGGTGGCCTGACCCGCGCCGAGCGCGAACGCGGTCGAGGCGACGACGGCCACGACGGCCGCTGCCGCGGTGACGGACGGGCCACCGCGCGCGGTCCTGCGCGGTGGTTCGAGGAACGATCTGGTGGGGCTCACGGTGCTCTCCGGTCTGCTCGGCCCACCCTCGCCGGGCGACCGGAGGGACACGTCGGCGTGTCCTCCGCGAGCGCCACCCGGGCGGGCAGGAGATGAGGGGCGCGCACCCCGAGGGTTCCCTCTCCCCCGGGGTGCGCGGTCTGGCACCGTCGGGGGCGGCGTTTGCAGCCGCCGCCCCCGACGGTCGTTCGCTGGCTACCCGCAGCTGACGGCGTCGAACGCCTGCTCGACCTCGGTCGTGACCTGGGCGCCGTCGACCGTCGCGGTCGCGACGACGCTCACGGTCCCTGCCTCGATCGCGTCCTTGCGGGCGCTGAAGGTCTGGCTGGCGGACTTGCCCGGCGCCACGCCGGCGAAGGTCTTGGCGCCGAACGGCGTCGTGACCTTGACGTCCACCGGGACCTCCTCGTCGTTCACGACCCGGACCGTGAGCCCCGCGACCTTGCCCACGCACTGCGACCTCGCGGTCACCGTGACCGCGACGTCCGGCTCGGGCTGGCCCTCGCCGGTGCCGACCGTGACGGTCGCCCTGGCCCGCTTGTCGGTGCCCTCGACCGCCCCCGTGACCTCGAACGTGCCGTCCTTGGCGTACTTCCCGGGCTCGACGGCGTCCCAGGTCACGACGATCCCGCTCTGCTGCGAACCGTCGTTGTACTGGACCGTGACCGTGGCCGGGAGGACCGGCGCGGTACCGACCGCGGTCGAGACCACGGTGTCGGCGATCGTGTTGATCTGGACGGCGTCCGGGCCACGCACCCAGACGGTCGCCTGGGCGACCAGGGTCGTCCCGGACACGAAGCCCTGGACCGTGAAGTCGCCGATCTGCTCGACCTGTGCCGCGTCCACGGCGCCCCAGGCGACACCGTTCTCGACGACCGAGCCGTCCGCGTAGGTCACCGCGACGGTACCCGGCAGCTGGGGCAGGGCCCCGACGGCGGTCCGCACGTGGACGTCGGCGGCCGAGACCGCGGGAGCCGCGAAGACGCGCCACTCGGACACACCGACCGCCGAGCTGCTCGTGCCCCCCGCGTTGGGCAGGGCGGTGAAGACGGCACGCAGCCGGCTCGTCGTGACGGCGTCGAACGTCACCTCGTTGGTCTTGAGGCGCTCGGTGCCGTACGCCGACGGGTTCGTCACGTCCTTCCACGTGCCCCCTCCGGCCGCGTCCCAGTACTGGAGCTTCCACGCCTTGGGCACGGCCACGCCGTCACCACCCGTGGTCGTGTCGGTCCAGAAGTCGATCGACGCCTTGTCCACCCGGACGGGAGCCTCGAAGTCGTACTGCAGCCACCGGCTCGCGGGGCGAGAGCCCGACCAGGTGCCCCACAGGTCCGTGCCGGCACCACCCGTGAAGAACGACGGCTTGCCGTCGTTGACCGCGTCGACGTTGTTCCAGCCCGCGGTGTAGTCCGCGGTCGGGGTGGCCGTGGAGGCGACGTTGATCTCGCCGTCCGAGAGCGCGGTCGCCTGGACGACGACGTCCTTGGTCGACGTGAGCTCGCCGTCCGACACCGTCAGGCGCAGGGTGTAGGCGCCGGACTTCGTGAAACGCACGACCGACGTCGTGGCCTTCGGGTTGTCGAACACCGCGCTGCCGCCCTCGGGAGCCGCCTCGACGGACCAGCCCGACGTGATCTGACCGTTCGGCAGACCGTCGTCCTGGGCGGTGCCCAGCAGGCGGGCCGAGCCGGCCTGGTTGTACGTCGAGTCCGTCCACGCGTCGGCCTTGGGCGCCTGGTTGGTCGAGGCGGGCGCCTCGACCCCGGTCGAGAAGGCCTGGACCTCCTTGATGCCGGTCCTGGTGCCCGCCGCGTGGGTCACGGTCACGCGGAGCTTCGAGGTCGTGACCTCGGGGAACTGCACGTGGTTGAAGTTGCCCTGCGGGAACAGCGGGGCGCGCGACTGCGCCGGCACGGGCTTCCACTGCGTCCCGTCGAGGTACTCGACCGTGTAGAGAGCCGGGGCCGAGTAGCCCGCGACGGTCGCGGTCGAGGACGAACGGTAGAAGTAGACGCGCACGTCGTCGACCTTCTGGGCCGAGCCCAGGTCCACCTCGAGCGAGTCCTTGGCGTTCGGCGAGCCCGCGGTGCCCCAGAAGGGCTCGTTGACCGTCGTGCCGTCGACGGCGCCTGCCGGACCACGGCCGTTCGCGGAGAACGAGGCCGTGACGGGCTTGCCCTGGGCGAGGTTCGTCGAGCCGGCCGAGGCCGGGGAGACGTCGGCGCCCGCCTTGGCCATCATGTCCACGACGCGGGCGTCCGTGGCGAACACGACGTCCTGCGGAGCCTGGACCTGCCGCTGCTCGGCCGTGGTCACCGTGACGCCGGCGGGGGCGTCGACCGTGCCCGTGGACGGGTCGTAGGTCACGTGCGCGAGCTCGTCGACCGTGAACGCGAGCTCACCGTCGAGGAAGACCGAGTACCCCTCGGGGACGTCGGCGCCGTAGTGCTTCTCGCCACCCGGGGCGTCCCACGTGATCGTGAGGTCCTTGTCGCGGTAGCGGACGTTGTTGACCGTGAAGTGGTCCCAGTCGATGTCGATGGGGGCGAGCTCGATCTTGTCGTCCGAGCGCGGGCGCAGGCCCATCGCGTCCTCGATCATGGTGAAGTTCGTCGTGCCGAGGATCGTGTGGTGGATCCACGAGCGGTAGCCGATGTTCTGCGGGTCGGCCGTGCCGTTCGACCAGAACTCGTTCTGGTCCGGGTACCGGTTGTCGCCGTTGTTCTGGTAGTGCGACCAGGCGTTCCAGTAGAGGAGCTTCTTGTAGAGCTCGGCGTCCACGTAGTCGTTCGGGTAGTCGCGCAGGACGCTCGAGAGCATGCGGAACGACACGGTCGAGTTGATGACCGAGAAGTTGTTGCTGCCCGGTCCGCCGTAGGCCGCCTGGTCCGCCTGGTTGGCCGTGAAGAACGGGAAGACGGGGTACTGCTCGTCGTCCGCGAAGAGACGCAGGGCCTCGACGTACGGCTGGTCGTAGTCCGCGTCACCCGGCTTGGGCATGAGGCCCACGCTGAACGGGTAGTAGTTGTTGATCTCCTTCCACGGCACCAGCGCGTCGGTCGCGACGTGACGGTGCTTGAGGAGGTTGCCCTTCAGGCCCACCTCGTCGGGCGTCTCGCGCGCGGGCTCCCAGAGGTACTCCAGGACGGCTGCCTTGATCTGCGCGGCGAAGGCGTCCATCTCGGCCGCCTTGGTCTCGTTGCCCGCGGTCCGGTAGGCCGCGGCCGACGCCTTGGCGTTGGAGTACAGGTAGGCGTTCTCGGTGCGGTCCATGTTGCCCGCGCGCCAGTGGAACGACACCGCGTCGGCGTCGTTGCCCGTCATGGCGCCCCAGTTGTACTCGATGAGGCCGTTGCCGTCGTTGTCGAAGGAGGCCTGCAGGTCCTTGACGTCCCGCTCGGCATACTGCGCGAGGTTCTGGGCGATCACGGTCGGTCCGCCGTGCAGCTGGTACGAGCGCCACGCGGCCTCGGAGATGTACTGCGTGTAGCTGTTGGACCAGTTCGCGGGGTCACCCGGGTTGTCGACGTACTTGCCGCTCTTGGCGACCTCACCCGCGGAGACCCAGGGGCCGTACGAGTAGACGGGGTCACGGAAGTACTTGAGGTCGTCGATGAACATGCCCGTGGTCAGGACGATGTTGTTGTTGTAGCCCAGCACGCCCTCCATCGAGGTGGGGAACTGGAAGTCGTTGCCCGGGATGTTGGCGTCGAGGAAGTTGAAGCGCATCAGCCACCAGCGGTAGAAGAGCGTCTTGTCGATGTTGTCCTCGGGCGTGTCCAGGTAGGGCACGTTGTCTGCCCACCACTGGTTGTAGGCCGTGACGTGCGCGGTGTAGGCGGCCCCCGGGGTCGCCGCGCGGAACGCGTCGTAGTCGGTGCGCGACTCGGGGATCTCCTCGGTGACGAACCCGAGCTGGACCTTGGTGCTCGCCGAGCCCGTCGCCGGGACGTCGAGCGTGCGCGTGATCGCGCCGTCGGCCGGGGAGAAGCCGTCTCCCGAGAGGCGCGGGAAGACCGTGGTCAGCTTGTTGAACGCCTGGACCGAGCCCGTGAGCTCGTCGCCCTCGGGGGTCTTGGCGAACGACGACGCCGCCGAGATCCGGACCTGCTTGGCCGTGCCGTTCGTGCTCGAGACGGTGAGGTTCGTGACGGCCACGTTGGCGTCGGTGATGAACTTGGTCTGCACCACGCGCAGGCCTTGTGCGGTGTTGTTGAACGTGCTGCGCCAGTAGCTGGGGGTCTGCTTGCGGGCCGACGCGTCCTCGGTGAGGGTCACGTTCGACCCGTTGACGTTCACCGTGATGGTGTACGCACCCTGGCCGCCCGCGAGCGACTCCCAGTACGCGACCTCTCCGCCGAAGCCGAGCGTGGCGGGCTGGTGGGTCTTCATGAAGACCGCACGGCCACGGCTGAACAGCCACTGGTTCGCGTCACCGTTCGAGCCGCCCGGCGTGTTGCCCGTGCGGGCGAGCATCTTGTCGATCCAGAAATCCTTGTCGGTCCCGCTCCCGGCTCCGGCCGCGACGTCGGCGTCGAAGATCGCCTGGAGCTGGTTGCGCACGTGGTAGCCGGTCCCCTCCGCAGGGACGGGCTTCGCGTCCCCGCTGAACACGGGGTACCCCACGTCCGCGTTCGGAGCGGCCTGGGCCAGCGAGGGGACGATGAGTCCCGTCGTGGCGACGGCAAGGGTCAACGTGCTCGCGATCGTCAGCCGGGCTCTGCCGCCCGGGACGTGCTGGGGTCTGGTCGCTCGCTTCTTCACGGGCGTACACCTCTCCTCGTCGAGATGGTTCGGTCCCCGGAAAGATGGCACACAGAAACGCTGAACGCAATGGTTTTCGGTGATTGGTCCGGTTCAACCTGCTTGATATGAGCGCTCACATGCGACCCTGCCCAGACCGTGACCTGCGGCGATGTGCTGGAAGAGCGTCTCGGGAGCGTCGCAACGGCGCTCGGCGCCGAAACTTTGCCGGTGCGATTTTTCGGCGGGCCCCGCGTCGTTGCGTCAGCGCTCGTGA
Organism: Oerskovia enterophila; assembly: GCF_001692445.1. Taxonomy (GTDB): domain Bacteria; phylum Actinomycetota; class Actinomycetes; order Actinomycetales; family Cellulomonadaceae; genus Oerskovia; species Oerskovia enterophila. The sequence goes on along the minus strand of NZ_MAQA01000002.1, from coordinate 83,103 downwards.
GGTCCGGCCGCGGACTCGCCGGGCTCGCCGTGGGCCCTACGCCACCGTGCGCGCGACTCGAGCCGCTGGGTCGCGACCGCGACGAGGATGCCGATGACCGCGAGGTCGAACAGGATCTGGACCATCGTGACGACCCGCGCCGCCTGCCCCACCGGGTGGATGTCCCCGAACCCGACGGTCCCGAGCGTGACGACCGTGAAGTAGAGGGCGTCGGTGCGCGTCTCGATCCCGACGAACTCCGCGTCGCTGTGGATCGCGAGGAGGTAGTAGGCGATCGCGAAGAAGATGATGATGGGCGACAGCAGCCCGACGACCGACTGGACCCGCACGCTGGGTTCACGGCCCGCACGCAGCTGGCGGCGCACCTGGAACGTGACGAGGTAGCAGAGCCCGACGAACCCGACCACGAAGAACAGGATCTGCGTCCACTCACGCTCGGAGTCCCCGAGGGGCACGCCGTAGAAGAGGAGCAGGCACGCCGCGAGCGAGCCGAGGGTGGTGATGACCGTCCACCACGGGCTGTCCTTCCGGAGCCGTCGCATGGGTACATGATGAGCAGCCGCGCTTCAGCGCGCGACCGGACACCGTGCGCTCCCTGGCCCTGCGTGCTGGGCACGCGGTGCGTGTGGGTGCCTGTCGCTAGCGTGGCGCCCGTGACGACATCGACCTCCGCGGGCTCGCGCGCCGCGAGCAAGCGCCCGGCCCGGCCCGCCTACCGTTGCGGCGAGTGCGGCTGGACCACGGCCAAGTGGGTCGGTCGCTGCGGCGAGTGCCAGGAGTGGGGCACCGTCACGGAGGAGGCCGCAGCGTCGGCAGGGCCGCGCACCGCGGCGGTCGCGCCCACGCGCTCCCCCGCCCGCCCCATCGGCGAGATCGACGTGGAGACCGCCCGGGCCACACCCACGGGAGTCGCGGAGTTCGACCGCGTGCTGGGCGGCGGGATCGTCCCGGGTGCCGTGGTGCTGCTCGCCGGGGAGCCGGGCGTCGGCAAGTCGACGCTCCTGCTCAAGGTCGCGAGCAACGTCGCGGCCGGGGTGAGCGACAAGGCCGCGTCCCCGGAGGACGCCCCGCGCCCGGCCCCGAAGCCCCGCACGGTCCTGTACGTCACCGGCGAGGAGTCGGCCGGGCAGGTCAGGCTGCGCGCGGAGCGTGTCGGGGCGCTCGCCCCTGGCCTGCTGCTCGCGGCCGAGACGGACCTCGCGACGGTCCTGGGGCACATCGAGGCGACCGACCCGGACCTCCTGGTGGTGGACTCGGTGCAGACCATCGCTTCGGCCCAGGTCGACGGCGCCCCCGGCGGCGTGAGCCAGGTGCGCGAGGTCGCCGCCGCGCTGATCGCCGCGGCCAAGGAGCGCGACCTGCCCGTCATCCTCGTCGGGCACGTGACCAAGGACGGTTCGGTCGCCGGCCCCCGCACTCTCGAGCACCTCGTCGACGTCGTGTGCCAGTTCGAGGGCGACCGGCACTCGCGCCTGCGCCTCGTCCGCGCGATCAAGAACCGCTACGGCCCCACGGACGAGGTCGGGTGCTTCGACCTCTCCGAGACGGGGATCGTGGGGCTGGCCGACCCCAGCGGGCTGTTCCTCTCGCACTCCGGGGCCGGCGTGCCCGGCACGTGCATCACCGTGACGCTCGAGGGCCGCAGGCCCCTCGCCCTCGAGATCCAGTCGCTCGTGGTCCCCAGCTCGTTGGCCAACCCGCGGCGCACCACGAGCGGGATCGACTCGAGCCGTCTCGCGATGATCCTGGCGGTCATGCACCGGCACGCCGGGGTCCGACTCGTCGACCAGGACGTGTACGTCTCGACGATCGGCGGCGCACGGGTCAGCGAGCCCGCGGCGGACCTGTCCATCGCTCTGGCCACCTTCTCCGCGCGCGAGGACCAGGTCATGCCCCCGGGAACCATCGCGATCGGCGAGGTCGGGCTGGCCGGGGACATCCGGCCGGTCGCGGGCCTCGACCGCCGGCTCGCCGAGGCCGCGCGGCTCGGCTTCACCCGGGCCGTGGTGCCGCACGGGTCGTCTCCCAAGCCCCCGGCGGGCATGACGGTCCTGCCGGCGCAGCACCTGGGAGAGGCCGTCGAGCTCGCGCGCGGCGGCCACCTGCCCCCGCAGCAGGAGCGCTCCCGGTTCGACGTCGGGCAACCGTGATCCCATCGTGACCTCCAGTTGTCCCCGAACGGCGTTTTCCTGCCCCTGAGACAACCTGGCAGCGTAAGATGCCCACGTGGCCAACTCCCCTGTGCATCCTGACGACCTGCTCCGGGAGACCCTCGCCGCAGTGGCCCCCGGTACCGAGCTCCGCGACGGGCTCGAGCGCATCCTTCGAGGTCGAACGGGCGCACTGATCGTGCTGGGCCTGGACAAGGTCGTCGAGACCATGTGCTCGGGAGGGTTCGTGCTGGACGTCGGCTTCTCGGCGACCCGGCTGCGCGAGCTCTCCAAGATGGACGGCGCCGTGGTCCTGGACCGCGACGCGAACCGGATCCTGCGCGCGGCCGTGCAGCTCCTCCCGGACCCCACGATCGAGACCACCGAGTCCGGCACGCGTCACCGCACGGCCGAGCGCGTCGCCAAGCAGAGCGGTTTCCCGGTCATCTCGGTGAGCCAGTCCATGCGGATCGTCGCTCTCTACGTCGGCGGCCTGCGCTACGTGCTCGAGGACTCGGACACCATCCTGTCGCGCGCCAACCAGGCGCTCGCGACGCTCGAGCGCTACCGCGCCCGCCTCGACGAGGTCAGCGGGACGCTGTCCGCCCTCGAGATCGAGGACCTCGTCACGGTCCGCGACGTGTGCGCCGTGGTCCAGCGCCTCGAGATGGTGGGGCGCATCTCCGAGGAGATCGCCGGCTACGTCGTCGAGCTCGGCACCGACGGCCGCCTCCTCGCGCTCCAGCTCGACGAGCTGATCGGCGGGATCGGCTCGGACCGCGAGTCCGTGATCCGCGACTACGTCGAGCTCAGCCGCAAGGAGCGCTCGCTCGCGGACGTCAAGAACGCGCTCGCTGCTCTGGACCAGACCCAGCTGCTCGACCTCACGATCATCGGCCGCGTCCTCGAGCTGCCCGGGGGTGGCGAGGCGCTCGACGCCGCGGTCGCACCGCACGGGTACCGCCTGCTCTCCAAGGTCCCCCGCCTGCCGGGCACCATCATCGACCGCCTGGTCACGCACTTCGGCGGGCTGCAGAAGCTGCTCGCGGCCAGCATCGACGACCTCATGGCCGTGGACGGCGTGGGCGAGCAGCGTGCCCGGGCAGTCCGCGAGGGCCTGTCACGGCTCGCGGAGTCGAGCATCCTCGAGCGGTACGTCTAGGACCGAGCGGTAGCTGCGGGAACTCTTCTGGTCGCTTGCGTCGCAGCCGACCAGTTGTCAGAAGTGGGCCGGTGCATACCCCGGCTCAGCTCTGACAACTCCCCAAAACCGACCCGCCGCCAGTCCGCGGACCCGACCACCCGATCAGTTGTCAGAAGCGAGCCGGTGCATACCCCGGCTCGGCTCTGACAACCAAGCCTCGACGGCAACGGACCACGTGGCTGGGGCCGGGCGGACAGCGCACACGTCGCGGGCAGGGCGCGTCGCACAGGGCACGACGCCCGCGCCCCGGGTGTGGGCGTGCGCGCGGGAGCTGCCCAGCGCTACGGGGTGGCCCCGTCAGCGGGAGGAACCGCTCCGTCAGCCGGAGCAGTCCCGTCAGCCGGAGCAGTCTCCCCGGTAGCAGCCGGGTCTCCCTCAGCAGGAGGCACCGCCCCGTCGACCGGCGGCACCGCCCCGTCGACCGGCGCCTCGGTCACGGGCGGCGTCTCGACCGGCGGCGGTGGCGGCGCGAGGAGCGTGAACACCACGGGCGCACTCGTCAGCCCGGCCACCTCGGTCGACGCGACGACCGCGCTGTAGTCCCCTGCTCCGGGTGCCGGCAGGTCGGCGGGGCACTCAGCGGCCGACCGCACGCGGGCCCAGTCCACGGTCTGGGGATACGCGTCGCCGGGGGCCATGAGCAGCACCTTCTTGGCGGGCGGGCAGTCGACAGACGACCAGATGCGGTCCTGGCCCGAGGTCACGACGAGCTCGAGCGAGGCGGGGGACGAGTCGACGAAGCAGGGCCGCCGACCGACGTGCGTGAGCGTGAGCGAGAAGGACGGGTTCTCGCCGTCGGCGTACGAGGCCTTCGACACCGTGAGCCCGAGCGTGAGGTCCTTGACCTCGCACTTCTTGTAGCCGCCGGTCGCGACGGCCTGCGGCGGGGGTGGCGCGACCTTGCCCTGGGGCTCGTCGGCGAGCAGTCCGGTGCCGAACGCGATCGCCGCCTTGACGAGCATCACGACGCCGACGACGATCACCGCGAGCAGGACGAGCGCGACGACCCGCCGCACCCTCAGGGTCCGGGAGGTGGGCCTGCCCGCCCCGTCTGCCGGGCGCCCCTGGACCGGGGTCGCCCCGGTCGGTGGCCGGGTGCCTCGCGGCGTGCTCACGTGCGGCTCCGTTCGACGGTCGGCGCGGGGCGTTCCCGCACTGGGGCAACGGTACGTCCCGCGCGGGACGGTTCGGTCACTGCCACACCGCGCCCTCGCGCATCGGCGAGAATGGTCGGATCATGCCGCTCTCCTCCAGCACGCTCGACGCCGCCGCTCCCCGCACCGGAACCCGCGCCGCCCTGGCGAGCCGCCCCGCCCCGGACCCGCACGCGGACCTGCGCGACGCCGTCGGGCGATGGTTCGCTGCGAACGCCCGCGACCTGCCGTGGCGGCGCGACGACTGCTCCCCCTGGGGCGTCCTGGTCAGCGAGGTCATGCTCCAGCAGACGCCCGTGGTGCGGGTCGAGCCCGCGTGGCGCGCCTGGATGGACCGCTGGCCCGAGCCCGCGGACCTGGCCGCGGCCTCGACGGCCGACGTGCTGCGCGCCTGGGGGCGCCTGGGCTACCCGCGCCGCGCGCTGCGCCTGCAGGACTGTGCGCGCGCCGTCGTCGAACGGCACGGGGGCCGCGTCCCGCAGGACGCGGACGAGCTGCTCGCGCTGCCGGGCGTCGGCGAGTACACGGCCGCAGCGGTGACAGCGTTCGCGCACGGTCGGCGGGCCGTCGTCGTCGACACGAACGTGCGGCGCGTCCTGGCGCGCGCGGTGTCGGGGACGGCGCTGCCTGCGCCGTCGTACACCGCGGCCGAGCGCCGGCTCGCGGCCCTGGTCGCGCCGACCGAGGACGACGACGCGGCCCTGTGGGCCGCGGCCTCGATGGAGCTGGGCGCGCTCGTGTGCACGGCGCGCTCGCCGCGCTGCGACGAGTGCCCGGTCGCGGACCTGTGCGCGTGGCGTGCGGCGGGCAGCCCGCCGGACGAGCACGCTGCCCGACGGCGGACCCAGGCCTGGGAGGGCACCGACCGGCAGGCGCGGGGCCGGGTCATGGGCGCGCTGCGCGCGGCGGACGGTCCGGTGCACCGCGACGTGGTCGCGGGACTGTGGCCGGACGCTGCCCAGCTCGGGAGGTGCGTCGCGAGCCTCGTCGAGGACGGGCTGCTCGAGCAGGACGGCGACGTCTACCGTCTCCCGGCCTGAGCCCGCCGGCCCTCCGGACGACGGACGACGAGCTCCGGGCGGCGAACGCCCGGGGCGCCTCAGAGCGTGATGAGCATGCGCGTGTTGCCGAGCGTGTTGGGCTTCACGCGGGCGAGGTCGAGGAACTCGGCCACGCCGTCGTCGTGCGAGCGCAGGAGCTCGGCGTAGACGTCGGGCGAGACGGGCGTCCCGTCGATCGCCTCGAACCCGTGCGCGCGGAAGAAGTCGACCTCGAACGTCAGGCAGAAGACCCGTCGGAGCCCCAGGGCGCGGGCGCGGTCGAGGAGCTCGACCACGAGCTGGTGCCCCACCCGGTGACCGCGCCAGGCCTGGTCGACCGCGAGCGTGCGGATCTCGGCGAGGTCGTCCCACATGACGTGCAGCGCGCCGCACCCGACGACCTCGGGGGAGCCCGGCTCCCCCACGTCCGCGACGACGAACTCCTGCACGGCCTCGTAGTAGCCGACCATCTCCTTGGCCAGGAGGATGCGGGCCTGCGCGTAGGGCTCGACGAGCCCGCGGATGGCCCGCACGTCCGCCGGGAGGGCAGGGCGGAGCGTCAGGGTGGGGGTCGAGGTGCTCGTCACGCGCCCAATCTACGCCGCGACGCGGCCCGATGCGTAATCATGCACCCGAATGCATACTCTCATGGCGTGTGCGCGCGACCGCGATCCGCCCCGTCTCCTGCTCGATCAGGTGCGACGCCGTGATCTCGTCGACGACCAGGTGCGTGACGACCCCGGCGCGCAGGGCCGCGCGCAGCGGCGCGACCTTGTTGTCCCCCGCGACCGCACAGATGCGCTGCGGGATCCGCCGGAGCTCGTCAGGCCCCGGGCCCGTGGCGCGCTCGTTGAGCGCGATGTCGCGGTATGTGCCGTCGGCCCGCAGGAACACCGTGCACACGTCCCCCACGACCCCCTCGGCGTCGAGCACCGCGATGTCCTCGGGCTCGAGGTAGCCCGCCGAGTAGACGTGGCTCGGGACGCCACCCGAGACGGCGCCCACGGAGAACAGCGCGACGTCGGCCCGCCGCTGGACGTCCAGCACGCGCCGGACCGACCGCTCGCGCCACATCGCCTGCTTGGTCTCGGCGTAGTCGAAGAACGCGGGGACTGGGAAATGGTGCACGTGCGCGTCGAACGCCTCGCCGAACCCGGCGATCAGGTCACCCGCGTAGTGCACCCCGGAGGTCCGGGTGTTCGCGGCCCCGTTGAGCTGCACGACGGCGGACCCCCGGGTCGGCTTGCGGCTCAGGTGCCGGGAGATCGCCGCGAGCGTCGTGCCCCACGCGATGCCGAGGATCATGTCGGAGTCGAACCACGAGCCGAGCAGCCGTGCGGTCGTCAGGGCGACCTGGTCGAGCCGGTCGACCTGCTGCGTCGAGTCCGGGACGGGCACGACGTAGGCGTCGATGCCGTACGTGGCCGAGATGTGCGCACCCAGCCCCGGCGCCCGACTCTGCGTTGGCCGGAGCGTGATCTCCACCAGACCTGTCTCACGGGCCTTCTTGACCAGCCGCGAGACCGTCGACCGCGAGGTCCTCAGGTGCTTCGCGATCGCCTCCATCTTCATGTCCTGGAGGTAGTACATCGAGGCCGCCCGCAGGACGTCCTGCTCCCGATCCGCCATCTGCCGGTCTCCCACCACTGTTGCACGTTTGTGCACTGCGCTTGCGCGAACGTTCCTGACATGTTGACGTTAATACGTGCAGCGGCATTTCGACAGCGCTGTGCCACGGAACGGTGCCCGCTCGGGGACCGGGTCGTACCGCTAGCGCGGGACGCACACCCGTGGGAACGTCACAGTGAGACGTAGTTCCCGCTGTGTCCCTCGGGATGCACCAGTTCGACGACGAGAGAAGGCCATCGGATGACTTCCAGCAGACTCACCGCAGAGTCTCGCCAGCAGGCGCTGTCAGCGCTCGAGGCGAGCACCAGCGCGGACCAGGAGCTCGACGTCCTCGTGATCGGCGGAGGCGTGACCGGAGCGGGCATCGCCCTCGACTCCGTGACCCGTGGCCTCTCGACCGCGATCGTCGAGGCCCAGGACTGGGCCTCCGGGACGTCGAGCCGGTCGAGCAAGCTGGTCCACGGCGGGTTGCGCTACCTGCAGATGCTCGACTTCCACCTGGTCCACGAGGCGCTGACCGAGCGCGACCTGCTCATCAAGGACCTCGCGCCGCACCTCGTGCGCCCCGTCCCGTTCCTGTACCCGCTCGAGCACCGCGTGTGGGAGCGTGCCTACGTCGGCGCCGGGATCGCGCTGTACGACACGCTCGCGAGCATGGCCCCGGGCAAGCGGGCGCTGCCGCTGCACCGCCACCTCTCGCGCAAGCAGATGGAGCGCAAGTTCCCCGACCTCGCGCACGACGCCGCGATCGGTGCCGTCCAGTACTGGGACGCCTCGGTCGACGACGCCCGCCTGGTCTCCACCCTGATCCGCACCGCGGCCTCCTACGGGGCCCACGCCGCGTCCCGGACCCAGGTCGTCGAGCTGACCAAGGGCTCGACGGGCGCGGTCAACGGCGCGATCCTCGAGGACCTCGAGACGGGCAGGCGCATCACGGTCCGCGCCCGCGCCGTCATCAACGCGACGGGCGTGTGGACCGAGGACACCGAGGCCCTCGCCGGCACCGACGGCGGGCTGCGCGTCTTGGCCTCCAAGGGCGTCCACATCGTCGTCCCGCGCGAGCGCATCAAGGGCCAGGTCGGCCTGATCCTGCAGACCGAGAAGTCGGTCCTCTTCATCATCCCGTGGTCCCGCTACTGGGTCATCGGCACGACCGACACCCCCTGGGAGCAGGAGCTCACGCACCCGGTCGCCACGTCCGCGGACATCGAGTACATCCTCGAGCACGCGAACGCGGTCCTCGCCCAGCCCCTGACGCGCGACGACATCATCGGGACCTACGCGGGCCTGCGCCCGCTGCTCCAGCCCGGCACCAAGGAGGGCACCAGCTCGGCCAAGGTCTCGCGCGAGCACACCACGGCCTCCCCCACCCCGGGTCTCACGGTCATCGCGGGCGGCAAGCTCACGACGTACCGGGTCATGGCCAAGGACGCGGTCGACTTCGCGATCGGTCAGCGTGCCGCGGCCCTGCCGTCGATCACGGACAAGATCCCGCTGCTCGGTGCGGTCGGCCTCGACGCGGTCCGGCGCCAGGCGCGGCCGTGGGCCTCGAAGTTCGGCTGGACCCCGCAGATGGTCGACCACCTGCTCCACCGCTACGGCTCGAACCTGCGCGACATCGTCGCGCTGTGCCAGGCCGACCCCTCGCTCGCCAAGCCGCTCGAGCACGCGCCCGCGTACCTGCGCGCCGAGATCAGCTACGGCGTGAGCCACGAGGGCGCCCTCCACCTGGAGGACCTCCTGCTGCACCGCACGCGCCTGAACTACGAGGTGCTCGACCGCGGTCTCGGCGCACTCCCCGAGATCGCCGACATCGCCGCCCCGCTCCTCGGCTGGACCGACGAGCAGAAGGCCGCGGAGATCGCTTCCTACACGGCACGCGCCGGAGCCGAGGAGGCCGCCGAGCAGGAGCCCGACGACGCCACGGCCGAGCGCACGCGCCTCGCAGCAGACGACGTCGCACCGCTCAAGCCGCTCGACGCCTCCTGACGCACCTGCCTCCCTGACCACCGGAGCCCCGGGCTCCCCGAGAACAACTTCATCCGCCGGTCCCCGGCCCGCTCGGCTCGCGCCGGGCGACGTCGGGGCCGGCACACCCTCAACCTCACGGGTGCGCACCTCGCGGCGCACACCGGGGCCCCGCCGCACGGATGCGCCGGGGTGGTTGCGACAACGAAGTCCACCAAGAAAGAGAGAAGCTGATGGACACACTCCTCCTCAACGCCTTCTGGTCCGAGATACTCGGCACCGCGACCCTGATCCTGATGGGCGCCGGCGTCGTAGCCAACGTGATCCTCCCCAAGACCAAGGGCTTCAACGGCGGCTGGCTCCTCATCAACTTCGGATGGGGCCTTGCCGTCTTCACCGGTGTCTACGTCGCCTACAAGTCGGGGGCTCACCTCAACCCGGCCGTGACCATCGGTCTGTTCACCGCGGACCGCCCCTTCTACTCGGTCACCGGCCCCGAGGGGATGGTCACCGCGACGATCGAGCCGACCGTGAGCAACATGTTCATGTACTTCGGCGCGCAGATGATCGGTGCGATCGTCGGTGCCGTGCTCGCGTTCATCGCCTACAAGAAGCACTTCGACGAGGACGCTCCCGCCGCGACCAAGCTCGCGGTCTTCTCGACCGGCCCCGAGCTCCGCTCCTACGGCTGGAACTTCATCACCGAGGTCATCGCGACCTTCGTGCTCGTGTTCTTCGTCGTGGCGTCCGGCAACACCCCCTCGGGCCTCGGCCCGCTCGCGGTCGCGCTGGTCGTGGTCGGTATCGGTGCGTCCCTCGGTGGTCCCACCGGGTACGCGATCAACCCTGCTCGTGACCTCGGCCCGCGCATCGCCCACGCCCTCCTGCCCATCAAGGGCAAGGGTTCGAGCGACTGGGCCTACTCGTGGGTCCCGGTCGCCGGTCCCCTCGTCGGCGGCGTGCTCGCCGGCCTCCTCGGGGCAGCCTGGGGCTGACCTGCTCCCTCCGCGTGACCGGGACGGGGCGACCCGCCCCGGTCACGCGACCACCCGCCGTCGGGCACGGCGACCCTTCGTGAACTCCCGCCGCGCAGCGCGGCACCCGCTCAACCACACCGACGTGAAGGACTGACACACCATGGCCGACTACGTTCTCGCCATCGACCAGGGAACCACCAGCTCCCGGGCCATCGTCTTCAACCACTCCGGGGAGATCGTCTCCTCCGGCCAGCTCGAGCACGACCAGATCTTCCCGCGGGCCGGCTGGGTCGAGCACAACCCCGAGCAGATCTGGAACAACGTGCGCGAGGCCGTGGGTCTCGCACTGACCCGCGCGAACGTGACCTACACCGACATCGCCGCGGTCGGCATCACCAACCAGCGCGAGACCGCGGTCGTGTGGAACCGCAAGACGGGCAAGCCCGTCTACAACGCGATCGTCTGGCAGGACACCCGGACCCAGAAGATCGTCGACGAGCTCGGCGGCGAGGCAGGCCCCGAGAAGTACAAGGCGATCGTCGGCCTGCCCCTCGCGACGTACTTCTCCGGTCCCAAGGTCAAGTGGATCCTCGACAACGTCGAGGGCGCCCGCGAGGCGGCCGACGCCGGCGACCTCGTGTTCGGCAACACCGACACCTGGGTCCTGTGGAACATGACGGGCGGCGTCGACGGCGGCGTGCACGTCACCGACGTGACCAACGCGTCGCGCACCATGCTCATGGACCTCGACACCCTGAGCTGGCGCGAGGACATCGCGGCCGACATGGGCATCCCCCTCTCGATGCTCCCGGAGATCAAGTCGTCCTCCGAGGTCTACGGGAAGGGTCGCCCCGGCGGGCTCCTCCCCGGCGTCCCGATCGCGGGCATCCTGGGCGACCAGCAGGCCGCGACGTTCGGCCAGGCGTGCTTCGAGGTCGGGCAGGCCAAGAACACGTACGGCACGGGCAACTTCATGCTGCTCAACACGGGCACCGAGAAGGTCATGAGCGAGAACGGCCTGCTGACCACGGTCTGCTACAAGATCGGCGACCAGCCGGCCCGCTACGCGCTCGAGGGCTCGATCGCCGTCACGGGCTCGCTCATCCAGTGGCTGCGCGACAACCTGGGCATGTTCTCGGACGCGCCCGACGTCGAGTGGCTCGCCCGCAAGGTCGACGACAACGGTGGCGCGTACTTCGTGCCCGCGTTCTCGGGTCTGTTCGCACCGCACTGGCGCTCCGACGCCCGTGGCGCGCTCGTGGGCCTCACGCGCTACGTCAACAAGAACCACATCGCGCGCGCCGCGCTCGAGGCCGTCGCGTTCCAGACCCGCGAGGTCCTGGACGCCATGAACGCGGACTCGGGCGTCGACCTCACCGAGCTGCGCGTCGACGGCGGCATGGTGCAGAACGAGCTGCTCATGCAGTTCCAGGCGGACCAGCTCGGCGTGGACGTCGTGCGGCCCAAGGTCGCGGAGACGACGGCGCTCGGTGCCGCGTACGCCGCGGGCATCGCGGTCGGGTTCTGGCAGGGCGAGCAGGACGTCATCGCCAACTGGGCCGAGGACAAGCGCTGGAGCCCGTCGATGGACGAGGGCGAGCGCGAGCGCCTCTACCGCAACTGGAAGAAGGCCGTGAGCAAGACCCTCGACTGGGTCGACGAGGACGTCGAGAAGTAGTCCTTCTCGCAGCCTCGCCGGAGCCGGCGTGACCAGGAGGTCACGCCGGCTCCGGCGTGTCAGGAACCGACCGGCTCCGGCGTGTCAGGAACCGACCGGCTCCGGCGTGTCGCCCGGTCGGACGATGCGCCCGTCGTCGCTCACGAGGCCGACCGCGACCCCGGTCGCCGCAGCGATGCGCAGGCACGCCGCCTGCGCCGCGCGTGCCTGGGACCAGCCGAACGCGACGTAGAGCAGCTCGCGCCCGATCGAGTAGTCGGCCAGGCGGGGATCGTCGACGTCCTCGTCGGCGTCCGGCCCGTTCATCGGCGGGAACTCCTGGGCCAGCGCGTCGTAGAACGTCCGGAGGGCGACGGACGTGACCGCGGGGTCCGTGTAGTCGTGGTCCTCACCCCACTCGGCCTGCTCCTCGAACCATGCCTCGAACCCGTCGTCGTCCACGGTCTCCGTGGCGAACACGGCGATGTCGTAGCTCATGCCTGCCTCCTTCTCGATCCTGAGGTCGCACGCTACGGATCGCCTCCGACACACCCAGCCTCCAGGACCGGCTCGCGCTCGATAGGCTCGTCGCCATGACCTCCGTGAGCTGCACGATCCCCGGGATGCACGTCACCGACCACGTGGTCGAGGTCCCCCTCGACTGGTTCGACGAGACCGACTCGCGCCGGATCACGGTCTTCGTGCGCGAGCTGGTCGACCCGGTCCGGCGGCGCGAGGACCTGCCCCTGCTCGTGTTCCTCCAGGGCGGCCCGGGCGGCAAGGGGCCACGGCCCACCGGGCCCGAGGGGTGGGTCGGGACCATGCTCGCGACGCACCGCGTGATCCTGCTCGACCAGCGCGGCACGGGCCGCAGCTCGGCCGTGCGCGGGCGCCACCTGACAGCGCTCGGCGACGCGGCCGCGCAGGCCGAGTACCTCTCGCACTTCCGCGCGGACTCGATCGTGGCCGACGCCGAGCACGTGCGCCGCACGCTGTTCGGCGGTCGCCGCTGGGAGTCGCTCGGGCAGAGCTACGGCGGCTTCCTCACGCTCACGTACCTGTCACGCGCCGCCGAGGGCCTCACGGCCTGCTACGTCACGGGCGGGCTCGCGGGCCTCGAGGCCGACGCGACCGAGGTCTACCGCCGCACCTACCCGCGCACCGCGGCCAAGAACGCTCGCTTCGCGTCGCGCTTCCCCGACGACGTCGCACGCCTTGCGCGCATCGCGGACAGGATCGCGGTGGGGGACGTCACGCTGCCCGACGGCGACACGCTCTCGGTGCGACGCCTCCAGACGCTCGGTATGGACTTCGGCATGAAGCCGGGCTTCGAGCGTGTCCACTGGCTGCTCGACGAGGCGTTCGACCACGACGACGAGGACCTGAGCGACACGTTCCTCAGCGAGGTCCGGGACCTGACCTCGTACTGGACGAACCCGCTGTACGCGGTGCTGCACGAGTCGATCTACGCCTCGGGGCACGGGGCCACGGGCTGGGCCGCCGAGCAGGTCCGCGCCGAGCACCCGGAGTTCTCCCCCGAGGCCCGGCCGCTGCTCTTCACCGGCGAGATGATCTACCCCTGGATGTTCGAGGAGATCGCGGGGCTCCGCGCGTTCCGCGGGGCGGCCGAGGAGCTGGCCCGCCGCGAGGAGTGGACCGTGCTGTACGACCAGGACGTGCTCGCGGCCAACGAGGTCCCGGTCGCCGCGGCCGTCTACTACGACGACATGTTCGTCGACGCCCACCTGTCGCTCGACACGGCCTCGCGCGTCGGGAACGTGCAGGCGCTCGTCACGAACGAGTTCGAGCACGACGGGCTGCGCACGGGCGACGTCCTGGAGCGGCTGCTGCCGCTCGTCGACCAGCAGGGCGGCCCGCTGCGCGACGTGTGACGACGTGCGACGCCGTCAGCGAGGCGGGCGTGACGGGGGCGGGCCAGGGCAGGCAGGGCGAGCGCCCCGGTCCGGCCCACCTCACTCCGCGCCGGGCGTCGGCGCGTGCTTCTCGAGGAACGCGTAGACCTCCGAGGCGTCGACCCCGGGGAACGACCCCGAGGGCAGGGCAGACAGCACGTGCTGGTGCATGCGCGCGCTGGGCCACGCGACCTCCTCCCAGCGGCGCGCGAGCTGTGCCTGCGGCCGGCGGCAGCAGGCCTCGTCGGGGCAGGTCGAGGCGCGCCGCGCGGTCGTCTCGCGTCCCCGGAACCACTTGGCCGAGGCGAACGGGACCCCGACCGTGATCGAGAACTCGCCCGTCGTCGTCGTGCCCGTCTGCGTGCTGCACCAGAACGTGCCCGCCGGGGTGTCCGTGTACTGGTAGGACTCGGTCGCCCGGTCGCGGCGCGCGAAGGCCTCGCGTGCCGCCCACCGGCGGCAGACCAGCTGCCCCTCGATGGCCCCCGTGACGTCGGCCGGGAACGGCAGACCGTCGTTCGCGTAGCCGCGGTAGAGCGCGCCGTCGTCGCCCACGCGCATGAAGTGCACGGGGATGCCCAGGCGCGACGTCGCGAGGTTCGTGAAGCGCTGCGACGCGGCCTCGTGCGAGACGCCGAACGCGTCGCGGAAGTCCTCGACCGCGAGGTCCTTCTCCTTCTTGCGCTGCTCGAGGAACTCGACCGCTGCGGACTGGGGCATGAGGCAGCACGCCGCGAAGTAGGTGATCTCGACGCGCTGGCGCAGGAAGTGCGCGTACGACGTGGGCCGCTGGTGCCCGAGCACGCGGTGCGCGATGGCCTGCAGACCGAGCGAGCGCAGGCCGTGGCTCCCGGGGATCGAGGCCGGCGGCAGGTAGATGCGGCCGTTGCGCAGGTCCGTGACGGTGCGGGTCGAGTGCGGCAGGTCGTCGACGTGGAGCAGCGTGAAGCCGAGCTGCTCGGCCATGCGAGCAACGGTGCGGTGCGTGAGCGCGCCCACGCGGTAGCCGGCCCGGCGCGTCATCTCCTCGGCGAGGTCCTCGAGCTCGGGGATGTAGTTGTTGCGCGACTGGCGCTCGAGGCGCAGCTCGGTGTTGGCGCGGCGCGCCTCCTCGGGCGTCGCGATGGCCTCCGACGCGCGCCGGGCGAGCTCGCCGTGCAGCCCCACGAGGTTCTCCAGGACCGGCATGGGCAGCTTCTGGGAGGCCTTGACCGACGGCAGCCCCAGGGTCGCGAAGAGGGGGCCGCGCTGGGCGCGGTCCAGCTCGATCTCGAGCGCGGCCCGGCGCGACGGCGGCTCGTCCGCGAGCAGGTCCGTCACCGTGACGTCGAGCGCGCCCGCGAGCGCCTGGAGCAGCGAGAGCCGGGGTTCGCGCTTGCCGTTCTCGATGAGCGACAGGAGGCTCGCGGTGGTCCCCACCTGCGCACCGAGGGCGTCGAGGGTGAGCTCCCGACCGGTCCGGAACCAGCGGATCCGGCGGCCCAGCGTGATGAGGTCGGTGGTCGCGGGAGCAAGGACCTCGGGGGTCGTGGGGATCTTGCGGTCTTCGTCGACGGCCATTCCTTGACTCTATGTCAAGAACCGCAATTCTTGACAGCGTTCTGGGTGGAAAACTGCGCCGTTCCGGGTCGAAGGTGGAAACAGCAGGACACACGCCCACCGGGCGGACGCCCCCGCCCAGGACCGGAGACCCGATCATGACCGTGACCGCCAACCCTCGCCGCACCCACCTCGCCGCCCTCGCCGAGGAGCTGCCCGACGTGCTCGCCACGCCCCTGGCCGGTGCGGCGTTCGGCCCCGGTGCCCGATCCGCCGTCGGTGCGGACCGCGACCCGCGCGCCTGGGTCCGCGAGATCGCCGACCTGACCGAGCCCGACTCGGTCGTGTGGTGCGACGGGTCCGCGGCCGAGAAGCAGCGGCTGATCGACCTCATGGTCGACGCGGGCACGCTCCTGCCGCTCGACCCCGAGCTGCGACCGGGCAGCTACCTCGCCCGGTCGAACCCGAGCGACGTGGCCCGCGTCGAGTCCCGCACGTTCATCTGCTCGCAGGACGAGGCCGACGCGGGGCCCACCAACAACTGGCGCGAGCCCGACGTCATGCGCGCCGAGCTGCGCGGGGTGTTCGACGGCTCGATGCGGGGTCGGACCATGTACGTCGTGCCGTTCTCGATGGGACCGGTCGGCGGCCCCATCTCGCAGGTCGGCATCCAGGTCACCGACTCCCCGTACGTCGTGGTGAGCATGGGCGTCATGACGCGGGTCGGCAGCGACGTCCTGGCCCTGATCGACGCGGGCGCGCCCTTCGTGCCGGCCGTCCACTCGGTGGGCGCGCCGCTCGTGGTCGACCGCCCCGACGGTTCGGTCGACCTCCACGAGGACGTCGCGTGGCCCTGCAACGACACCAAGTACATCGCGCACTTCCCCGAGACCCGGGAGATCTGGTCGTACGGCTCCGGGTACGGCGGCAACGCCCTGCTCGGCAAGAAGTGCTTCGCGCTGCGCATCGCCTCGGCCATGGCACGCGACGAGGGCTGGCTCGCCGAGCACATGCTGCTCATCCGGGCCACGTCGCCCGAGGGGCGCGCCTACCACCTCGCCGCGGCGTTCCCCTCGGCGTGCGGCAAGACGAACCTCGCGATGCTCCAGCCGACCGTCCCGGGGTGGAAGGTCGAGACCATCGGCGACGACATCGCGTGGCTCCGCCCCGGTCCGGACGGGACGCTGCGCGCGATCAACCCCGAGGCAGGGTTCTTCGGCGTCGCGCCCGGCACGGGCATCGACACCAACCCGGTCGCGGTCGCGACGTTCGCCCGCGACACGATCTTCACCAACGTCGCCCTGACCGACGACGGCGACGTCTGGTGGGAGGGACTCACCCCCGAGGCCCCCGAGCACCTGATCGACTGGCGCGGTGACGACTGGACGCCCGCCGACGGGGCCGCAGGCACGCCCGCCGCGCACCCCAACTCCCGGTTCACGGTCGCAGCCGCCCAGTGCCCCACGATCGCCGACACCTGGGAGGACCCCGCGGGCGTCCCGATCGACGCGATCGTCTTCGGCGGGCGCCGCGCGACCAACGTGCCGCTCGTCGCCCAGGCCTACAGCTGGGAGCACGGCGTGTTCATGGGGGCCACCATCTCGTCCGAGCGCACCGCCGCGGCGGAGGGCGCGCTGGGCGAGCTGCGCCGCGACCCCTTCGCGATGCTGCCGTTCTGCGGGTACAACATGGCGGACCACTGGGCGCACTGGCTGAGCGTCGGGGCAGGGCTCGACCCTGCCAAGCGACCCAAGATCTTCCAGGTCAACTGGTTCCGCAAGGGGGCCGACGGCTCGTTCCTGTGGCCCGGGTTCGGGGAGAACTCGCGCGTCGTCGAGTGGATCGCCCAGCAGGTCGACCGGTCCCGCGGCCTGCGGACGGACGCAGGCGCGGTGACGAGCGCCGTCGGGCTGCTGCCTGCCGAGGGTGCGCTGGACGTCGACGGGCTCGACCTCCCGCAGGGCACCCTCGAGGCGCTGTTCGAGGTCGACGCCGCGTCGTGGCTCGCGGAGACCGAGCTCACGAGCGAGTTCTTCGACACGTTCGGCGACCGGGTCCCGGACCAGCTGTGGGCACAGCTGGCGCGGCTGCGGTCGCGGCTCGGGGCCGAGTGAGGCGGCGCCCTCCTCGCCGAGGGTGACGCATGCGCCCGCCGCGGGAGACCAGTGGTCTCCCGCGGCGGGCGCTCCCGTGCGCACCGGGGCCGGTGGGGACCCGTCAGCGGTAGACCATGCCCATGAGCCCGCGCACGTCCTCGAGCGTGCGGTCGGCGATCTCGTTGGCCCGCGCGTTGCCGCGCGCGAGGATGTCGAGCACGTCGGGTCCGTCGCCCGCCGCGAGCGCCGCACGCCGCGCGCGGATCGGGCGCAGGTGCTCGACGAGCGCCTCGGTCACGAGCGCCTTGAGCCTCCCGGCACCCGCGGACCCGATCTCGTCGGCGATCTGCTCGGGGGTGCGCCCCGTGCACAGCGACGCGATCGTCAGGAGGTTGGCGACCTCGGGCCGGGCGTCGGGCTCGTAGGTGATGACCCGCTCCGCGTCGGTCTTGGCCCGCTTGACCCACCGGGCCGTCTCGTCCTCGCTCGCCCCGAGAGGCAGCGTGTTCCCGCGGCTCTTGCTCATCTTGGTCCCGTCGGTCCCGAGGATCGTGGGCGAGGGCGCGAGCAGCGCGTCGGGCTCGGGGAAGTACGGGTTCGCGGCGGCGTACCGCTGGTTGAAGCGGCGCGCGACGGTACGCGTCATCTCGAGGTGCGGCAGCTGGTCCTGCCCCACGGGCACGAGGTTGCCGTGGCAGAACAGGATGTCGGCGGCCTGGTGCACGGGGTAGGTCAGCATGAGCCCGCTCATGGCCCGACCGCCCGTGGCCGCGGTCTCGGCCTTGACGGTCGGGTTGCGGTCGAGCTCGGCGACGCTCACGAGGCTCAGGAACGGCAGCAGGAGCTGGTTGAGCGCGGGGACGGCGCTGTGCGCGAAGACCGTGGTCCGGTCCGGGTCGATCCCGGCCGCCAGGTAGTCGAGCAGGATCTCGCGCACCGTCCCGCGCAGGTCTCCGGCCTCGTCGCGGTCGGTGATGACCTGGTAGTCGGCGAGGATCAGGAAGACCTCGACGCCTGCCTGCTGGAGCCGCACGCGGTTCGCGATGGTCCCGAAGTAGTGCCCGATGTGCAGCGCGCCCGTCGGTCGCTCGCCCGTCAGGACGCGGAAGTCCGCGGGGTTCGCGGCGATCCGCGCCTCGACCTCGAGGCTGCGGGCACGGGCCGCGTCGAGGGTCCCGACGGCGGAGCCCGCCTCGGGCGGACGGGTCCCCTGGGCAGGGGGCGTGGCTGCGACGTGGGCCGCGGTGGTGAGGGTCATGGTGCTCCTTGGTTCAGGAGCCGCCCTCGCTCGCCGGAGGCGACGGAGGGCCGACCCGGGCTGCACGCAGGGCAGCTCGGGGACACGACTGGTCACGGCTGCGAGGGCAGCCACCACCAGTTGCGCGTTGTCATGGGCTCAAGGCTACTCCCGACGCCCCTGGGCAGAGCACCGGTGCGCTGCCGAGCGGACCGCCCGGGTCGATCACACCCGTCCCCGGGTACGTCGCCGCGCTCGGTTCACGGCATCGTCCGACGGCTCTGGCGCAGGAGCCGACGCAGCCCGTCCTGCACCGGTTCCCGGGTCCGGGACAATAGCCCCATGCGTGCCGAGAACATCACCGGTCCCGTCGCCCACCACGGCGAGGGGCCTGTGTGGTCCCCGACCTGGGGCGGGCTGCGGTTCGTCGACATGATGGCCGGCGACCTCCTGACCCTCCAGCCC
Organism: Oerskovia enterophila; assembly: GCF_001692445.1. Lineage (GTDB taxonomy): Bacteria > Actinomycetota > Actinomycetes > Actinomycetales > Cellulomonadaceae > Oerskovia > Oerskovia enterophila. Next base: position 64,074 of record NZ_MAQA01000002.1, on the reverse strand, counting down.
GACGCCACCGTGGCCCGACGCCACGTGGGCGACTACGCGACCATGGTGCGCCCTCGCTCCCGGGGAGGCTACGTCGTCGGGCTGGAGCGTGGGCTCGCGCTCGTGGACGACGAGTCCCCCGACTCCCCCGTGCGCCCCTTCCCCGAGCTGTGGAGCGACCCGACGGTCCGCCTCAACGACGGCTCGGCGACCCCGGACGGCGCGTTCTACGCGGGGTCCATGCCGTTCGACGACCGCGCGGGCGCAGGCGCCCTGTACCGCGTCGAGCCCGACGGCGCCGCTCGCCTCGTGCTGTCGGGCGTCACGTGCTCGAACGGGCTGGGCTTCTCCCCCGACGGGACGCTCGCGTACTACGTGGACACGCTCACGTGCCGCGTCGACGTGTTCGACTACGACCCGGGCGCGGACGAGCCGCTCGCGAACCGTCGGGCCCTGGTCGAGATCCCGCGCGAGGACGGGCTGCCCGACGGGCTCACGGTCGACGCCGAGGGCGGCGTGTGGGTCGCGCTGTGGGGCGGCAGCGCGGTGCGCCGCTACGCCCCGGACGGCTCGTTGACCGAGGTCGTCGAGCTGCCCGCCTCGCACGTCACGGCGTGCACGTTCGGCGGCGTGGACCTCGACGAGCTGTACATCACCACCTCGCGGCTCATGATCGGCGAGCCGTTCGAGCCCGAGCTCGACGCGGGGTCGGTGTTCCGCGTGGTGCCCGGGGTCGAGGGGCTGCCGGTCCTGCCCTTCGCGGGGTAGGCACGCGGCGCCCTGCGCAGCGAGGCGGGAGAGGCGCCGGAGTTCATCGGCACCTCTCCCGCCTCACGCGCGCAGAGCACGCCCGGGCGACCGGTGACGGACGCCCGGCCGACCCTCAGGTCGTCACACGACCGCGTCGCGGACCTTCTGCTCGCAGCGGCCCAGGCCCTCGATCTCGACGGCCATGACGTCGCCGTCGACCAGGTAGGGGAAGCGGCCCGAGAGCGCGACCCCCTGCGGCGTCCCGGTGTTGATGACGTCCCCCGGCTCGAGCACCATGTACTGCGACAGGTGCCACACGAGGAAGTCGACGTCGAAGATCATGTCGGCCGTCGACGAGTCCTGGCGGACCTCGCCGTTGACCCACGAGCGCAGGCGCAGGTTCGTGGCGTCGACCTGGTCGGCTGGGACGAGCGCGGGACCCATCGGGTTGAAGGTCTCGCAGCTCTTGCCCTTGGACCACTGACCGCCCGAGACGGCCATCTGGTAGTCGCGCTCGGACACGTCGTTGGACACGGTGTACCCGGCGACGTGCGCCGCGGACTCCGCGGGCGAGGCGAGGTATCGGGCCTTCTTCCCGATGACGATCGCGAGCTCGACCTCCCAGTCGACCTTCTGGGCCCCTGGGGGCAGCAGCACGTCGTCGTCGGGGCCGACCACGGTGTTGGAGTGCTTCCAGAAGATGATCGGGACGGTCGGCGGCTCGGAGCCGGACTCCGCCGCGTGCGCGGCGTAGTTCATGCCGATGCACACCACGGCCGTGGGCCGGGCGACCGGGGCCCCGACCCGCAGCGCGTCGGCGTCGACGACCACGGGCAGCTCGCCCGCCTCGAGGGCGGCCCGGGTGCGCGCGATCCCGTCGGCCGCGAGGAACTCGCCGTCGACGTCGCGGGTCAAGGAGTCGAGCGAGTAGGTGGTGCCGTCCGCGGTGCGGACGACGGGACGTTCGTGGCCGGGGAGGCCGAGGCGCATGAGCTGCACGTGCTGCACGGGGTGCTCCAGGAGGTCGTCTTCAGGGATGAACAGGACGTCAGCGTGCCAGGGCGCGCGCGTAGTCCGGGTTGACGATCGAGCCGACGGGACGGCCCGCGAGGAACTCGATCGCGTTCTGCGCGGTGTGCACGGGCAGGTCGGCCATGGCCTCGGGCGAGAACCAGGCGGCGTGCGGGCTCAGCAGCACCTGGTCGAGCGTGCGCAGGCGTGAGTCCGCGGGCAGCGGCTCGTGCGAGAACACGTCGAGCGCCGCAGCCCCCAGGTGGCCCCCCTCGAGCGCGTCGGCCAGCGCCTCCTCGTCGATCAGGGGGCCACGGCACGTGTTGACCACGACGGCGCCCGGCTTCATGGTCGCGATCGACGACGCGTCGAGCAGGTGCCGCGTGGCCTCGCTGAGCGGGGCGTGCAGGCTCAGCACGTCGGCCTCGGCGATGGCCTGCTCGCGCGAGACCGGCAGGTAGCCGGCCGCGGCGACGTCGACGTCGGGCACGAACGGGTCGTGGACCAGGACGCGATAGCCGAGCGCCGCGCAGCTGCGCGCCACGAGCGAGCCGATCCGGCCGTAGCCGATGACCGAGACCGTGGTCGCGGACAGGCGCGCGGCCATGGGGCGCGGGGCGGTCGCGGCCCAGACCCCGCTGCGCACGGCACGGTCGTAGCCGACCAGCCCTCGGCTCAGCCCGAGGACCATCGCGACCGTGTGGGACGCGACCTCCTCGATGCAGTAGGTCGGGGTGTTCGCGACGGCGATCCCGCGCTCGGTCGCGGCGGCGACGTCGACCATGTCGTAGCCGATGCCCATGCGGCTGATGAAGCGGACGCCCTCGATCTCGTCGAGGACTCGGGCGGTCAGGGGCGCCCACTGGACGACCAGGGCGGACGGGGTCGCGCCTGCGGCCGCGGCGTCGCGGACGAGGTCGATGACGGCGTCCTCGCTACGGGCCGCCCCGCGCACGACACTGAGGCCGGCGGCCGTGACGGTGTCTTCGCAGGCGGTGCCCGGGAGGTCGCAGTCGGTGATGACGACGGTGTCGGGGTTCATGAGCAGAAATGCTATAGCATCTAGCAACCCGGAGCCAGCGTGCATGGACAGGTGCTTGCGCTCCCCACAATTTGCTATAGCGTTTGGCCCATGGCTCGACGACTTGCGCTGATCACGGGCGCCAGCTCCGGGATCGGTTCCGCGACCGCCCTCCAGCTCGCCCGTGACGGATACGACCTCTGGCTCACCTACGCCCACGACGAGCTCGGGGCGCGCACGACCGCGGACCTCGCGACCGAGCTCGGCGCGACGTGCCACGTCTCGCGCCTCGACCTGCGCGACGTCGCGTCGGTCGAGAAGCTCGTCACGCGGGTCGACCGGCAGTGGGGCATGCTCCACGTCCTGGTCAACAACGGCGGCATGTGCCCGTACCGCGCGCTCGACGACATCGAGCTCGACGAGTGGGACGCCGTCATGGAGACCAACGCGCGCGGCACGTTCGTCCTCTCCCGCGCGGCGCTCCCTCTCCTGCGGGCCGCCGCAGCCCCCGAGGGCGAGCCTCCCGTCGACCGCAGCATCGTCAACGTGGCCTCGATCGCGGGCCAGCAGGGCGCGCTCAAGACCGGGGTGCACTACGCCGCGAGCAAGGGTGCGCTCCTCGCGATCACGCGCAGCTTCGCGCGCCTCCTGGCCGCCGAGGGGATCCGCGCCAACGCGGTCACGCCAGGCCCCGTCACGAGCAACATCACGAACCAGCTCGACGACGTGGGTCGCGCGGCCCTGACGTCCTCGATCCCGCTGGGCCGGTTCGGCACGCCCGATGACGTCGCGTGGGTCATCGCGTCGCTCGCCTCCCCACGGGCCGGGTTCGTCACGGGAGCCACGTACGACATCAACGGCGGCGTCCGGATCGACTGACCCGGCACGACAGGGCCGGACCCGCGCCGGACCCGACAGCGCGGGGCGCGCTCCGCCGTCGGGCTGCTCCTCCCCCAGGGCCCCCGCCGCGGCGACGAGCACCTACGACAGCCTCGCACCACCCACCCGACGACCACGACGAGACGAGCACCGCATGACCGAGCGCACCGCACCCCCGAGCGAGACGGCCCACGCCGTGGTCACCGAGCAGGTCGCCGCGTTCAACGCGCACGACCTCGAACGGTTCCTCGCGACCTACGCGCAGGACACCGTGGTCGTGGGCGTCACGCCCGAGCCGATCGTCGGCAAGGACGCGCTGCGCGCCTTCTACGGTCCCCGCCTTGCAACCGGAGATGTGCACTGCACAATCGATGCCTCGGTGACGTACGGTGAACGATGGGTGGTCGCACGCGAGATCGTGACGACCTCGAACGGGTCGGGCGAGACCATCGCCACCTTCGAGGTCCTCGGCGGTGTCATCACCCGGGCGAGCATGCTCAAGGCCTGACGCCCCCCACGAACGCGGAGCCCGGTCGGTCACCCCCCTTGATCGACCGGGCTTCGCTCTGCCCGGACGCCGCCGTCACCGGCAGCCTCTCCACCCGGCCACGGCCGGGATCTCCACCCGGATCTCCACCCACGGGCCGTGGGCACGGGCGCTCGGCCCGAGCAGGCTGAGGGCGTCGTCCCACCTCAGCCCAGGAGCCCTCCGTGAACCCCGAGAACCTCGAGCCCGCACTGATCGCCGTCGCCGTCCTCTGCTGGCTCGGCTACCGACAGACGACCTGGCGCGCGGTCTCGGCGCGCATGTGGACGCTCCCTGCGATCCTGGGCGCGGTCGGTCTGCTGTCCCTCTCGTCCGCGATCACCGTCCGACCGACAGGACTCGACCTGCTGGTCGTCGCGAGCGAGCTCGTGGTCTCGGTCGGCGTCGGCGCCCTGATCGGGGTGATGACCTCGTTCCGGGCGATCGACCTCGCCCGCGCGTCTGCCCCGGGGGCGGCGGCCCGCCGTCGGGCCCGAGCGGTCGCCGCGGGGGCGACGCTCGAGGCCCGCGCCGGCTGGGCAGCACTGGCACTGTGGATCGCGCTCGTCGTCGCACGCCTCGTGACCGGCATGCTCGCGGGCGCCGCCGGCGCGCACCTCGCGGCCTCGGTCGGCGTGATCCTGCTGCTCCTCGCGGCCAACCGGGCGGCCCGTGTCCTGGTCGTGAGCGCACGGGCAGGGCGCGTCGAGCGCGAGCACGCTGCGTCCGCCGATCGGGGTGCGGGACTCCGCGCTCCCGCACAGGTCGCATGATGGTCGGATGACCACGCCCGCTCTCGCCGGGGACTCTCCCGCGACTCTCACCGAGGCCTCTTCCGTGACGCCCCGTGGCGACACCACCGACGCCCTGCGGCAGCAGGTCCTCGCGGCCGACACCGGGCACAGCCGGACCGGGCAGATCCTCAACCTTGCCGGGGCCGCGGTGGTCGCCTACGTGCTCGTGACCCAGCTCGTGCGGCCGCCCGCTCAGGTTCCCCTGTCCCTGGTCCTGTGGCTGGGACTGGTCGCGGTCACCGCCTGGGTCGTCCGCGTGCTCGTCCCGCTGCGACGCGTCGGCGTCGTCACGGCGGCCGAGCTCGTGATGACGGTCTGCGGCGCGCTCGTCGTGGTGCCCACGGGCGGCCTGACGATCGCCCCTGCCTTCGCGGCCGTCGTCATGGCGATCGGTCGACCCGCACGCCCTCTGGGCTACGGGATCGGTCTCGCCGCGACGGCCGTCGCACTCCAGGGAGTGTTCCTGGTCGTCCGCGGCGACTTCCCCGCGGTGCTCGTCCTGGGGATGGTCGCGGTGTTCGTGCTCGCAGCGACGCTGGGGTTCAGCCGTCGGCAGTCGCGCATCGCGACCGCCGGCTCCCAGCTTCTCGCGGCCGAGCGGCTCGTCGCCGCGCACGACCGCGTCCGCTCCGCGGCTCTCGAGGAGCGCGCCCGGATCGCCCGGGACATCCACGACGTCCTGGCGCACAGCCTAGGAGGTCTCGTCGTCCAGCTCGACGCGATCGAGGCGCTGCTCGAGGTGGGGGACGTGGCCGGGGCGGCGTCCCGCGTCTCGGCCGGACGCCGGCTGGCCGCGTCGGGCCTGCGCGAGGCGCGTTCCGTGGTCAGCACCCTCGCGACTCCCGAGGACGACCTCGCCGCGCTCCTCGCCGACCACCGAGAGCTCGGCGGCACCGTGAGCCTGGTCGAGTCGGGCGATCCTCGCCCCCTCGACGACCAGCAGTCGGCCGCGATCCACCGGGCGCTGCAGGAGGGGCTCAGCAACGCGCGCAAGCATGCTCCCGGGATGCCCGTCGGTGCGGCGATCGTCTGGGACGATGCTCGCGTGCTCCTCACGCTCACCACTCCCCGCGCGCCCGGCCCGCATCCGTCCCTCGCCGCGTCAGGGGCCGGTCACGGACTGGCAGGGATGCGCGCCCGGGTCGCCGCCCTCCCGCTCGGCGGCGAGGTCCACGTCGACGACGGCGCCGAGACGTTCACCGTCACGGTCGCCGTGACCCTGCGATGAACGGCGAACGTATCCGGCTCCTGGTCGTCGACGACCAGGCGATCGTCCGGGACGGCCTGGTCACGGTCCTGTCGCTCGTCCCCGACTTCGAGGTGGTGGGCGAGGCCTCCGACGGCGGGCAGGCCGTGCGGCTCGCCGCGGCCCTGCACGCCGACGTGATCCTCATGGACCTGCGCATGCCGGGAGTCGACGGGGTCGAGGCCACGACCCAGATCCTCGCCGAGCACCCGGCCACGGCCGTGCTCGTCCTGACGACCCACGCCGACGACGCGTCGATCCTCGGCGCCCTGCGTGCCGGGGCCCGTGGCTACCTCACCAAGGACGCCGGACGCGCCGAGGTCGCGAACGCGATCCGCACGGTCGCGCTCGGTCAGACGCTCCTGGCCCCAGCCGTCAGCGAGGTGCTCGTCGGGTCGTTGACCGGAGGACGCCCCGTGGGGACCGTCTCGGCCCCGGCAGCCTCGCTGCCGCTGTCCCGCCGGTTCCCCGCGTTGACCGCCCGGGAGCGCGAGGTCCTGGAGCTCGTGGGGCAGGGGCTCAGCAACTCGGAGATCTCCGAGCGGCTCTTCGTCGGCATGACGACCGTCAAGACCCACATCAACGCGATCTTCACCAAGCTCGAGGTCCGCGACCGCGCGCAGGCGATCACGCTCGTGCGCTCGTAGGCAGAGGCGCTCCGGCGTCCCTCCGTCCGGTCTCGGCGCGGGCGCGCGGGACCGGGGTGCGCACTACCTCCCGAGCGACGCCGCCAGCGGGCACGTGAACGGCTCCTGAGCGCGCAGGCCCACGTGGTTGAGGTAGCTCACCACGATCCCGTAGGACCGGAACAGACCCACCTCGGTGTAGGGCACGCCCGCGAACTCGCAGTAGGTGTGCACGATGGGCTGGACCTTCTTGAGGTTGGGCCGGGGCATGCTCGGGAACAGGTGGTGCTCGATCTGGTAGTTCAGCCCACCCATCACGGCGTCGACCGCGTACCCGCCGCGCACGTTGCGCGACATGAGCACCTGGCGCCGCAGGAAGTCGAGCGTCATGTCGCGCGGCACGATCGGCATGCCCTTGTGGTTCGGGGCGAACGACCCGCCGAGCAGCACGCCGAACAGCGCGAGCTGCACCCCCAGGAAGGCGGCGGCCTTGCCCGGTGGCAGCAGCACGAACAGCACACCCACGTAGACCGCCAGCCTCCCCAGGACGAGCGGCGCCTCGACCCCTCGATGCGGTACGGCGTCCTTGCGCAGCACGGTCCGCACGCTCGCGACGTGCAGGTTCAGACCCTCGAGCGTCAGCAGCGGGAAGAAGAACCACCCCTGGTGGTGGGCGAGCCACGCGCGCCACCCCGTCCTCGCCGCCAGGGCAGCGGGGGTGAACGAGATGACTCCGGGCGAGATGTCGGGGTCCTCGCCCTCCTGGTTGGGGGCCGAGTGGTGGCGCTCGTGCTTGGTGCGCCACCAGCCGTAGCTCAGGCCGACGAACCCGCCCGCGAGGACCCGGGCCGTCCAGTCGTTCCACCCGCGCGAACGGAAGATCTGCCGGTGCGCGCTGTCGTGGCCCAGGAAGGCGATCTGCGTGACGACCACGGCCATGGCCGCGGCGACGACGAGCTGCCACCACGAGTTCCCGACGAGGGCGACCGCGACCCAGATCCCGGCGAAGGCGAGCAGCGCCAGGACGAGCCGCGTCCAGTAGTAGCCGTACCGCCGTCGGAGCAGCCCGGTCTCACGGACGAGCCGGGCCAGGGTGGAGTACTCGTTCGTCACCCGACGCGCGACGGGCCGCGCCCTCGGGAGGTCTGTCGGCGCCACGTCCATGGGGTCCTCATCGCTCCGGGGTCACTCGAAGCGGATCTCGTCCGCCTCCACGAGGACGGCACCGGCGCGTCGGTCCTCTTCTCGCTGCAGGTCCGCGACCTCCGCGGCCAGGCGGTCGTGCTCGGCGACGAGGTCCCGGCTGACATCACGCAGGACGCCGGCGATCTCGCGGGCGAGGCCACTCCGGAGCGCGGCGAGGCTCGTGTGGCCGATCAGCAGGCGACGGTCCGAGACGGTCAGCTCGACGCCCTCGTATCCCGCGCCGGCGAGGCGTCGTCGGACGTCGTCGCTCTCGATCGCGTCCTGCTCCTCGCGCGTGACGCGGCGCGAGAACACCGCAGGGACGGTGTAGGCGACCGGCTCACGCGCCGTCCCCAGCTCCGGGGGCAGAGCGGTCGCCAGGACACCGGTCAGCCGGAGGGCGTCGGGGTCGGGTGGCTGCTCCGGGTCGTGGCCGGGCGCGTGCGCGTTCTCGCCGACGTGCCCTCGCTCGTGCCCGCCCTCGTTGTCCCAGTCGCGTGCCGCCGCGTCGTCCTCACGCTCGGCGACCGAGCGTTCGACGTCCTCCGGCAGCGTCGTGAGCGCGCCCTGTCCCCCGCCGCGCCCTGGTGCAGCCGGTCCGTGCGTCTCGTTGCCAGGCATAGTTCGACGCTACGCCTCATCGGGTGCGCCGACGGGTCCTCGCCGGTGCAGGTTGCGTGTGGGTCGGGCCGCCTCGCCGGGCACGACGACGGCCCCGGTCCGCGAAGGACCGGGGCCGTGCGTCTCGCGCGTGCGGAGGTTCTCAGACCGCGTCGTCGAAGGCCGCGCGCAGGTTGGCCTCCTCGTCGGCCGACAGGTTCGTCTGGATGAGCTCGCCGTGGATGCCCTGCGCCTTGAGCGCCTCGTGGACCCGGTCCATGACGGCCCCCGACGTCATGACGAACAGCGCCGACGTGCCCGGCGTGACCTTGGACCGCACCGAGTCGATGAAGTCGTCGTCGATCCCCACGTCGGTCAGCGAGCCGGCCAGTGCGCCCGAGGCCGCACCGATCGCGACGCCGATGAGCGGGATGAAGAAGATGATCCCGAACAGCAGGCCCCAGAACGCGCCGCCGAGCGCGCCGATGCCCGTCGTGTTGTTGGACTGGTGCGTCTTGGGCTTCTTCTTGCCCTCTTCCCACGACACGATCGCCGCGTCCTGCACCTGGATGAGCTCCTGCTTCTGCAGCCCCAGCAGCGCGTCCTCCGCCTGCTGTGCGCCTTCAGGAGTCTCGAACTTCCACACCGTCAGTGTTGCCACCACAAGCCTCGTTCCGTCGTCGTCGGTTCTCGGAGGACGCCGTCCCGGTCCGGGCGCGGGTCCTCCTCGACCGTAGGTGCGCTTGCCCGAGGCCGCCATCGGAGACCGGCGTCAGTCAGCGCAGCACGAGCACCCGTCGCGGTCGGGCGTCGCGCCGCCCGCGGCACGCGCGTCCGTGCCCGACGACGGAGCCCCCTCTCCCTCGGCGTGCAGCGCCGCGACGGGCGAGCAGCACGCGTCGCCGCGCCAGGCCTCGACGCCCTCCTTGATCGCGACGGCCGCGATGACGAGGGCCGCGACCGGGTCGGCCCACGTCCAGCCCAGCGTGGTGTTGAGCAGCAGGCCCACGAGCAGCACGGCCGAGAGGTAGGTGCACAGGAGCGTCTGGCGCGAGTCCGCGACGGCCGAGGCCGACCCCAGCTCGCGTCCCGTGCGCCGCTCGAACCAGGAGAGGAACGGCATGATCACGAGGCTCACGGCCGCGAGCACGATCCCGACGGTCGAGTGGTCGGGGTCGGATGCCCCGAGCAGCGTGCGCACGGCGTCGACGCTGACGAACAGCGCGAGACCGAAGAACGACACCGCGATGAGGCGCATCGCGGTGCGCTCGCGACGGTGCGGGTCGGGGGCCGCGAACTGCCACGCGACGGCTGCGGCCGACAGCACCTCGACGACCGAGTCGAGGCCGAAGCCGACGAGCGCCGCCGAGGACGCGAGGCGACCGGCCGTGATCGCGACGACCGCCTCGACCACGTTGTAGGCGATGGTCGCCGTGACGATCCAGCGCACGCGACGCTCGAGGAGGGCCCTGCGGGCGGGTGCGATGCCCTGCCCGTGCACCTCGTGGGCGGAGGTCGTCATGCCGGTCATGAGCAGGTGCACCCGTCGGGCGAGCAGCACGTCGGGTCGACCGTGACGACGAGCCGGAGCAGGTCGTCCAGCGCGGGCGCGAGATGGCTGTCGGCGAGCCGGTACCAGGTGCGACGGCCGTCGGGGATCGCCTCGACGAGCCCGCACCCGCGCAGGCACGCGAGCTGGTTCGACATGACCTGGCGCGAGACGCCCAGGGCGTCGGCCAGGTCCGAGGGGTACGCGGGCGCTTCACGCAGGGTCAGGAGGATGCGCGTGCGCGTCTCGTCGGACAACGCGTGCCCGAGCCGCGCGAGCGCCGCGGTGTGCGTGAGGGTGACGGTCTCCATGGACAGGACAGTACACGGAAACCTGAATCCAGAAGATGGTGTATCGCCAAGGCAGCCGGGTCGTCAGGGTCCTCCCGGTCGACTCACCCCAGCCCGTACCGCGCGTCGAGCTCTGCGTCGTGCGGCAGCGTGCCGAACGACGCGGTCCATGCGCCGTCGGCCGCGATCGACTGCCCGGACACGTAGGACGACTCGTCCGACAGCAGGAACGCGACCACGGCCGCGATCTCCGACGACTCGGCGATGCGCCCGAGCGGCGGGCCCTCGGCGAGCCCGCGCTCCTCGGCCGCCGGGTCGGCGGCGTTCGCGATCTGCGCGTCGAGGTGCGGCGTGCGGACCCCGCCGGGCGCGACCGTGTTGGCCCGGATGCCGTAGCGCCCGTACGTCACCGCGACGCTGCGCGCGAGGGCGTCGATCCCGCCCTTGGTCAGCTCGTAGGCCGCGTGGTCGACGAACGAGGACCGCCCGTGGATGGACCCGACGTTGACGATCGACCCGCCGCTCACCTGGTCGGTGAACGCCTCGACCGCCGCGGCGGCCCCCCACAGGTAGCCCAGCCCGTTGATCTCGACGACGTCGCGCGCCGTGCGCTCGATCGCCTCGGCCCGTCCCGGGTCGCCCATCGCGTGCAGCGGGGTGGTCTGGGTGATGCCCGCGTTGTTGACCCATCCCGCGAGCGGCGCGAGGGTCCGGGCGACGCGCGCGGCCTCGCGGTGCGCCTCGCGGTCGCGCGAGTCCGCGAGCACGACGGCCGCACAGATCCCCTCCTCGACGGTCCCCGAGCCGGGGGTCCGCTCGAGCCCGACGACGACCCACCCGTCGGCGGTCAGCCGCGCGGCGATCGCACGGCCGATGCCCTTGCCGCTCCCGGTCACCACGACGCTGCGGGTCGCGGCGCGCACGTCGTCCGGCCCGACAGCGGAGCCCGCCCCGGGCGTGCTGGTCGGGTCGGTCATGGCTCCTCCTGGTCGTCGAGCATGCGGTTGCCGTCAGTCGAGCATGAGCCTGTCGTCGTTCCGGAGCCGATCCCGGACGCCGACCGGACGCTCGGCCGCGAGGGCTCGGTCTCGAACGTGAAGTACGCGGGCGAGAGCGTGAAGCCCAGGCCGGGGGCCTCGGGCGGCAGCGCCGTGCCGTCCGAGAACGTCGGCCCGCCCTCGACGAGCAGCGGTGCCGGGTCGTAGGGGTTGCCCTGCGGCGAGCGCTCGAACGTCTCGACCCCGATCCCCGCTGCACCTCCCAGGTGGACGCTGACCTCGGGGTACACGTGGCTCGACGTCACGAGCCCCGCGTCCTGCCAGGACCGGACCAGGGGTTCGGCCGCGGTGATGCCGCCGATCCCGACCACGTCCACGCGCGCCACGTCGAGCGCGCCGAGCGCAGCGAGCCGAGCGAAGACCTCGGGGTCCGTGACCTCGTCGCCGATCGCGAGCGGCAGTCCCGTGACCTCACGGATGCGCGCGGCGCCGTCGGCGTCCTCGGGCAGCACGGGGTCCTCGAGCCAGGCGAGCGCAGGCGCTCCGGCCCCTGCGGGACCGCCGATCCCCCACGCGTCCAGGTCGGCGAGCGCGTCGTCCGCGTCACGCCAGCCGAAGCCGACGTCCACGACGACGCCGCTGCGGCCCGCCTCCGTCTCCCGGCCCGTCGCTCCTGGCAGCTCGTCGCGCAGGATCGCGAGCAGGCCGCGCATGAGGTCGCGGTCGGGAGAACGGGAGATCTTGAGCAGCGGCCAGCCCTCGCGGGCGCGGTCGAGCACCTCGTCGGCGACGTCGCGCGCCGTGCGACCGGGGGTCGGGTAGGCCGCGACCAGGATCGCCGGGCGGGCCGCGGGCGCGACCGGGCCGGACGCCCCCTCGCCCGCCCGCAGGTCAGGGCGGGTCGACGGACCGACGCCCGTGCCGTCGTCGGGCACCACGGCCGCGCCGTACGCACCGTGAGCCGAGGACGGGACGCGCGCGGGGGCGCCGGACTCCAGGAGACGCCACACCGGGACGCCCGCAACCTTACCCGCGACGTCCCACAGCGCGACGTCGACCAGACCGATCGCCCGGCGGACCAGGCCCACGCGCCCCACGATCGCCGAGCCGCGCAGCGCGGCGTCCCACGCCGCGCGCACCCCTGCGGCCGGGTCCCCGACCGGGAGGTCGCGGCCCACGACGTGCGGTGCGACGAGGCGCTCGACGACCTCGGCCATGGGCGCCTCGCGCGTCAGGGCGTAGGAGACGCCCGTGACCTCGGCGCCGTCGGGCAGGAGCGCACGGACCTGGACCCCCACGTACTCGCGGCGCGTGACCGTCATGGCCCCGAGCTGCAAGGGCTGCGGCAGGGCGACGACGGTCGTCGACGTGCGGACGTCGGTGATGCGCGCGAACCCGCCCCGGCTCATGGCTCGGCTCGTCATTCCGGCTTCTTCGCGAGCGGGACGCCGTAGTCGATGATGAACCCGCCGTCGACGTAGAGGGTCTGGCCGATCACGTACTGCGACTGGTCGGACACGAGCCAGCTCACGGCGTTCGCGATCTCCGAGGCGTCGGCGAGGCGGCCCGCGGGGATGCGCGCGAGGATCGTCTCCTCCTTGAGCGTCCCGGCCGCGACGCCCTGGCGGAAGACGCCCGTGTCGATGTACCCGGGCGCGACCGCGTTGACCCGTACCCCGCGCGCGGCCCACTCGGCCCCCGCGGTCGAGGTCAGGCCGATCACGGCCGCCTTGGTCGTCGAGTACGGGGCCCGGCCCGCGGAGCCGCGCGCCGAGACCGACGAGATGTTGACGATCGCGCCGCGGCCCGCGGCGAGCATGTGCCGGCCCGCGGCCTGGAGGCAGGTGAAGACGCCGTGCAGGTTGACGTCGACCACGGCCTTCCACTCGTCCCAGCTCAGGTCCTCGATGCCGCGGTGGCGCTGGATCCCAGCGTTGTTGACCAGGACGTCGATGCTGCCCGTCGCGGCGGCGACCGCGTCGAACGCCGCCCCCACGGCCGCGTGGTCGGTGACGTCGAGGGGCATCCATACCAGGCTCGGCTCGGCGGGCAGGGCCACGAGGTCGAGCGCGGGCAGGTCGTGCTGGACGACGTCCGCGCACACCACGCGGTAGCCGTCGGACGCGAGCCGCTCGGCGATCTGTCGGCCGATGCCCGCCGCGCCGCCCGTGACGATCGCGGTGCGGAGCGGGGTGCCGGCCGGGGTGCCGGCCGTGGTCGTGGTGCTGGGGATGCTCACTGGTCCTCCGTGGAAGTCTGCGCTGGTACGGGCGTCGTCGCCGCCAGGGTGTCGATGAGGTGGTTCGCGTGCTGCTCGAGCCGCGCGAGCGACCCGGGCGCGAGCGGCGACTGCCACGCCTGGTAAGCGCCGCGCTCGTAGGCCTGGTCGGTCGGCAGGTACACGAACCCCGGGCCGTTGGTCAGGTTCGCGACGACCACGGGGTGGTCACCCGCGTGCTCGCGGACCGTGCGCTGGAAGCGCGAGTACGCCTCGCCCGGGTGCGCGACGAGGAACCCGTCGCCGATCTGCCACACCCACGTGGGGTGCTCGACGGTCGGGCCGGTCACGTAGCCGTCGCGCAGGTTGCGCGCGCGGCGCAGCCGCTCGTCGCGGCTGCGCGGGTCGATGTCGGCCCACTCGGCCTCCATCTGCGCGAGGGTCGGCAGGCCGCGCAGGTCCAGCACGACGGCGTCGCTCACCGCGCGCAGGACGCGCGAGCCCTCGACGGGGCGCGGCTCCCACATGCCCAGCGGCGCTCCGGACTGCACGACGTGCGTGAGCTCGAGGGCCGTGCCGGGGGGCGGCAGCTCGGCGAGCGCCGCGAGGACCGCGTGCCCGAGCGAGAGACCGTGCCGGTCGGCGACCGCCACGTCCCCCGTGTACTGCTCGCGCGGGGCCAGCTCGCCCGAGGCGCCCTGGAAGAACGCGACGGGGGCCCCGGTCGACTCCTCGACGAGGTCGCGCATCGCGCCCACGTAGTCCGGGGAGACCAGGGTGTTCTGCCACGCGAGCGTCGTGGGATGGCAGGCGTAGTTGACGATCGTCGCGAGAGGCGTCGTGGTCCGCAGGGGCTCGCGGGCGGCCACGCAGGCGGGGCAGCGGCTCGCGTCGGCGGTCGACGGCGGGTGGTCGTGCCCGGTCGGTGCAGGGTGGTCGTCCGCGGTGTGTGGCTCGACCCGGCTGAGCCGGCCGATCACGACCGTGTCGTCCGTGGCGGCGCGCAGGACCGACGGGTTGAACCCGATCACGGGGAGCCCGAAGTCCTCGGTGACGTCCGCGGTGGCGCCGGAACCGGCGGACGTCGCGGCACCGGACGCGGCGGGCCCCGTGTCGACGGGCTCGCCGTGCGACCCGCCCGCGCCGAGGATCAGCTCGCGGTCCGCCGCGAGCGCGCAGCGCCCCGTGGTCCACTCGAGCGTCGCGGGGGCGAGCGTGGCCACGGCCTCGCGGCCCGCGTCGACGGCCTGCGCCGCGAGGTGCTCGAGGTAGGCGGGGACGAGCTCGCCACCTTCGAGGTCGGCGTCGTGGCTGCACAGCACCGGTCCGGCGTGGGTGTGGGACAACGAGATGAGCAGCCGCTCGGGCGGCAGGCCGAGGCCCGCGAGGACCGCGTCCCGGACGCCGCGCTCGTCGTCGACGCGGCGCCACCACGTGGCGTCCACGGTGATCATGACCAGAGGATCGGTCCGGGGCGCGCCGGTGCGCTCGGGGTGAGCGGCGCCGTCGGGCGTGCGGTGCGCGGGCGAGACGCCCGAGCCGGGCGTCTGCTCCTCGGCGAGGGCGATCGCGGTGAGGGTCATCGCACGGTGCGACCCCTCCGAGGCGTTCCAGTCGGCCGGACCCCAGTTGCGGGCGCGGATGCCCACCGGTGGCGTCACGTCGCGGCGCGCGACACCTGCCAGACCGCGGAAACCAGGCACCTTCACCTGGTCGTGCAGGGACACCATGGATCCTCCTCGAGCCTGTGCGTGAACCCTCGAATGCTATAGCATGTAGTGAGGGGGCAAGCCGTCCGGTGGCCCTTCGCCTCGATGGTGGCACAACGGTGCGCCCCGCGCAGACCTCGCCCCGACCACGCACCGCGGGCGAGCAGCCGGGCCCGGTTCGCCGACCGCTATCCTTCGGGGCACCTCCCGGATCGGACCGCAGAACACTACGGAGAACCCATGGCGCTCAAGAGCGTGCCCGACCTGAACGTCGCCGACCGCGTGACCGTCGAGCTGCGAGAGGCCATCTTCAGCGGCGACCTCGCGCCCGGGTCACGACTCGTCGAGCGCAAGCTCGCCGAACGGCTCGGCACGAGCCACATCCCCGTGCGCGAGGCCCTCACCCGCCTCACCGAGGAAGGACTCGTCGAACGCCTCCCCCACCGCGGGGCGCGCGTCGCCGCGCTCACGAGCCGCGACCTCGAGGAGATCTCGAGCCTGCGCACCCTGCTCGAGCAGTTCGTCGTCGTGCGCGTGCAGGCCGAGTGGGACGCCAAGACCGAGGCCCGCCTGCGCAAGACCGTGCAGCAGATGGTCGACGCGGCCGAGCGCGGCAGCTCGGCCCGCGTGTTCGAGCTCGACCGACGCTTCCACGAGCAGCTCTGGGAGCTCGCCGACCACCGCATGCTCATGACCATCACGTCCCAGCTCCGTTCCCGGATCACGGGCTTCCTGCGCGCCGCGAACGTGGCCCTGGACCCCGAGGCGCGCGTCGCGCACGCCGAGACGCACAACCTCATCATCGACGCGATCGCGAGCGGTGACCCCGAGCGGGCGCGGACCGTCATGGCCGAGCACATCGGCGAGGCCGCGGCGCGGCTCGAGAGCCACACCGAGGAGGGCGAGGCAGAGGCCGGCCCTGCTCCGGGGACCGCGACCGGGGCCGTGGCCGTCGAGGCCGCGCGCTGACGCGACGGGCCGTGCGGGGTCAGGCCGGCAGGTAGCGGAGCAGCAGTCGGCCGACCAGCGCTTCGTACGCGTCACGCGCGAAGACCAGGTGCACGGGCGGGGTGAACGGCACGTCCTCGACCCCCTCGTCGGCACGTTCGCCCGGGACCTGCCAGCCGAGGTCGCGCCACTCGACGACACCCTGACCGATCACGAGCCGCGCACTCACCGCGCCGCACCCGAGGTCCGCACACACCGGGCAGACGAGCAGCGGGACACGACCGTCGGCGAAGACGCTCACGTCGTCGGGGGCTCCGCCGCCGAGCAGCACGTCGAGGTACTCCGACGCGGTGGCCGACAGGAACGGGCTCGGGTCGACCAGCGGGGCCGCGAGCCCTCCCGGCCCCTCCGCAAGGGACACGCGATCGACGAGCCGGGTGAGCGTCTCGCCGTCGACGGTCCACTCGTCGCGGTACGCCAGCGTCCCGGGGTCGGTCGGTTCCATGACCGTGCGGATGCCGAGCTCGTTCACGCGCGCTCCGACAGCAGCGCGGACTCGCGCCGGGACGCCACGAGGGCGAGCGCACCGCACCCGACCGCGAGCACCAGGAGAATCGGTCCCAGTGCGCGGGACAGGACGAGCGCGACGATCGGGCTCGTCACGACCAGCGCGATCCCCGGGCCCCGGAGCAACGGGTTCCCGGTACGACCGTCGAGCAGGAGCAGCCCGATGCCCAGCGCGAAAGCAGGACCGGCGAACCGGAGCATCATCGGACCCGAAAAGTACGCCAGCAGGACGAGCACGAGCAGGACCACGCCGTACCGGTCCTTGCCCTCGGTCACCCATGCCGGTCCACGCCTCGTGCGACGCGCGGCGACGACCCACAACACGAGGTACACGAGGGACGGGACGAGCATCCCCGGCCAGAACCTCCAGGGTTCGCTCCAGAGGGACACGGCGAGGACGGCGAGCCCCGCGGCCGTCCCCGTGAGCGGGAGGGACGTGGCGCGTCGCTGGGCGCGACGCCTGGCCTCGGTCGCTGCGAGGAGCGAGGCGGCGTCGACGGTGGTCCTCATCATGGGAGCACTGTGGCGTGCCGGGCACACCCCGTCAACAGGGGTGGGGGCAGCGAAGGGACGGCTCGCGTCGGTGCGGGTCGTGGCGGTCGAGGGATGGACACGTCGTGCGAGGTCCAGCCCGACCTCGCACGTGCTTCGTTGCCGTGCATCGTTCACTCGAGAACGTGGGTGCGAGACTATTCTTGCTATAGCAAAGCGTCAAGCCGACAGGGCCAGGCGTACCTGGACCGCCTCGCGCACCCATCCCCACCTGCGACGACATCCCGCAGGCTCATCGAGGAGCCCCATGGACTTCCGCACCGCGACCCCCGCCGACGTCCCGTCGCTGTACACGCTGTGGGCAGCGGCGTTCGACGCCCCGCTCATGGTCCCGGTCTACGAGACCGACGCCGACCGGCTCGACCGCACGATCGTCGCGGTCCTCCCAGGGACGGGCGCAGAGCCGGACCGCGTCGTCGCCTCGGTCTGCTGGAGCCCGCGCACGCTCGTGGGCCTTCCCGGGCCCGGTGGGGCAGCCACCACGCTCACCGTGGGCGGTATCGCGAACGTCGCCTCGGCGCCCGACGTGCGCGGACGGGGCCTGGTGCGGCTCGCGCTCGCCGCGGCGGTCGAGCGCATGGAGGCCGCGGGCATGGACGCCTCGCTGCTGTTCACGGGCACCCCTGGCGTGTACCGCCCAAGCGGCTGGGAGACCTTCGAGGTCCCCGTCGTCACGGGCCCCCTCCGGCCCGACGGCGCCGCTCGCCCCGGGCAGCCGGGCTCGGCCGGGCAGCCGGGCGCGGCCAGGCAGCCGGGCTCGGCCGGGCAGCCGGGATCGGCCGGGCAGCCGGGCTCGGCCAGGCTCGTGGTCCGCCACGAGCGGCCGGTGCACGCAGCTTCGGCCACCCCCACCACGTTCCCCGCCTGGAGCACCGACCTCCCGTGGCGGGATCTCGCGACCCTCCACGACGCGTTCCACGACGCGCCCGTGACCACGCGCCGGACGGCCGAGCACTGGCAGCACCGGGTCCCCCTCTGGTACTCGGCCGCCGAGCTCCTCACCGCTCGACGCCCCGACGGCACGATCGCGGGCTACCTGGTCGCGGAGAGCGAAGGCGAGGTGGTGCGCGTGCGGGAGCTCGCCGTCGGGCCCGACGACACGTCGGCGGTCGAGGCGCTCGCACGAGCGGCCCGAGCCCTGGCCCGCGAGCGCGGCGCGACCCGCGCCGAGGTGCGCCTGCCGCACATCCCGGCGACCACGGTCCTCACCGATGTGCTCCTGGCTGCCGAGGACCGCGAGACGACGTCGGACGCTACGGGCATGCTCCGACCGGTCCGGCGTGCAGCGGCGGAGATCGACGCCCTGCGCGCCGCGACGAGCGGCCCGGCCGCCGGCTTCCACTGGCCCGGCGACTACCTGTGAGGCAGGGGGCGCCCGCCGTCGTGCCCGACGAGGGACGCGCACCGAGATGCGGCCAGCGGGGGTCGAGGAGGTCGACCCCACCCCCGTGGCCCGCATCTCGATGCAGGCACCGTGCCGATGTCAGCAACGCGCCTCGGGAGGCCCTGACGGACCTGGCGACGCGTCACCATCCTCTTGACATTGCTATAGCACCGGCCTAATCTCCGGGAAATACCCGATTCATCCGGACGCAACGAAGCGCATCCATCCTGCTGTCGCGGCCTGCCGCACACAGCCTGAACCGTTCCCTCGCACTCCCGTCGCCGGTCACCGCAGCCCCGGCCCGGCGGACTCCACCCGCACTCCCCCGTTGCCGCGCGTCGGCCACGCCTGAACGGACCCGTCTCATCGACTTGTCCGAAGGGTGACCCACGTGAAGACCCCCCTGACTGCCCGCGAGAGCGCGGCAGCCCCCGACCTCTCCCCCGACTCCGACCCCACCACCCCCTCGCGCCGCGGCCTGCTGCGCGTCGCCGGCATGGGCGCGCTGGCCGCGACCGCGTTCGCGCTGTCCACGAGCACGGCGCCTGCGGCGCTCGCCGCGCCGCTGGGCCTGAGCAAGGACAGCGAGCCCGACGACGAGCTCACCGTCGCGACGTCCGTCGCCCAGCTCGTCGGCTGGCGCGCCAAGAAGATCGACCACGGCACCGTGGTCCGGCTCCTGGGCCACGCGACCCCCGGCGACGGCGCCGCCCGCCTCGTCCGCTACGACGCGAAGAGCACCGCGACCCCCAACGGAGGCACGGTGCTGGCGCCGCAGGACCTCGGTGCGGCCGGGCTGGGTCCTGGGCGGTGGCACACGCTCCACACCGGCACGGCCGACTTCCGCTGGTTCGGGATCTTCGGCGCCGACGCCCCCACGGGCAGCACCGACGACGCGCTCGACGCGCTCGTGAACGACCCGACCGTGAGCCGCATCGAAGGGCACACCGAGCTCAACTTCGTGCGCCGCCACACCTACGCGCGCTCCGACCTCGAGCTCGACTTCGGCGGCCGGACGATCACGACCGAGGGCATCGAGCGCAACGCGCACGACAACCCGTTCGGCGCCGTCATGTTCTTCCAGGGGACCGTGACGGACGTGACCCAGCAGCGCACGCTCGTCGAGACCATGCCCGACCAGCGCGACGTGTTCGAGGTCGCGGACTCGACCGCGTTCGCGGTCGGCGACTGGTGGACCGTGCAGGTCGACCCCCGGCCGGGTGGCGGGCGCGACGAGCGCGAGCTCCAGCGGCTCGTGCAGGTCACCGAGGTCGTCGACGCGGCGCACGTGCGCGTCAACTACCGCAACGGCTGGGAGCTCGCCCCGGGCCGCGTGCTCGAGTGGCGCAAGGTCGTGCCCGTCGAGCAGGTCCACGTGCGGAACATGACGTTCGTCGGGGCCGGCCCCTACGACGGCCCGCTCGACGGGGAGCTGCCCGACGACCGCGAGCTCAGTGGCTCGCACCCGGTCGCGTACGAGTTCGCGGTGCGCTGCGACGTCTCGGACGTGCACGGCTCCAGGACGTGGTGGCCCGTCATCATGCGCCGCTGGAACACGTTCTTCGCGACCGAGCGCTGCTCGGTCGCGAACCCGCCCACGGTCTTCTACGGCGGCGCGGGCTACCTCACGCAGCAGATCTACTGCCTGCACGGACGCGTCGCGGACTGCCGCTCGCACAACGCGCGCCACCTCAACGACCTCACGGCCTCGGCCTACTGCCTCGTCGAGAACTGCCACGGCGACGGCGACGACCAGGGCGGCAACCCGTTCACGACGCACGGCCAGTACGAGCACGACCTGGTGTTCCAGGGCAACAGCGGCCTCATGGACATCGCCAACTCGGGGGCGCAGTGGGGCATCAGCGCCAAGCGCATCACGGTCAAGCAGCACGTGGCCTCGTGGTTCACGGTGAGCACCAAGATCACCGACCTGACGCTGGAGGACGTGCACGTGGTCGCACGCTCGACGTTCGACCAGCAGGGCAGCCTCACGGTCAACGCCGACGGCGTGCAGATGCGCGGGTGCACCGCGTCGTTCTTCGCGGTCGCCCAGCGGTCGAACCTGTCGAAGCGGCCCAACGTCATCGAGGACTGCCACTTCTCGCTGCCGGTCGCCAGCGTGCTGCACCAGACGCCGGTCGCGAACCCGGTCCACTTCGTCCGGACGAGCTTCACCGGGTTCGACGGCACGATCCTGCGCGGCGCGGGGCCCGTGACGTTCACCGACTGCACGTTCGTCGGCTCGACCGACGAGGCCTCCCCCGCGGCCCCCGCGCTCGTCGGGTCGGCCGACGTCACGATCAGCGGCGGGACGCTCACCGGCACGGGCATCCAGCTCAGCGGGGTCCGCGACCAGAGGCTCACGGTCCGCGGGACGGAGCTCTCCGGCACGACGACGGCAGGCGCCCTGGTGTCGCGGGCTGCGGGCCCGGGCGCGGTCCAGGTGGACCTGCGCGGCGCGACGCTCGCCACGAGCGGGACCACCGCGCACGTCACGCTGACCTCGGGCGCCGACGCGCTGACCGCGGTCGGCACGCGCTTCAGCGGCGGCCGGTACGACCTGGCCCCGGCCACGCGCGTGCTCCAGTCCGGCTGCGTCGAGCAGGGCGTCGACCGCACCGGCTTCCCCGAGGGCGACCACGTCCTCGTCACCGACTCCCTCGCGCTGTGAACCGCACGAGCACTCCCCCTCCCTGCCCACCCGGAAGCACCCCTGATGAAAGGCCTCTGCAGATGACGAACCTTCTTACGCCCGGACAGACCCCCGACGGGCCGGCGACGGCGCCGACCTCGCCCCTCCAGGGCCCCACGGTCGAGGCCCCCTCGCGCCGCAACCTGCTGCGCGTCGCCGGGATCGGCGGCCTGGTGGCCGCCGGCGCCCTGATGGGCACGCAGTCGGCCGCAGCCAGCACGCCCGCTGCCGCGGCGCCGTCGGGCGTGCTGCCCATGAAGAAGGACGAGCCCGACGACGAGGTCCTGGTCGCGGCGTCCGTCGCCCAGCTCGTGGGTTGGAAGGCCAAGAAGATCGACGACGGGACGGTCGTCCAGCTCCTCGGCCACGCCACGCCGGGTGACGGTGCGGCGCGCCTGGTCCGCTACGACGCGAAGAGCGAGGCGGCCGCGAACGGCGGCACGGTGCTCGCGCCGAAGGACATCGGAGCCAAGGGGACGAACCGAGGGCGATGGCACACGCTCCACACGGGCACCGCCGACTTCCGCTGGTTCGGGCTGTTCGGGAAGGACACCCCGGCCGACGACGCGCTCGACGCGCTCGTGAACGACCCGACCGTGAGCCGCATCGAGGCGCACTCCGACCTCAACTTCGTGCGCCGCCACCGGTTCACGCGCTCGCACCTCGAGCTCGACTTCGGCGGGCACACCATGACGACCGAGGGCATCGAGAAGGCCGGGCAGGACGACCCGTTCGCGGCCGTCCTGTTCTTCCGCGGCACCGTGACCGACGACGTCCGCACCCACAAGCTCACGGCCGTCATGCCCGAGCTGCGCGACGACTTCGAGGTCGCCGACTCCTCGCAGTACGCCGTGGGCGAGTGGTACGCGCTCGAGGTCAACGCGCTCGCGGGCAAGTGGGAGCGCGAGCTGCAGCTCCAGGTCCAGGTCACGCAGATCGTCGACGCGACGCACGTGCGCGTCAACTACCTCAACGGCTGGGAGCTCGCCGCGGGACGCACGCTCACGTGGACCAAGGTCGAGCCCGTGCAGCAGGTGCACGTGCGCAACCTGTCGTTCGTGGGCGTCGCGGGCGGTGACCAGTACACGGGATCGCACCCGCTCGCGTTCGAGTACGCGGTGAGCTGCGACGTCGAGAACGTGCACGGGGTCGCGACGTTCTGGCCCCTGGTCATGCGCCGGTGGTCGACGTTCTTCACGACGTCGCGCTGCTCGCTCGCCAACCCGGCCTCGATCACGTGGGGCGGCGCGGGCTACCTGACGCAGCAGATCTACTGCCTGTACGGGCACGTGTCCGACTGCCACACCTCGAACTGCCGCCACCTCAACGACTGGACGGCCTCGGCGTACGGCCTCGTGGAGAACTGCCACGGCGACGGCGACGACCAGGGCCCGTTCGTGACGCACGGCCAGTACGAGCACGACCTGACGTACGTCGGGAACTCGGGGCTCATGACGTTCGCGAACTCGGGTGCGGCGTGGGGCTCGTCGGCCAAGCGCATCACGGTCAGCAAGCACGTGTGCTCGTGGTTCGTGGCGCGCGTCAAGGTCACCGACCTGACGCTCGAGGACGTCCAGGTCATCCGCAAGGAGGGACTCGCGGGCTCGGGCATGCTGTGGGTCAACGCCGACGGCGTCCAGCTGCGCGGGTGCCAGGCCGACGACACCCTGATCGTCTCGCAGGCGTCGAGCCGCTCGAAGCGTCCCAACGTCATCGAGGGCTCGCGCTTCAACGTGCTGCCGGGTACGCCGATCACGCAGGCCACCGTGACCAACCCGGTCCACCTGGTCCGCACGACGCTGAACGGGCTGGAGGGTGCGTCGTTCGCGGGCGCGGGCCCGGTCGTCCTGGACCAGTGCACGCTCGAGGCCGCCGAGGGCAAGGGCACCGTGACGGCGTCGGGAGACCTGACGATCCGTGGCGGCGTGGTGCGCAACGTCGCGGTCGTCGCGGCGGGCGCCGCCGAGCAGACCATCCGGGTCGGCGACGGGGCCCGGCTCGAGGGATCGCCCGCGGGCGGCACCTTCCTGAGCCGGGCGAAGGCGGACAAGCCGGTCATCTGGAACCTGGACGGTGCACGATCGACGGCTCCGACGGGTGACACTGGTCACGTGAAGCTAGACGCAGGTATCAATCGATGGTCGGCCGTGGGCTCCACCTTCACGGGTGGTCGCCTCCAGCTCGCCGACGGCGCGTTCGGCACGGGGTCCTACCTCCTGCACTCGGGCAACGTGGAGAGCGGCGTGCAGCGCGTCGCGATCCCGTCCGACGGCCCGA
The DNA here is from genome assembly GCF_001692445.1 of Oerskovia enterophila. Lineage (GTDB taxonomy): Bacteria > Actinomycetota > Actinomycetes > Actinomycetales > Cellulomonadaceae > Oerskovia > Oerskovia enterophila. The sequence goes on along the minus strand of NZ_MAQA01000002.1, from coordinate 40,273 downwards.
CGGTCTCGACGACGGGCACGCTCGTGGTCTGACCCCTGCCCGTCCCGCCGGCCGCACCCCGACAGCACGAGGGGTGCGGCCGGCGTCGCACGGGCATCAGGGCAGCGACGGGACGTTCACCGACACCGAGCTGCCGGCCTCCGACCTCCGGCGCCGAGAACGGGGTTCCGCGCCCTCGACCACGAGGTTGCGGTCGTTCTCCGTGGGATACCGACCGCAACCTCGTGCTCGGCACCGGCGGACCGGCCCGGTGGCAGCGGCAGCCGTCGGTCTCGGCCCGGTCGTCGACCATGCGGTGGGCGTCTGCCGAGAGCAAGGCCGGTGCGACCAGCCTCCGGTGCCGAGAACGAGGTTCCGCGCCCTCGACCACGAGGTTGCGGCCGCTGTCAGCGGGAAAATGACCGCAACCTCGTGCTCGGCACCGAGCCGCCGACCCTCACCACCGACCCCGCAAGCCTCGGAAGGACGTCCCTGGCCGAGGAACCCTCACGGCGGCCCGGAGGGTTCGACCAGGGTGGGGGCGCGGGTCGTGGCGGGTCTGGCGGGAGGCCGACGAAGGAGGCCGGATGGAAGACCCGCGCCCCCACCCCGGTCGAGCCCGGTCCCAGACCGCACGAAAGATAACGACTCGGTCGCAAGTTGACCTGACGGGCTGTCAGGGCGCAGGATCATCTGTCATAGTTGCTATAGCAAATAGCAAATGAAGCCGTACTCGCCCGGCCCCTCACCGCACCACCCGCTCTCCCCGCAGCCCCCGCAACGAAGCAAGGACCGCTCGTGACCCGCAATGATGCACCCGTGACCGTCGCCCTCGTGGGCGCCGGCAACCGTGGTCAGACCTACGCACGCTGGATCGCCGCGCACCCCGACCGTGCCCGCCTGGTCGCGGTCGCCGACCCGCGCCCGTTCCAGCGCTCGCTCGTGGCGTCCGGCTCGGCAGCGGCGAACCCCGACGCCGCCCCCGTCGCGGAGTTCGCGGACTGGGAGTCCCTGGTCGCAGCGGGCGACGAGACCACGGGCGCGCCCGCCCGCCTCGCCGACATGGTCATCGTCGCGACCCAGGACCGCGAGCACCGCGACCCGGTCGTGGCGCTCACGGCGCAGGGCTACGCGATCCTGGTCGAGAAGCCGCTCGCACCGAGCCCCGAGGAGTGTCGCGACGTCGTCGACGCGGTCGAGGCCTCGGGTGTCCTGTTCGGCGTGTGCCACGTCATGCGCTACATGCCGTACACGGACCTCATGAAGTCGGTCGTCGACTCGGGCGTCCTGGGCGAGGTCGTCAACGTGCAGCACCTCGAGCCGGTCGGCTGGTGGCACGACGCGCACTCGTACGTGCGCGGACCGTGGCGCTCGGAGAAGACGTCGAGCCCCATGCTGCTCGCCAAGTCGAGCCACGACCTGGACTGGATCCGCTACGTCACGGGCAAGCGGATCACGACGGTCGCGAGCTTCGGCTCGCTCAAGCACTTCCGGCCCGAGGAGCGTCCCGAGGGCGCCGCGGACCGCTGCCTGGACTGCCCGCTCGAGCCGACCTGCCCGTACTCGGCTCCCCGCCTGTACCTGGGCACGCTGCGCGAGAAGGGGCCGATCTGGCCCGTCACGGTCGTCACCGACGGCACCGACGAGGCCTCGGTGATGGAGGCGCTGCGCACGGGCGACTACGGGCGGTGCGTCTACGCCTCGGACAACGACGTCGTGGACCACCAGGTCGTCGCGATGGAGCTCGAGGGCGGCGGAGCGGCGACGTTCACCATGACCGCCTTCTCGGAGCAGGACCACCGCAAGACGCAGATCTTCGGGACCCACGGCTGCCTCGACGGCGACGGCGAGAAGATCCGGGTCACCGACTTCCGGGACGGCTCGGTCACGGTCCACGACTCGGGTCACCACGGCGCGACCAACGCGGCCGACGACCACGGCGGCGGCGACTCGGGCGTCATGGACGCGTTCGTGCGCGCGGTCGCGACGGGCGACGCGTCGCACGTCCGCTCGGGCGCCGTCGAGTCCCTCCAGAGCCACCTCGCCGTGTTCGCGGCCGAGGAGTCGAGACACTCACGCACCGTCGTGGAGGTCCCGGCCCGCTAGCAGCACGTCCCATCCGGGCGGGCACGAGCCGCCCGGACACACCGAAGCAGCACCTCGCAGGGAGCAGCGAAGCACCCGAAGCACCACCGCACGACCCCCGAAACATCCAGCAAGCATCCAGCAAGCATCCAGCACGGTAGTCATCGTTCGACGTCAAAGGAGCACGAAAATGACCATGCCGAAGAAGCACGTGGTGACCGCGATCGCCGCGATCGCCAGCCTCGGCGCCCTCACCGCGTGCAGCGGTGGCGGCACGACCGGCAGCTCGACCCCCGTCCCCTCGGACGGCGCGGCCTCGGGCTCGGTGACCATGTGGACCTACCCCGTCATCGCCGACGAGGCGGCCCACAAGAAGTTCTGGGACGAGCAGATCGCCGAGTTCACGGCCGAGAACCCGGACGTCGACGTCAAGGTCGAGATCTACCCGTGGGCCGGCCGCGACGAGACGCTCGCGACGGGCATCGCGGGCGGCAAGGGCCCCGACGTCGTCTACCTGATCCCCGACCAGCTCCCCAAGTACGCGAAGTCCCTCGCGGCGGTCGACAACTACATCACCGACAACACGGGCGACCTGCGCGAGAACGCCGCGAAGTCCGTGAGCATCGACGGCGCCATGATGGGCGCGCCGCTGATCATGAACTCGAAGCCGCTCGTGTGCAACGCCGCGGCGTTCGACGCGATCGGCGAGCCGGGCAACTACCCCGCCACGTGGGACGACCTGATGACCCTGGCCCCGAAGTTCAAGGACGCCGGGTACGACGTCACGAACTACTGGGGCGCGGTCGACGCGACGCTCAACGAGTCCTTCTACCCGCTGCTGTGGCAGGCGGGCGGCTCGGTGTTCTCCGAGGACGGCACGAAGGTCGCGTTCGACTCCCCCGAGGGCGTCGAGGCGCTCCAGTTCGTCACGGACCTCGCCGAGGGCGGGTTCGTCGAGAAGGACCTGCTGACGACCATCCCGGCGTTCGAGCAGACCCGCACCGCGCAGGGCAAGATCGCCTGCACGTGGCAGCAGGGCCCCGGCGACGTCGCGAGCTTCTGGGGCGAGGAGAACACGGTCGTGCTCCCCTCCCTCAAGCAGGCCGAGTCGATCGGCTACGGCACGGTCGGCTCGCTGGCCCTCATGAAGAAGGCCGAGAACCTGGACGCGGCGGGCAAGTGGCTCGCGTTCGCCACGCGCCCCGAGGCGTCGGCCGAGTACGCGAAGGCTGCGGGCTGGTTCACGCCGTACACCTCGCAGACGGGCCTGTACGGCGACGACGCGACCATGGCGGCCCTCGAGGCCACGCTCGACGCGACCACCTCGGGTGACCTCAACGAGAAGTCGCGCGAGGTCATGGGCATCCTCGCCCCGGAGATCCAGGCCGCGCTCATCGGCCAGAAGACCCCTGAGCAGGCCATGAAGGACGCGGCCGCTGCCGCGAACCCGCTCCTCGGCTGATCTCGCACCACACCCACCGGGCCGGGAGGCCGCCGCAGACGCGGCCCCCGGCCCGGTGAGGCGAAGGAGAAGAACCTCATGACAGCAACCACCCCGTCCGGAGACGTCCTCGGGACAGGCGTCCAGGGCTCCGTGCCCGACGGCGCCACGCCCGTCGCGCGGAGCACGTCCGGTGGGTCCTCGGGCCCGTCGGGCGGGACCGGCCCGACAGGCCCATCAGCGTTCCGCCGCACCATGGCCCGCCGCGAGGCCCGTATCGGCCTGCTCTTCGCGCTCCCGGCCTTCCTGCTCTTCCTCGCCTTCCGCTTCGGACCGGCGATCGCTGGCGTGGGGCTGAGCTTCTTCGACTACACGATCGGGGACACGGCCCAGTGGACCGGCCTCGACAACTTCGAGCGCATGGTCAACGACCCGATCTTCTGGTCCGCGATGCGCGTGACCCTGATCCTCAGCGTCCTGATCGTGCCGCTGTCGCTCGCGATCTCGACCTTCATGGCGCTCCTGGTCCGCCGTTCGTTCCGCGGGTCGGGCTTCTACCGCTCGGTGTTCTTCCTGCCGGTGGTCACGAGCCTCGTGCTCGCTGCGACCGTGTTCACCTGGGTCTTCTCGACGGGCGGACCGTGGTCGCAGCTCATGGGACTGATCGGCCTGTCGACCGACTCGTGGCTCGGCAGCACGACCCTGGTCCTGCCGGCCCTGGCGCTCGTGTCGATCTGGTCGCGCTTCGGGTACGGGATGCTCATCCTCCTGGCCCGCATGCAGGACCTGCCGCGTGAGCTCGAGGAGGCCGCGGCGCTCGACGGCGCGAACGCCTGGCACCGCTTCTGGCACATCATCATGCCGCAGCTCAAGCCGACCCTGTTCTTCCTGGCGGTCATCGAGACCACGGCCTCGTTCCAGATCTTCGACCTCGTCTACACCATGACGGGAGGCGGACCGGCGCGCGCGAGCTACAGCCTCGTCTACCAGATCTACGACCAGGGCTTCAAGTACTTCGACCTCGGCTACGCCAGCACGCTCGGCGTCGCCCTGTTCATCATCACCATCGTCGTTGCGTTGGTGCAGCGTCGCCTCATCGGGAGGGACAAGTGACCACGCTCGCCACCCCCGGCACCCCGGGACACCCCGGGACCACTGCCGGTACCACCAGCCCGACCGACCTCACGCCCAAGGTGCGTCGCAGGCGCAGCAAGAGCTCGGGCATGGACCTGACGCTGCGCGGCAAGATCGTGCGGTACGTCGTGCTGAGCCTCGCCGCGGTCGTCACGATCTTCCCGTTCTACGCGATGGTCGTCCTCTCGCTCAAGCCTGCGGCGGCGATCCAGTTCCCGCAGAGCCTGATCCCCACGAACCTGGGCTTCGCGGCCTACGAGCGCGTGCTCGGCGCGGGCAACATCTGGACCTGGTTCGGGAACACGCTCATCTACTCGGTCGTGTCCGTGGTGCTGGTCCTGGCGTTCTCCGCGATGGCCGGCTACGCGTTCGCCAAGAAGAAGTTCCCGGGCCGCGAGGCCATGTTCTGGTCGTTCCTCGCGATGGTCATGGTCCCGTACCACGTGACCCTCATCCCGACCTTCATCCTCATGGCGCAGGTCGGCGGCCTGGACACCTACTGGGGCCTGATCCTGCCGACGCTCGCGAACGCGCAGGCCGTGTTCCTCATGCGGCAGTTCATCATGGACATGCCGGACGAGCTCTTCGAGGCCGCCAAGCTCGACGGCGCCTCCGAGTGGCGCATCTTCACGCGCATCGTGCTGCCCCTGTGCAAGCCGATCCTCGCGACGCTCGGCACGTTCGTCTTCCTGTGGCACTGGAACGACTTCCTGTGGCCGCTCATCATGGGCCAGGGCACCGACCACTGGACCCTCACCGTGGGTATCGCGTCGCTGCAGCAGCAGGACGTGCCGCTCAACATGATCCTCGCCGGCGCGACCATCTCCTTCGTGCCGATCTTCGCCGCCTACCTCGTGGCCCAGCGCTACTTCCAGGAGGGCGTCACCATGTCCGGAATCAAGGGATAGCACTCGTGTCTTCGACCTCACCCAGCCCTCTGCCCGCCGCCGCCGTCGCACCTGCCGGCCCCTCCGCCGTCGGGCGCCCCGCCGGTCCCTCGTCGCTCGCCGAGCTCGAGGACCTGCTCACCACCCCCTCGCCCGCGCTCGTCGCGGACATGGCCGCCCGCTCGGGCGACCTGGTCGTCCTGGGAGCGGGCGGCAAGATGGGCCCGAGCCTCACGGTCCTCGCGCGACGCGCGCTCGACGCCGCGGGCCGCACCGGCGACGCGGTCCACGCGGTCTCCCGCTGGTCAGACCCGGCCCAGGCCGACCACCTGCGCGACGCGGGCGTGAACGTCGTGACGGCGGACCTCATGACGGGCGACCCCGCCGTCCTCGCCGGCCTGCCCGACGGCGCGGACGTCGTCTACATGGTCGGCGCCAAGTTCGGCACGTCGTCGGCCCCCTCGCTCGCGTGGGCCGCGAACGCCGCGCTCGTGAGCGACGTCGCGCGCCGCTACGCGGACTCGACCATCGCGGCCTTCTCGACCGGGAACGTCTACCCGCTCGTGCCCGTGTCCTCGGGCGGCTGCTCCGAGAACGACCCGACCGGGCCCGTCGGCGAGTACGCCATGAGCTGCCTCGGGCGAGAGCGCCTGTTCCAGCACGCGGCCCTCACGCGCGGCACCAAGGTCGCGAACATCCGCCTCAACTACGCGGTCGACCTGCGCTACGGCGTGCTGTGCGACGTCGCGGCGCCCCTCCTCGCGGGCGAACCGGTCGACCTGACGACGAGCCACGTCAACGTCGTGTGGCAGGGGTACGCGAACGAGGTCGCGCTGCGCGCGCTCGGCCACGCGTCGTCCCCCGCGTTCACGATCAACCTCACGGGCCCGGAGACCGCGTCGGTGCGTCGCCTCGCGGGGCTGCTCGGTGCGGGCCTGGGCCGCGAGGTCTCGTTCACGGGCACCGAGGCCGGCACGGCGCTGCTCAACGACGCGAGCCTGTGCCACGAGCTGTTCGGCTACCCCGACGTCTCGCTGCGCACGCTCGTCGACTGGCAGGCGCAGTGGCTCGCGGCGGGACTGCCCACGAGCGGCAAGGCCACCAAGTTCACCGTGCGCGACGGGAAGTTCTGATGGGTTCGACCGCCCTCGCCATGAAGCCCGACTCGCTCGCGCTCCTGCGCGCCGGCACGGTCATCCCGGCCCAGCCGCTCGCGCTGACCGCCGACCGCCGGTTCGACGAGCGCCGCCAGCGCGCCCTGACGCGGTACTACCACGCGGCCGGGGCCGGCGGCGTGGCCGTGGGCGTGCACACGACGCAGTTCGAGATCCGCGACGTCGGGCTGTACCGGCCCGTGCTCGAGATGGCGGCCGAGGTCTCGCGCGAGACGACGGGCGGGAACGCGCCCGCGGGATCCTCGGTCACCGGCCCGCGCCCGCTCGTCCAGGTCGCCGGAGCCTCGGGACCGACGGCCCAGGCCGTGGCCGAGGCCCAGGTCGCCGCGGAGCTCGGCTACGACGCGGTGCTCCTCGCACCGCGTGTCGCGGGGCTGAGCGGCACGCGCGAGGAGGTCGAGCGCTACCTGCTCGACCGTGCGCGGGCCGTGGGCGAGGTCCTGCCCGTGATCGGCTTCTACCTCCAGGAGGCGATCGGCGGGCCGCGGCTCTCGGTCGACTTCTGGCGCGAGTTCGCGGCGATCGAGGCCGTCGTGGCCGTCAAGGCCGCGCCGTTCAACCGGTACCGGACCATCGACGTGCTGCGCGGCGTGGCCGAGTCCGGCCGCGCCGACCAGATCTCGCTCTACACGGGCAACGACGACGCGATCATCGCCGACCTGGTCTCCGAGGTCGACGTCCCGGTCGCGGGGAGCGCGAGCCCGTACACCGCACGCTTCGTGGGCGGTCTGCTCGGTCAGTGGGCCGTGTGGACGCGCGGCGCGGTCGAGACCCTGCGCCTCGCCCAGGCCGCGCGCGGCGTCACGTCCGACGGCACGCTCACGGTGCCCGACGACGCGGCCCTGCGCCTCCTGGTCGCCCGTCAGACCGGGCTCACCGACGCCAACGCCGCGGTGTTCGACTCCACGAACGACTTCGCGGGGGTCATCGCCGGGGTGCACGAGGTGCTGCGACGCCAAGGGCTGCTCGAGGGCATCTGGTGCCTCGACCCCGCCGAGACGCTGTCGCCCGGGCAGGCCGACGAGCTCACGCGCGTCACGGCCGCGTACCCGTGGCTCGGCGCGTCGGACGACGCGTTCGTCGCCGAGCACCTCGACGCGTGGCTGGCATGATTCCCCGATGAGCCGCATCGCGAGCGTCGTCAGCGTCTCCCCCACGCTGCGGGCCGAGTTCTTCTCGCCCGCGGCGTGGGAGACGCTGGGCACGCTGACCGACGTCCTGCTCGTCGACGACCCGGCCACGCTGGGGGCGACGCTCGACGCCCGGACGGGCGCTGCGTCGTCGGGCCCCTCGCGGGCGGAGGTGCTCGTCATCTCGTGGGGCACGCCGCGCCTCGACGCCGCGCTGCTCGACCGCATGCCGGGCCTGCGCCTGGTCGCGCACACGGGCGCGAGCGTCAAGCCGTTCGTCACGCCCGAGCTGTTCGCGCGCGGCGTGCGCGTGACGCAGGCCGGGCAGGGCATGGCGCAGTCGGTCGGCGAGGTGTCGGTCGTGTTCGCCATGGCCCTGCTGCACCAGCTCCCGCGGTTCCACCACGGTCTCGCGTCGGGCGCCTCGTGGGAGGACGCCGAGGACGCGCCACCGCGGTACGAGATCGCCGGCACGCGTGTCGGCGTGATCGGCGCGTCCCGGACCGGACGGGCGGCGATCACCATGCTGCGCGCGCTCGGGGCCGAGGTCGTGGTCGCGGACCCGACGCTGTCGGCCGCGGACGCCCGGGCCCTGGGCGTCGCGCTGGTGAGCCTCGACGATCTGCTCTCGACGAGCCGCATCACCATGGTCCACGCGCCCACGCTGCCCGAGACGCACCACCTGGTCGGGGCGCGCGAGCTCGCGCTCATGCCCGACGGCGCCGGTCTCGTCAACACCGCCCGGTCGTGGCTGACCGACGAGGACGCGCTGCTGCGCGAGGTCGCGAGCGGACGGATCGACGCGGCGCTCGACGTGTTCGACGCCGAACCGCTGCCCGTCGACCACCCGCTGCGGACCCTGCCGAACGTGCTGCTCACGCCGCACCACGCGGCCGCGACGGTCCAGGGTCGGCTGCGCCAGGGGGCGATCGTGGTCGAGGAGATCGGGCGCTTCCTCGCGGGCGAACCGCTGCAGCACGAGGTCGACGCGGCCGCGCTCACGCGGACGGGCTGAGGTCCTTCCCCCGATCGGTTGTCAGAAGCGAGCCGGGGCATACCCCGCTCCGCTTCTGACAACGTGGTGCCGCACCGACAGGTTGTCAGAAGTGAGCCGGGCCCTACACCGGCTCACTTCTGACAACTGGTCTCCCGCGGCGGTGGGAGAATCGAGACCATGCCCGACGACGCACCCACCACTTCCGCGCCCGCACCTTCGCCCGGGGTCACCGGTGCGGAGGACTGGCGACCGCACCTCGGCACCGACGCCGAGCGCCCGGCCCCGACGCTCCCCCACCTCGTGTTCTTCGAGCCCCGCATCCCCGGCAACACGGGCAACGCGATCCGCCTCGCAGCCGTGACCGGCGCCCGCCTGCACTTGGTCGAGCCGCTGGGCTTCGACCTCGACGAGCCCAAGCTCCGCCGGGCGGGCCTGGACTACCACGACCTCGCCGCGATGGAGGTGCACGCCGACCTCGAGGCCGCGCTCGCGTCGATGCCCGAGGCCCGCGTCTTCGCGTTCACGACCAAGGCCACGACCCGGCACACCGACGTCGAGTACCGCCCGGGCGACGTGCTGCTGTTCGGCCCCGAGCCCACGGGACTGCCCGACGAGGTCCTGGCCCACCCGCGCATCACCGACCAGGTCAAGATCCCCATGCTGCCCGGGCGACGGTCGCTCAACCTCACCAACAGCGCGTCGATCGCGATCTACGAGGCGTGGCGTCAGACGGGGTTCGCGGGCGGGGTCTGACCCGCGGGACTCGGTCAGGTCGCCAGGAGGAACGGCTCGACGGGTCAGCCGCCGACGATCGAGAGCTGACCGGACTGGACGTCCTGGACGATCACTCGACCCGGTGCGCCGACCTGCGGGAAGGCGTTGGCGACGATGACGGCCACCACGACGACGCAGGCCACCACGACGACGAGCCACCGGGAACCGGGGCGCTGGTGGGACCCGCCAGCGTCGGACCGCCCCAGGGCGTCCAGGGCGCGCGCTGCTCGGAGCACCGTCACGGTCAGCACCGCGGCTCCCCCTGCGGCGGTCAGGACGTGCGCCGTGGCCGCACCGTTGCCGGCAGCGTACTGCCACGTCGAGAGGTCCTGGTTGCCGAACCTGTCGACCGCGTGCGCCTGGAACACCTGGGCCAGGATCCTCAGCACGTACGAGACCCCGCCCAGCAGGATCCCGACCGCCAGGAGGGGGAAGACCCGGCGACCGCGGGGCCTCGGGGGCGCGGGCTCAGCCGTCTCCGTGGCCGGGGAGTCCTCGCCCGGATCGAGGTCGTCGAAGGTCTCGGCGTCGACGGGGACCAGCTCGATGGGATGCACCATCCGTGCATCCTGGCAGAGGGAGAGCGCTGCGGGCGAGAGGGTCCGGGAACGGGGAGCGTTCACCCCTTCCACTCTCAAGATATAGCGCACGGGGGGCCTTGCGGCAAGGCCCCGGTCCTCCCGCAGAATGGTCGATCTCAGCCGCGAGCAGTGGGATGGAGAACCTCGGTCATGCGCGCCTCCTCGTCAGTCTCCCGGTCGCCCCGCACCCTCACGAACCCGATCGGAGCCTTCCACGTGCCCTCCCAGGACGACAGCCCGTTCGACCTTCCCGAGCGCCTCTCCGCGAAGGCCGACCCGGCGCTGATCGCCGCCGACGAGCGGCACCTCGCCGCGATCGGCGCGACCCTCGAGCACTCGGTCGCCGACCTGTCGGGACGCCTCGACGCCGCGCGCCGGGCACCGGGCGGGTCCGGCACCGAGGCGCTCGAACGGGACCAGGAGATCCACCGGCTCAGCTCCCGGCTGCGACTCCTGCAGAGGTACGGGATCGACCTGTGCCTCGGACGCCTGGTGCCGGCCGACGGATCCGAGCCCGTCTACGTCGGGCGCCTGGGCCTGACCGACGCCGCCGGCCGGCGCCTGCTGGTCGACTGGCGGTCGCAGCCCGCCGAACCGTACTTCGCGGCCACGCGCGCGCACCCCATGGGGCTCGCGAGCCGCCGCCGGTACCGCTGGACGGGCGGACGGATCAGCGACTACTGGGACGAGTCGTTCGCCGCGGACGGTCACGACGACAGCGTGGCGCTCGACGACGAGTCGGCCTTCATCGCGAGCCTCGGGACCAGCAGGTCTCCCCGCATGCGGGACGTGCTGGGCACCATCCAGTCCGACCAGGACGCGATCGTGCGGGCCGACTCGCGCGGTGCCCTGGTCGTCGAAGGTGGCCCGGGCACGGGCAAGACGGTCGTCGCGCTGCACCGCGCGGCATTCCTCCTCTACTCCGACCCGCGTCTGGGGCACCACCACGGCGGCGTGCTGTTCGTCGGACCGCACGAGCCGTACCTCGCGTACGTCGCCGACGTGCTGCCGAGCCTCGGCGAGGAGGGCGTGCAGACGTGCACGCTGCGCGACCTCGTCCCTGAGGGGGCGGCGGCGGTGCCAGAGACCGACCCCGAGGTGGCCCGGCTCAAGGCGTCGGCGCGCATGGTCGCGGCGGTCGAGCCCGCGGTGCGGTTCTCCGAACGACCACCGACCGAGGGCATGGAGGTCGGGACCCCGTGGGCCGACGTCTGGCTCAGCACGGCCGACTGGGCGGAGGCGTTCGCGTCCCCGGACCCCGGCACCCCGCACAACGACGCGCGCGACGAGGTCTGGGAGGCGCTCCTGACGATCCTCGTCGACAAGCACACCGACGAGACCGAGGACGTGCCCGAGGAGCAGGTCCGCCGGTCGCTGCGCCAGAACAGGGACCTGGGCACGGCGTTCAACCGGGCCTGGCCGCTCATCGAGGCGACGGACCTCGTCGCGGACCTGTGGTCGGTGCCGGCCTACCTGCGCATGTGCGCGCCCTGGCTCACGCCCCAGGAGGCCCGGGCCCTGCAGCGCGACGACGCCCAGGCCTGGACCGTCGCCGACCTGCCGCTCCTCGACGCGGCGCGCCAGCGCCTCGGCGACCCCGAGGAGTCGCGCCGACGACGCCGGAACCGGGCCGCCGCAGCGGCTGAGAGCGCACGCATGGCCGACGTCGTCGACCACCTGATCGCGACCGACGACTCCGAGCTGCACGTCATGTCGATGCTGCGCGGGCAGGACCTCCAGGGCGCGCTGGTCGACCCCTCCGCGCTCGAGACCGCGCCACCGGACCTGCTCGCAGGACCGTTCGCGCACGTCGTGGTGGACGAGGCGCAGGAGCTGACGGACGCCGAGTGGCAGATGCTGCGCCTGCGTTGCCCTTCAGGGAGCTTCACGATCGTGGGCGACCGCGCGCAGGCCCGGCACGGGTTCACCGAGTCGTGGGACGAACGGCTCGCACGGGTCGGGCTCGACCGGGTCCGCTCGGCCTCGCTGAGCATCAACTACCGGACCCCGGAGGAGGTCATGGCGGAGGCCGAGCCGGTCATCCGGGCCGCGCTCCCCGACGCCAACGTGCCCACGTCGGTCCGTCGCTCCGGGGTCCCGGTGGTGCACGGGCGCACGGCAGACCTGGACTCGATCCTGGCGACCTGGCTCGCCACGCACGACGACGGCACCGCGTGCGTGATCGGCTCCCCCACGGTCGCGGGCACGCCGCGCGTCCGCTCGCTGACCCCGGTGCTCGCCAAGGGGCTCGAGTTCGACCTGGTGGTCCTGGTCGACCCGGGGTCGTTCGGCGAGGGGATCGAGGGAGCGGTCGACCGCTACGTCGCGATGACGCGCGCGACCCAGCAGCTCGTGGTCCTCGCTGACGGTCGCTGACGCCTGCTGCCCCGCGGACGCCGCGCGCCAGGGAGGTACCGCCAGGAACTCCCTGCCTCCGACCGGTGCCCGTAGCGTCGAGGTGGACCGATCGTCAGCACGACCTCAGGAGGACGGTATGGAGAAGCGAACGCTGGGCCAGGGGCTCGAGGTGTCCGCGCTCGGGCTCGGCTGCATGGGCATGAGCCAGAGCTACGGGCCCAACCCCGGTGGCCGGGACGAGATGATCGCGGTGCTGCGCGGCGCCGTCGAGCGGGGCGTGACGTTCTTCGACACGGCCGAGGTGTACGGGCCGTACGTCAACGAGGAGCTCGTGGGCGAGGCGCTCGAGCCCTTGCGCGACCAGGTGGTCCTCGCGACCAAGTTCGGCTTCGACATCCGCGACGGGAGGTCGGTCGGGGTGGACAGCCGTCCCGAGCAGATCCGCCGCGTCGCCGACGCGTCGCTCGCTCGCCTGCGCACGGACCGGATCGACCTGTTCTACCAGCACCGCGTCGACCCCACGGTGCCCATCGAGGACGTCGCGGGCACCGTTGCGGAGCTCGTCGCCGAGGGCAAGGTGGCGCACTTCGGACTCTCGGAGGCCGGCGCAGGCACGATCCGCCGCGCCCACGCGGTGCACCCCGTGACCGCGCTGCAGAGCGAGTACTCGCTGTGGACCCGGGAGATCGAGGCCGAGATCCTGCCGACCCTCGACGAGCTCGGCATCTCGCTCGTGCCGTTCAGCCCGCTCGGCAAGGGGTTCCTCACGGGCACCGTGGACACCTCGACCGAGTTCACCCCGGGCGACGTCCGCACCCTGATCCCGCGTTTCAGCGAGGAGAACAGGGCCGCCAACCAGGCGCTGGTCGACCTCGTCAAGGAGGTCGCCGCGGCCCACCGCGCGACCCCCGCCCAGGTCGCGCTGGCCTGGCTGCTGGCCCAGCGGCCGGACATCGTCCCCATCCCGGGCACGCGTCGGCTGTCGCGCATCGAGGAGAACCTCGGCGCGACCACGCTCGACCTTCCCGCGGCCGACCTCGCGGCGCTGGGCGAGGCCGCCACGCGCCTGGGCGTCGCCGGGGCGCGCTACAACAAGGCGATGCAGGCGATGACCGGGCTCTAGAGCCGGTCGCGTCCGGACGGCCCGACGGCGGGGCGTCCGGACGCTCGCGGACAGCCGGGACGACCGTGCGGCCGTCGGTACGGACGTTCGTGGACAAGGGGTCCCTCTCCGGCGATCCGCCCGCTACAGTCGTCGCGTGCTGTCGCCGGGTGTCGGTCTGCTGCGCGGGGTTCGAGCAGGGTTGCTCGCCACCGCGGTCGTCGGGCTGTCCCTGGTCTCGCACGGGCTGGCCGGCGGTGCGCCCCCGGGGGCCGTTCCCGTGGTCGTGCTCGTGATGGTCACGGCCGTGCTGCTCCGCTCGCTCGTCGGGCGTCGGGTGGCGCTCCCGTACCTCCTGGGCGTCCTGGGTCTGGGCCAGCTCGCCTTCCACTACACGTTCGAGCAGTGCGCCCTGCTCTCGAGCGCCTCCGCGCCGGCGCACGCGCACGCCTCGGACCGCCCCGAGGTGATGCTGGCCGCCCACGTGGTGGCGACGCTCGTGGTCTCGGTGTTCCTGACCCACGCCGACCGCGTGCTGTGGGCACTGTGGTCGTGGCTCACGATGCGCTCGGTCCCCAGGGCCGTGCCTCTCCCTCTCGCCCGCGGGCGCAACCCCCTCTTCCTCCCTCTGGTCGTTCCCGTCCTCACGGCCCCGGGCCGTGGGTCGGTCCGGGGCAGAGCCCCTCCCGTCGTGGTCCTCGCAGCAGCACCTTGACCTCGATCGCGGCCCAGCCGCGATCCGCTCCCTGCCGCCCGGGCACGTGCCCGGCGACGGCCGGCGCCGCGACGGCTCTCGTCCGTGCGGCGCCCCGAGCGACCCTGCGTCCCACCACGGAAGGCCTGTGCCTCAGATCATGAAGCGTCCACTCCAGCTCCTCACCGTCGCCGCGGCGACGACCACGCTCCTCGCGCTCGGTGCGAGCGGCGCGTCCGCCCACGTGTCGGTCGACCCCGACACGACCACCGCGGGCTCCTACGCCCTGCTGACCTTCGGCGTCCCGCACGGCTGCGGGGAGTCCGCGACCACGAAGGTGTCCATCCAGATCCCCGAGCCGATCACGAGCGTCACCCCCACGGTCAACCCCGGCTGGGACGTCGAGAAGGTCATGGTGACGCTCGCGACCCCGATCGACGACGGTCATGGCGGCCAGCTCACCGAGCGCGTGGGCGAGATCGTCTACACCGCGAGGTCCCCGCTGCCCGACGGCTACCGGGACGCCCTCGTCCTCTCGACCAAGCTCCCCGACACGGTCGGCGAGACCCTCGTCTTCCCGACCGTCCAGACCTGCCAGGAGGGCGAGTCCGCCTGGGTGCAGGTCGCGGCGGAGGGCGAGGACCCTCACGACCTCGACCTGCCCGCACCGGTCCTGACCGTCACGGCTGCGAAGGACGAGGCCGCGCACGGCGAGACCGAGACGGTCTCCGACGAGTCCGCGACCGTCGAGGCCGCGGCGGCGCCCGCCGAACCGTCCTCGACGCCCCTCGTCCTGTCGTGGGTCGCCGTCGTCCTCGGCGCCGCAGGGCTCGCCCTGGGTGGGGCCGCGTTCGTGCGCGGCCGCCGCAGCCAGGGCTGAGATCGGCCATGGACCTCTCCCGCGCTGTGCGCGGGGCGGTGGCGTTCGTCGTGGCGGCCGTGGCCGGGGTGGTGCTGATGCTCGCATCGGCCACCCCGGCCACGGCCCACGCCGTGATCGTCGACACCGATCCTCGGGACGGCACCGTCCTCGAGGAGCCCCCGGCCCGGCTGACCCTGACCTTCAACGAGCCCGTCCAGGTCGTCCCCGACGGCATCGCCCTGCTCGACGCCGCAGGCAGCACGATCCCCATCACGGCCGGCGCCGTCGACTCCCGTGTCGAGATCGCGGTGCCCGGCGATCTCGACGACGGGACGTACGTCGTGAGCTGGCGCGTCACGTCCGGTGACACCCACCCGGTCGCGGGCGCTCTCACGTTCTCGGTCGGCGCCCCCAGCACCAGCGTCGCAGCCGCCCCTGCCGACCCGGCCTCGCCCGCGGTGACCGTCCTGCGTCAGGTCGCGCAGGCCGTCGTCTATGCAGGGACGCTCGGGGTGGGCGGACTCGTGGCGTTCGAGCTCCTCCTGCTCGACGCGACTCCCGGGGCCATGCCCACGCTCCGCCGTCGGCTCCAGCGGACCCGTCGCCTGCTCGCGACCTGCGCCGGAGCGGCTCTGCTCGTGTCCGTCCCGGTCACGGCGCTCTGGCAGGGCGGACGGGGCGCGAGCGCCCTGGTCGACTCGTCGTTCTGGCGTGCGTCGCTGACGTCCGAGTCGGCGCTGGCCGCCTTCCTCGGCCTGACGGGCCTAGCAGTGGCCGTCCTGGCGTGTCCCCGGGCGGGGAGCGCGACGCGCGCGCGATGGCCGCTCCCCGCGGCGCTCGGCGGCGCCGCGCTGGCGGTGACCTCGCTCTCGGTCGTGGGACACACCCGCACGTTCGGTCCCGTCTGGCTCGTGCTCGGCGCGGACGTCCTGCACGTGGTCGTCGGAGCCGTCTGGTTCGGCGGCATCGTGGGCCTCTGCCTCCTGCTGTCCAGGTCCTCGGGCGCGTCGGCCCAGCGCGCCGCCCGCACGGTCGTGCGCTTCTCGGGCGTGGGCGCTTGGCTCGTCCTCGCGCTCGCACTGACCGGGATCCTCCTCGCCTGGCGCATCCTCGGCTCGCTCGACGCCCTGCTGACCACGGGGTACGGACGAACGCTCCTGGTCAAGGTCGGCCTCGCACTCGTCCTCGTGGTGATCGCCGCGTGGAACCGGTACCTGCTCGTCCCGCACATCACCTCCGACCCCGTCGGCCTGGGGCGCCTGCGCCGGACCGTCGCGACCGAGGCCGTGCTGCTCGTCGTCCTCCTGGGGGTGACCGGGGTGCTCGTCTCGCAGAGCCCGGTCCCGGCGAGCGCGACGCCGCCGGAGTCCGCCGCACCGCGGTCGCAGGTGTTCGACGAACCTCTGGGGACCGGGTCGCTCCAGGCCAGGGTCACCCCGGGCGCGCTGGGCATCAACTCGCTCGAGCTGACGCTGCTCGACGCCGACGGCGCCCCGCTCGAGCCCGTCGCGCTGCCGGAGGTCCGGACGACCCAGGCAGAGCTGGGGATCGGACCGTTCACCCCGACCCTGACCCGCACGGGTCCGGGGACGTACCTCGCCTCGATCGACCTCCCGCTGGCCGGGACGTGGGACGTGGCCGTCAGCGTCCGCACGTCGACGTACGACAACCCGGTCGTCTCGCTCCCCGTGGAGGTGGTCTCGTGACGTTCACCGGTCGGCCGCGGTCCTCGTACGCCCGCCTCGTGGCGCGCTCGGCCGCGGTCCTCGGTCTGAGCGCTCTGCTCTGCGTGTCCGGGGCCCACGGAGCCTCGGCGCACGTCCTGCTCGAGACCGCGGCGCCGAACGGGGACGGCACGACCACGCTCACCTTCTCGTTCGAGCACGGGTGCGACGGGCAGCCCACCACGGCTCTCGACGTCTCGCTGCCCGACGGGGTCGAGGCGATCTCGACGACGCAGCCGGACGGCTGGTCCTCGACCCAGGACGGGGCCTCGGTGCGCTGGTCCGGGACCCCGGTCGAGGACGGCACGCCCGCGCGGTTCGAGCTCGTCGCCACGATCACGGGCGACGTCGGCCAGGCCTTCGTGTTCCCGACGACGCAGACCTGCACCGAGGGCTCGACCGACTGGGTCGACGTCGATCCCTCCGCAGCGCATCCCGCACCGAGCTTCGTCGCGACCAGCGCGACGCTCGTCCCGCGGCCGGCCCAGCCGGTCGCCTCGGCAGGTGGCGGCGCCAGCCTGTCGCAGACGCTCGCCGTGGTGGGTGCGTCGACGCTCGTGGCGGCAGCGACGGGCACCTGGTGGGTGCGCCGACGGAGGCGGTGAGCCACGAGACGGACGAAGGGCCGTCGTCCCTGGAGGAACGACGGCCCTTCCGGCCACGGCACCCGACCTCAGGTCAGGTCGCGCACCGCCGCGTACTGCGCACGGGTCCCGGGCTCGGGAGCCGCGTCGTAGTCGCTGCTCGACGACGTCTCCCACCTCGGGGCCTCCGCCGCACCCGACAGCACCCAGGCTGCCTGGCGAGCGGCGCCGTCGGCCACGTACTCGCCCGGCTCGGGGACCGAGACGGGCAGGCCGAAGACCTGCGGCGCGATGCGCCGGACCGCCTCGGACTGCGCGCCGCCGCCGATCAGCAGCAGCCGCTCGACCCGGACCCCCTGCTCACGCAGGGCGTCGAGGCCGTCGGCCAGACCGCACAGCATGCCCTCGACCGACGCCCGCGCGAGGTGCTCGGGCGTCATGGTGGACAGCCGTATTCCGTGCAGCGTGCCGCTCGCGTCGGGACGGTTGGGCGTGCGCTCGCCCTCGAGGAACGGGACGAGCACGAGCCCGTCGGCCCCCGTGGGCGCCTGGAGCGCGAGCCGGGACAGGCCCGCGTGGTCCACGCCCAGCACCCGCGCGGTCGCGTCGAGGACGCGGCTCGCGTTGAGGGTCACCCCGAGCAGCAGGTAGTTGCCCGTGGCGTCGGCGAAGCCGTTGACGAGCCCGCTCGCGTCGGCCGTGGCCGACGTGGCGATCGCCGAGACGACGCCCGAGGTCCCGATCGAGACCGCGACGTCGCCGGCGCCCATGCCGAGCCCCAGGGCCGCGGCCGCGTTGTCGCCCGCACCGGGCCCGATCAGGGCCCCGCCGCTCACCGCGGCACCGGCGACGGTGGCCGAGGCCACCCCGCCGTCCTCCCCCGGGCCGAGGACCCGGGGCAGCACCACGTCGGAGCGTCCGAGCGCGAGCTCAAGCAGGTCGGTGCGGTACGCACCGCGCCCGTCCTCGGCCGAGGCGTCGAAGTAGCCCGTCCCCGACGCGTCGGAACGGTCGGTCACGAGCGCGCCGAGGTCGGGCTCGAGGCCCTCGCTCCGCGGGCCGTAACCGGCGATCCGCCACGTCAGCCAGTCGTGCGGGAGCGCGACGGCCGCGACGCGCGCGGCGTTCTCCGGCTCGGCGTCGCGCAGCCAGCGCAGCTTGGTGACCGTGAGCGACGCGACGGGCACCGAGCCGACGGCCTCGGCCCATGCCTTGGCGCCGGCGCCGGGGTCCCCGGCACCGAGCTCACGGATCAGGTCGACCGCGGCACCGGCCGAGCGGGTGTCGTTCCACAGGAGCGCGGGACGGATCACCTCGCCGTCGGCGTCGAGCACGACCATGCCGTGCTGCTGCCCGCCCACGGCCAGGGCCGCGACGTCGTCGAGCCCGCCCGCGACGCGGACCGCGGTCCCGAACGCCGTCCACCAGGCGTCGGGCGAGACCTCGGTGCCGTCCGGGTGCGACGCCGAGCCGGAGCGCACGAGCGCCCCGGTCACGGCGTCACGGACGACGACCTTGCAGGACTGCGTCGACGAGTCGACCCCCGCGACGAGACCGCCGCTCATGCTGCACCCCCGCGCGTGTCCGCGGCCGGCACGATTGCGCCCCTCATCAGCCGATCAGGTGCTTGAGCGCGAGCTGGTTGAGGCGCACGAAGCCGAAGTCACGCTCGGCGGCGGCCTCGACGTCGAACTCCTCGTAGGCCGAGCGGTCCGCGAGCAGGTCGGCGACGGACTCGCCCGCACCCAGCGTGCTCTCGCCGAGCTCGAACACGCCCGAGTGCTTGAACGCGGCCTGGACCTCGGGGTCGGCCCGGTACTCGGCGGACTTGCGCGCGAGCATCGAGTAGGTCTCCATGTTGGCCTTGGCGGAGTCCCAGACGCCGACCTCGTTCTCGGTGCGCGAGGGCTTGTAGTCGAAGTGGCGGGGGCCCTCGTAGCGGGGTCCGCCGTTGGGGAAGCCGTTCTCGATGAGGTCGACCGTGAAGAACGCGGAGAGCAGGTCGCCGTGGCCGAACACGAGGTCCTGGTCGAACTTGATGGACCGCTGGCCGTTGAGGTCGATGTGGAAGAGCTTGCCGGCCCACAGCGCCTGCGCGAGGCCGTGCGTGTAGTTCAGGCCCGCCATCTGCTCGTGGCCCGTCTCCGGGTTGAGGCCCACGATGTCGCCGTGCTCGAGCTGCGCGATGAGCGCGAGCGCGTGCCCGATCGTCGGGAGGAAGATGTCGCCGCGGGGCTCGTTGGGCTTGGGCTCGAGCGCGATCTTGATGTCGTAGCCCTGGTCCTTGATGTACGCGGCCGTGAGGTCGAGGCCCTCGGCGTAGCGCTCGTGCGCGGAGTGGAGGTCCTTGGCGCCGTCGTACTCGGTGCCCTCGCGGCCACCCCACATGACGAACGTCTTGGCGCCGAGCGACGCGGTGAGGTCGACGTTGCGCAGCACCTTGCGCAGCGCGTAGCGGCGCACGCCGCGGTCGTTCGAGGTCAGGCCGCCGTCCTTGAAGACGGGGTGGCTGAAGAGGTTGGTCGTGACCATCTCGATGGTCAGGCCGGTCTCGTCGGCGGCCTTCTTGACCTCGCCGAGGAGCTGCTCGCGCGTCGCGTCGTCCGAGCCGAAGGGCACGACGTCGTCGTCGTGGAACGTGAAGCCCCACGCACCGAGGTCCGCGAGCTTGCGGACGGACTCGGCCGGGTCGAGGTGGGGGCGGCTGGCTCCGCCGAACTGGTCCTGGCCGGTCCACCCCACGGTCCACAGGCCGAAGGAAAAGTTGATGTTCTGCTCGGTCGCGTCAGCCACGACAGTCTCCTCGTCGAGATGGGCCGGCTCCTCGAGCAGGCCGCCATTTGTTGTATGGATGAACTTATGTGGTCCTGTCGGTAAGGTCAAGACGTGAACCGCGACGAGTCCTCGACCAGCGTCAGGACGCCCACCAGGGGGCGCTCCACGGCCGCCCGCCAGCACACCCTGCGCGAGTACAACCTCGCCCTGGTCTCGCAGGCGATCTTCGACGCCACGACCCCCAGGTCGCGCGCAGACATCGCGGGGAGCACGGGCCTGACCCGCGCCACGGTGTCCGTCCTGGTCGACCAGCTCATCGAGGCACGGCTCGTACGGGAGCTCCCACCCGCGACGCCACTGCGGGCAGGCCGCCCCGCCGTCCCGCTCACACCCGCCGAGCGGACCGTCGTCGGGCTGGGGCTCGAGGTCAACGTCGACTACCTGGGCGGCACGGTCCTCGACCTCACCGGTCAGGTCGTCGCGCAGGAGGTCGTCCCGGGCGACCTGCACGGCAGCGACCCCGCCGAGGTCCTCGGGCGCCTGGGCGCCCTGGCCCGCCGCCTCGTCGAGGAGGTCGAGGCCCAGGACATGCAGGTCGCGGGCGCACGGCTCGCCCTGCCCGGCCT
This sequence comes from Oerskovia enterophila, assembly GCF_001692445.1. Lineage (GTDB taxonomy): Bacteria > Actinomycetota > Actinomycetes > Actinomycetales > Cellulomonadaceae > Oerskovia > Oerskovia enterophila. Next base: position 19,365 of record NZ_MAQA01000002.1, on the reverse strand, counting down.
GGTCGACGCGCGCGCAGGTCGCCTCCAGGTCGCCCCTAACCTCGGCTGGTCCTCGTTCCTGCCCGTCCCGTTGCTCGGCCTGCCCGAGCGCCTGCCGGTCCAGATCGCCAACGAGGCCAACCTCGCGGGGCTCGCGCAGCTCGTGGCCCCGGCCCTGCCGGGCGAGGGGGACCCGCGCGCGGGCTCGACCATCGCACGCACGCCGCACCCGGGGCCCGACGACGTCGCTCCCCCCGTGCCGTCGTCGTTCCTGTACGTCTCGGGCGAGGTGGGCATCGGCTCCGCGATCGTGATCGACCGCGAGCTCTTCCTGGGCAACCGGGGCTGGAGCGGGGAGATCGGGCACGTCGTGGTCGACCCGCACGGGCCCCGGTGCCTGTGCGGGGCCACGGGCTGCCTCGAGCAGTACGCGGGCAAGGACGCGATGCTGCGCGCGGCCGGCATCCCCCTCGACGCACCCGTCGAGAGGTTCCTCGACGCGCTCGAGGAGGGCGCGCCGTCGGCCCTCGACGCCGCTGCCTCGGCCGGGACCGCGCTGGGGCGCGCGCTCGCGAACTTCGTCAACCTCATCGACATCGAGACCGTGCTGCTCGGCGGGATCTACACCGACCTGCTGCCGCACCTGCGCGAGCCCCTGACGGTCGAGCTCACGACGCGCGTCCTCGCGTCGCCGTGGACCGAGCTCGACCTGCGGCCCGCGCTCGTGGCCGGGCACGCGGCCATGATCGGCGGCGCGCGGACGGTGCTGCGGGACGTCGTCGCGGCGCCGTCGGCGTGGACGACCAGCGACTGACGCACGCCCGTCGCGCGCGCGGTGCAGCGCGGGTGTGACCTGCACCGCACCGGAGACCGGGAGAACGCGGGTACCGTCGTTCGTTGGACCATCGGGGACACCCACGCCCCCGCACCGGTTGACCCACCCTCGGAAGGACCGCGCATGACGACGACCCACACCCTCCAGGCGCGCGACCTCTGGGCCGGGCACGGCGGCGCCGACGTCCTGCGCGGCGTCTCGATCGAGCTCTCGGCGGGCCAGGAGCCCGTGGGGATCGTGGGCCCGTCGGGCGTCGGGAAGTCGACGTTCATCAGCGCGCTGCTCGGCGAGATCAAGCCCTCGAGCGGGACCGTGACGTGGGGCGGGCGCACCGTGACCCGCCTGGGCCGTCGCGACAAGAAGACGTTCAAGGCCGCCGTGCGGCGCGTGTCGCAGGACGGCCTGCCCGGGATCGACCCCGCGAGCACCGTGACGCACGTGCTCAAGTCCGGGCTCACCGACGCGCGCAAGGGCGGGCGCCCCTCGGGCCAGTCGATCGAGGACCTGCTCGACCTGGTCGCGCTCGAGCACCGCTACGCCGACCGCCCGCTGCGCACCCTGTCCGGGGGCGAGCGCCAGCGCGTGGCCCTGGCCCGGGCCCTCGCGACGCGCCCGGACATCCTGCTGCTCGACGAGCCGCTCACCGCGCTCGACCCGACCATGCGCGGCGAGATCGCCGGGCGCGTCAAGGACGCCGCGGCACAGCTCGGGACGGGCGTGCTGCTCGTGTCCCACGACCTCGAGCTCGTGCACCGCATGACGACGTCCGCGCACCTGCTGGTCGACGGGGAGTTCGTCGAGTCCGGCCCGCTCCAGCAGGTCCTCGCGGAGAGCGAGCACCCCGTGGTCCGTGAGCTCGCAGAGGCCGCCCCGCTCGCGGTCCAGCGCTGGAGCTGAGCGGAGCGGCCCGGTTCCGGGCCCCCCGGAGCGCGGGACCCGCGGCCGGTCGGACGGCTCGACGCCGCCCGACCGACCGTCAGGACACCGTGCTCAGCGCGTCGTGCCGTCGACCGCGAACGGCTCGATCGCCGCGATCTCCTCGGCCGTGAGCGCGGGGGCGTCGAGCGCGGCGACGTTGTTCTCGAGCTGGGCGACGCTGCTCGCGCCCACGAGCGCCGAGGTGATGCGCTCGTCGCGCAGGACCCAGCTCAGGGCGAGCTGCGCGAGCGACTGGCCGCGTCCGGCTGCGATCTCGTTCAGCGCGCGGGCACGCTCGAGGTACGTCTCGGAGATCGCGGTGGGCTTGAGGAAGTGCCCGACGGCGGCGCGCGAGTCCGCGGGCACCTCGCCCGAGAGGTAGCGGTCCGTCAGCAGGCCCTGCTGGAGCGGCGAGAAGACGATGGTGCCGACGCCGAGGTCCTCGACGACGTCGAGCAGGTTCTCGCCGTCGTCGTGCCCGGCCTCGGGCAGCTCGACGTGCCGGTTGAACATCGAGTAGCTGGGCTGGTGGATGAGCAGCGGGGTACCCAGGTCGGCGAGGATCTGCGCGGCCTCGCGCGTCTGCGACGGCGAGTAGTTGGACACGCCGACGTACAGCGCGCGTCCGCTCACCACGGCCGTGTGGAGCGCGCCCATGGTCTCCTCGAGCGGGACCGTGGGGTCGAACCGGTGCGAGTAGAAGATGTCGACGTAGTCGAGGCCCATGCGGGCGAGCGACTGGTCGAGCGAGGACAGCAGGTACTTGCGCGAGCCGCCGTCGCCGTAGGGGCCGGGCCACATGTCGTAGCCGGCCTTGCTCGAGATCACGAGCTCGTCGCGGTAGGGGCGCAGGTCGCGCGCGAGGTGGCGCCCGAAGTTCTCCTCGGCCGAGCCGTAGGGCGGGCCGTAGTTGTTCGCGAGGTCGAAGTGCGTGATCCCCAGGTCGAATGCGCGGCGCAGGATCGCGCGCTGGTTGTCGAACGGGTTGACGTCACCGAAGTTGTGCCAGAGGCCCAGCGACAGTGCGGGGAGGGCGAGTCCGCTGCGACCGGAGCGCCGGTACGTCATGGACTCGTAGCGGTCGTCGGCAGCGAGGTAGCGGGGTGCAAGAGGCATGCTGCCATTCTGCACCCCGGGCCCGGCCGGGGTCTCCGGCTTTCTCAGGCCGAGTCGCGCACCACGAGGGTCGGGTCGAACACGACCGAGCGCACCTGGCGGTCACCCTCGGCGATCTGCCCGATGAGGAGCCGCGCCATCTCGGCCGCCATCTCCTCGACGGGCTGGCGCACGCTCGTCAGGGCCGGGCGGCACAGGGGCGCGATCGAGCTGTCGTCGAACCCGACCACGGCGACGTCCTCGGGGACGCGCAGGCCACGGGCCTGGATCGCGTGCACGGCACCCTGGGCCATGTAGTCGTTCGCGGCGAACACGCCGTCGAGCCCGGGGACGGTGTCGAGCAGGCGTTCCATCGCGGCCTCGCCGCCCTCGAGCGTGAACTCGCCCGAGACCTCGGGGACGTACGCGCGCCCGTGCCGCGAGACCTCGTCACGGAAGCCCGCGAGGCGCTCCTCGGCCGCGTAGAGGCCCGAGGGCCCCGAGATGACGGCGAGCTCGTCGCAGCCGCGCTCGATGAGGTGCTTGGCCGCGAGCCGCGCGCCGTCGCGGTTGGCGACGTCGACGAAGCTGATGGGCAGCGCGGGCTCGGGTCGCGCGAACAGGACCGCGCGCTGGCCGGCCTCGACGAGCATGCCGGGCAGGGGGTCGTCGGCCTGCGCGGCGACGAGGAGCGCACCGTCGGCGTTGCCCTGGCGGAGGTAGGTCATGACCTGGGCGCGCGCGTCGTCGGTCTCGGCGAGCATGAGCACGGGGTGCAGGTCGTGGGGGCGCAGGGCGCGCACGAACGCGGCGACGATGCGGCCGAAGAACGGGTCCGCGAAGACCTGGCCGGTCATCTGGTTGCCCTCGATCTCCGGGTCGACGCCCGAGATCACGACCGCGACCGTGCCCGTCCTGCCCGTGACGAGCGAGCGGGCCGCGCGGTTGGGCACGTACCCCGTCTCGACGATCGCCTTCTCGACGACCGCCTTGAGGTCGGGCGCGACCTGGCGCTTCTGGTTGATCACCCGGGACACCGTGGCGCGCGAGACTCCCGCCACCCGGGCGACGTCCTCGAGCGTCGGGGGCGTCGAGACTCGGCCGTCCTCACGCATGGGGCGAGGCTAGCAGCGCGGAGCGCGCTCCTGGGACAGCCCCGGGCCCGACGGCGCAGCGCGGCCCCGCGCGTCGGGTCGCGCCCGGCTGTCGCGAAGATCGCGGGAGAGCGCTCTCTTGACGCCGGACCCGCTCCCCTGAATACTGGCCGACATCGTGAGAGAGCGCTCTCTCACGACGTGCGTCCTGCTCGGCGTAGAGCCTGGACGCGGTCGACGACGACCTAGGAGAGAACCGATGCCCTTCTCGCCCCTTCCCACCGTGCCGCCTGCGGCACCCGTCCCGCAGCGCCGGAGACGCCCGTCCCGCCGAGGAGCCGGAGCGGCCCTCGCCCTGGCGGTCGCGGCGGCAGGCCTCGCGGTCCCGCTCGTCCCCGCGGCAGCGGCCGACGGCCCCACGCTCCTGTCCCAGGGCAAGCCCGCGACGGCGTCCTCGACGCAGTCGCCCAACGGCTACCAGGCCGGCGAGGCGTTCGACGGCGACGGCGGCAGCCGCTGGTCGAGCCTGGCGGCCGACCCGCAGTGGATCCAGGTCGACCTGGGCCAGCGGGCCACGATCGACCGGGTCGAGCTCGACTGGGAGGGCGCCTACGGCAAGGGGTACCGGATCCAGACCTCCGACGACGGCACGAGCTGGACCACCCTGAGCACCGTGACGAACGGCGACGGCGGGGCGGACGTGCTCGACGTCGACGGCGCCGGCCGCTACGTCCGCCTGCTCGGCGACGTCCGCGGTACGGGGTACGGCTACTCGCTGTGGGAGTTCCGCGTGTTCGGCGAGCCCGCGGGCGGACCGGTCGACCCGGTGGACCCCGTGGACCCGGTCGATCCCACCAACCCCACGGCCTGCCTGACCGACGTGACCGCGGGAGCCACCGCGACGGCCTCGTCGCAGCAGGGCGACTCGACCCCGGCCAAGGCCGTCGACCAGAACACCAGCACCCGCTGGGGCTCGGTGCTCGACACGACCACGTGGACGGGCCAGGACGACGAGTGGCTCCAGGTGGACCTGGGCGAGGCCAACGAGGTCTGTGGCGTGAGCATCCTCTGGGAGGGCGCGTACGGCAAGGACTACGACATCGAGCTCTCGACCGACGGCTCCACGTGGACCTCCGCCGCGCAGGCGCGCAACCAGGACGGCGGGACCGACGTCGTCACGTTCGACACGACCTCGGCGCGCTACGTGCGCTGGCAGGGCGTCGCCCGCGGGACGACGTTCGGGTACTCGATGTACGAGTTCCGCGTCCTGACCCCCGGCGCCTCGATCGACCCGACGACCGACCTGTTCGGCCCGAACGTCTTCGTGTTCGACCCCTCGATGCCGGACTCCGCGATCCAGCACCAGATCGACACCGTGTTCGCCCAGCAGGAGCAAGACCAGTTCGGCCCCGGCCGGTACCAGTTCCTCTTCACGCCCGGTGAGTACGAGGTCGACGCGCGCATCGGCTTCTACACCTCGCTCTCGGGTGTCGGCCAGGACCCGACCGACGTGACCGTGAAGGGCGGCGACTGGGTCGACGCGCAGTGGTTCGGCGGCAACGCGACCCAGAACTTCTGGCGCTCGGCCGAGAACCTGTCGATCACGCCCGACGACGGCATGGCCCGCTGGGCCACGTCGCAGGCGGCACCGTTCCGCCGCATCCAGGTCAACGGCGGCCTGCAGCTCGACTCGTCGGCCTACGGCTGGTCCTCGGGCGGCTACATCGCCGACACGAACGTGACCGGCGTGGTCGAGTCCTGGACCCAGCAGCAGTGGTACGCCCGCGACAGCTCGGTCGGCGAGTGGAAGGGTGGCGTCTGGAACATGGTCTACTCGGGCGTCGAGGGCACGCTGCCCACGGCCGCGACGTGGCCCAAGCCCCCGGTGACCCGGCTCGACACCACGGGCACCGTCCGTGAGAAGCCCTACCTCTACCTCGACGGCGACAAGTGGGCCGTGTTCGTCCCCGAGCTGCGCGAGGGCACGACGGGCACCACCTGGAAGAACGGCCACACGGCCGGCACGTCGGTCCCGCTCGACGACTTCTTCGTGGCCAAGGAGGGCGACACCGCGGCCGAGATCAACGCAGCCCTGGCCGCCGGCAAGAACCTGCTCATGACCCCGGGCGTCTACCGCGTGGACCAGACGATCCAGGTCGACCGGCCCGGCACGGTCGTCCTGGGCCTCGGCTACGCGACGATCATCCCCGAGCACGGCGGCGTCGGCATGCACGTGGCCGACGAGGACGGCATCACGGTCGCCGGCATCCTGTTCGACGCCGCGGTCACCGAGTCCCCGGCGCTGTTCGTCGTCGGCGACGAGGGCGTCCACACCGACCACTCGGACGACCCGATCGTCCTGCACGACGTGTTCATGCGCGTGGGCGGGGCCGTCGCGGGCAAGGTCGACGCGGCCATGATCATCAACGCCGACGACACCATCGTCGACCACGTGTGGTCGTGGCGCGGTGACCACGGCGAGGGCATCGGCTGGGACCTCAACACGTCCGACTACGGGTTCGTGGTCAACGGGGACGACGTCTCGGCGTACGGCCTGTTCGTCGAGCACTACCAGAAGTACAACACCCTGTGGAACGGCGAGCGGGGCAAGACCGTGTTCTACCAGAACGAGCTGCCGTACGACGTCCCGGACCAGGCGGCCTGGCAGAACGGCGACACCCGAGGGTGGGCGGCCTACAAGGTCGCGGACGGCGTGAAGAACCACGAGGCCTGGGGCCTGGGCTCCTACTCCAACTTCACCTCCGACACCGAGGAGACCGAGATCGTCGTCGACGGCGGCTTCGAGGTCCCCCAGGTGGCCGGCGTCAAGATGCACAACATGCTCGTCGTCTCGCTCGGCGGAGAGGGCATCTTCGAGGCCGTCATCAACGGGGTCGGCCCGCGCGCCGACGGACCGGACACCATCCCGAGCTACGTCGCCTTCTACGGTGGTGTCGACGTGACGCCCGCCCCGGCGCTCGACGTGCAGGCCACGGCCGTCACGCGCTGCGTGGCCGGCAAGGTCCAGCTCGCGGTCACGGCGACCAACAAGGAGGGCGCGCCGGTCGACGTCGCGCTCGCCACGCCGTACGGCACCAAGACGTTCTCCCAGGTGGCGGGTGGCAAGCTCGCGGCGCAGAGCTTCAACGCCCGGGCGGCTGCGGTCGCGGCGGGCAGCACCTCGGTGACCGCGACGGGCACGGTCGACGGGGAGGCCGTCACGACGGTCGTGCCCGCGACGTTCGACGGGAGGACCTGCTGACCTCCTGACCGGGTGACCGACCGGCCCGCCCGGGTCCGCGACACGACGTCGCGGACCCGGGCGGGCCGTCGGCCGGCACCTCAGGCCGAGCCGCGCACCACGAGCGCGGGCTCGAACAGCACCGAGCGCACCGCGAGCGTCGGGTCCTCGATGCGCTCGAGGAGGAGCCGCACCATCTCGCCCGCCATCTCCTCGACCGGTTGACGCACGGTCGTCAGGGCCGGGCGGGCGCGCTGCGCGAGCGCCGTGTCGTCGAAACCGATGACCGCGACGTCCTCGGGGACGCGTCGTCCGGCCTCGTGCAGCACGTCGATCGCCCCCTGGGCCATGAGGTCGTTCCCCGCGAAGACCGCGTCGACCCCGGGCATCTGCTCGAGCAGCGTCCGCATCGCGGCGTCACCGCTCTCGATCGTGAAGTTCCCCTCGACCGACGGCACGTAGGCATGCCCTCGCCGCGCGAGGGCGTCGCGGAACCCGGCGAGCCGGTCGCTCGCCGCGAGCACGCCGAGCGGGCCGGAGATCGCGGCCGGGGCCGACCTGCCGTCGGCCACGAACCGCTCCGCCGCGAGCGCTCCCCCGTCCCGGTTGGCCAGGTCGACGAAGCTGATCGGGAGCGGCGCGGTCGGGCGCGCGAACAGCACGGCGGGGCGCCCGACCTCGACCAGGAGGGCGGGCAGCGGGTCGTCGGCGCGGGTCGAGACGTGCAGGACGCCGTCGGCGTTGCCCTGCCGGACGTACGAGACGACCTGCGCCCGGGCCGCGTCGTCCTCGGCGAGCATGAGGACTGGGTGCACGTCGTGCGGGCGCAGGGCCCGGACGATGCCCGCGACGATACGCCCGAAGAACGGGTCGTCGAACACGTGGCCCGCGTAGCGGCTCCCGCCCGACCCGGGGTCGGTCACGGGATCCGTCTCGGGGTCCGTCCCGGAGATCACGAGCGCGACGCTCCCCGTCCGGCGCGTCACGAGCGTGCGGGCCGCCCGGTGCGGGGCGTAGCCCGTCTCGGCGACCGCGCTCTGCACGAGCTCCTGGAGAGCGGGCGCGACCTTGCGCTTGCCGTTGATGACGCGCGACGCGGTCGCACGCGAGACACCCGCGACGCGCGCGACGTCGTCGAGCGTCGGACCGGCGGAAGGACGAGGTGCTGTCACAGGGGTGACGCTAGCACTGATGGGATAGCGCTTTCCCGGCTTCCGCAGACACGCCAACGCCCGGAAGCGAGACAATCACTGGCTTCCTGGACCCCTCCAGCACCCGCGCCGGCTCCGGGAACTTCACCCCGGCCGCACGAACGTGGGAACCGTTCCCTTGACAGCCCTGCCGAACGCCGGAATACTCCGAATTCGGATGAGAGCGCTCTCCCGGATGGATCCAGCTCGACGAAGAACTGACTCCCGGAGCCTGCCGACGACGGCCAGGACTCCTGTCTCCCCCGAGAGGTAGAACATGAGACCCCCGCACACCCCTGCCAGACCGCAGCACCGGAGGCGGCGCAGCCTGACCGCGCTCGCCTTGTCGCTGCTCGTCGCGTCCGCGACCCTGGTACCCGTCGGAGCCGCCGAGGCGGCCCCGACCCTGCTGTCCCAGGGCAAGCCGGCCACCGCGTCGTCGGTCGAGAACCCCGACTACACGCCCGCCTCGGCAGCAGTCGACGGCAACCCCGGCACGCGCTGGGCCAGCGCCTGGTCGGATCCCCAGTGGATCCAGGTCGACCTCCAGCAGCGCTCGACGATCGAGCGCGTCGAGCTCCAGTGGGAGTCGGCGCACGCCAAGGCGTACCAGATCCAGGTCTCGGACGACGCCACGACCTGGACCGACGTCTACTCGACGCAGAGCTCGACCGGCGGTGACCAGACGCTCGCCGTCACGGGCGCCGGCCGCTACGTCCGGCTCCTCGCGACGCAGCGCGCCACGGGCTACGGGAGCTCCCTGTGGGAGCTCAAGGTCTTCGGCACGCCGGGCGCCGGCCCCGTCGATCCTGTCGATCCCGTCGACCCGACCGACCCCGACTACGTGAACCCGGGCCACCCGAACGTGCCCGTGCCGGACTCGGGTCCGAGCACCGTGAAGGTCGTGGGCAGCAGCGGCGACTGGGACCTCCAGGTCGACGGCAAGCCGTACACGGTCAAGGGCTTCACCTGGGGACCGGCGTTCGCCTCGGCCGACCACTACATGGGTCCGCTCGTCGCCATGGGCGCCAACACGGTCCGCACGTGGGGCACGGGGGCCGACACGAAGCAGCTGCTCGACTCCGCGGCCGCTCACGACGTCCGCGTGGTCATGGGCTTCTGGCTCCTGCCGGGCGGCGGACCGGGCTCGGGCGGGTGCATCAGCTACACGACCGACGCCGGCTACAAGTCGACGACCAAGGCCGACATCCTCCGCTGGGTCGAGACCTACAAGAACCACCCGGGCGTCCTGATGTGGAACATCGGCAACGAGGCGATCCTGGGCCTGCAGAACTGCTTCTCGGGCGCGGTCCTCGAGGCCGAGCGCAACGCGTACGCCGCGTTCGTCAACGAGGTCAGCGTCGCGATCCACCAGATCGACCCGAACCACCCCACGACCAACACCGACGCCTGGGCCGGCGCTTGGCCGTACCTCAAGGCCAACGCCCCGGACCTCGACCTGCTCTCGATCAACGCCTACGGCGACGTGTGCAACATCCGCGAGAACTGGGAGGCTGGCGGCTACGACAAGCCCTACCTGCTGACCGAGGGCGGCGCGGCCGGCGAGTGGGAGGTGCCGGACGACGTCAACGGCGTGCCCGACGAGCCGACCGACATCGAGAAGGGCGCGGCGTACGTCTCGTCCTGGAAGTGCCTCATGGAGCACGAGGGCAAGGCGCTCGGCGCGACGTTCTTCCACTACGGCACCGAGGGCGACTTCGGCGGTGTCTGGTTCAACGTGATCCCGGGCGACAACAAGCGCCTCGGCTACTACTCGATCGCCAAGGCGTGGGGCGTCGACACGTCCGCCATGAACACCCCGCCCCGCATCCAGAGCATGGACGTGCCGGGCTCGACGAGCGTCGTCGCCGGGTCGTCGGTGAACCTGAACCTGACCGCGACGGACCCCGACGGTGACCCGATCAACTACGTCGCCTTCTTCAACAGCAAGTACATCGACGGGGCGGGCGGGCTCGCCTGGACCGCGCTCACGCAGACCGCTCCCGGGAAGTTCACGGTCACCGCGCCCGAGCGCCTCGGCGTGTGGAAGGTCTACGTGTTCGCCGAGGACGGCCAGGGCAACGTGGGCGTCGAGACCAGGTCGCTGCGCGTGGTCCCGCCCGCGGTCCAGGGCACGAACCTCGCGCTGGGCAAGCCCGCCACCGCGTCGAGCTTCGACCCGTGGAACGGCGACTACTCGGCCGCCCGTGCGGTCGACGGCGACCTGGGGACGCGCTGGGCCAGCCAGTGGGGCCCGACGGCCTGGTTCCAGGTCGACCTGGGCTCGGTCCGGTCGTTCGACCACCTCCAGCTCGTGTGGGAGGCGGCCTACGGGAAGTCGTACGAGGTCCAGACCTCGGACGACGGCTCGACGTGGTCGACCGTCAAGACCGTCACGGGCGGCAACGGCGGCGTCGACGACATCGACGTCGCGGGGTCCGGGCGCTACGTGCGACTGAACCTCACGGAGCGCGGCACCGAGTGGGGCTACTCGCTCTTCGAGCTCGGCGTCTACGCGCGCTGACCAGACCCCGGGTGGGAGCGGCGCCCCGCTCCCACCCGGACCCGCGCCCTGGGGCCACCGCTCGGTGGTGGGCGCGTCGCGCTCCGGCGCGGCCTCCCGACGACGACGTCACAGGAGGAAGCATGCACCGCACCACTCTCACGTCCCGCCGAGCGCCCGGGGACGCCCCGCAGCGCCACGGCAGGCCGCGTGCCCGACGACGGACCCGCGCCCTGGTGGGTTCGCTCTCGGTCGCAGCGTTGGTCACCTCGTCCGCGATCGCGATCGGCGCGGCCGGAGTGGCGAGCGCCGCACCGGGCAACCTGCTCTCGCAAGGAGCGCTGACCGAGGCCTCGAGCTCGGAGTCCGGCGGGCTCGGCCCGCGCTTCGCGGTCGACGGCGACCGGTCCACCCGGTGGGCCAGCTCCCCGGGCGACGACCAGTGGTTCCGCGTGGACCTGGGCGACTCGTTCGCGCTCGACACGGTGGTCCTCGACTGGGAGGCCGCGTACGGCAAGGCGTTCACGATCCAGGTGTCCGACGACGCCGCGACCTGGACCACCGCGGCGACCGTCACGGCCGGCACGGGCGGGCGCCAGACGCTCGACGTCGACGCGACGGGTCGCTACGTCCAGCTCGTCGGGACCCAGCGAGCCACGGGCTACGGCTACTCGTTGTACGAGCTCGAGGTCTTCGGGGACGGCACGCCCGTCGAGGCGCCCGAGACCCCGGGGTTCGACGACGAGGTCACGCACCACGAGTTCCAGGCGAACTGCTCGTTCTCGCACTTCGAGAAGGACGACCCGATCGTCTTCCCGGGCCAGCCCGGCGCCTCGCACCTGCACACGTTCGTCGGCAACCGGTCGACCGACGCCTTCACGACGCCCGAGTCGCTCTTCGCGAGCACGGACTCGACGTGCACCGTGCCGCAGGACCACTCGTCGTACTGGTTCCCCGCGCTCTACCGCGGGGACACCCCGATCGCGCCGGACATCCCCATGACGATCTACTACAAGTCCGGGATCGACGACTACACCAAGGTCGTCCCGTTCCCCGCGGGCCTGGAGTTCGTGGCGGGCGACATGATGGCGACCGTCGACTCGTTCCGCACGGCTCCGGGAGCGGTCGAGGGCTGGGAGTGCGGCGAGATCTCCAAGAGCTGGTCGATCCCGGACAGCTGTGCCCCCGGCAGCCAGCTCAACCTGCGCTACCAGTCGCCGAGCTGCTGGGACGGCAAGCACCTGACGCCCGGTGCCGCCTCGCACATGGGGCACGGCACGCACATGGCCTACCCCGTCGCGGGGCAGTGCCCCATGACCCACCCGGTCGCGGTGCCCATGCTCGAGTTCAAGATCGCCTGGCCCGTGAGCGGTGACATGTCGGACGTGCGGCTGGCCAGCGGCTCGGACCAGTCGTGGCACTACGACTTCATCAACGCCTGGGAGCCGGACGTCCTGGCTGCGCTCGTCAAGCAGTGCATCAACGGCGGCCTGCAGTGCAACCCGCGCGGCTACGACCTCTACAAGCCGCACCGGGGGACGGTCCTCGACGAGGACTTCAACCTGGTCGGCTGACCCGAGCTCGACCCCGCGGCGGCCCACCAGGTCGGGGCGGGGTCGAGGACGTCGGCCGACGACACAGGGCCCCGAGCCGTCAGGGGGCGGCTCGGGGCCCTGCGTCGTCCGCCGTGGGGACCGGTCAGGCGTCGGCCGGCGGGATCGGGAAGTTCGCCGAGAACAGGTTGGTCGGGTCCACCTGGCGCTTGACCTGGCGCAGGCGCGTCAGCGTGGGCTCGGGGAACGCCTCGAGCAGGCGCTCGGGGCGCGCGTCGGTCTCGAACGACAGGTAGAGCCCGTCGGTGTGCGGGTGCACCAGGTCGTCCCACACGCCGTCGATCCCCGCTGCGCCTCCCCGCGACCCGAACGCGGCGACCGAGAAGTTCTGGGTGCGGTGCGCATAGGCCGTCGCGTCGGCCGCGACGTCGTTGACCGCGCCGCCGACCGCGCGGAGCTGGAGGAGCTGCGCCGCGCCGCTCCCGAGGAAGCGGGCGAGGTCGCGGGCCGTGGCCTGGTCGACGTGCTCGAGCAGCCCCGAGCGCGATCCCGGTTCTCCGCCGCCCGAGTGCTGGGCGTCGGCCCGGCGCACGATCCCCGAGTACGGGGTGAGCACCGCCTGGTGGTCGAGCAGCGGCGCCGAGTCGGCGAGGCTCTCGAGCGCGCGGATCGCGGCGTCGGTGTCGTCGTCGGCCCACACGGTCATGAGCTGGGCCATGGGCCCGCGTCCGCCCCGGCCCGCGCTCATGTGCAGGAAGCTCGTGAGCTCGCGCGGCGCGGCCTCGACCGTCGCGGCCCAGCGCTCGAGCAGGCCGGCGGTGTCCGAGGCGTCGAGCACCATGATCGAGTAGACGAGGTCCGTCACGGGCGTCGCCTCGACGTCGACCCAGGTCACGACGCCCATGTTGCCGCCCGCCCCGCGCAGCGCCCAGAAGAGCTCGGGCTCGTTCCGGGCGTCCACGACGCGCACCCGCCCGTCCGCCGTGACGACCTCGGCCGCGACGACGTGGTCGATCGTCAGGCCGTGCTTGCGGCCCATGAGGCCGATCCCGCCCGTCGTGGCCAGCCCTCCGACCCCCACGCCCCCGGAGTCCCCCGAGCTGATCGCGAGCCCGTGGGGCGAGAGGACCTCGGCGACCTGACCCCAGGTCCCACCGGCGCCCAGCCGCACGCGGCGCGACCCGTCGTCGGGCACGACGACCTGGTCCAGGGCGCCGACGTCGAGCAGGACCCCTCCGTCGTTGGTCGAGCGCCCGCTGATGCCGTGGCCGGCCGACCGCACCGCGAGCGGTACGTCCTGCTCCCGTGCCCAGACGACGGCCTCGGCGACCTCGTCCGCGCTGCGCGGACGGAGCACGACGCCCGGGGCCCCCGAGCGCATGTAGGTGTGCCGCACCGCGTCGTACGCACGGTCCCCGGGCTCGACCGCGCGCTCGCCCAGGGCGGCGGGGAGCGAGTCGTAGTCGATGCCCTCGCGTCGCGCGGCGAGGGCAGCGGCCCCGCGGCGACGTGCGGCCGGCGCCGTGCCGGCGGACCGGCGCGCGGTCGCGACGAGCTCGCGCAGCGCGGGCGCGACCTCCTCGCCGAAGACCTGGATCTCGCGCGGGTCGTCGGTCGCGAGGACGAACCCCGAGACGCCGTCCTCGAGCGCGAGCGCGCCGAGCTCCTCGACCCACTGCTCGGGAGGCCCCTGGAGGTAGCCGAGTCGGCTCGTGGAGAACTTGCCGTTGACGTTGAGCATGCGGCGCACCGCGCTCGGGTCTCGGCCCGCGGCGAGAGCGGCCTCGTCGATCACGGCGTTGCCCTTGGCCAGGTCGCCGGGCTGGAGGTAGGACAGCGAGGGCAGCCAGCCGTCACCCTTGCGGCCGATGAGCCGCTGCATGCGGGGCTTGACCGCCCCGATCCACAGCGGGACGTCGTGCGCCGGGGCGGGGCCGCGCTTGGCGCCGTCGACCTGGTGGTGCGTGCCGTGCACGCGCAGGGGCGTCCGGTCGCTCGTGTCCCAGATGCCTCGGATGATGTCGATGGCCTCCTCGAGCGCCGTGACGGCCTCACCCGGCGCGAGGCGCGGCGTGCCCATGGCCTCGATGGCGTCCCAGAACGCGCCGGCCCCCAGGCCCATGGCGAACCGGCCGCCCGAGAGCAGGTCGAGGCTCGCCCCGGCACGGGCCAGCACGGCCGGCGGGCGCAGCGGCAGGTTGAGGACGTTGCCCGCGACCTGCACGCGCTCGGTCGACGCGGCGACCCACGTCATGAGGGTCCAGGCGTCGAGGAAGGCCGGCTGGTAGGGGTGGTCCTGGAAGGTCACGAGGTCCAGGCCCGCGTTCTCGGCGAGCTGCGCGAGACGCACGGGCGCCTGCGGGTCGCGGTTCTGCGGGGTGTGGAAGGTACCGAGGATGAGGTCGTGGCCGTAGTCCGTCATGCGTGCGCGCTCCGTGTGCCGCGAGAGCGGCGGTCGTCTCCAAGATCGTCTGAGTTACAGACGATATCACCAGCAACTCATCTTCTCTCTAGATCATTCCGTTGTATCCTGGGGGCGTGACCCTCGCGACGCCGGACACCTCCCGCTCCCCCAGCCCTCTCGGCTGGTCGCTCACCGCGCTCCTGCGCGAGTGGAGCGCTCGCGTCGACGCGCTCGCCCAGGACCTGCCCGACGGGACGCGCGGCTACCAGGTGCTCTCCGCCGTCGTGCACGACACCCCGCCCAGCCAGGCCGCGCTCGCGGCGCGGCTCGGGATCGACCGGACCGTCATGACCTACCTGATCGACAAGTACGTCGACTGCGACCTCGTCGAGCGCCAGGCCGACCCCACCGACCGCCGGACCCGGCGCATCGTCGCGACCGGCAAGGGGCGCACGGTCCTCGCCGAACTCGACGCGCGCGTCGCGGCGGCCGAGGAGGACCTGCTCGCGGGGCTCGACCCCGCGGACCGCGCGACCCTGCGGCGCCTCCTCGAGCGCGCCGCCGACGGCGCGGCGCACGACGAGGACCGGTGCGCCGTCGTCGTGCAGGGCATGGACGCCGTGACCGCGCCGCGCGTCCGCACCGCGCGGTAACCGGCTCACGACGCGGCGGGCGGCACGTCCTCGCCGATCGTGCGGCGCGACAGCAGCGCCGCGACCAGGAAGCACACCGCGCCGAGCAGCGTGCCGAGGTTGGCCCAGAACGCGCTCACGAGCGAGTCCGTCTGCGGCACCACGTACGCGCCCACGGCCGAGGCGCCGAACGCGACCGAGCCCACCAGGTTGAGCCACGTCCCGTGCCACGTGCGCGCGTCCGCGTCCCACAGGTGACCGCGGTCCCGGGTCGCGACGACCGCGAACGCGCTCGAGACCAGGAACGCGACCGACCCGTAGGCGTCGGGCCGCCAGCCCGCGCCCAGGCGCGTGGGGTCGGCGATCGCCGCGCCCAGCGCGGCCGCCGTGCTGATGTTGAAGAAGAGGGTCCCGGCGAGCTGGACGGCCGCGGCCCACCAGTCCCAGCGGTCGGCCGGGAGGGTCCCCCTGCGGGGCACCCGGCGTCCGCTCAGGCTCAGCTGGATCGCCGCGGCGAGCGTGAAGAAGACCGAGCCGACGCAGAACGTCACGCCCACCGCGACGGGTCCCACGGCCTGGGCGTAGAACGGCACCGCGCCGACCAGAAAGCACGCCGACCCGACGACGAACCCCCACGCCTCGCGGCGCAGGCGGCGCACGCGCACGTCACGAGCCATGCGCCCAGCGTGGCACGCCGTCGTCCGGCCGTCTCGGCGGGACCTGCCCCACGGGCCGGTCCGGCCGTCTCGGCGGGCAGCGGGCAGCCCGCGGCCCACCGGTCGACGGCGGGCGGATCAGCGCGAGGGCGTCTCCACGACCTGCCCGGCCCACGCGAAGCCTCCGCCGAAGCCGATGAGCAGCGCGGGCACGCCCGCGGGGATCTTGCCCGAGTGCCACCACTTCGACAGGCCCAGCGGGATGCTCGCGGCCGAGGTGTTGCCCGACTCGGTGATGTCCGTGACGACGACCTTGTCCTCGAGGCCCAGCGCCTTGGCGAGCGGCTCGATGATCCGCAGGTTCGCCTGGTGCGCGACGAGCACCTCGATGTCGTCGAGCGTCAGGCCCGACTTCTCGACCGCGGCACGCGCCCGGTCCGCCGCGCGCGTGATGGCCCAGCGGAAGACCGCGCGCCCGTCCTGCACGAACTTCTCGTCCGGGGCCTCGATGAGCACGGCCGGGGTCAGCTCGGGCTCCGAGCCCCACGCGACCGGCCCGATCCCCGGGGTGTCGGTGCCCTGCACCACGAACGCCCCCGCGCCGTCGGCCGTGAGGATGCACGTCACGCGGTCGGTCCAGTCCGTGAAGTCGGTCAGCTTCTCGGCGCCGATCACGAGGGCCGTGGTCGCGGCCCCCGTGCGGATCGCCTGGTCCGCGAGGCCCAGGGCGTGCGCGAAGCCCGAGCACGCGACGTTGACGTCCAGGATCACGGGCCCGACGACGCCGCGCAGGTCGGGTGCGTCCTCCTCCTCGGGCGTGGACTGGCCGGGCATGACACCCGTGCGCAGGTTGTACGCCACCCGGCCCGCGGTGTTGGGCGAGCGGTCGCGCGCCGTGGCCGTCGCGACGATGACCATGTCGACCGCGCTCGCCGCGATGCCGGCGTCCTCGAGCGCGTGGCGCGCCGCCGCGGTCGCCATGTCGGCCACGGTCTCGTCCTCGGCCGCGACGTGACGCGTCACGATCCCGGTGCGCGACCGGATCCACTCGTCGTTGGTCTCGACCAGCTGAGCGATGTCGTCGTTGGTGAGCGTCCGCTCGGGCTGGTGGTGGCCGATCCCGACGATGCGCGAGCCGGCGGCTCCGGTGAGGGTGAGCATGGGTCGATCATTCCCCCGGGTGGGCGGATCGACCAAGTCGCCGGTCCGTGCGCCCGACCTCTTGCGCGACCTGGACGACCTCGTGGGACGAGGCGCGCGGGGGCGTGGCCCCGGCCCTGGAGCGCTCGATGCTCGCGGTCTCGCTGAGCACGACCGTCGATCAGAGACGACCATGGAAGGACGGGGGCACGACGCGGGGCACGGCGGACCGCGTCCGCCTCGCCTTGCATCGACGACGACAGGGGTACAGCTATGTGCACGGGAATCAGGTTCTCGGACGGGCAGGGGAACGTCTACCTCGCACGGAACCTCGACTGGACGAGCGGGTACGGGGAGCAGGTGGTGGTCACCCCCACGGGGTACGCACCGAGGTCACCGTTCGGCGCGGTGCCCAGCATCGAGCACGCTGTCATCGGCATGGGCATCGTCGAGGAGGACACCCCGCTCTACTTCGACTGCGGCAACGACGCGGGCCTGGCCGTCGCGGGGCTCAACTTCCCGGGGTACGCGGAGTACGCCACCGGCCCCGTCGACGGCGCGGTCAACGTCGCCGCCTACGAGTTCCCGCTGTGGGTGGCGTCGCAGTTCGCGAGCGTGGACGAGGTCGAGGCCGCGCTCAAGGACGTGGCGATCGTCGACAAGCCGATCAACGACAAGTACCCGAGCTCGCTGCTCCACTGGTTCATCGGCGACGCGCACCGCTCGATCGTCGTGGAGTACACGAGCGACGGCATGCAGGTCTTCCACGACGACGTCGACGTCCTGACGAACCAGCCCGGGTTCTCCTGGCACCACGAGAACCTGCGCAACTACCTCAACACCTCGCCCGAGTTCCCCCAGGACACCGTGCTCGGCAGCGCGCACCTCACTCCGTTCGGCTCGGGCTCGCACATGCGGGGGATCCCCGGGGACTACTACTCGCCCTCCCGGTTCGTCCGCGCCGCGTACGTCAACAACCACTACCGGGCCAAGGGGACCGAGGAGGAGAACGTCAGCCGGGCGTTCCACACGCTGCAGCAGGTCGCGATGGTCGACGGGTGCGCCGCGATGGGGTCGGGCGAGTTCGAGATCACGATCTACACCGGGCTCTTCTCCTCCCGGACCACGACCTACTACTGGAACACCTACGAGGACCCGGCGGTCCGCAGCGTCGCGCTCGCCGACCACCCGACGGACGGCGACAAGCTCGTCCTCGCGTAGACGTCCGCCGGCTGCGCCGGCGCGGGACCGGGCCCCGGAGGGTGTGCGGGGCCCGGTCGGTGCGGGGCCGGACGAGCACCGAGCGACCGAGGTCCCGCTCACCCCCCGATCATCGAGCCCTCGACCTCGGCCAGCAGTTCGTCGACCAGGCCCAGGAACGCCGACGGGTCGTCGCGCCGCACGCAGTGCCCCGCCCCGGCGACCCGCACGACCCGGCCCCTGCCCGCGAGGACCTGCTCGGCTCGGCGCGCGCCGTCGTCGGGCACGAGCGAGTAGCTCGACGCCTCGCCCGCCGCGACCACGACCGGCACCCGCCCGTCGAACGCGACGGGCCAGTCGCGCGCGGTCCACTCGTGCGGGACCTCCAGCAGGCGCGGCGAGACCGCTCGCTGGGCGCGGGCCCAGGGCTCCGACTCCTCGGGCGACCACTGCGGGAAGCGGGCGCGGAAGTCGGCCGCGAGCTCCGCCGTCGGGCGTCCGCGGGCCGCCTCGATGCCGGGCGCGAGGAAGAGCGGCCGCCCGCCCTCGTCGTGCTGGGCGTCGAGCACGCCCCACGCCGGGTCCTCCAGGACCAGGCCGAGGACCAGGTCGGGGTGGCGCAGCGCGAGCTCCTGCGCCGTCAGGCCACCCATCGAGTGCCCGACGACGACCGCCGGGCGCCCGAGCACGTCCCGGACCGCGCGGGCCGCGTCGTCCGCGAGCGCCGCGAGCGTGAACGGCTCGTCGGGCAGCTCGGAACCTCCGTGGCCGCGCGCGTCGAGCGTCAGGACGTCGCGCGTGCGGACGAGGTGTCGGACCGTGCCGGGCCAGCACTCCCCCGAGTCGGTCACGCCGTGCAGGAGCAGCACGGCGTGACCGACTCGGGGGAGTGCTGGCCCGGCACGGTCCGACACCTCGTCCGCAC
>NZ_MAQA01000001.1 GCF_001692445.1 Oerskovia enterophila | reverse complement strand
CCCTGCCCCTGCCCCTGCCCCCAGCACACCCCCCGGCCCCGGCACCTCACCGAGAGGCGCGACGGTGCACGTCGAGCCGCTGCCCGCGGTCCCGGGCGGACGGCTCGTCGTGCGCGGCACCACCTCTCCCCCGCGCTGACCACGCACTGCCCCGCCCCCTCGTGCGGGTGAACCGAGTTGTCCACCTAAACGTTTCACGACGTGCCGACGTCACCCGGTCCGTGACACGTTGCGCTCGACGCCGCACCCCGCGGCACGGGCCGGCCGGTGTCGTCCGGCCCCAGGACGAACCTCAGGAGGACCTCGTGTCACCAACCCACCATCGGCTGCGCAAGGGCGCGACAGCCATGGCCGCTGCGGCGCTCGTCGCCGCTCCGCTCGCGCTCGCACAGGTTCCGGCCGCCGCGGCCGAGGCCCGCGTCGCGAACCCGTACGCCGGGGCGACGCAGTACGTGAACCCCTACTGGTCGGACTCGGTCGAGGCCGCCGCCACGCGTGCCGACGGTGACCTGGCCGCGAAGATGCAGGCGATCTCGGGCGAGCCCACGGCCGTCTGGATGGACCGCATCAGTGCGATCGAGGGCAATGCCGACGGCCCCGGCCTGCGCTTCCACCTCGACGAGGCGCTCGCCCAGAAGGACGCGGGCGTGCCGATCGTGTTCAACCTGGTCATCTACGACCTGCCCGGCCGTGACTGCTACGCGCTCGCGTCGAACGGCGAGCTGCCCGCCACGGACGCCGGGCTCGTGCGCTACAAGAACGAGTACATCGACCCGATCGTCGACATCCTCGACGACCCCAAGTACGACTCGCTGCGGATCGCGGCGACGATCGAGCCCGACTCGCTGCCCAACCTCATCACCAACATCAGCACGCCCGACTGCCAGCAGTCCGCTCCGTACTACCGCGCGGGCGTGAAGTACGCGCTCGACGAGCTCTACACGGTCGGCAACGTCTACTCCTACATCGACGCCGCGCACGCGGGCTGGCTGGGCTGGCCGAGCAACTCGGGCCCCGCCGCCAAGCTCTTCGCCGACGTCGTGAGGTCGACGAACGCGGGCTTCGCGTCGGTCACGGGCTTCGTGACCAACACCGCGAACTCGACGCCGCTGGTCGAGCCGTTCCTCGAGGACATCCAGATCGGCGGCACGCCCATCCGGTCGTCCAGCTTCTACGAGTGGAACGCCGACTTCGACGAGACCGACTGGACCGCGCACCTCTACGACCTCCTGGTCGCCGAGGGCTTCCCGGCCTCGATCGGCATGCTCATCGACACGTCCCGCAACGGGTGGGGCGGCGACGCCCGACCGACCGCGGTCAGCACGTCGACGAACTACAACACCTACGTCAACGAGTCCCGCGTGGACAAGCGCATCCACCGTGGCGCGTGGTGCAACCCCGCAGGCGCCGGCATCGGTGAGCGCCCGCAGGCCACGCCGTCGGGCTACCCCGAGTCGCACCTGCACGCGTTCGTGTGGGTCAAGCCTCCGGGCGAGTCCGACGGCGCCTCGACGGACATCCCGAACGACCAGGGCAAGCGGTTCGACCGCATGTGCGACCCGACGTTCGTCTCGCCCAAGCTCTCCAACCAGCTGACGGGCGCGCTGGGCGGGGCCCCGCTCGCGGGCCAGTGGTTCGACGCGCAGTTCGAGATGCTCGTCGAGAACGCCTACCCGGTCATCGAGGGCGGCGGCACGACGCCCGGCGACGTGACGGCTCCCACGGCCCCGACGGGCCTCACCGCGGGCACGGCCACGGCCACCTCGGTCCCGCTCTCGTGGACGGCCTCGACCGACGCGGTCGGCGTGACGGGCTACACGATCTACCGCAACGGCGTGCAGGTCGGCACCTCGACCTCGACGAGCTTCACGGCGACGGGTCTGAGCCCCGCGACCACGTACTCGTTCACGGTCACGGCGCGCGACGCGGCCGGCAACGTCTCGACGCCGTCTGCCGCCCGGTCGGTCACGACCGCGGCGGGCCAGACGGACCTGCCGCCCTCGACACCCACGGGTCTGACCGCGGGGACGACCACCGCGAGCACCGTCCCGCTCTCCTGGAACGCGTCGACCGACGACGTCGGCGTGGCCGGCTACGTGGTCCTGCGCAACGGAACCCAGGTCGGCACCCCGACCGGGACGTCCTTCACCGACACGGGTCTGACGGCGGGCACCACGTACTCGTACACGGTCCGGGCCAAGGACACCGCGGGCAACCTCTCGGCGGCCTCGGCCGCGGTGAGCGCGACGACCACGACGGTCGTCGTCCCGCCCCCCGGCTCGTGCACGGTCGCCTACTCGGCGAACGGCTGGGGCTCGGGCTTCACGGGCACCGTGAAGGTCACGAACACCTCGACCAGCACGGTCAACGGCTGGAGCCTGGCCTTCACGTTCCCGTCGGGCCAGACGATCACCAACTCGTGGTCGGGCCAGTTCACGCAGACCGGCGCGAACGTCACGGTGACCGGGCTCTCGTGGAACGCGAACCTCGCCCCGGGCGGGTCCGCCGAGGTCGGCTTCAACGCGAGCCACAGCGGCACGAACGGCGTGCCGGCCGTCTTCACCCTCAACGGCCAGGCCTGCACCGTCGCCTGACCTGACCGACAGCACCCGACCGGGCTGTCCGGGCCCGCACCTCGCGGCCCCGGGCAGCCCGGTCCTTCTTCCAGGAGCTTTCCATGAGTCCTCTGCAGGATCCGATCTCCCGACCCCGCCCCCGGCGCCGGGCCGCGTACGCCGCGATCGCGGCGGGCGCGGTCCTGGTCGCGGGCGCGCTGCCGTCCGCAGCCGCCCTCGCCGGCCCGACGGCGCCGCTCACCTCGTCCTCGACGCCCACCTCGGCGTCCCTCACCCCGTCCGCGGCCGCGGACGTGTCCCTCGCCGCCGTCCCGGCCGACGACTGGCTGCACACCGACGGCTCGACCATCGTCGACGCCGCGGGCGACGAGGTCTGGCTGACCGGCGCGAACTGGTTCGGCTTCAACGCGAGCGAGCGCGTGTTCCACGGTCTGTGGTCCGGCAACCTCGAGGCGATCACGCGCTCGATGGCCGAGCGTGGCATCAACATCGTGCGCGTCCCGGTCTCGACCGAGCTGCTGCTCGAGTGGAGGGACGGGGAGACCGTCGCGTCGCCCAACGTCAACACGTTCGTGAACCCCGAGCTCGTGGGCATGGACAACAAGGAGATCTTCGACCACTGGCTCTCGCTGTGCGAGAAGTACGGGCTCAAGGTCATGATCGACCTCCACAGCGCGACGGCCGACAACTCGGGCCACGTCTACCCCCTGTGGACCCACGGCGGGTTCACGGTCGAGGACTTCTACGCGGGCTGGGAGTGGTTCGCCCAGGAGTACGCCGACGACGACACGATCGTCGCGGCCGACCTCAAGAACGAGCCGCACGGCTCGCAGTCCGAGGCCCTGCGCGCCAAGTGGGACGGGTCGAGAGACGCCGACAACTGGCGCTACGTCGCCGAGCAGGCCGCCGCACGGATCCTCGCGATCAACCCGCACCTGCTGATCCTCGTCGAGGGGGTCCAGGTCTATCCCAAGGCCGGCAAGACCTGGGCCGACCGCGGCCTCGACGACTTCCACAACACGTGGTGGGGCGGCAACCTGCGCGGCGCGGCCGACCACCCGGTCGACCTGGGTGCGCACCAGGACCAGCTCGTCTACTCGCCGCACGACTACGGGCCGCTCGTCTCGCCGCAGCCGTGGTTCGAGGGCGACGACTGGGACCGGGCCTCGCTCGAGGCCGAGGTGTGGGACCCGAGCTGGCTGTACCTGTGGAAGGAGGGCACGGCTCCGCTGCTCGTGGGCGAGTGGGGCGGGCTGCTCGACGGGGGAAAGAACGAGAAGTGGATGCGCGCGCTGCGCGACATGATGGTCGACCACCGGATCAGCCACACGTTCTGGTGCATCAACCCGAACTCGGGCGACACGGGCGGTCTGCTGAACCACGACTGGACCACGTGGGACGAGGCCAAGTACGACCTGCTCGAGCCCGCGCTGTGGAAGGAGGGCGGGAAGTTCGTCTCGCTCGACCATCAGGTGCCCCTCGGCGGGGTGGGTTCGACGACCGGGCAGTCGCTCGGCGACCTGTACGGCGACGGCGGCACCACGCCCGTCCCGGACACCCAGGCACCGACCGTGCCGGGGACCCCGAGCGCGACGGACGTGACGTCGTCGGGCGTGACGCTCGCCTGGGGCGCCTCGACCGACGACCGGGCCGTGACCGCCTACGACGTCTACCGGAACGACGCCACGGGGGCCACCAAGGTCGCCACGACGAGCACGGCGAGCGCCACCCTGACGGGGCTCTCGCCCGCGACCACCTACTCGTTCACGGTGCGGGCGCGCGACGCGGCGGGCAACGTCTCGCCCGCGTCGGCCGCACGGACCGTGACCACGTCGGCCGGGCCCGTGACCCCCACGGGCCAGTGCGCCGTGACGTCCTCCACGAACGGCTGGAGCACGGGATACACCGGGTCCGTGAAGGTCACCAGCACGGGGCCCACACCCCGCAACGGGTGGACGCTGACCTTCTCGCTCCCCGCGGGGCAGCAGGTCACGAACGGCTGGTCGGGCACGTTCAGCCAGTCGGGCACGACCGTCACGGTCGTCAACGCGCCGTGGAACGGGACCCTGGCCCCTGGTGCGAGCGTCGAGGTCGGCTTCACGGCGAACGGCACGGGGGCGGGCCCGTCGGGCTTCGCGCTCGACGGCCAGGCCTGCACGAGCGCCTGAGGCACGCCCGACGCCCACCGTCCGGGCGGCCCGGCGACGGGCCGCCCGGCGACGGGCCGCCCGGACGTCCCCTAAACGTTTCACCCGGTGCCGATCGTCGAAGCGCTTCGCTAAGGTCGGCCGCGCGGGTCCGTCGGAGGGGGTGACGACGGGCCCGCCCCGACCGACCGTCACGAAGGAGTGCCACGGATGAGCTATCGACCACTGATCGCGTCCCTCGCCGGGCTCGGTCTCGCCGCCGGGCTCGGCACGGCGGGCGCCGTCGCCGCGACCGGCGGCCTGACCCCCGCAGGACTCGCCGCGGCCCCCGCCGCGAGCGCCGCGCAGGCGTACGACTGGGGGAACGTCGAGATCGTCGGTGGCGGGTTCGTCCCCGGCATCGTCTTCAACCAGACCGAACCGGGACTCGTCTACGCCCGCACCGACATCGGGGGCGCGTACCGGCTCGACGCCGCGACGCAGCGCTGGATCCCGCTGCTCGACCACGTCGGCTGGGACGACTGGAACCACAACGGCGTCCTGAGCCTCGCGACCGACCCCGTCGACCCGGACAACGTCTACGTCGCGGTCGGCACGTACACGAACTCGTGGGACCCGAACGACGGTGCGGTCCTGCGGTCGTCGGACCGCGGCGAGACCTGGCAGAAGACGGACCTGCCGTTCAAGGTCGGGGGCAACATGCCCGGCCGCGGCATGGGCGAACGGCTCTCGGTCGACCCGCACGACAACCGGGTCCTCTACCTCGGCACCGAGGGAGGCAACGGGCTGTGGCGCAGCACCGACAAGGGCGTCACGTGGTCCGAGGTCACGGCGTTCCCCAACCCGGGCAGCTACGTGCAGGACCCCGACGACGAGAACGGCTACCTCAGCTCGAACCAGGGCGTCGTCTGGGTCACGTTCGACCCGTCGAGCTCGACGGGCACGCAGCCGACCCGGACCATCTACGTCGGGGTCGCCGACAAGGAGAACGGCGTCTACCGCTCGACCGACGCCGGGGCCACCTGGGAACGCGTCCCGGGCCAACCCACCGGGTTCCTCCCCCACAAGGGCGTGCTCGACGCGACGGGTCGCCAGCTCTACGTCGCGACCTCGGACACGGGCGGCCCGTACGACGGAGGCAGCGGCGACGTCTGGCGGCTCGACGTCGCGACCGGCACCTGGGACCGGATCAGCCCGGTCCCGTCGAGCAGTGCGGACGCCTACTACGGGTACTCCGGCCTGACGATCGACCGGCAGGACCCCGACACCCTCATGGTCGTGAGCCAGGTCTCGTGGTGGCCGGACATCGTGATCTGGCGCAGCACCGACCGCGGTGAGACCTGGAGCCGCATCTGGGACTGGGACGGGTATCCGAACCGCACGCTCCGGTACACGCTCGACATCAGCGGAGCTCCGTGGCTCGACTTCGGCGAGCAGCCCAACCCGCCCGAGCCCAGCCCCAAGCTCGGCTGGATGACCGAGTCGTTCGAGATCGACCCGTTCGACTCCGACCGCTTCTTCTACGGCACGGGCGCGACGATCTACGGCGGGACCGACCTGACCGAGTGGGACACGGGCGGGACCGTCGACATCTCCGTCAAGGCGCAGGGCATCGAGGAGACGGCGGTCCTGGACCTCGTCGCACCTCCGGGCGGCGCCGAGCTCATCTCGGGGCTCGCCGACATCGGCGGGTTCGTCCACACCGACGTCACGCAGGTGCCGTCGGGCATGTACACCCAGCCGTACCACGGCGCGGTGCACAGCCTCGACTTCGCCGAGCTGTCGCCCTCGACCGTGGTCAGGGTCGGTCAGGGCGTCGACGGCGACGTCGAGTCGCACATCGGGATCTCCACGAGCGGCGGCTCCTCGTGGTGGGCCGGGCAGGAGCCGGCCGGGGTGACCGGCGCCGGCACGGTCGCGGTGGCCGCGGACGGCGGACGCATCGTGTGGAGCCCGGCCGGCACCGGGGTGCACGTCTCGACGACGCTCGGGTCGGGCTGGACCGCGTCGACCGGGATCCCGGCAGGCGCCCGCGTCGAGTCCGACCGCGTGAACCCGCAGGTCTTCTACGGCTACGCGGCCGGGACCTTCTACCGCAGCACCGACGGCGGGGCATCGTTCACCGCGTCGACCGCGGCCGGCCTGCCCGCGGACGGGAACGTCCGGTTCGCGGCGGTCCCCGGTCACGAGGGAGACGTGTGGCTCGCGGGCGGCGCGACCGACAAGACCTACGGCATGTGGCGCTCGACCGACAGGGGTGCGACGTTCACCCGCGTCTCCGCGGTCGACGAGGGCGACGCCGTCGGGTTCGGCAAGGCTGCTCCCGGGAACAGCTACCCGGCCGTCTACACGTCGTCGAAGATCGACGGCGTCCGAGGCCTGTTCCGCTCGGACGACGCGGGGGCCACGTGGGTCCGCATCAACGACGACGAGCACCAGTGGGCCTGGACGGGCAGCACGATCACGGGTGACCCCGACGTGTACGGCCGGGTCTTCGTCGGGACCAACGGGCGAGGGATCGTCGTGGGCGACCTCACGGGCACGGCCCCCGAGCCGACCGAGCAGCCGACCGAACAGCCCACCGAACAGCCCGGCACGGGTGCCTGCACCGCGCAGTACGCGGTCACCGGTTCCTGGCCCGGGGGCTTCCAGGGGTCGCTCACGGTGAAGAACACCGCGACGACGCCCGTGACGGGCTGGTCGGCCGGCTGGACGTTCGCGAGCGGCGAGCAGGTCACCCAGGGCTGGGGCGGCACGCTGACGCAGAGCGGTGCGACCGTCTCCGTCGCGGCACCGGCCTGGTCGACGACCCTCGCCCCGGGGGCGAGCGCGACGGTCGGCTTCATCGCGTCGGGCACGGCCGGGACCCCGACGAGCATCACGCTCGGCGGGAAGGCCTGCTCGACCTCCTGACCGGGGGCGCCTGCGGCCGAGGCGCCCCCATGGACCGGGCCCCGTCGGACGGGCCGGGGACGGCGAGGGCCCGCGAGCAACAGCTCGCGGGCCCTCGTCGAGCACGGGCTCAGCGCTGCTCGCGCGCGGCCTTCTCGGCGATGTCGGTGCGGTGGTGCGAGCCGGGCAGGACGATCTTGTCGACGCCTGCGTAGACACGGCGGCGCGCCTCCTGGAGGTCCTGGCCCCGCGCGACGACCGACAGCACGCGCCCGCCGGCGCTGCGCAGCACGTCCTCGTCGTCGAGCACGGTGCCCGCGTGCAGGACGTGCACGCCCTCGAGGGACTCGGCCTCGGAGACCCCGGTGATGGCGTCCCCGCTGCGGACCGCTGCCGGGTAGCCGTTCGCGGCGACGACGACGGTCACGGCCGCGTCGTCCGACCAGCGCAGCCGCGGGAAGTCCGCGAGCTCGCCGCGGGCCGCTGCGCGCAGCACCGCGGACAGCGGCGTGACGAGCCGCGAGAGGACGACCTGGGTCTCCGGGTCACCGAAGCGGGCGTTGAACTCGACCACGCGCGTGCCGCGGCTCGTGAGCGCGAGGCCCACGTAGAGGACTCCGGCGAACGGCGTGCCGCGGCGGGCCATCTCGTCGATCGTGGGCTGCGCGACCCGGGTGACGACCTCCTCGGTCAGGCCCGCGGGAGCCCAGGGCAGCGGGCTGTAGGCACCCATGCCGCCCGTGTTGGGGCCCGCGTCGCCGTCGAACGCGCGCTTGAAGTCCTGCGCAGGAGCGAGGGGGACGACGCTCGTGCCGTCCGACAGGCAGAAGAGCGAGACCTCGGGTCCGTCGAGGTACTCCTCGATCACGACCACGGGGTCGCCCGCGCCGGGGCGAGGCGTCGCGAAGCAGGCCTGCGCGTGCTCGAGCGCCTCCTGGCGGTCGTCGGTCACGACGACGCCCTTGCCCGCGGCGAGCCCGTCGTCCTTGACCACGTAGGGCGCACCGAACGCGTCGAGCGCGTCGGCGACCTGGTCGATGTCGGTGCACACGTGCGCGAGAGCGGTGGGGACCGACGCTGCGGCCATGACGTCCTTGGCGAACGCCTTGGAGCCCTCGAGCGCGGCGGCCTCGGCGCTGGGGCCGAAGCAGTCGATGCCGGCCGCCCGCACGGCGTCCGCGACACCGGCGACGAGCGGCGCCTCCGGGCCGATCACGACCAGGTCTGCTCCCAGCTCGACCGCGAGCGCCGCGACGGCCTCGCCGTCGACCGCGCTGACCGCGTGGAGCGTCGCGAGCTCTCCGATCCCCGGGTTCCCCGGGGCGGCGTGCAGCTCGTGCGCCTCCGCGCCCGTGGCGACGGACTCCTGGGCGAAGGAGTGGACGATGGCGTGCTCGCGGGCACCCGAACCGATGACGAGGATCTTCACGGGAACGCAGTCTACCGATCGGTGCGCGGTGGGCCCGGGGCGTCCACGTCGTCGGGCACCGGTCCCGCTGCGGGACCGCCCGACGTCGGCTCGTCCTCGGGCTCCTGACGCTTCTTCGAGGAGGGCATGAGCGCGAACCCGACGAGCGCGCACGCCGCGACGACGACGGGGATGCCGACCGCGGGCCGACGCAGGGTCTCGATGGCGTCGCGGGCCCCGGGTATCCGGACCAGCGGCACCAGTGCGTCGTCGACGACGTACTGCTCGGGGTCGTCGACGGGGTTGTTGTCCCCACGGAGCGTGAGGGTCCGCTCGTCGCCAGGTCCGCCCTCGATAGCGACGACACGGTGCGTCACCAGGACGCCGTCACGGGTGAAGACGCTCACGACGTCACCGACCTCGAGGCTCGACGCCGGGACGCGGCGCGCGACGATCGCGTCGCCCACCTCGTAGGTCGGCACCATCGATCCGGAGATGACGACCATGGTCTGCAGCCGTCCCGTCTGGATGCCGACGAACAGCAGCAGACCGAGCACCCCGGCGACGGCGGCGACCGTCAGGAACGCGTCGCCGATCCGCTTGAGCCACCTCATGAGGCCCATCCCGACCAGGTCGGGCTCATCATGACCGGGCGGTACGACTGGACCGTGCTGCCCGTCCCGAGCTGCCCCGAGGAGTTGAGGCCCCAGCAGTAGAGCATCCCGTCCGTCGCGGCCCCGCAGCCGTGCGTCGCGTCGACGTCGATCGTCCGGAACCGCGCACTGTCCTTGACGGCATTCATGTTGCCGCGGTCGACCTCGGTCGGCCGGTCGACGATGGCGTTCCAGGTGACGTTCGTCCCGGTCTGGCCCTCGGAGTTGTTCCCCCAGCAGTACGCGATGCCGGACGCCGTCAGCGCGCACGTCGTCCCGTCCCCCAGATCGAGCGAGACGACGGGCGTCCCGGCGAGCTCTCCGCCTTCGGCGATCGCCACGGGGACGGGCGAGCTGCCGCCCGTCGAACCGATGCCGAGCTGCCCCCAGGAGTTGTCCCCCCAGCAGTACGGCGACTGGCTCTCCGGGCCCGCCGTCTTCCGGCCGATCACGCAAGCGGTCTTCCCGCCGACCGAGATGTCGAGGATCTCCGCTCCCTGGAGCACGCCGTTCGTCACGACCGCCACGGGGGCCGGGCTGGGGTCGGTCGTCCCGTCGCCCAGCTGCCCGACGTCGTTCGCACCCCAGCAGTACGGCGCACCGTCGGCCAGGAGGCACCCGAGACCGGCACCGATCGCGATGTCGGTCACGGTCGCCCCGGCCGGCATGGCCCCACCGGAGATCTCGACCGGGGTCGAGGAGGTCCCTGCAGGCCCCAGCGTGTCGCCCCAGCAGTACCCCTTGCCGCCCGCGACCGCGCACGAGCCGGTCGCGCCGAGCTCGAGCTCGGTCACCGGTCCGATCGCGTTCCCCGGCGGGATCGCCACCGGCTCGGTGTAGAACGCCGCACCGCCGACCCCGATCTGCCCGCTCGAGTTGTCGCCCCAGCAGTACACCGAGCCCTCGGCGAACGCGCACGTGTGGTTGTCGCCGGCGTCGAGGAAGGTAACCTCCTTGCCCGAGAGCAGCCCTCCGACCGGTCCCACGAGGACGTCCGAGGATGCCGTGGTGCCCGTCCCGAGCTGGCCGCGGTCGTTGGCCCCTGTGCACCAGACCTCGCCACCCTCGACGAGCGCGCACGAGTGGAAGTCGCCTGCGACCACGTCGACCGCGGCGGAGATCGACGCCGTGGTCACGCGGCCGTCGGCGAAGACCGAGTCGGCCCACGCCGCCGAGGTCGGACGCGACTGCCCTGCGCTCCACAGGGTGACTCCGACCAGGAGCAGGAGCGCCAGCACGGCGGCCGCCCGTGCCGCGGAACGGCCCGGGGCGAGCCGCCGGACGCCTCCCCGCGGGGACGATCGATCGATCACGGGTGCCTCCTCTCCTGGTCGTCGTGCGAGCGGGGCGCACCGCCCTGCGTGTCGAAGCACCTGCCGCGCAGGTGGCGCGGAGGTCGTGAGCCGTGGAGTGCGCCTGTCTCTCCGCTGCGCCTCACGGCCCGACCGGCTGCCCGGTCGTCGCGCCGGGTTCAGGATGTCTCCTGCGGCGCAGGAGCGCTGCCCCGACGCCGATCGCAGCACCGGCAAGCGCCGCGACCGACCACACGGCGGTGCCCGTCGTCGCGAGCAGCCCACCAGGCCCTCCGGGACCGGAGGGGGCGGTGGTCCCCCCGCCCCCGGCCGTGGTCTCCCCCTGCAGCGCGAGGTCGTACCGGACGGTGCCCGTGGCGCCACCGGGTGCGTCGTCGTCGAGCGTCACGAGGACGCGGAGCGACGTGGTCGCTCCGGCGGGCAGGACGACGTCCTGCGCGGCAGGCCCGGACTGCGGCCCCCGCCAGCCGTCGACGAGCCGGAGGGCGCCGCTCGGGCACACGTCGCCCTGCCAGGGACTCGTGCACGCGTCGATCGAGGTGCTGATCGAGTCGCCCAGCTCGCCGGTCGTCGTGACGCGGACGTCGACGACCGCAGCGTCCGACGCGTGGGTCGAGACGAGGTCGACGACGGTGGAGCGGGTCTGCCCGGGGGACATGCCGTCGAGGGAGAACGACACGGGCTGGGGGCTCACCTCCCCGGCCGCCACCACAGAGGGTGCCTCGACGGCGACGGCAGCACCGTTCCCCGGGAGGAGTCCGGCGCTGCCGAGCGCACAGAGGGCCGTCACCCCCACGACGGCGCGAGCCGTGCGTGAGGTCCGGGTCATGTCAGGGAGTCACGACCTCGGTGCCCGTGACCTGGATCGTGAACTCGGCCGTCTTGCCCTGGAGCGCGGCGTTGTCGGCGGCGCTCGAACCGGCGGGGATCGTGAGCGTGTAGGTCACGTCGATCGCGACCTGGGCGTCGGGCGCGAGGCTCGCCGCCGCACCGGCGTCCGCGTACGCGGCCGTGACGGTGAGCGCGTTCTTGAGCTCGGCGCTGTCGCTCGTGACCTCGACGACCGGGGCCGCAAGGTTGGCGGGGTTCGTCGAGTCGGTGTCGTTCTTGACGTAGACCGTCCTGGTGACGGGCGTTCCCGGGGAGAGGTTCTCGACCGTCGGGATGGTCAGCTCGATGTTCGTCCCGTTGTCGGACTCGACCCAGGTCGTCCCGTCGATCGAGCCCTCGAGGTTGAACGTCGAGGAGGTCACGTCGCCCTGGAACCAGACGTTGTCGCTCCAGAGCGCGCTGGTCGCGGCGACGCCCACGCCGAGGACGACGAGTCCGGCGAGCCCGACCTTGATCTTGCGGCTACGAGATTCCTGCATGTCACACACCCGTTTCTGTCGGTCAGGGTGCGAACGGCCAGAACGCCGACGCTCACCCTGAAGATCCCTTGCGGTCCCCCCAAGAAGCGCCGTTGCCTGGACTTTCTTGGTACGCCTATACCATATCGACCATCCTTGACGGAATCGAGGATGAAACCTGACTAATTCACGCAGGTTGTCGGATTCTTCCGGCATGTTCGACGCACATCACAGCACCAGAACATAAAAACGGACGCAACGGACGCTCGATACGAAGATCGAGAATCCGCTACGTCCGTTTCTACCGTCAGACGTTCGTCAACGCACCTGGAACCTTCCGTCCGGTCGGGAACGGGTGCGGTACCGGCGTCTCAGTGCAGCAGGTCGTGCAGCGGGATGATCGCGTCACGCGACGGCCCCACGCCGATCGCCGAGACCCGCGAACCCGAGAGCTCCTCGAGCGAACGCACGTACGCCTGCGCGTTGGCCGGCAGGTCCTCGAAGGTCCGGCAGCCGGAGATGTCCTCGGTCCAGCCGTCGAACTCGGTGTAGATCGGCTTGGCGTGGTGGAACGCCGTCTGGTCGGTGGGCATCTCGTCGTACCGGACGCCGTCGACGTCGTAGGCGACGCACACGGGGATCTTGGGGATGCCCGTGAGGATGTCGAGCTTGGTCACGACCAGGTCCGTGATCCCGTTGATGCGGCTCGAGTAGCGCGCGATCACCGAGTCGTACCAGCCGCAGCGGCGCGCGCGCCCCGTGGTCACGCCGAACTCGCCACCCGTCTTGAGCAGGTACTCACCCATCTCGTCGAAGAGCTCGGTGGGGAACGGGCCCTCGCCCACACGGGTCGTGTAGGCCTTGATGACGCCGATCACCGACGAGATCTTGGTGGGTCCGACACCCGAACCCGTCACCGCACCACCAGCCGTCGCGTTCGACGACGTCACGAACGGGTAGGTGCCGTGGTCGACGTCGAGCATCGTGGCCTGCCCGCCCTCGAAGAGGACGTTCTTGCCCGCGTCGAGCGCCTGGTTCAGGATCAGCGAGGTGTCCGCGACCATCGGCTTGACGCGCTCCGCGTACGCGAGGAGCTCCTCGACGGTCTCGTCGACCGTGATGGCGCGGCGGTTGTAGACCTTGACCAGCAGGTGGTTCTTCTGGTCGAGCGACCCCTCGATCTTCTCGGCCAGGATCTTCTCGTCGAACAGGTCCCACATGCGGATCCCGACACGGTTGATCTTGTCGGCGTACGCCGGCCCGATCCCGCGCCCGGTCGTCCCGATGCGGCGCTTGCCGAGGAACCGCTCGCTCACCTTGTCCATGGTGCGGTGGTACCCGGTGATGACGTGCGCGCTCCCGGACACCAGGAGACGCGAGACGTCCACACCGCGCGAGATCAGGTCGTCGAGCTCCTGGAAGAGCACCTCGATGTCGACGACCACGCCGTTCGCGATGACGGGGGTCACGCCCGGCGACAGGATGCCGGAGGGCAGCAGGTGCAGGGCGTACTTCTCGTCCCCGATGACGACCGTGTGCCCGGCGTTGTTGCCGCCGTTGAACTTGACCACGTAGTCGACCCGCGAACCGAGGAGGTCGGTCGCCTTGCCCTTGCCTTCGTCGCCCCACTGGGCACCGATGAGCACCACGCCTGGCATGGATTCCCCACTTTCAGACTGCCTGTTCCTCGGACCGGGTCACGGACCAGCACCGACCGGCACGTACAGAGGACGGGCCGGCCGGCGAACGGCGGCACGCACTGACGACGGGGGTCGATGCGTGTCGTGTCTCACCGGCGGGTCCTCTGCGGGCCCGAGGCACGTCCGGGCGGCAGTCACCCGGAAGCCGGGACGAGTTTACCCGTCCTTGCCCTGGACGGCTCCCCTGGTCCACCAGGTGCGCTCCAGGTGTCCGACGGCACCGCTCCCGCTCCCGCCCCGGGCTCGGGTGCGGGTCGCGGGTCGAGCGCCCCGAGCGTGCCGGGCGTCGAGCGGCGCCGTCGACGTGCTGCGTGCTGCGCGCGTCAGGCGACGAGCGCGGCGACCTCGTCGACCGAGGTACCCGAGTCGACCAGGAACTGGGCGCAGCGGTCGGCCTCGTCGGTCTCACCGATGAGCGCGGCGGCGCGGTGCAGCGCGAGCAGCGCCCGCAGGAACCCCTGGTTGGGCTCGTGGTCGGCCGGGATCGGCCCCTGGCCGCGCCACCCTGCCCGCCTCAGCGCGTCGAGGCCCCGGTGGTACCCGGTGCGCGCGAACGCGTACGCGGTCACCGGGGCGTGCTCTCCCCCGTCGCGCAGCGTGGCTTCGGCGAGGAGCGCCCAGAGCAGCGAGGACGAGGGGTGGGCGGCCGCGAGCCCGAACGGCTCGTCGCCGCGCGCGAGGCCGGCGACGACGTCCGGCTCGGCGGGCAGACGCACCGGAGCCGGTCCGTCGAGGAGGTTGGGGCGCACTGGTGTGGTCGACATCCGTCGATTCTCGCAGGCCCCTGACGAGCGCATGTGCAACGAACGGCGCACCCGCCTAGAGTCAGGACCATGATCGAGATCTCGACCTCCCCCGCGACGACCACTCTCGTCATCGCCGGGGACCTCGATCTCGCCGAACGGGACCAGTTCCCCGAGATCGCGGCCCGCGTCGTCGGGCTGCGACGCCAGCTCCTGGTGATCGACATGTGCCGGGTGACGTTCATGGACTCCACGGGCGCAGCGTTCCTCATCTCGCTCGCCGACTCGGGACGCAAGCGCGGCGGTGCGACGGTCCTGCGAGGGTGCGACGACCGGGACCTGTTCGTCCTCGAGGTGTGCGGCGCGCTCGACCTCTTCCGGATCGACGTCGACCACCGCTGCGACCCGCCCGCCGGCGCCGGCGCGTCCTGACCGAGCCGGTCGACCGACCCGCCTGACCGGCCCTCAGTCCGAGGCGCTCGACGTCCTGTCCGGGCGTTCCCCGAGCGGGCGCAGGCGCGCCCACACGAGCTTGCCCGAGCCGGCCGGACGCCAGCCCCAGTCCGCGAGGCGCTCGACGATCTGCATCCCGAACCCGCCCATCCGGTGCGCGTGCCCGTCGGTCGAGACGGGCGGCGCAGGGTTGGAGTCCTCGACCTCGACGCGCAGGCCGTCGCCCGTGTCGAACAGCCGCAGCGCGAGGTGACCCCAGCCGTGCAGGACCCCGTTGGCGACGAGCTCGGAGACCACGAGCTCGGCGTTGGCGCTGTCACCCAGGTCCCAGGCCTGGCACGTGCGCAGCACAGCATGACGGGCGCGCCCGATGGACGCGGGCTCGCTCGGGAGGAGCCAGCGACGGCTCCGCGGGCTCAGGGCCGAGGTGACGGGGTCCGAGACCGGGTCCGGGATCCGCACGACCACGAGGGCCACGTCGTCCTCGGGGGCGTCCGCGAGGCGGGAGAGGAGCTCCTCGCCGATACCGGCCGAGTCGATGGCCGTGATCGACCGGGTCGCCTCCACGAGGGCGTCGAGCCCGACGCGCAGCGCGCGGTCGCGCCGCTCGATCAGCCCGTCCGTGTAGAAGAGCAGGACGTCGCCGGGTTCGAGCTCGACGCGCCCCGTCGCCCGGGTGCCGGTACCGAACCCGACGAGCGAGCCGCCCGCCTCGTTGAGCTGCGTCACCGCACCACCCCGGAGCAGCAGGGGCGGGAGGTGCCCCGCCCGCGAGTACTCGATCGCCCAGGTCTTCGCGTCGTCGCCCTCGTCGGCTGCGCCGTCGGTCGTGGCCGTCGTCGCCGCCGTGGTGGCCTCCAGGACCGTCGTGCTCTCCTCGAACGCCTCGGGGTCGAGCTCGGGCGAACGCGCGTCAGGCCGAGCCGGAGGACGGTGCGTGAGCGCCGCGTACACAAGGCTCGCGGACCGCGGGATGCGCATCCCGACGACGAGCTGGTCGACGCGCTCGAGCACGGGCCCCGGGGTCGTGAGCTCGTACGCGTACGAACGGACCACCGACCGCAGCTGCCCCATCGCGGCCGCGGCCTCGACGTCGTGGCCCACGACGTCCCCGATCACCAGGCCGACGACGTCGGGGGAGATCTGCAGGACGTCGTACCAGTCGCCGCCGACCTGCGCGTGCTCGGAGTTGGGCGCGTAGTAGGTCCACACGTCGAGCCCCGTGACGTCCGCCTGCTCGGGCAGCATGGCCCGCTGGAGCGTCTCGGCCAGGCGGTGCTCGCGGGCGTACAGGCGCACGTTGTCGATCGCGAGGCCCGCTCGCCGGGCGAGCGCACGCAGGACCGCCCCGGTGCCCGACGCGTCGGGGGCCGTCGTCGCCGAGGCGGGCAGCCCGCTCGTGGCGAGCAGCCCCAGGACGCGGCGGCGGCCGGCGATCGCGTGGAGCAGGACGGCGCTGGGCGCATCGGCGTTCGACGAGGTGCGCTGCCGCACGTCCCGGCTCAGCCAGCTCGACGCGGACCACTGCGGGTAGTCGGCCGTCAGGTCCAGGCGGACCGGGCCGTCGATCCGGCCGTCGAGCAGGTCCTGCACCGTGTCCTGCAGGTCGATCACGGTGCCGGGCACGAGGCCCGCGGGACCCGTGGCGTCCCCGAGAGCGTCCGTGAGCCCCATGGCCCCCTCGACGACGCCCGCCCCGTCCGCGATGTAGCGGCCGTGACGTTGCCCACGGCCGCTCGGCGGGGTCGTCGTGTCGATGCCCTCGGCGTAGCGCAGCCCGTCGTCGTTCATGTAGAAACCTGCCCACCCGACGAGCGCCCCCTCGAGGACGTCGCAGATCTCGCGCAGCGCGAGCGGGTAGTCGAGGTCGTTGAGCAGGTCCGAGGTCTCGGTGATGATCGCGAGGCTGACGCGCTCCCGGCGCTCGAGCTCGAGCGACGCGAGCTGGGCCGCAGACCGGTCGATGTGCTCGGAGACGTCGATCATCATGCCGATCCAGTGGGCGACCTCGCCGTCGGCCTCGTCGACCGGGGACAGGGAGACCTGCGTCCACAACGACGCGCCGTCGTGCCGGTCGCTGCGGACCGTGCGCGCGACGTCGCGTCCCTCCTCGACCGCGGCGCGGAACAGGTCCGCCTCGGCGGGGTCCGCGAGGAGCTCGGCGAGGAAGCGCGGGCTGCGGCTCAGGACCTCGTCGGCCGTGAACCCCGTGAGCCGGCAGAAGGCGTCGTTGACCCAGATCATCGGCATGCCCTGGGACCGGCTGCCCAGCAGGAAGGACGCGACCCCGGAGCGTTGCGCGGCGCGCGCGAAGAGCTCCGGTCCGCCTGCCGGCAGGGAGGCCCCGGCCGCGCGCGGACCATGGGCCCAGGAGCCCAGCCCGAGGCTCGACGAGCCGACCATTCCCACCTCCGACCGAGATTGCCGTGAGCGCGTTACTGTCCCGAGTGGACATTCAACCGTAGATTGGTGATCTCCGAGACCTGTGCGGGTCCGGTCCACGCTGGGAGGAGCAACGTGCGCGACGGTAACACCACGGTTGGTAGCGAGCCTGACGACCCCGCGACCGGGTCGAGCAACGTCGTGACGGAGCAGTCCGACCCTGCGAGCGTTCACGTCATCGTCGGGGCGACACGCGCCCGCATCGTGCTGTCGGGCGAGATCGACGCCGATCTGGGCCCGGACCTGCTGGACGCGACCGCGGACGCCGAGGCCACGGGCCTCCCCGTCGAGATCGACGCGCACCACGTGACCTTCATGGACTCCTCGGGCGTGGCGTTCCTCGCGCGGCTCGCGACGCGCGGGCCGCACCGTGTCCGGGTGCTGCGCGCTCCCCCGACCGTCCGCTTCCTGCTCGAGGTCACGCGCATCGGGGACATGCTCGACATCGTCGACGAGGACCCCGGCTTCGACCTGCCCGACGGCGTCACGCACCTCAACGGGAGCCGTCGCCTCCCGCGCAGCGACCGCTGAGGCCGACCGCCCGACGGATGCTCCGCCGTCGGGCAGCCCGAGCAGCCCCACGACACGCAGCAGGCCCCGGTCCTGACGGACCGGGGCCTGCTGGCACTGCTGGTGGCGGGACGCTCCCGCCGGGCTCACCGCCCTCGCGGGCGGCTCAGCGAGCCGTTCAGCGGATCTTCTGGCCCGCGGAACGCAGCTGCTGCGACGCCTCGACGATGCGCTGAGCCATGCCGGCCTCGGCGAGCTTGCCCCAGGCGCGCGGGTCGTAGGCCTTCTTGTTGCCCACCTCGCCGTCGACCTTCAGGACGCCGTCGTAGTTGCGGAAGATGTGGTCGACGACCGGACGCGTGAACGCGTACTGCGTGTCCGTGTCGATGTTCATCTTGATGACGCCGTTGTCCACGGCCTCGGTGATCTCCTCGGCCGTGGAGCCCGAACCGCCGTGGAAGACGAGGTCGAACGGGTTCTCCTTGCCGATGGCCTCGCCGACGGCCTTCTGGATGTCCGCGAGGATCGACGGACGCAGCTTGACCGCACCCGGCTTGTAGACGCCGTGCACGTTGCCGAACGTGAGGGCCGTCAGGTAACGGCCCTTCTCGCCCGCACCGAGGGCCTTGACGGTCGCGAGACCGTCCTCGACCGTCGTGTAGAGCTTGTCGTTGATCTCGGCCGTGTGGCCGTCCTCCTCGCCACCGACGACGCCGACCTCGATCTCGAGGATGGTGCGCGCGGCGACGGAGAGCTCGAGGAGCTCCTCGGCGATGATCAGGTTCTCGTCGAGCGGCACGGACGAGCCGTCCCACATGTGCGACTGGAACGTGGGGAGCTTGCCGGCCTTGACCTGCTCGATCTCCAGCGCGAGCAGCGGACGGACCCAGGAGTCCAGGTTCTGCTTGGCGCAGTGGTCCGTGTGCAGCGCGATGGTGACGTCGTAGTTCTTGGCGACCTCGGTCGCGTACGCCGCGAGGGCGAGCGAACCGGTGACGCGGTCCTTGATGGTCGAGCCCGCCGCGTACTCGGCGCCGCCGACGGAGACCTGGATGATGCCGTCGGACTCGGCCTCGGCGAAGCCCTGAATGGCGGCGGTGATGGTCTGCGACGACGTGATGTTGACGGCGGGGTAGGCGAACTTGCCTGCCTTCGCGCGGTCGATCATCTCGGCGTAGACCTCGGGGGTTGCGATAGCCATCTGCAGAACTCCAATGACGGAAGGAGGTGGGTGCCGACGACACTGCCGCGCGCCCTGTTATCCCCATGATTTTGCCATGGATCCCTACCGGCGGTGTGGCCCGTCCCACTGGTGGACGTCCGTCACCACTGGTTGGGACGTCCCGGGGGTCGGGACGGCCTGCTACCGGTAGGCGTGCTGCACGGCCCACGCGTGCATCGCGACCGCCGCCGCGGCCCCCGCGTTGATCGACCGCGTCGACCCGAGCTGCGTGATGTGCAGGATCTCCCGGCTCGCCGCGCGCGCCTCGGCCGAGAGCCCGCTGCTCTCCTGCCCGAACAGCAGGACGCACTCGGGCGGGAGCACGAAGCCCTCGATCGGGATCGAGCCCGGGACGTTGTCGATCCCGATCACCGGGACGCCCGCGCCGTCGTGCTGCGCCGCGGCCCACGCGAGCAGGTCCTCGACCTGCGGGTGGTGGCTCACGTGCTGGTAGCGGTCGGTGACCATGGCTCCGCGGCGGTTCCAGCGCCGCCGGCCCACGATGTGCACGCCCGCCGCGTTGAACGCGTTGGCAGTGCGCACGACCGACCCGATGTTCAGGTCGTGGCCCCAGTTCTCGATCGCGACGTGCAGGCGCCGGCCCTCGGGGCGGCGCGCGTCCATGTCCGCGACGATCGCCTCGACCGTCCAGTAGCGGTAGGCGTCCACGACGTTGCGCCGGTCGCCGTGCTCGAGCAGCTCGACGTCGTAGCGCGCGTCCGTCGGCCAGTTCTCCTGTCCGCCCGGCCAGGGGCCCACGCCCACCTCGACCTGGTCCTCGCCGCGGGCGAGCGGGGGCTCGGGCGAGGGCTCGCTCGGCCGTCCGGTCGGCGCCTCTGCCCGGGGGAGCGCTGCGGGCCGGTCGTCGCGCGCGGGGCGCGCGGGGGTGTTCGTCACGGCTCCATTGTCCCCGGCGCACCACCAGGACCCGATCCCCCCACGATGTTCACGAGTGCTCGACAGGCGCTCGACACGGCCCGGGCCCGCTCCGCCGCGCGCCCACTACGCTGGTGGCGTGCTCACCGACCTGCTCCTGACCTCAGCGCTGCCCCACGCCGCCGCAGCGCTCTCTGCCGTCGACGGGGGCCAGGTCGTCGCGCTCGGGCCGGACTGGCTCGACGCGCGGACCATGATCAGCGGCTTCATCGAGCGCTTCGGTGTGTACGCGGTCTTCGGCATCGTCGCCGTGGTCTTCATCGAGACCGGGCTGCTCTTCCCGTTCCTGCCCGGCGACTCGCTGCTCTTCACCGCAGGCCTCCTGGTCGCCCAGGACGAGCTGAACCTGTCGATCTGGGTCGTGTGCGCGATGATCTTCGCGGCCGCGTTCCTCGGGGACCAGCTCGCCTACCTGATCGGCAACAAGATCGGCCCCCGCCTCTTCACGCCCGACGCGCGCGTCCTCAAGACCAAGTACATCGACCAGGCCCACGACTACTTCGAGCGCTTCGGCGGACGCACGGTCATCCTGGCGCGGTTCGTCCCCTTCCTGCGGACGTTCGCCCCGGTCGCCGCGGGCATGAGCGGCATGCGCTACCGGACGTTCGTCGCCTACAACCTGGTCGGCGCGTTCGTGTGGGGCGTCGGCGTGACGCTGCTCGGCTACTGGCTCGGCAACGTCCAGTTCGTCAACGACCACATCGAGACGATCCTCGTCCTCATCGTCGCCGTCTCGGTCGTCCCCGTGGTGATCGAGGTGCTGCGGGCCCGCCGCGAGGCGAAGAGCGCCAAGGCCCAGCTCGCCGCGGTCGGGACGGCCGCAGCTGCGGCTGACGCGACCTCGGCCGCCCCCGCCGTCCCGACCGCGGTTGCACCCGCCACCTCCACCGCGGCTGCACCCGCCGCCCCGACCGCTGGTGCGAGCGACACCCCCCTGACGACGGCCGAGGCGACCACCGCCTCGCCGACCGGGTCCGAGAAGACGCCGGACGCCGTCGAGCACACCCCTGGAGAGGACCACTGATGACGCGCGTGATCGAGAGCTGGCTCACCG
Source organism: Oerskovia enterophila (assembly GCF_001692445.1). Taxonomy (GTDB): domain Bacteria; phylum Actinomycetota; class Actinomycetes; order Actinomycetales; family Cellulomonadaceae; genus Oerskovia; species Oerskovia enterophila. The sequence continues at coordinate 210,386 of NZ_MAQA01000001.1, read as the reverse complement.
ACATGGACGGCGTGCTCGTCCACGAGGGCCACGCCATCCCCGGAGCTGCCGAGTTCGTGCGCGCGCTGCGCGACAAGGAACGCCCGTTCCTCATCCTGACGAACAACTCGATCTTCACGGCCCGCGACCTGCGCGCGCGCCTCGCGACCTCGGGCATCGAGGTGCCCGAGGAGTCGATCTGGACGTCCGCCCTGGCCACCGCGCAGTTCCTGAGCGACCAGGTCCCCGGCGGCAGCGCCTACGCGATCGGCGAGGCGGGCCTGACCACGGCCCTCTACGAGGCCGGCTACACGCTCACCGAGTCCGACCCCGACTACGTGGTGCTCGGCGAGACCCGCACGTACTCGTTCGAGGCGATCACCAAGGCCGTCCGCCTGATCCTGGGCGGCTCGCGCTTCATCTGCACCAACCCGGACACGACCGGCCCCTCGCAGCAGGGACCGCTGCCCGCGACGGGTGCGGTCGCCGCGATGATCACGGCCGCCACCGGACGCGAGCCGTACTTCGTGGGCAAGCCCAACCCCATGATGTTCCGGTCCGCGCTCAACCGCATCGACGCGCACTCCGAGACGACCGCGATGATCGGCGACCGCATGGACACCGACGTCGTCGCAGGCATCGAGGCCGGGCTCTACACCTACCTCGTCATGACGGGCTCGACCAAGATCCACGAGGTCGACACGTTCCCGTTCCGCCCCAGCAAGGTCGTCGACTCGATCGCGAACCTCGTCGACCTCGTCTGACCCACGCTCCCGGACAGCACGCTGCCCCGGCCCCCGACCAGCTCGGGGTACCGGGGCAGCGTGCTGCGGGGCCTCGCAGGCCTGCGATCGGCCGTGCCGAGGTAGAACCCCCACCACGGCTCCGCGGGGCGCCTGGAGCACCGCTACCGGCCCGCGTCCGAGGTCGCCGCGACCGGCCGAGGCGAGGACGACGAACGGCGGGCGGGCCGAGGCCTGGAGTGGTCCCGGCCCGCCCGCCGTTCGTGGAGCGGTCCTGCGGTGGTGCGTCAGACGGTCGCGCGTGCCCGACGGCGCCTGCTCACCGCGAGCAGGCCCGCGCCGCTGAGGAGCAGCATCACCGCGAGGGCCGTGACGTTGCCCGCCTCGGTGCCCGTGGCGGCAAGGCCCGAGAACGCGTCGCACTCGACGTCGCCCCCGATCGGGAGGCTGAACGTGACGGGGGCCAGAGCGGTCCCTGCCTCGTAGAAGCCCGCGAACGCCTTGGCGCCTGCGGCCGTCAGCGTGGCCGGCGCGCCGGTCCACGTGAGCGTGGTGCCCGAGGTCGACTTCTTGCCCGAGAGGTCGAGGCTCGCGAACGCGACGCCCTTGCTCGTGGACTTGTTGCCCTCCATGTCGCTGCTCACGACGTCGACGACGAGCGTGCCGCTGCCGCCGTCGACCTGGACCCGCGGGTTGGAGATCTGCAGGTCGAGGATGCCGCCGTGGCCGGTGAAGGCCACCGAGCCTGCGAAGGAAGCACGCCCCTTGCCGAGGTCGGTGTTGAACGATCCCTTGCCACTGCTCCACGTGGTCGTGGAGCCGTTGTCCTTGGCTCCGGTGGCCGAGACGGAACCCTTGGCGATCGGCCCCGCGATGTACGCACGGAACGTGTCGCTCACGGCCCAGGTCAGCGTGGCGCCGTTGACGCCCTGCGCGAAGCACTGCTGAGCGGCGGAACCGCTGCCCGAGGTGCTCGACCCCGTGACCGTGATGGCCGCGGACGCGGTGTGGTTCGCCCCGATGAGGAGCAGCGTGTGCTCACCCGCCGGAAGATCCTTGGGGATCGTGACGGTCGACGTGGCTGCACCACCGGCGTTGGCCGTGATGCCCGTGGCGAGCACCCGCGGGGTCGAGTGGACCTCGGTGCGCAGGCCCGACTCGTTCGCCCCGAACCCGAAGCCGCTGATCGTGACCTGGTCGCCGGGGGCGACCTGCGAGACGGAGAGGTCGGCCACGGCCGGGTCCTTCGGCGTACCCGAACCGTCGGTGTTGCCCGACCCTTCGCCCGGCGTCGTGCCCGGGTTGTCGACCGCAGCGCCGACCGTGAAGGTCACGGGGTCGAGCGCGTCGCCGGCCGTGTAGAACGAGCCGAACGCCGGGACGCCGACGGCGGTGAGGACAGCGGGGACGGCCGCGTAGGTCGTCGTACCGTTCGCGGTCGTGACCTTCGCCGCGGACAGGTCGAGCGTCGCGATCGTGACGCCTGCCTGCACGAACGAACCGCCGTCGATGTCCTTCGAGTCGACGTCGGCGACCAGGGTCGCTTGGCCACCCGTCGCGACGATGCGGGGGTTCGTGAGGCGGACGTCGAGCACCCCGCCGTGCCCGGTGAAGCGGACGGTACCGGCGTAGTCGACCGTGCCCTGACGCGCGCCCGTGTCGAACGCGCTCTTCGCGGACTGGGGGAACGTGTAGCGGTCGCTCGCGGCGCCCGTCGCTCCACCCGAGGTCTGGATGCCACCCTTCGCGATGTTCCCCGTGATGTAGCTGCGGAAGGACTCCTTGACGCCCCACTGCAGGCTCCCGGCAACGCCGGAGGTCGGCGGGGTGACGGGCTTGGCGACCACGGTGACGGTCGCCGCCGAAGACGTCGAGGTCAGGAAGGACTCGTCGTCCGTCGGCGTGAACGCGGCGGTCACCGAGTGCGAGCCCACCGCGAGGTCGTTCGCCACGAGGACAGCGACGCCGTCCTTCACCGATGCCGCACCCAGGTCCTTGGCACCGTCGAGGAAACGAACCGTCCCCTCGGCGGAGGCAGGCGTGACGGTCGCGGTGAACGTGACGTCGGTGCCCTCGACGCTGCTCCCCGACGAAGCGCGCAGCGTCGTGCTCGTCGCCTCCGCGTCCTTCCCAGGCTGCTTCACCGACAGAGCCGTGAACGTGTCGAGCGTGCGGTCCGTGGCAGACAGGCCGTGCGCCGCCGACGTCGCGACCACGTACTCCTTCGACGCGTCGAACGACCCGGCCGGAACCGTGATCGTCGTCGTGAACTTCCCGTCGACGACCTGAGCGGGCGACACCCACTGCAGACCGAGCCAACCCGACGCCACCAGAGGGCCTTCGCCCTTCCAGATCGAGGCGTCACCCAGCAGCACGTACGCGCCGTACCTGGCGCCCTCGCCCACGAAGCCGGTACCCGTCACCGTGAACACGTTCTCGACCGCGGGGTCGACGTCCGCACTCGGCGTGACCGTCACCTTCGGATCGGCGACCGGGACCACCGGCTTGCCGACGACCGTGACGGTCGCCGTCCCCGTGGCACCGAGCGTGCTCGTCACGGTGACCGTGAGCTCACCAGGGGCCTGGTCCGCCGGCACCGTCACGACGACCGAGTCGCCGCTCGCGACGAAGCTCGCCGAGGTGTCGCCCAGGAGGACGGACGAGACCTTGTCGCCGGTCGCAAGACCCGCGACGGTGAGCGACAGCTTGGCTCCCGCCGTGACCGACGGCGCACCGAGGGTGACCGTGAGCGGCGCAGGCGCCGGGGCGTTGGTGAAGCTGACCGGGACCGAGAGCTCCTGGGCGGCGTTCTTCACGCCACCAGCCGCGTAGGTGTAGACACCGAACGACCCACCCTCGATCGCCTCGAGCTCAGCGAGCGTCAACGTCGCCGTGAACGAACCGTCCTCCGCGATGTCGACCCACTGCTTGCGGATCGTCCCCTGGAAAGCCGGCGGAACCTGCTCCAGCACCGACTCCGCCAGAGCCCACGCCTGCGGCCCGACCTTGCGAGCCGACGCCGGCGCACCCGCCGACGGCTGCCACTCGTCCGCGAACGAGCCGAACACCACGTACGTGCCCTGCGGCAGGTTCGCCGGGATCGGCATCCCACGACCACCGACGTTCGCCGCCGGATCGAAACCAGACCCCTTCACCACGACCGCGTCACCCGGACGCACCAACGTGCTCTTCAACGGCGTCACACCATCGGCAGCGAAGACCTCGATCGCAGGCTCGAACACCGGGGCCGGGTCGTTGGTGAAGCTCACGGGGAACGCGAGCTCCTGAGCGGCGTTCTTCACGCCACCGGCCGCGTAGGTGTAGACCCCGAAGGAACCGCCCTCGATCGCCTCGAGCTCGGCAAGCGTCAGCGTCGCCGTGAACGAGCCGTCCTCGGCGATGTCGACCCACTGCTTGCGGATCGTCCCCTGGAAAGCCGGCGGGACCTGGTCCAGCACCGACTCCGCCAGGGCCCACGCCTGCGGCCCGACCTTGCGAGCCGTGGTCGGCGCACCGGTCGACGGCTGCCACTCGTCCGCGAACGAGCCGAACACCACGTACGTACCCTGCGGCAGGTTCGCCGGGATCGGCGCCCCACGACCACCGACGTTCGCCGCCGGATCGAAACCGGAACCCTTCACCACGATCGCGTCACCGGGACGGACCAAAGTGTCGCCCAGCGGCGTCACACCATCAGCAGCGAAGACCTCGATCGCAGGCTCGAACACCGGAGCCGTGGGCTCCTCGCCCTTGAACGTGACGGGCGTGAACGTGTCGAGCGAACGATCCGTGACCGAGAGGGCGTGCGCGGCCGACGTCGCGACCACGTACTCCTTCGTGGCGTCGAACGAGCCCGCCGGGACCGTGATCGTGGTCGTGAACGCGCCGTCGACGATCGAGCGGACGTAGACCTGCTGCAGCCAGCCCTCGGCTAGGAGCGGGCCCTCGCCCTTCCAGATCGACGACTCGCCCAGCAGGACGTAGGCACCGTTCTTCGCGCCAGCACCCACGAACCCCGTCCCCGAGATCGTGAACGTGTTCTCGACCGCGGGGTCGACGTCCGTGCTCGGCGTGACCGTCACCTTCGGGTCTGCGACCGGAGCCGGCGGGTCGACGGTCTTGGCCGTCACGGTGTGCGCGGTGGACGCGGACGTCGAGGCGACGAACGCGGCTGCGTCGGCCGGGGTGAAGCGTGCCGAGTAGGCGTGCTCCCCCACGGCCGGAGCTGTGACGTCGAGGCGAGCGGCGCCGTCGGACACAGTGGCCGTACCCAGCGAGGTGGGGCCGTCGAGGAACTCGACGCTGCCCGCCGCTGCCGGGGCGACCGTCGCGCTCAGCGCTACCGCCGTGCCCTCGACCGAGGTGCCCGCCGGGGCGACCGCGAGCGTCGTGGTCGTCGGCGCGGCCGGCGCCACGGGGAGCGGCGCGTCGAGCGTGGCGGTGAAGGTCGACATCGGCTGGCCGACGTAGTCGACGAAGTTGCCGTCGAGCGCACCGAACGCGCTGGACAGGGCCCCGTTCGCCGTGACGGTGAGCGTGTCGCCCGCGCGGGCCGTGCTCACGGCCACGTCGGCGACCTTGACGTCGTCCGCCAACCCTGCGGCCGTGGCGACGTCCGCGGTGAGGACGCCGGTCGTCGGCGAGCTGATCGCGAGACGCAGGTCCGAGACGGTGACGTCGAGGATGCCGCCGTGCGCCGAGTAGTGGGTCGATCCGCCGAAGCGCAGCGCGCCGACACCCGTCACGGGGTCGATGCTGCCGCTCGCGGGCGAGTACACGGACTTGCCGTCGGTCAGCGCGGGCGTGATGGTCCCCGCACCGCCGACGTAGCCGGTCCAGCTGTCCTTGAGGTTCCAGGTGGCGCTGCCGCCCGACACCATGACGGTGTCCGCGGCGCTGGCGGGAGTGACCCCGACGACTGCGAGACCGGCGACGAGCGCTCCGGTCAGGAGTGAGGCGAGAGCGCGACGGCGCCCTCCTCGTTGCGTGATGAGCACTCGGTCTCCCGTGATGGTTCGTGGGCCGCCCGCGATGGCGGCGTCAGGGCGACAGGTCTCTCGACCATCGCCCTGTGGACCATATAAGGCGTGCCTCACCAAAGCAAGGATTACCTTATCTCCTGTGGTCGGAGTCACACCCTCGTCTCAGACGCCCGTCGGACCGGGACGCGCCGAGGGGCGGCGCGCCCCTGGCGCACCGCCCCTCGTCCGTCCGTGCCGCACGTCGCGGCCGGTCCTCGACCTCAGCGGTCGAGGATCGGGCCGTTGCCGTTGAAGTCCAGGCGCGGCGCGTTGCGCACCGCCGGGTTGTCGACCTCGAAGTACTCGGCCCGCTGGAAGCCGAACATCTTCGCGATGACGTTCGGCGGGAACGTCTCGACCTTGGTGTTCAGCGTGCGGACGTTCGCGTTGTAGAACCGACGACCGGCCGCGATGCGGTCCTCGGTGTTCGTCAGCTCGGCCTGGAGCTGACCGAAGTTCTCGCTGGCACGGAGCTGCGGGTAGGCCTCGGCGACCGCGAACAGCCGACCGAGCGCCTGCGTCAGCTGGTTCTCCTTGGCCGCCTGGTCCGCCGGACCGGAGACCGGTCCCGCCGCTGCCGAACGCGCCGCGGCGACCTGCTCGAAGACGCCCCGCTCGTGCGCGGCGTACCCCTTCACGGTCTCCATCAGGTTCGGGATGAGGTCATGGCGCCGGTGCAGCTCGACGTCGATCTGACGCCACGACTCCTGCACCAGGTTCCGCAGCCGGACGAAGCCGTTGTACTGCGCGACCGCCCAGAAGAGGACGATCAGGACGATGACGCCGATGACGATCAAGGCGATGATGCCGCCTGACATGCTGCCCCCTTGGGCTGAGGTGTCGGACCGCCCGGCCCGGACGCCCGCGCGCCCGGGCCCGACAGGCCGAGGTGCGTGACGTCGTCGGGCGACGCGGAAGGTACGTGCATCGTAGCGGGGAGCACGGCACCCCGGACCGAGGCGTCAGGGAGCCGGCGTCCCCCACGTCGGCGCGGAGCGGGGCGGGTCTCCCTGCCGACGCGGTGGCGACGCCCCGCGGTCGAGCCAGACGTGGTCCGGGATCGCGTCGGCCACGGCCGCGAGCCGCGACATGAGGGGGAACACGTTGTCCAGGACCGTCCTGCCCCCCGTCCACCCGAGGATCGCGTCCCCCTCGATCCGCACGTTGCGTCGCGCGAAGTCCGGCTCGAGGAGACGGTGCATGAGGCGCGGGTGCAGGACCTGGTGCGCGAACCGGAGGTCGCTCGTCTCGACGCGCCAGGCCCGGTTGAAGTCCTCCGACTCGAGCTGCACGTCCTGCCCGCCGAACGCCTTGGCGAGCCTGGCCCCGAATCCCTCGGGCGTCAGCTCGAGCGCGGGCAGCACCGCCGGCAGGAACAGGGCGACCACGTGCGCCGTGTGCGTCGTCTCGCTCTTGCCACCCCCGACCGTCCAGACGTACGTGAACGACCGCGCCGGGCGGCCTGCGTACTCGCCCGCGAGGACCTCGGTCGCCTTGCGGTCGTGCCCCGCCCCGAACGGGGTCCCCCGCCAGCGCTTGGCGAGCTCGCGGTCGAGGGCCTCGTAGCGCCACCCGTGGCGCGCGGCCCACGCCTCGAACATGCGCAGCCGCGCCTTGCCGGCCCGCCAGAACACGTACATCAGACCGATCGCCACGACGTCCACGACGACGAAGACGACCCACGCCACCCAGGTCACGACGTGCCCCCTCCCGCTGCCGGCCCGCTCACGGGTCGCTCAAGACCTGCTCAGGCCCCGCTCAGGCGAGGTCGAAGTCCGTCAGACCGAAGATCGAGAAGTAGGGCACGCCCAGCGCCTCGATCTTCTCGCGTGCGCCCGTGTCGCGGTCCATGATCGTCGCGACGCCCACGACCTCGGCGCCCGCTGCCCGCGCCGCCTCGATCGCCGTGATGGGCGAGCCGCCCGTCGTCGTCGTGTCCTCGACGACGACGACGCGGCGCCCCGCGATCTCCGGCCCCTCGATCTGACGCTGCATCCCGTGGGCCTTGGCGGCCTTGCGCACCACGAACGCGTCGAGGTCCTGGCCCCGCGAGGCCGCGGCGTGCAGCAGCGCGGTCGCGATGGGGTCAGCACCGAGCGTCAGTCCGCCCACGGCGTCGACCTCCGCGGTCCCCAGCCCGGCCTCCTCGAGCTGGTCCAGCAGGACGTGCCCGACGAGCGGCGCCGCGCGGTGGTGCAGCGTGATGCGGCGCAGGTCCACGTAGTAGTCGGCTTCCTTGCCCGAGGAGAGCGTGACCTTCCCGTGCACGATCGCCAGCTCGGCGATCAGGTCGCGGAGCTGCTCGCGGGGCGTCGGGGACAGGTGCGTGGAGGTGTCGGTCATGGGGTCAAGGCTAGCGTTCCTGCGGGTCCGTCCTCCGCGCCCGACCGCGACCCGAGACCGGTCAGCGCGCCTCGAACGCCCGCACGGCCGCACGCGGTGCGACCTTGAGCAGCCCCGACGCCAGCCGGTACCGCAGCGAGGGCGTCGAGATCACGACGCCGCGGCGCACGTCCGCGAGGGCCGCCGCGACGACCCGGTCCGCGTTGAGCCACGCGACCTCGGGAAGCTGCGTGTAGTCGATCCCGGCCCGCTCGTGGAACTCGGTGTGCATGAGCCCCGGGCACAGGGCCGTGGCCGTCACGCCCGTCCCGCGCAGCTCGACCGCGAGCCCCTCGGTGAACGTCCGCACCCACGCCTTGGCGGCCGAGTAGGTCCCGCTCGCCGTGAGCGCCGCGACCGACGCGACGTTGAGGATCGCGCCGCGCCCGCGCTCGGTCATCTGGCCCGCCGCGGCGTGCGAGAGCACCAGGACCGCGCGCACCATGACGTCCAGCGCCTTGACCTCGGCGTCGACGTCCCCGCCCACGAAGCGCTGGTGCACCGCGTAGCCGGCGTTGTTGACGAGCAGGCCCACGGGCCGCTGTCCTGCCTCGTCCTCGTCGACCACGGCGAGGCGTGCTGCGACGCGCGCGACGTCGTCGGGCACCGAGAGGTCCGCCGGGAGCACCTGGACCCGCACGCCCGCGGCCGCGCGGATCTGCGCCGCGACGCGCTCGAGGCGCTCGGCGTCGCGCGCGACGAGGACCAGGTCGTGACGGGCCGTGGCCAGCTGCCACGCGAACTCGAGGCCCAGGCCGGCGCTCGCGCCGGTGATCAGTGCAGTCGCCATGGGCCCAGCCTAGGGGGCGCACGACGGGCGGGGGACCCCCGTGCCCGACGGCGCCACGCACCTCGGGCCGCCGGCTCGCCGTCAGCCCGCACCGGGCGTGGGTCGCCCCGGCTAGCCTGGGCGCCATGCGACTCGCCACCTGGAACATCAACTCGATCCGAGCCCGCGCCGAGCGGGCCGTGGCCTTCCTGGAGCGCTCGGGCACCGACGTGCTCGCGCTGCAGGAGACCAAGTGCAAGGACGCCCAGTTCCCGCACGAGGTCTTCGAGGCCGCGGGGTACGAGGTCGCGCACTTCGGGCTGAGCCAGTGGAACGGGGTCGCGATCGTGTCCCGCGTGGGGATCGAGGACGTCGAGACGGGCTTCGCGACGCAACCGCACTTCGGGGCCGAGCCGCACCTGGAGGCGCGGGCGATCGGTGCGACGTGCGGCGGCGTGCGCGTGTGGAGCCTGTACGTGCCGCACGGGCGCGCGCTCGACGACCCGCACTACCCGTACAAGCTCGAGTGGCTCGGCAACCTGCGCGAGCAGGCCGCGGGCTGGCTCGCGGCCGATCCTGCGGCGCAGGTGGCGCTGGTCGGCGACTGGAACGTCGCGCCGCTCGACACCGACGTGTGGGACCCGGCCGTGTTCGCGGGGCACACGCACACCTCCCCGCCCGAGAGGGAGGCGTTCTCAGCGTTCGCCGAGGCCGGGTACACCGAGGTCACGCGCGAGTTCTTCCCCGAGGAGCACAAGTACACCTACTGGGACTATCAGCAGCTGCGCTTCCCCAAGAACCAGGGCATGCGGATCGACTTCGCCTACCTGTCCCCCGCGCTGCGGGCCCGCGCGACGGGCGTGGAGATCGACCGCGACGAGCGCAAGGGCAAGGGCGCCTCGGACCATGTCCCGGTGATCGTGGACTTCTCGGACTGACCACCGGGCCCCCAGGCGGCCCCCGGCCGCTCCAGGCACCGAGAACCCCCGGTGCCGAAAACCCCCGGTGCCGAGAACGGGGTTGTGGTCGTTCTGAGTCTCAGAACGACCACAACCCCGTTCTCGGCAGCTGAGGGCGACTCAGCCCAGCGTCACGACGACCTTGACCTCGGAGCCCTCCGGCTGGGCCGGGATCGGCTGCGTCGGGTCGAGCTCGACGCCGTCGAGCGTCACCGACGTCACGCCCTTCGAGACGTGGTCGGGGTTGCGGACCTCGATCTCGTAGACCGCTCCGCGCCACTCGCGACGCACCTCGAAGCCGTCCCAGTCCTTGGGGATCGACGGGTCGACGACCAGACCGTCGAGAGCCAGGCGCACTCCGAGGATGTACTTGGTCGCGGCCGTGTACATCCAGCCTGCGGTGCCCGTGAGCCACGGGTTCTGCGCCTTGCCGAACCACTCGTGGTCACGGCCGTACAGGAACTGCACGTAGGCGTACGGCTCGGCCCCGCGGACCTCGATGTTGTCGTTCTGGTTGTACGGCAGGATCGCGTCGTAGAACTGCACGGCCTCGTCACCGCGGCCCAGCATGGCCTCGGCGATGATGGGCCACGCGTTCGGGTGCGAGAAGATCGCGGCGTTCTCCTTGATGCCCGGGTACACGCGCGTCACGAACCCGACCGTGTCGTCGACCTTGGTGAACGCCGGCCAGTTCAGGTGGTTGCCGTACTCCGAGCCCAGGAGCTCGCGCACCGAGTCCATCGACGCCTCGCCGCGCTCCTGGGTCGTGATGCCCGCGATGACGGGCCACGCCTGGTGCTCGAGGAAGATCTTGCCCTCGTCGTTGTCGTTCGAGCCGATCTTCACGCCGTCGCGCGTGTAGCCGCGGATCCACCAGGCGCCGTCCCAGAGCTGGGTGTCCGCGACCTTCGCGATGCGCTCGAGCTCGGCCTCGTACTTGGCGACGTCCGCTGCCGCGGCCTCGTCCCCGGCAGCGGCACGGTGCCGTGCGAGCTCCAGGAACGCCTGGATGGCCCACGCGTGCAGGAACGTGACCAGCGAGGTCTCGCCGCCGCCCAGGTTGAGGCAGTCGTTCCAGTCCGCACGCAGGCCCAGGGCCACACCGTTCTGACCGACCTGCTGGCTCGAGAAGTCGAGCGCGCGCGTGAGGTGCTCGTACACCGTGGCGGGCGTGCCCTCCGCGAACGGGATCTCCTCGTCGAGGAACTCGAGGCGGCCCGTCTCCTTGACGTACTCCACGACCGACGGCACGAGCCACAGGTGGTCGTCCGAGCACGTGTCCTCGAGCCCGTGGATGAGGTCCTTGGGGTCCGGCGTCGGGACGATCGTGGGCGACGGGACGTCAGGCAGCTTGGGTGCGTCCGGGTCGAACGCCTTCGGCTCGAACAGGTGCAGGCCGTAGCCCGCCTCCGTCTGGGCCCGCAGGAGCTCGACGATGCGCTGGTGCGTCTTGGTCGGGTTGGTGTGGATGACGCTCATGACGTCCTGGGCCGTGTCGCGGAAGCCCAGGCCGCTGCGTCCGCCGACCTCGACGAACGACGCGAAGCGCGACCACACGACACAGGTCTCCGCCTGGAGCAGCGTCCACGAGTTGATCATCGTGTTCATGCCCTCGTGGGGCGTGCGGATGCGCAGCTTGTCCTGCTTGGCCTTCCAGTAGGCGGCCAGGCGGGCACGCTCGGCGTCGACCGTCGCGACGTCCGCGTACTTGGCCTGCATCGCACGACCGGCCTCGGCGCGCGAGCCGTAGCCGAGCATGTAGACGAGGCGCTTGGTCTCGCCCGGCTGGAGCGTGATCTTGTGCTGGAGCGCACCGCAGTGGTTCTGCGTCGTCGCGCTCTCGTTCGAGCCGTACCCGCGCTCGATCGCGATCGGGTTGGCCTCGGACCGGTAGGGGCCGATGAAGTTGTCACGCAACGAGTCGTACGACGACGGCGTCTCGCTCGACGCGAAGTAGTGGAACGTCCACGGCTCGTAGTAGGCGTCGTACTCGATGATGCCGTCCTCGTGGGACGACCCCGTCGAGTAGAGCGACATCTGCAGGTTCTGGTTGTCGATCGTGATCGTGTGGAAGGAGAACTCCACGTACGACCCGACGGTCAGCTCACGGACCTCGTCGGTCGTGTTGGTCAGGCGCACGTCCCAGATCTCGACGTCGTCGTCCAGGGGGATGAAGATCGTCTGCTGGGCGTCGATGCCCTTGTACTGGGCCTCGAACGTCGAGTAGCTCAGGCCGTGGCGCGTGGTCCAGCGGCCCGCCCCGCCCGAGGGGTCCAGAGGCGCCCCGTCCTCCGCCAGCGGCTTGCCCACCGGCTGCCACGACACCGACCAGAAGTCGCCGTCGGCCTCGTCGCGCAGGTACACGTAGTGCCCCGGGCGGTCGAGCGGGACGCCGTTCTGGCGGAACCGCGAGATGCGGCCGGTCTGCGCCGACTTGTAGTACGAGTAGCCGCCGCCGTTGTGCGAGAGCACGGTGCAGAAGTCCTTGGTGCCCAGGTAGTTCGTCCACGAGACGGGGACGTCTGGGCGCTCGATGACGTACTCGTCGCGAGCGGTGTCGAAGTGGCCGTAGCGCATCGTCGGGTCGGTTCCTGTCGGTGAGGTGGGGTGGGGAGGTGATGAGGTGGGCCGGGCCGCGGCGCGTCGTGGCGCCGCGGGCCCGTGTCCGAGCCTCCGAGGTCGTAGGACCCCGGGGGAAGGAGGCTCAGACGCCCGCCGTGACGAAGCCCTTGAGCCAGTCGAGCAGCTCGGTGGCCTTCTCGGGGGAGTCGGCCTCGACGAACATGCGCAGCACGGGCTCGGTCCCGGAGAACCGCAGGAGCGCCCAGTTGTCGTTCTCGAGGACGATCTTGGTGCCGTCGAGGTGGGAGATGCTCACGACCGGGTAGGGCCCGATGTGCGTGAGCGGGTCCGCCTCGAGGCGGCGCGGCACGGCGACGCGCATCTCCGGCGTCGAGTCGACGCCGGCCTCGAGCGTGTAGAGACGACCCGTGATCTCGTAGATCATCTCGCGCAGCTCGGAGATCTTCTTGCCCGTGCGGGCGAGCATCTCGACGACCAGGGCGCACGCGAAGATGCCGTCCTTGCCGAGGATCCAGCCGCGGACCGTGAGGCCGCCCGAGGACTCGCCGCCGAGCACCGCGCCGATCTCCTCCATGCCGGCCGTGACGTGCTTGAAGCCGACCTTGACCTCGCGCGACTCCTCGCCGAAGTGCGCGGCCAGCCGGTCGAGCAGGTGCGTCGTCGCGAGGTTGCGCACGACGCCGCCCTTCTCGCCGCGGAACTCGTGCAGGTACCAGTAGAGGAGGAGCAGGAGGTCGTTGGTCGAGATGTACTCGCCGGTCTCGTCGACGATGCCGATGCGGTCGGAGTCTCCGTCCGTCGCCATGCCCAGGTCGTAGCGGCCGTCGCCCTGCTTGATCATCGAGATCAGGGTCGACAGGCGCTGGAGGTCCGGTGCGGGCGCGATCCCGCCGAACAGCGGGTTGTGCGAGGCGTGGATGAACTCGGAGCGCACGCGCATGTCGTTGAGGATGGTGCCGAGCGTGAGCTGGCTCGTGCCGTACATGGGGTCGACGATCACGCGCAGGTCCGAGCCGCGGACGGCGTCGACGTCGACGATCTTCTCGATCGCGTCGACGTAGGGCTCGGTGAGGACCTTGTCCACGACCAGGCCGGCCTTGCGGGCGACCGCGAGGTCGAGCGTGATGACGTCGTCGACGCTCAGCGCGTTGGCCTCGTCCTGGTAGCGGTCGGTCTCGTCGTCGAGGGGCAGGGAGCCGTCCTGGCGGAAGACCTTCATGCCGTTCCACTCGGGCGGGTTGTGGCTCGAGGTGACGATGATGCCGTAGGCCGCGCCGAGGTACGGGGCCGCGAACGTCACGAGGGGCGTGGGGACGTCGTCGGGCAGGAGGGTGACCGGGATGTTGTTGCCCGCGAAGACCTCTGCCGCCGCGACGGCGGACTCGCGCGAGAGGAAGCGGCGGTCGCCGCCGATCACGACGCCGAGCCCGTCGATGCCCTTGCGGACCGTCTCGTTCGCGATCGCCTGGCACAGGCGACGCACGTTCGCGAGCGTGTAGCCCTCGCCGATGATGGCGCGCCACCCGCCGGTGCCGAACACGATCTTGGTGTCGGTGTTCTTCTTGGGCATGAAGAGCCGCTTGAGGAGGATGTCCGCGGCCTCCTGGAGCTCCTCGGGGGTGTTGATGCCCCGGACCTCGTCGGTGTCGTAGATCCGGTACGAGGAGATGCTCTTGTGCTTGGCGATGACGCGGCGGGCGAGCTCGGTGAGCCGGTGCTCGCCGCCGGCGAGCATGGCCTCGAGCTCGGCGAACAGCAGGCCGGGGGACGCGACGTAGGCACCCACGTTGACCTCGGCGGGGGTCCCGCCGGTCCCGGCGTCGGCCGGGCGGTCCTCCTCCTCGAGGATCGCGGTGATCTCGCCGTCCTCGCGGACGATGCGCCCGTAGGTGGGCAGGTCCTCCGTCACGACGGCAGCGAGCAGCGAGAGGTCCGCGCTCTTGAGCGTGTGACGGGTCAGGAGGCCGAGCAGCGACTCGGAGCGCAGGAGCGGCGTGTCGGCGTAGGCGACGAGGACCTCGCGCGCGGGGGTCGCGAAGGCCTCGATCGTGGCACGGGCCGCGAGCACCGCTCCGCCCGTCCCGGGCAGGTCCTGCTGCTCGACGTACGTGAGGTCGTCGCCCAGCAGTCCGCGGACCGTGGTGTCGCCCGGGGCGACGACCACCACGATGCGGTCGTCGGCGACGATCTTGCGGACGTTGGCGACGGCGAGCTCGACCACGGTCGCTTCGCCGAGCGGGCGCGTGATGAGCTCGCGCGACGCGTCGTCGTGACCGGCAGCGAGAACCACCGCCGCTCGATCGTTCGTGGTGGCGGGAGCCTGTGCGGCCTGTGGCAGGGTCATGACGTCCTCACTGCTCGGTGATGCGTCGCGCGCGACCTGTGCCGGCCGCGCTCGGTAGGGCACCGGAGAGCCGAGCGAGAAAAGCACGACTCCTTCCAAATCCCTCGTACGAGAGACCGCGGATGCCCGGTACCACCACGATCATAGACGCGCAGAGCCGTGCGAACGAGGGCCAGGGGTGGTTTGGGGTGGAATCCTCACAAAATATGCGCGAGCACCCGCCCGCGTCCGCGACGGGCCTCCGCAGGGTGAGTCCTGTGGGGAGTTCCACCGAGGTCCGCGCCACGTCGCTACGGTTCTCCCATGACCTCCTACCCGCCGCAGGGCCCCGGCGCACCGGACCAGGATCCGACGCCTCCGCCCAACCCCTACCTCTCCCCCGGCGGACCGACGCGTCAGCCTCCGCTCGTCCCGTACCAGCCGCCCGCGGCCGGCATCGAGGACGCGCCCGTCGAACCGGACCCGTACTTCCCTCCCGCCGGGCCGTCCGGCGCAGGGTTCCCGACGGCGCCTCCGCCGTCGGGCGGCCCGGCCCACCCTCCGTACGGCGCACCGGGGACGCCCGTCCACGGGAACCCGTACGGCTCTCCCTACCCGCCTGCCCCCGGTGCGTACCCCCAGGGACAGTGGCCCCCCGGTCCGACCACGCCGTATCCCGGCGCCCCGCAGGGGATGCCGCCGGCCTGGCAGCAGGGCCCCCAGGGGCCCGCGTGGACGGCGTCGTTCGCTCCCCCTCCGCGGCAGAGCGGACTGGCTCTCGCGTCCATGATCACGTCGCTCGCCGGGCTCGCCCTGTGCTTCTTCCCCGGGATCGTCGGCCTGGTCCTGGGGATCGTGGCCCTCCAGCAGATCTCGCGCGACGGGACGACAGGACGCGGGTACGCGATCACGGGGATCGCGGTGGGCGCGGTCATGACGGCGCTCCTCGCGCTCTGGTTCATCGGCATCGCAGCGGGCTCCGTATGAGCACCCCGCCTCCCCCGTCCGGGTACGACCAGGACGTCTACTACGCGCCGGGCTGGCAGCCCGCTGCTGCCCGGACCGAGCCCCTGGCCTTTGCGGCGATCCCGACGGGGCTGCTGCTCGGGCCGGTCGGTGTAGGCGTCGGGGCCGCGGCGCTCGCGCGGATCCGACGGAACGGCACACGAGGCGTCGGGCTCGCCTGGGCGGGGATCGCGCTGGGTCTGGCCACGACGCTGACGGCGATCGCCGTCAGCGTCGCCCTGCTGCTGGGCGGCGCCGCGACGCGCGCGCTGCCCGCCGACGTGAGCGCACCGCAGGACGCGCACGCGCGGCAGCTCGTCCTGGGGAACTGCCTCGCCGACCTGCCCGACGACGGTCCCGTCACCACGGTGCGCGTCGTCCCGTGCGCGGAACCTCACGAGGCCCAGGTCGTGGCCCGCACCGACTTCTCGGCGGACTCGCTCTGGCCCGGGCAGGGCGACGTCGAGTCGAGGGTCTCGCGCGTCTGCGTGCCGGCCGTCCTGGCCGGCGACGTCGACCCCGCGGAGATAGAGCTCTCCATCTGGACCCCCTCGGAGGAGTCGTGGGCCGAGGGTGACCGGACGGGCCTCTGCCTGGCCGCGACGCCCGTGCTGACCGAAGGCTCGCTCATCGACTGACGCCCGCCGCAACACACCTACCACTCGGTAGGTTTCTCGGATAGTCTCGGAGGAACAAGCAGAGCGGCTTGGCCGCGAACCCTCGAGGAAGTGCACCGTGAGCAACGAGAACACCGCCACCCCCACCACTGCGCGCACCGCCGGACCGCTCGACGTCGAGCGGCTCGTCCAGGAGCTCACGCTCGAGGAGAAGGCGTCGCTGACGTCGGGGCTGGACTTCTGGCACACGCAGCCCGTCGAGCGCGCGGGTGCCGAGGTTCCTGCGGTCATGGTCACCGACGGCCCGCACGGCCTGCGCAAGCAGAGCGGGGCCTCGGACCACCTGGGCCTCGCGAACTCGGTCCCCGCGACGTGCTTCCCCACGGCCGCCGCTCTCGGTTCCACGTGGAACGTCGACCTGCTCGACCGCGTCGGAAAGGCGCTCGGTCGCGAGACCCGCGCCAACGACGTCGCCGTGCTCCTCGGCCCCGGCATCAACATCAAGCGCTCCCCGCTCTGCGGCCGCAACTTCGAGTACTTCTCCGAGGACCCCGTGGTCTCGGGGGACCTGGGCGCCGCGCTGATCCGGGGCATCCAGAGCCAGGGCGTGGGCACCTCGCTCAAGCACTTCGCGGCCAACAACCAGGAGACCGACCGCATGCGCGTCTCCGCCGACGTCGACGAGCGCACGCTGCGCGAGATCTACCTGACGGGCTTCGAGCGGGCGGTGAAGAAGGCCTCGCCGTGGACCGTCATGTGCTCGTACAACAAGATCAACGGGACGTACGCGTCGCAGGACCACTGGCTGCTCACCGAGGTCCTGCGTGACGAGTGGGGCTACGACGGCGTCGTGGTCTCCGACTGGGGAGCAGTCTCCGACCGCGTCGCCGCGCTCGCCGCCGGTCTCGACCTCGAGATGCCCGCCACGGGCGGCCGCACCGACGCGCAGGTCGTCGCCGCGGTCCGCGCCGGCGAGCTCGACGAGGCGATCCTCGACCAGGCGGTCCGCCGCCACCTCACGCTCCTGAACCGCGCCCTGCCCGCGCTCGCCGAGCCCGGCGCTTTCGACGTGGCCGAGCACCACGCCCTCGCCCGCGAGGCTGCCGCCGAGGGCGCGGTCCTCCTGCGCAACGAGCCCGTCGACGGCACGCCCGTCCTCCCCCTCGACCCGGCCGCCGCCGCGTCGCTCGCCGTCGTCGGCGAGTTCGCACGCAGCCCGCGCTACCAGGGCGCCGGGTCGAGCCAGGTCCAGCCGACGCGCCTCGACGACGCCCTGACGGAGATCCGCGCGATCACCGGCACCGAGGTCCCGTTCGCGGCGGGCTTCGGCATCACGGCCGAGACGTCGGCGGCCGACGACGCCCTCCGCGCCGAGGCCGTCGAGCTGGCACGGGGCGCCGAGACCGTCGTCCTCTTCCTGGGCCTGCCCGCGAGCCACGAGTCCGAGGGCTTCGACCGCGACGACATGGACCTGCCCGCGAACCAGGTCGCGCTCCTCGAGGCCGTGGCGGCCGTGTGCTCGCGCGTCGTCGTGGTGCTCGCGAACGGGTCGGCCGTCACGATCGCCCCCTGGCAGCACCACACCGCGGCGATCCTCGAGGGCTGGCTCGGCGGCCAGGCAGGCGGCGGCGCGGTCGCGGACCTGCTGTTCGGCGTCCGCAACCCGTCGGGCAAGCTGACCGAGACCGTCCCGCTCCGGCTCGAGGACAACGCGTCGTACGGGAACTTCCCGGGCGAGTTCGGCCACGTCCGCTACGGCGAGGGCGTCCTGGTCGGGTACCGCTACTACGACGCCAAGCGCATGGACGTCGCCTTCCCGTTCGGCCACGGCCTGTCGTACACGACCTTCGCGTACGAGGACCTGTCGGTCACGGTCTCGGGCGAGGGCCCGACGGCGTCGCTCACCGTGGACGTGACCGTCACCAACACGGGGGCCGTCGCAGGAGCCGAGGTCGTCCAGGTCTACGTGGGCGACCCGCAGGCCGCGGTCGAGCGCCCCGAGCGCGAGCTCAAGGCGTTCGGGAAGGTCGAGCTCGCTCCGGGCGGGACGCGCACCCTCTCGTTCGAGCTCGACGCACGCGACCTGTCGTACTGGCACCCCGTGCTGCGGCGCTGGGTCGTCGAGGGCGGCGAGTTCGTGGTGTCCGTGGGCGCCTCGTCCCGTGACCTGCGCGGGTCCGCCGCCGTCACCGTGGTCGGCGAGGACATCACCCCGCCGCTGACCCCGTCGTCGACGCTGAGCGAGGCCCTCGCCCACCCGGTCGCGGGCGAGATCATCCGGACCGCCATGGCGCAGACCGACGGCACCTCCGCGATGCCCCTGGACGAGGGGATGCTGGCGCTCGCCGGTGACATGCCGCTGCGGGTCATCGCGGCCTTCGACGGCATGCTGTTCGACGAGGCCCAGCTCGACCGGCTCCTCGCAGCGTCCGGCGCGGCCTGACCGGACGACCGACGGGCGCCCCTGGATCGATGGATCCGGGGGCGCCCGTTCGCGTGCCCGGCCGACAGCGACCCGGCCGGCAGCGGTCGGAGGTCAGCCGCCACCGGCCGGCGAGCTGTGTCAGCGGCCAGCCGTCGGCCGCCACCAGCCACCAGCTCCTCAAGCGCCAGGCGTCATGCCTGCGGCCTCAGTCGGAGGTCTCGGCCTCTGCCGGTGCCGCGTCCGGCAGGATCAGCGAGAGGTAGGCACGGAGGCCGGCCGCCATGTCGACGGGCGGGCGCGGCCCGTTGCGCTCGAGCAGGAACTGGACCTGGAGCCCGTCCATGAGGGCGACGATCGCTCGCGCGGTGGCCGGGATGTCGACGTCGGGCCGCAGCCGGCCCTGGGCCGCGCGGTCCGTGAGCTCACGCCGGCTCCGGGCGAGCACGTCGTCGTATCGGCGCTGGAAGTACTCGTGCGCGGGGTGGTCGGGGGCCGTGGCCTCGGCCGACAGGATGCAGTAGAGCTCGACGATCCCGGGGCGGGCCGCGTTGCGCTCGACGACGTTGACCAGGGCGTCGAAGTACGCGACACCCTGCGCCAGGTCGTCCGCGAGCAGCGCGAAGTCCACCTCGTCACGGTGCTCGAGGACCGCCTGGAGGAGCAGCTCCTTGGTCGGGAAGTGGTGCAGGAGACCGGGGTGGGAGATGCCGACACGCGAGGAGATCTCGCGGAGCGACGCCGAGTGGTAGCCGACCTCGCCGAAGAGCCCCGTCGCCGCCTCGAGGATCTCGTCGCGCTTGGCACGACCCTTCGCGTAGCCACGGGGTGCAGCGCCGGAGCCTCGCCCAGGGGCCTCGCGCGACGCCGACGTGTCGGGCGCGCGCTCAGGTACCCCGCGGGCGCCCTCGCGTGGTTGCGTGGTCTCTGACGTCCTGCTGGGCATGCGCCCTCCCCCATGAGTGTTTGCGTGAACGGTCCTGCGGTGCGTACCGCGATGTTCCGATTCCGTGACCCTACCGCCGCAGGGGTTCCTGCGGCTGGATCGTCCCGCAGGGCCGCCGCCACGGCCCGGTGTGCGCGAGGTAGGACGTCCTGCGCCGAGATAGGACGTGGCGCGCTCTACCTCGCGCAGCACGTTCTACCTCGGCGCCACGCGAGCGGGTGGCCCCTAGCCGACGCCACCTCCGCCGGAAGTCGCAACCCACCTTCCCCCCTCCGCCAGAAGCGCCCGCCACAACCCGGAAGCCAGGCTGGAGGCACGGCGCGCGGCACCCCGGCTGCGCGGCCGGAGGAGAAGGGATCCCCGATGCCAGCCATCGAGATCGTGGGCCTGCGCAAGTCCTACGGGACGTTCGACGCCGTCCGCGACGTGAGCTTCGCCGTCGAGCCCGGGAGGGTCGTCGGGCTGCTCGGCCCCAACGGCGCGGGCAAGACGACCACGCTCAACGTCCTGCTGGGGCTCGCGTCCGCGAGCGCCGGGACCGCGACGATCCAGGGCAGCCCGTACGCGGCGCTGGAGAAGCCCGGCCAGGTCGTCGGCGCGCTGCTCGACGCGGGCGGCCTGCACCCGGGTCGCAGCGGACGCGACCACCTGCGGGTCCTCGCGACCGCGGCCGGGATCGGGGGCCGACGGGTCGACGAGGTGCTCGCGCTCGTCGGGATGGACCGTGCCGCCGACCGGCGCGTCAGGACCTACTCGCTCGGCATGCGCCAGCGCATCGGGTTGGCTGCGGCGCTCCTGGGCGACCCGCAGGTGCTGGTGCTCGACGAGCCCGCCAACGGCCTGGACCCCGCGGGCATGCGGTGGATGCGCGAGGTGCTGCGCTCGTTCGCTGACGGCGGCGGGGCGGTGCTGCTCGCGAGCCACGTCCTGGCCGAGGTCACGCAGGTGGCCGACGACCTGGTCGTGATCGGCCAGGGCCAGGTCATCGCGGACGGCCCGCTCACCGACCTCGTCCGGGGCGAGTCCCTGGAGGACTTTTACCTGAACCTGACCGCCGAGACAGAAGGAGTGCGCTGATGTTCCGCGCCGAGCTGCTCAAGCTACGCACGACCCGCACGCCCTGGATCCTGGGGATCGTCGCCCTCGCGGGCATGGTCCTCGTCCAGGCCCTGACGATCGCCCTGCCGCGCGTCCTGTCGGGCCTCGAGGGCCTGGGTGGCGGTGCCACCGTGGGCCTCCAGGCCTCGCCCGAGCTGACCGCGGACCTGGCCCCCGACCTCACCGGACTGACCGACCTGGGCGCGGCACCCGTGCAGCGCGCGATGCTGGACCTGCTGGGCAACGGCCCCGCGGGCTCGGGCTCGGCAGGCGTGTCGGTCATCTGCATGCTGCTGCTGGGCGTCCTCGCGGTCACGACCGACTTCCGCACGGGCGGCATCGTCCCTACGGCCCTCGTGGTCCCGTCGCGGCTGCGCATCCTCGGGGGCAAGGCGGGCGCGACCGCGGTCGTCGCGCTCGTGACCGGCGCCGCGCTCGCGGTGCTCACGGCCCTGGGCCTGTTCGTGGCCGTCGCGTCGACACCGGGCGCTCAGCTCATGGTCGGCGCGGGCGACGTCCTGGGCGTGTGGGGGCGTGGGCTCGTGGTCCTCGTGCTGTTCGCGTGGCTCGGGCTGGGCATCGGGACGCTGATCCGCGGGCAGGTCGCGGCGATCCTCGTCGTCGTGGGGCTCGTGGTGGTCGAGCCGTTGGTCCAGGCCGCGGTCCTGCTGCTCTCGGGGGGCACGTCGAACGCCGCGGCATGGCTGCCGCTCGGGCTGGGGTCGCTCGCGTCGACCGGCCAGAGCGCGACGTCGGTCCTGGGCGGCCTCGCCCCCCTGGGCGTCGGGGCCGCGGTGCTGGGCCTGGCCGCGTGGGTCGCGGTCGCGCTCGGGTCGGGCGCGGTGACCTTCCGTCGCCGCGACCTCGTCTGACGTCTTGCCCTCGAGGGGCGGCTCGTCGGGCGCCACGGCCACGTACCGTGGTGCCCGACGGCGCCGCTCCCCCGGGTGGGCGGGTCGCCTGGGTGCGGGGCACCTGAGCCCGGGCCTCCCGGCACCGGTGACCCCGCACGCCGCTCTGCCCGACCACCGACCGCCCGACCGCCCGACCGCCGGACCGCCCGACCGCCCGACCGCCCGACCGCCCGACCCGAGAGGCCCCCCGTGCTCGACACACTGCACCGCCGTCTCGCCGCGGTCGGCATCCGTACCTCGACGGGTCGCGACGCCCTGCTGGGCGTGGTCGTCGCGGTCCTCACGGTCGGCTTCCTGCTGGCCGTCGAGCGGGTCGCCCTGACCGACCTCGGCATCGTGGTCGAGGGCGGGCCAGACTCCCTGCGGTTCTCGACCGGCGGGCGGGTCGCAGCGATCGTGCTCGTCGTCGCGCAGGCCATGGCGCTCACGCTGCGCCGTCGGGCCCCTCTGCTCGCGCTCGCGCTGACCGTGGTGGGCCAGGTCGCTCTCGTGCCCGTGCTTCCCGCCTTCGTCTCGTTCCAGGCGCCCGCGACGCTCGTCGCGGCCTACTCGGTCGGTGCGTACGCACCGCGCCGCACGGCCCTGTGGGCGGCCGCGGCCGCAGCGGGCGTGCAGGTCCTGCTGAGCTTCGTGCTCGGCGGGCCCGTGCCGATCACCTCGACGGGTCCCGCGCCGGTCGCGGTCCAGGTCTGGGGCGGCCTCGCGTCAGCGCTCCTGACCTACGTGGCCTCGGCGCTCGTGGGTGCGTACGTCGGCACGCGCCGCGAGCTGTTCGCCCAGCTCCAGGGGCGCGTGGCCCAGGCCGAGCGCGAGCGCGACATGCTCGCGGCGCAGGCCGTCCTGGAGGAGCGCGGCCGCATGGCCCGCGAGCTGCACGACGTCGCCGCGCACCACCTGTCGGGGATCGTCGTCCAGGCGGCCGCGGCCGAGCGCCTGGTCGACCGCGACCCCGAGCGCGCCAAGGAGTCGATGCGCTGGATCCGCACCCAGGGGCGCGAGACGCTCGACAACCTGCGCCTGGTCGTCGGCATCCTGCGCAGCTCGTCGCAGGCCGGTCCCGGCGAACCGGGCGAGGAGGCCCCGGCCGCACCGCAGCCCACGCTCGACGACGCGGGCGAGCTGCTCGACCTCGCACGCAGCGCAGGGGCCGAGGTGCGTGACGTCCGTCGAGGCTCGCCGTTCGGGCTCTCCCCCGCCGTCCAGCTCACGGTGTACCGCGTGCTCCAGGAGGCGCTGAGCAACGCGCGCCGCCACGCCCCGGGGCGCGCGATCGAGGTCGTGACCGACTACCAGCAGGCCGCGCTCGTCCTCACGGTGACCAACAGGTTGCCGGTCGCGGCGATCTCGGGCGGCCGGACCGGTCGGAGCGCGGGCCGTGACCTCGATGCGCGCGACGGGCACGGTGCCCCGGCGGCCGCTGCGGTGTCCGACAGGTCGACCAGCGCGACGGCCGTCGCCCAGGCCGCGCCCGGGCACGGCCTCATCGGCATGACCGAGCGCGCGACCCTCGTCGGCGGGAAGCTCAGCGCGGGCTCGGTCCCGGGCGACGGCTGGCGGGTCCGGCTCTCGGTCCCCCGGCCCGCAGCGGCCGAAGCCGCCGCTCCCACCCCCACCATCCCCGAGCGCTCGGCGACGTCCTCGGACGAGCCGGGCTCCGCCGTCGGGCAGGAGGCCCCATGACCCGAGTGGTGCTGGTCGACGACCAGGCCGTCGTCCGCGCAGGCTTCACCGTGATCCTCGAGAGCGAGGGCTTCGAGGTCGTGGGCGAGGCGGCGAACGGCACGGACGCCGTGCGCGTCGCGCGCCGCGAGCGCCCCGACGTCGTGTGCATGGACGTCCGCATGCCCGGCGGGGACGGCATCACGGCGACGCGCGCGCTCGCGGGACCGGGCGTCGTCGACCCGGTCCCGGTGCTCGTGGTGAGCACGTTCGACCTGGACGACTACGTGTTCGGCGCCCTGGAGGCCGGGGCGAGCGGGTTCCTGCTCAAGGACGCCGAGCCCGACGTGCTGGTCGACGCGGTGCGGCGCGTGGCGTCGGGCGAGGGTCTCGTCGACCAGACGCTCACGCGGCGCGTGATCGACGAGTTCGCCCGACGGCGGTCTCCCGCCGCGCCCGACGAGGTCGCCTCGGGCCTGCTCACCTCGCGCGAGCACGACATCCTGGCGCTGCTGTGCCGGGGGCAGTCGAACGCCGAGATCGCGGCGACGCTCTACCTCGAGGCGAGCACCGTGAAGTCGCACCTGAGCCGCATCATGACCAAGACGGGCATGCGCGACCGCGTCCAGCTCGTGGTGTGGGCGTACGAGCACGGGATCGCGGCACCGTCGCGCTGAGCCGCTCCCTGGCCGCGAGGTAGAGGTCTAGGGCTCGAGGTAGAGGTCTAGGCCCTCTACCTCGAGCCCTAGACCTCTACCTCGGCGTCACGGGCTGGGCGGGAGTCACGGGGAGATAGACCCGGCCGCCCGCGTCCGTGAACTCGCTCGACTTCTCCGCCATGCCGGCCTCGATCGCCTCGACCGACGTCAGGCCGTTCTTCTCGGCGTACTCGCGCACGTCCGCGGAGATCCGCATCGAGCAGAACTTGGGCCCGCACATCGAGCAGAAGTGCGCGGTCTTGGCGGGCTCGGCCGGCAGCGTCTCGTCGTGGAAGGCGCGGGCGGTGTCGGGGTCGAGGGAGAGCGCGAACTGGTCGTGCCAGCGGAACTCGAACCGGGCACGGGACAGCGCGTCATCCCGCAGCTGCGCACGCGGGTGCCCCTTGGCCAGGTCGGCGGAGTGCGCCGCGATCTTGTACGTGATGACCCCCGTCTTGACGTCGTCGCGGTCGGGCAGCCCCAGGTGCTCCTTGGGCGTGACGTAGCAGAGCATCGCAGTCCCGGCCTGGGCGATGATCGCGGCGCCGATCGCGGACGTGATGTGGTCGTAGGCGGGCGCGATGTCGGTCGCGAGCGGGCCGAGCGTGTAGAACGGCGCCTCCTCGCACAGCTCCTCCTCGAGGCGCACGTTCTCGACGATCTTGTGCATGGGGACGTGCCCCGGGCCCTCGATCATGACCTGCACGCCGTAGGACTTCGCGACCTTGGTCAGCTCGCCCAGCGTGCGCAGCTCGGCGAACTGGGCCGCGTCGTTGGCGTCCGCGATGGACCCCGGTCGCAGGCCGTCGCCGAGCGAGAACGTCACGTCGTAGTCGCGCAGGATCTCGCACAGCTCCGCGAAGTGCGTGTACAGGAACGACTCCTGGTGGTGCGCGAGGCACCACGCGGCCATGATCGAGCCGCCGCGGGACACGATGCCCGTGACACGGCGCGCGGTCAGCGGGACGTAGCGCAGCAGGACGCCCGCGTGCACGGTCATGTAGTCGACGCCCTGCTCGGCCTGCTCGATCACGGTGTCGCGGTAGATCTCCCACGTGAGCTTCGCGGGGTCCCCCTTGACCTTCTCGAGCGCCTGGTAGAGCGGCACCGTCCCCACGGGGATCGGGGAGTTGCGCAGCACCCACTCGCGGGTCTCGTGGATGTCCTTGCCCGTCGAGAGGTCCATGAGGGTGTCGGCGCCCCAGCGCGCGGCCCACACCATCTTCTCGACCTCCTCCTCGATCGAGGAGGTCACGGCCGAGTTCCCGATGTTCGCGTTGATCTTCACGCCGAACGCCTTGCCGATGATCATGGGCTCGATCTCGGGGTGCCGACGGTTGGCCGGGATCACCGCCCGGCCACGCGCGACCTCGTCGCGCACGAGCTCGACGTCGACGCCCTCGCGGGCAGCGACGAAGCGCATCTCGTCGGTCACGACCCCGACGCGTGCCCAGGCGAGCTGCGTCCGGGCGCCGCCCGTGCCGCGCTCGGTGGGGACGGCGTCGGGCCGGAGCCAGGACGCCCGCAGGGCGGGCAGGCCGCCAGCGAGGTCGAACGCCGCGGGGTCGTCCGACTCGGTGTAGGGGCCCGAGGTGTCGTACAGGTCCAGGTGTTCGCCGTTGCTCAGGAGCACGCGGCGCTCGGGGACGCGCAGGTGCTCCGCGCCCGGGACCGGGTGGTGGACCTTGGCGGACCCCGCGATGGGTCCGGTCGTGATGGTGCGCGTGCCGCTCGCAGCGGCAACGGGCGCAGCGGCGGCGGGCCCGGTGGTTGTGGGCACAGCGGTCTCAGAGCTCATGGCTCTCTCCCTACGTCGGCATGATCCGAACAGGTTCGAACGGTCGGCGGCGCTGAGCCGCCCTCTCAGCTCGCTGCTGCGAGCTCCCGTGGGTGTGTGGAGTTGTGGGTCGTGCTGGTGGTGCGGTGGTGCTGGGTGGTGCGGTCGTCACCGTAGCGCACGGCGCCGGGCGTCGGCGCGACCGTCCCGCGTTCGGCGCTTGCCCGTGAGTGCGGAGCTCTTGCGCGAAACGCCGGGCGTGTCGCGCAAGAGCTCCGCACTCACGACCGGCCACGGATCACCCGTCCGCCGGCGCGCCCTCCGCGATGTCGTCGGAGGTGTCGGGCTGGTAGACGCACACCCACAGCGCCCCGGCACGGACGCTGACCTCGAGCTTCTTCGACGGCTCGATCACGTCGCCGTCGAGCTGGCGTGGCTGCGGCCGGTCGGAGATCACGGAGATCCGTGACCCGCGCAGCACCTCCATGTTGGGGACGCGCTTGCGCCCTCGCAGCACTCCGACGAGGAGCTGGACCCAGTGGCCCAGGTTGCGGGGCGCGAGGATCGCGACGTCCATCTGCCCGTTGTCGGGCACCGCGTCGGGCAGCAGGTTGACGCCCGCCTGGAGCTTGCCGACGTTCCCGACGAGCACGCTGCGTGCACGACGGCGCAGCACCGGCCGGTCGTCGACGCGCACCTCGACCTTCATCTCGTCGTCGGCGAGGTGCTTGAACGCGGAGACGACGTACGCGAGCGCACCAGCCTTGGCCTTGAGCGCCGTCGGCGCGTCCTCCATCATCGCGGCGTCGAGCCCCATGCCCGCCATGACGGCGAACGCCTGCCCGTCGACCTCGCCGATGTCGACGGCGCGGCGCCCGCGGTCGAGCGCGAGGCGGATACCGTCCTCCGGGCTGGGCGGGATACCGAGGTTGGTCGCGAGGAGGTTGCCCGTGCCGCCGGGCAGGACCGCGAGCGCCGCCTCGGTCCCGACGAGCCCTTCGATGCAGGCGCGCACGGTGCCGTCGCCGCCGCTCACGAACACGACCTCGGCGCCGTCCTCGACGGCCTGCCGGGCCTGGCCGGTGCCGGGGTCCTCGGCGGTCGTCTCGAGCCAGGCGGGGGCGGGCCAGCCCGCGTCGGCGAGCTGGGCCTCGATGGTCCGGCGGAGCTCGTCGAGCCCCTCGACCCGGTTCGGGTTGACGATGACCGCGGAACGGAGCGGTGCGTGGTCGAGACGTTGCTGGGCGGCGGGCTCGGGCGTTGCTTCGTGGGACGGGTTCACACCTGAGTATGTCGCGGCGCGCGCCGGCACGCCCGGCAAGCGGACACCTCGGACCTTCCGGGCGTCCTCAGTACCCGAAGACCTGCACCCAGGTGTTGCCCACGCGCCCGATCCCCATCGCGGTGAAGTCGCAGTTGAGGATGTTCGCACGGTGCCCCTCGGACGCCATCCACGCGTCGACCACGGCCTGGGCGGTCTGCTGGCCCGCGGCGATGTTCTCACCGCCGGGTCGCGCGTACCCCTGAGCGGTCACGCGGTCGCCGAACGTCCGCCCGTCGAGGCTCGTGTGGCTGAAGTACCCCTGGTCGACCATGTCCTGCGCGTGCAGCGTCGCGGCGCGGGCGAGCCGGTCGTCGGCCCGCAGCGCCGGGCAGCTCGCGGCCGTGCGCTGAGCGTTGACGAGGCTCAGCACCGCGGCCATGTCCCCGGTGCCCGACGACGGCGCTCCCCCGGTCGAGCCGGCTCCGCCCGTCGAGGTGGTGGGGTCGGCGAGCAGCGCGGCCCGGGTCGCCGCACCGGCCACGCCGTCGGGCTCGAGGCCGCGCGCCGCCTGGAACGTGCGCAGCGCGCGGTCGGTCCCCGCACCGAACTCGCCGTCGGCCAGGACCGTGGCCCCGTGCACCTGCAGCCGCTCCTGGATCGCCTGGACCTCGGGTCCGGTCGCGCCGAGCTGCGGCGGGCCGGTCGGGGCCGGCGCCTCGGGCGCGCCCTCGGTGGTCGGCGCAGGGTCGGGCGCGGGGGTCGTCTCCGGCGGAGCCCCGGCTCCCCCGCCCGGTCGCCCGACCGTCGGCGCCGCAGGGGCCTGCGCAGCGGACTCCGCCTCGGCGAGGACCGCTCCGCGGGGGCCGTCGCTCCGGCTGGCGCGGTCGGCGTCCCGCCCGAGCGCGGCGTCCCAGCGCGCTCCGATCGGTTCGAGGCCCGGCCCCTCGCCGTCGAGCTCCTGGGCGGCCGGGACCGCGAGCAGACCGCCCACGAGGCCGAGCGTGACCACCATGACCTGGGGCAGCGCGCTCGCGCGACGCACCTCGGCGCCGGGGCGCGCGTGCCGGACGGCCTCGGCACGGCGCCGACGCCTGGCCGCGCGCGACGGCGAGGACGCGATCTCCTGGGCGCGGCGGCGGGCGGCGCGAGTCTGCGGAAGGTGGTCGGGCACGGGAGAGTCCGGCAGCACGAATGACCTTCCGTCGAGGGAACGTGGGCTGATCGTCCAGTATGCCCGTTCCGTGAGAGCGAGACCAGGCTGCGCACGCACGAAGGCCCGGCCCCTCCCGGGACCGGGCCTTCCACGCACGAGGCGAGCGACGCCGTCGGGCAGGAGGATCCCCCCGCCCGACAGCACGCACCTCACCGGGCCGTCACTGCTGGACGCGCAGCTCGAGCCCTTCGCCCTCGACCTGCGAGCGGTCGACCACGATCGTGTCGCCGTCCGCGATCTCGCCCGCGAGCAGCTTGCGCGCGAGGCGGTCGCCGATCTCGCGCTGCACCAGGCGGCGCAGCGGGCGTGCTCCGTACGCGGGGTCGAAGCCCTCGAGCGCGAGCCACTCGCGTGCCCCGGCCGTGACCTCGAGCGTCAGGCGACGGTCCGCGAGCCGCTCGCCGAGCCGGTCGACCGCGATGTCCACGATCCGTCCCAGCTCGTCGAGGTCGAGCGGGTCGAAGATCACGACGTCGTCGAGCCGGTTGATGAACTCGGGCTTGAAGCTCGCCCGCACTGCCGACATGACGCCCTCACGCTTGGCCGCGTCGTCGAGCAGCGGGTCCACGAGGAACTGCGAGCCCAGGTTCGACGTCAGCACCAGGATGACGTTGCGGAAGTCGACCGTGCGGCCCTGGCCGTCGGTCAGGCGACCGTCGTCGAGCACCTGGAGCAGGATGTCGAACACCTCGGGGTGCGCCTTCTCGACCTCGTCGAGCAGCACGACCGAGTACGGCCTGCGCCGCACGGCCTCGGTGAGCTGGCCGCCCTCCTCGTAGCCGACGTACCCCGGAGGGGCACCGACCAGGCGCGAGACGCTGTGCTTCTCGCTGTACTCCGACATGTCGATGCGCACCATGGCGCGCTCGTCGTCGAACAGGAAGTCCGCGAGCGCCTTCGCGAGCTCGGTCTTGCCGACGCCCGTGGGGCCGAGGAACAGGAACGAGCCCGTGGGACGGTCGGGGTCGGCGACGCCTGCGCGGGAACGTCGTACGGCGTCCGACACCGCGGCGACCGCGGCCTTCTGCCCGATCAGGCGCCTGCCGATCACGTCCTCCATGTGGAGGAGCTTCTCGGACTCGCCCTGGAGCATGCGGCCCGCGGGGATGCCGGTCCACGCGGACACGACCTCGGCGATCTCGTCCGCACCGACCTTGTCGGCGATCATCGGCGCCTGGGGCGGCGCCGTGGCGGACTCGTCGCTGTCGATCGACGCCTCCTCCTGCTCGGCCGCCTGGAGCTGCTCCTGGAGCTGCGGGATCTCGCCGTACTGGATGCGCCCCGCGGTCTCGAGGTCGCCCTCGCGGATGGCCCGCTCGACCTGGACGCGCAGCTCGTCGAGCTTGGCGCGCAGGTCGCCGACGCGGTTGTGGCCCGCCTTCTCGGCGTCCCAGCGCGCGGTCAGCGCGGACAGCTCCTCGCGGCGGTCGGCCAGGTCGGCACGCAGCTTCTCGAGGCGCTCGCGCGAGGCGGGGTCGTCGGACTCGGAGAGCACGACCTCCTCCATCTCGAGGCGCGTGACGGCGCGCTGGAGCACGTCGATCTCGATGGGCGACGAGTCGAGCTCCATGCGCAGGCGCGACGCGGCCTCGTCGACCAGGTCGATCGCCTTGTCGGGGAGCTTGCGGCCCGTGATGTAGCGGTCCGAGAGCGCGGCGGCAGCCACGAGCGCCGAGTCGGCGATGGTCACCTTGTGGTGCGCCTCGTAGCGCTCCTTGAGCCCGCGCAGGATCGCGACGGTGTCCTCGACCGAGGGCTCGCCCACGAAGACCTGCTGGAAGCGGCGCTCGAGGGCCGGGTCCTTCTCGATGTGCTCGCGGTACTCGTCGAGGGTCGTCGCACCGACCAGGCGCAGCTCGCCGCGGGCGAGCATGGGCTTGAGCATGTTGCCCGCATCCATGGCGCCCTCTCCGCCCGCGCCCGCACCGACCACGGTGTGGAGCTCGTCGATGAAGGTCACGACCTCGCCGTCGGAGGACTTGATCTCCTCCAGGACGGCCTTGAGCCGCTCCTCGAACTCACCGCGGTACTTGGCGCCCGCGACCATGGCCGCGAGGTCGAGCGAGATGAGCTTCTTGCCCTTGAGCGAGTCGGGGACGTCGCCCG
Organism: Oerskovia enterophila; assembly: GCF_001692445.1. Lineage (GTDB taxonomy): Bacteria > Actinomycetota > Actinomycetes > Actinomycetales > Cellulomonadaceae > Oerskovia > Oerskovia enterophila. The sequence goes on along the minus strand of NZ_MAQA01000001.1, from coordinate 179,908 downwards.
CGACGATGCGCTGGGCCAGCCCCTCGACCACGGCCGTCTTGCCGACGCCGGGGTCACCGATCAGGACGGGGTTGTTCTTGGTGCGCCGGGACAGGACCTGCACGACGCGCCGGATCTCCGAGTCGCGCCCGATCACGGGGTCGAGCTTGCCCTCGGCCGCGGCCGCGGTGAGGTCCTGACCGTACTGCTCGAGGGCCTTGTAGGTGCCCTCGGGGTTGGGGCTCGTGACGCGGCCCGAGCCGCGGACCGCGGGCAGGGCCGAGCGCAGCGCGTCGGCGCTCGCCCCGGCGTCCGTGAGGATCTGCGCGGCGGGCGAGGAACCTGCGGCGATGCCGATGAGCAGGTGCTCTGTCGAGACGTACTCGTCCCCCATGCCCTGGGCCTCCTTCGAGGCCAGGTCGAGGGCGGTCGACGTCGCGCGCGACGCCGTCGGCTGCGCGACTGCCGATCCGCTCGCGGTGGGCAGAGAGACGAGCGCCGCGCGCACCTTCTGGCCGATGGCCTGGGCGTTCGCGCCCACGGCGTCGAGGAGCCCGACGGCGACGCCCCCCTCCTGCGTGAGCAGTGCGGCGAGGAGGTGGACGGGTTCGAGCTGGGGGTTGCCAGCGGCCGAGGCGGTCTGGATGGCCTCGCCGATGGCCTGCTGGGACATGGTGGTGAACTTGGTGTCCATGGGGTCTCCGGTACTTCTGGGGTCTGGGTCTACCTGGATCAACGCGACCAAACTTGAGCGTATTCCACTCAAGTCTGTCCGTCATGTCGGCAACTGCGTCGGACGGCTGCCGTACCAGCCGGTGGTTCCCCTTTTCTCGTCCCGCGATCCACGGGATGCTGGGGGCGTGACTACACGACGGCTCGAACCTTCCGCCACCCTCGCACCGGACCGCGGCGACCGCACGACGGCGCCGGCCCACCCGGGAGAGCAGCTCTCCTCCGACCTCCCCGCCGGGGGTGCCCTGTGAACCTCGCACTCGTCGCGATCGTGGTGATCGTGCTCCTCGGGCTCGTCGTCATCGGGCTCGTCACCTGGCTGCTCCTGCGCCCCCGCAAGGCACCGGTCGCCCAGCCGTACGGGCACGGCGCCCCCGTCGAGGGGTACCCGGCACAGCCTCCGTACCCCGGGCAGCCGGCGTACCCGGGGCAGCCCGGTCAGCCCTTCGGCGCTCCGGACCCGGCGGCCTCCGCCCCGGGCGCCGAACCGGTCCCGGCGCACTACCCGGCGCAGTCTCCGCACACGGTCGGGGCCGGGGTCCAGGCCGTCCCGGTCGACCAGTACGCACCGCAGCAGACCCCGCCGGCCCCGCCCGGACCGCCTGCGCCGGCCGCCGGGCAGCAGTTCGCGCCGCCGCACGCGCCGGCCCCGCAGGTTCCCGACGCGCCCGCCTCCGCGGTCCCGCCGGCCGCACCGGTCGCACCGGTCGCACAGCCGGAGGCGCCGGCACAGTACGCGCCGCCGCCCGCCCACCCGCAGCCCGCGCAGACCTGGACGGCCGAGGTCACCGAGCCCTGGACCGAGCAGGCCGACGACTCCGAGCTCGACGAGACCACGCGCCTGCGCGAGGACCTGCGCCCGGCACCGCCCGCGGCGCCTGCTGCTCCTCCGGCTCCGCCCGCGAGCCCCGCACCACCCGCCTGATCCGCGGCTCCCGTCCGGCGAGCAGGGTGGGAAGCTCCCGCTCGCGAGGCGGGAGCGACCGCGCGAACCCGGTCGTACCGACCGAGGGCAGCCCCCGGAAGGGGCTGTCAGGACGAGCGAGGCACGCCTCCTCGCTCGTCCTGACAGGGCACCCCGCAAGGGGCACAATGGCGGCACCGCGATACCGCCCGAGTACGCGGGCGAAGGGCTGCACCATGACGAACGGCTGGCACCAGGACGTCCTCGGCCCCGAGTGGGTCGCCCGCACGCTCGACCTCCCCGACGGCGACACCGCGACGCTCGTCCGCAAAGCGACGCCTCCCGCGGGAGGTGAGCGCCGCCGTCGGGCCGTGCTGTACGTCCACGGGTTCGTCGACTACTTCTTCCAGGACCACCTCGGGGACGCTTTCGAGGACCACGGCTACGCGTTCTACGCGATCGACCTGCGGGGCTACGGCCGCTCGCTCGCGCACTGGACCGAGGCGGGCAAGGACCCCAACATGGTCGACGACCTGAGCGTCTACGCCCAGGACCTCGACGCCGCGGCCGCCACGATCCGTGCCGAGGGCCACGACGAGCTCGTCGTCGTGGGGCACTCGACGGGCGGTCTCGTCACGAGCCTGTGGGCCAACGCACGACCGGGCAGGATCGCCGCGCTCGTCCTCAACAGCCCGTGGTTCGACCTCAACTCGAGCTGGTTCGACCGCGTGGTCTCCACCCGGGTGATCGACGTCGTCGGGCGCTTCGCCCCTCGCCTGAAGGTCGGGTCGCTCGACGACGCCTATGGGCAGGCGCTGCACGCCGGAACCGGAGGCGAGTGGGACTACGAGCTGGGCTGGAAGCCCCACGAGGGCTTCCCCGTCCGCGCCGGCTGGCTGCGCGAGATCCGTCGCGGGCACGCGCAGATCGCTCGTGGGCTGCGCATCGGGTGCCCCGTGCTCGTCCTGACCTCGACACGGTCCGGCCCGAACAAGGGCTGGCACCCCGAGGTCATCACCACGGACAGCGTCCTGGACGTCCAGCACATCAAGGACCGCGCCCCCGGGCTCGGCGACGACGTGACGCTCGTGGAGATCGAGGGCGGCGCGCACGACCTGGTCCTGTCCCCCGAGCCGGCGCGCAGCGCGTTCCTCGACGAGGTGTTCGGCTGGCTCGACGAGCGGCTGCCCGGTTGACGAGGCGCGCCGCGCGCTACCCGCGCTATCCCGGCTCGTCCGACGGCACGAGCGAACGCTCGCTCGCCGGGGACACCGAGATCACGGCCCCCGCGATCACGGGCGCAGCGGTCGCCCGACGCTCGAGCGCGTCGATGCGCTCGGCGACCACGTGCTCGTCGTCGTCCCCCACGAGGTCGACGCTCGCGACCAGGTAGAGCGAGCGCGGACCCACGTACTCGAGACGCAGGTAGGTCACCCGGTCGACCTCGGGGTCGGCCAGCAGCTCGCGCAGCGCGGCGTCGCGCGTCGCGGCCCCCGCGGGCTCGCCCACGAGGAAGCGCCGGTTGCGGTCGATCAGGATCCACGAGATGACCCCGAGGATCAGGCCGACCACGATCGAGCCGATCGCGTCCGGGACGGGCGACCCCGTGACCTGGTGGAGGAAGATGCCCACGAACGCGACCACGAGTCCCATGAGGGCCGCGGCGTCCTCCGCGAACACGGCCCGCAGCGTCGGGTCGGACGTGACCAGGACGTGCTGGAGCAGGTCTCGCTCGGCCGCCTTCGCCTCCTTGCGCGCCTGTCGGTTCGCCTGCAGGAACGAGACCCCCTCGAGCACGAACGCCACACCGAGCACCGCGTACGCGATCCCGAAGTCGTCGGCAGGCTCAGGGTGCACGAGCTCCTGGATGCCGTGCGTGATCGAGACCCCCGCGCCCACGGCGAACAGCCCGAGCGCCGCGAACATGGACCACACGTACGCCTCGCGCCCGAACCCCAGCGGGTGGTCGTGGTCCGCGGGCTTGCGCGACCGCTTGTTCGCGAGCAGGAGGAACACCTCGTTGCCCGTGTCGGCCCAGGAATGCACGGCCTCCGCGACCATCGAGGCCGAGCCCGTGATCACCGCGGCGCCCGACTTGGCGACCGCGATGAGCAGGTTCGCGCCGAACGCGACGATCACCGTGAGCGCGCTCTCGGCGTGCTCCTCGGTCTTGACGACCCGGGGGCTGTCGGCGACGGGGGTGGTCGAGGGCGGCTGGGACGACGAGGTCATGTAGCGGGTCTATCACCGGACCCCGCGAGGCGCGCGGGGACAGGTCACCCTCGGCGCGCGTCCCCGTCACCCCCGGCGGGTGTCCCCGTCACCCTCGGCGTCGGTCGCGGCCTGCGCCGCGTCCCGGTCGGCCTCGACCTTCTCCCGGTCTGCGGCCTCCTGGTCGGCCGTGAGGTCGTCGAGCACCAGCAGGTCCGGACGCACCTTCCCGGTCCGGTAGCCCGCGCGCCCGACCATGTGCGCCGCGACGGGCGACGTCATGAGCTGGAAGATCACGACGAGCACGAGCATGCCCACGGCGGACCAGCTGCGGATCCGCAGCGCGAGCGCGATGAGCACGAGGATCAGGCCCAGCACCTGCGGCTTGGTCGCGGCGTGCATGCGCGCGAGCAGGTCCGGGAACCGCACGACGCCCACGCCCGCGGCGAACGCGAGGAACGCCCCGCACAGCAGGAAGACCCCGGCCAGGACGTCGGCCACCACGGTCCAGCTCATGAGCGTGCCTCCTCGGGTCCGGTCGTGCCGTCGACCTCGGGGGCGGCGGCGGGCTCTGCCTCCGCGAGATCGTCGGGCTCGTGCTCCGCGCCGTGCTCGGGGTCGGCAGCCATGTCGCGTTCGTCGTCCTCGGCCGCGAGCCGCTCGGCCTCCTCGGCCGCGATCTCCTCGCGGGTCTTGATGCGCCGCTCGCCCTCGGGCTCGACCGACGCGAAGCGCGCGATGGTCACGGACCCGACGAAGCCCACGAGCGAGAGCACGACGAGGATCGGGATGGTCTCGGTGCGCCGCGACCAGGCGGCCTCGAGCGCGATGGTGCCGACGAGCGTGGTCGTGAAGACGTCGAGCGCGATGGTGCGGTCGAGCATCGACGGCCCCTTCTCGGCACGCACGACGGCGAGCGTCGCGGCCGAGGCGAGGAGCACGGCGCAGATCAGGACGACGACGATCATCGCTTCCCCTCCCGTCGGTCGGTACGCCGATCGGTCCGGCGCGCAGCGTCGTCCGCCCCGCGCGTGCCCGACGGCGACGCTCCAGCGGGCACGGACGGCTCACCCGGGTGGTGGTACAGCCCGGCGGCCTTGAGCTCCTCGTTGGACGCGAACGCGCGGAGCACACGCGCCTCGAGGTCGAGCGTGTCCTGGCGGACCTTGTCGGCACCGCCCGCGGCGTCGAGGTCGAGCACGTGCAGGTAGAGCATGCCCGTGAGCCGGTGCGCCTCGATGACGAGCGACCCGGGCACGAGCGAGCTGAGCTCGGCCGTGATGGTCATGTAGATGTCCGAGGGGTTGCGGAGCCTGACCCCGACCACGGCCCCGTGCGGGGTGTGGTGGAAGCGGAAGGCCTGCATGCTGACCTGGAACGAGGCGACCACGAGGTCGGCGACGAACCGGGAGACCAGCACGAGCAGGGGCCAAGGACGGACCGTCCCGCTCGTCGCGATCGACGGCAGCGGCATGAAGGTGATGAGCAGGCTCGCGATGATCACGCCCGCGATGACGTTGCCCCACGAGAGGTCGCCCCAGAGCATGACCCACACGACCGTCAGCCAGGCCACGGTCCGCCACTGCGCGGTGAGCCGGCCGAACCAGCCGCCCGCGAGCGGTCCTCTCCGACGGTGCAGGCTCATGAGTCCTCACCTCCCTGCTGCTCTTCCTCGACGAGGTCGCTCGACACTCCCTGCCCACGCCCCGAGTCGTCGGGGAACACCGCGTCGACGTACGTCGAGGGCTGCATGAGATTCCCTGCGGCGCGCTCGGCGTACGAGTAGAGCGGGCCCGCGGCGAACGTGAGGGCCAGACCGAACGCGACGAGCGCCGTCGTGGGCCCGACCATGCCTCGCGGGGTGCCCGTCGACGGGAGCTCGACCGGTGCCGTCTGCCAGAACGCCTTGTTCCACGCCTTGACGATCGCGTAGAGCGTCAGGAGCGAGGTCACGACGCTGCCCACGACGAGCGCCCACGTGAGCGGCGTGCCCTGGGCGACGCCCTCCTGGAGGAGGCCGACCTTGCCGAGGAACCCGGACAGCGGCGGGATGCCCGCGAGGTTCATCGCGGGGACGAAGAACAGGATCGCGAGCCCCGGCGCGATCCTCGCGAGGCCGCCCAGCTTGTCGAGCGACGTGGATCCGCCCCGCCGCTCGATGAGCCCGACGACGAGGAACAGCGTCGTCTGGACGGTGATGTGGTGCACGACGTAGAAGATCGACGCCGCCATCCCGGCCTCGGACGCCATCGCGATGCCGAAGATCATGTAGCCGATGTGGCTGACCAGGGTGAACGACAGCAGACGTTTGATGTCGTTCTGCGCCACGGCGCCCAGGATCCCGATCACCATGGTCAGCAGCGCGAGCCACATGAGCACGGTGTCGAGGCGGTTGTCGGGGAACAGGAGCGTCTGGGTGCGGATGATCGCGTAGACGCCGACCTTGGTGAGCAGCCCCGCGAACACCGCCGTGACCGGGGCGGGCGCCGTCGGGTACGAGTCGGGGAGCCAGGCCGAGAGCGGGAAGATCGCCGCCTTGATCCCGAACGCGAGCAGCAGCAGGAGCTGCAGCGTCATGCGGACCCCAGGGTCCACGTCCGGGAGCCTCTCGGCGAGCTGGGCCAGGTTGACCGTGCCCGTCGCGGCATAGGTCAGCGCGATAGCGACGAGGAAGATGACCGACGAGAGGAGCGCGACGACCACGTAGATGGACCCGGCGCGGATGCGCTCACCCGTCCCGCCGAGCGTCAGCAGGACGTAGGACGCGGCGAGCAGGATCTCGAAGCCCACGTACAGGTTGAACAGGTCGCCCGAGAGGAACGCGTTGGCGACGCCCGCGGCCAGGACCAGGTAGGTCGGGTGGTAGATCGAGACGGGGGCCTTGTCGTGCCCGTCGGCCACGCCCTGCCCCAGCGAGTAGAGCAGGACGCACAGCAGCACGAAGCTCGAGACCGTGAGCATGAGCGCAGAGAGCCGGTCCGCGACCAGGTCGATGCCGACGGGCGCGGCCCACTCCCCGACGTCGACCACGATGGGGCCGCTGTCGGCGCCGATGAGCAGCCCGATCGACGCGGCCAGGACCAGCGTCAGCGCGGCGACCGAGATGATGTGCTGGGCGCGCGGGTGACGCCACAGCGCGAGCGCGAGGCCCGCCGCGAAGAGCGGCAGGACGACGGGCAGCGGGACGAGGGTCGCGAAGCTGTAGGGGAAGGTCATCGGCCCTCACCTCCTCCGGTGCCCGGTCGGCCCTGTCTGCGTGCCGCCTTGTCCGGCCCAGGACGGTTCCCGTCGCGCGCGTCGGTCTCCCCGTCCCCGTCGCCGTCGGTCTCGTCGTAGACCTCGGCGGCCTCGTCGTCCAGGGTGGCTCCGCTCTCCTCGGTGTCGCTGTCCTCGAACGCCGGGGCGTTGCGCGCGGCGTGGCGCGCGACGCGGCGGTCCTCGAGGTCGTCCTGCACCTCGTCGTGGCCGTGCAGCTGCCACGACCGGTAGGCCATGGCGAGCACGAAGGCCGTGAGGCCCAGGGTGATGACGATCGCGGTCAGGACCATGGCCTGGACGAGCGGGTCGCTCATCTGGGCCGGCTCGGTCTTCCCGATGATCGGTGCGCCCCCGGCCCGCCCTCCGGCGACGAGGAACATGAGGTTCGCGCCGTTGCCGATGAGGATGAAGCCGATGAGCACGCGCGTCAGGCTGCGCTCGAGGAGCAGGTAGACACCCGTGGCGAACAGGACGCCGATCGCCAGGACCAGGACGAGGCTCGGGGTCATGTCGATGCTGTCGGTGGTCCGCGCGACCTCTGCGGGGTCGATGTCGGCTGCCGGCAGCAGGAGCGGCGCGAGCAGGTGGTTCGTCGGGTTCATCGTCGCCCCCCTCCGATCTGGTCCGGTTCCATCGCTTCCATGGGGCCCGCGTCCTCCCGGGCCGCGGCCTCGCCGTGCCGGTCGATCTCGGCACCGAGCGTGCGCAGGATGTCGAGGACCAGGCCGACGACCACGAGGAACACCCCGATGTCGAAGAACAGCGACGTGACCAGGTGGATCGTCCCGACGAGCGGGAGGGTCAGGTCGATCGCGACGCTCTGCAGCACGCTCCCGCCCATGATCAGGCCGATCAACCCGACCCCGACGGACAGGAACAGCCCCGTGCCCAGCAGCAGACCGGGGTGGACCGGAGCGGCCTCGCCGAGCTCGTAGCGTCCGCCCGCAAGGTAGCGAACGATCAGCGCGATCCCGACCACGAGCCCGGCCGCGAAGCCGCCACCGGGGGCGTTGTGCCCCGAGAAGAGCAGGAAGATCGCGAACACGATCATCGAGTGGAAGAGCACGCGCGTGACGACCTCGAAGATGACCGAGCGTCGCTGCGGGGCGAGCGTGCGCCCCGCGCTCAGCCACACGAGCATGCGCGGCTGCTTGCCCTGCGCGGTCGCCTCGTCGACGCCTCGGCGGCGCAGCGCGGCGCCCGGGTCCTCCTCGTTGGCCCAGATCCCGGGGGTCGCGGCGCCCGACGACGTCGCGTTGCGCTCGCGCAGGATCTCGCCGCTGCGGGTCCGCAGGAAGACCAGGGACGCGACACCGGTCGCCGCGACGAGCAGCACCGAGATCTCGCCCATGGTGTCCCAGGCGCGGATGTCCACGAGGGTCACGTTGACGATGTTCTTGCCGTACCCGTGGATGAACGCCTCGGCCGGGAAGTCGAGCGAGATGGGGCTGGCCACGCGGGCGAGCGGGACCGTGAGGGCGAAGCCCATCATGACCACGCCCACCGCGACGCCCAGGACGAGCCGCACCCAGCGCGACGTCGCGAGCGGCCGGTTGGAGAAGTACGGAGGGAGCCTGCGGAGCACCAGGACCATGACCACGAGGGTGATGGTCTCGACGAGGACCTGCGTGAGCGCGAGGTCCGGGGCGCCGTGCAGCAGGAACAGCATGGCGTTGCCGTAGCCCGCGATGCCCACGAGGATCACGGCCTTGAGGCGACGGCGTGAGCGGGCCGCGAGGACGGACGCGACGCAGATGGCCGCGACCGCGGCGATCTGCGCTGGGCGGTCCCACGCCTTGACCTGCTCGGGCCACTGCCCGCCGATGAACATCAGGAGGCCGGGCCCGACGACGAGCACGACGAGGATCGCGCCGAGGTAGAACGGCAGCGAACCACGCTGCGTGACCGCGGTGACGTCGGCGGCGACGTCGTCGAGGCGGCGCATGATCCGGCGGTAGGTGCGGTCGGCCTCCGGGCCGGTCCAGAGCGAGGCCTGGAACCGCTCGACGGCCTTGCGCTGCCAGAACAGCAGCGCGCCGACGGCGAGGATCAGGACCGTGAGCCCCAGGGCCGGCGTGAACCCGGCCCAGAGCGTCAGGTGCCCGGGCTCGCCGGTCGGGTAGGTGTCGGCGTAGGGCGCGAGCAGGTTCTCGCCGAAGTGCGGGACGAGCGCGGCCGCGAGGCCGAGCAGCGCCAGGACGAGCGCAGGCCACACGAGGAGCACGGGCTGGCGGTGGATGCGGGCCGGGTCGATCGGTGCCTCGTCGGGCAGCGGGAGCCCCGCGCCGCGCTGGGCGACGAGCTGCTTGCCGGTCGCGTTGAGGCGGACGTGCTCGTTGGCCCGGGCCACGGCCGCCGCGACGTGCTTCTTGGTCGCGAACGCGCCCCAGAAGAAGCGGGCGCCGTAGGCGACCGTGAACATCGAGCCCACGACGACGCCGATCAGCACCACGGCGTCGACCCAGGTGGGTCCCTCGCCGTGCAGGAGCGCCTCGAGCGCGGCCTCCTTGGCGACGTAGCCCGCGAGCGGGGGCAGGCCGATCATGGACGCGGTCGCGAGGCCGCCCGCGAGCGCGGTCAGCGGCAGCGCGCGCCCGACGCCCGTCAGCCGGCGCAGGTCGCGGGTGCCCGTCGCGGCGTCGACCACGCCGACCACGAGGAAGAGCGAGGCCTTGAACATGGCGTGCGCGCCGATCATCGCCAGGCCCGCGAGAGCGGCGGACCGCGTCCCGAGCCCGACGAGCAGGACGATCAGGCCGAGCTGGCTCACGGTGCCGAACGCCAGGACGAGCTTGAGGTCGTGCTGGCGCAGCGCGCGGTAGCCGCCCACGAGCAGCGTGCCCACACCCAGGACGATGACGATCGTGCGCCAGACCGTGGTGTCGGAGTAGGCGGGGGCGAACCGCGCCACGAGGTAGACGCCAGCCTTGACCATGGCCGCGGCGTGCAGGTAGGCGCTGACCGGGGTGGGAGCGGCCATGGCTGCGGGGAGCCAGAAGTGCAGCGGGATGAGCGCGGCCTTGCTCGCCGCCCCGGCCAGCAGGCACACGGTCGCGGCAGTCACGGCCCCGCCCGTCGGAGGGTCCGCGATGATCTCCGAGAGGCGGAAGGTGCCGCCCTGGACCCCCAGGATCACGACACCCACGAGCATCGCCAGACCGCCTGCGGTCGTGACGATGATGGCCTGCATCGCGGCACGCCGGCTAGCCTTGCGGTCGGCGTAGTGGCCGATCAGCAGGTAGGAGAAGACGGTCGTGAGCTCCCAGAAGATGAACAGGAGCAGCATGTCGTCGGCCGTGACCAGGCCGACCATGGCCCCCGCGAACGCCGTGAGCACGGCGCCGAAGCGCCCGAGGCCGGACGCGGTGGGAGAGAAGTAGGCCGAGCAGTAGACGAGGACCAGGGCCCCGACGCCGCCGACGAGCAGCAGCATGAGCCAGGACAGGGTGTCCATGCGGAAGGCGAGCTCGAGCCCCAGCCCGGGCACCCACTGGGTGACCTCGGTGGGGTGCACGCCGTCCATGACGCGTGTGGTCCAGCTGAGGGCGTAGACAGCGGCGGAGGCGGGCGCGAGAGCCATCACCAAGAACGCCTTGCGGCCCAGCACCGACACGAGTGCGGGCGCGCCGAGTGCCATTGCCAGATGCGCAACGAGCAGATAGAGCACGTCCGCTCCGTCCTGGTCGGGGGCGGGTGGGCGAGAACGTGGACCAGGGGCTGCCGTCAGGACCGACCAGGACGACGCGACAGCGCGCATGCAGAGGACGGCCCGGAGACACACCGGGTCCGGTAGGTATTTTACCGTTCAACGAGGCCCTGGTGACCACTCGGCGCCCCGAGGATCGGTGGGTGATGTCACAGGTTCAGCGGGAACACACGAGCGGACCACGACGCGGCGAGCCGACGGCGCCTCCGGAGGGCGTCAGCGGACGGCCGCCCGCCACGCCTCGATCCCCCCGAGGGTCCCGTCGGCGATGCGTCGCACCAGCACGTCGGCGTACGCGAGCTCGGCGCGCAGGATCGCGAGCTCGTACCGCGAGCCCGCGACCGCGAGCTCGGACGTCTCGCCTCGCGCCCCGTCGGTGTGCTCCAGGTCCTCCAGGTCGTCCTCGATCCGGCGGACCTTGACCCGCAGCGCGACGAGACGGGTGCGCAGGAGGTCCGCGACGTCGTCGGGCGCCAGCAGCGGGAGGAAGCTGAGCGCCGCCATGAACTGCGGGTACTCCTTGACGGGCGCGCCCAGCAGGGCGCGCATCCAGTCGTCGACCTCGGTCCGCCCCGCCCCGGTCAACCGGTAGACGGTGCGCTGCGGGCGGTTCCCGTCCTGCTCGGTGCCCGCGGGCTCGATGAGCCCGTCGCGCACGAGCGCCGTGATGACCGAGTAGAGCGAGCCGTAGTTGAGCCGCACGGACTCGTCCTTGCGGCGGTCCTTGAGCGTGCGGGCGATCTCGTACGGGTGCATGGGCCGCTCCGCGAGCTGCGCGAGGACCGCGAGCGCCAGGGCGTTCGCGCGGCGCCGTATTGTGGCGGCGTCGCCGGACGCTGCGTCGTCAACCATGTCCGCCTCGCCCGTTCTCGCCCGTCTTCGACTACTCGGCACAGAGTATTCGCGGGCCTCTGGGAGCGCAACCACGCTCCGGCCTCCCGAGGCCGGGTGCGGGCCGCCGGCCGGCCCGCACCCGTCGCTCAGATGTCCTGCGGGTCCACGAGGAAGTCGGCCTCGTCGGCGATCTCGCCACCGACCGCGGCGTAGAGCGCCCGCGTCACGGTCGCGATGAGCTCGGCCGCACGCTTGCGCGCGATCTTCAGCTCGAACGACGGCGACTCCATCTGTGCCTCGACCAGGTCGCGCGGCTCCCAGCGCAACCGGTAGGCGACAGCGCCCTGCGAGGCCCACGGGAGGTTGCGCAGCAGGAGCGGGAGCTGCTCCTCGCCGCCGATCTCCACGGCCACCAGGCCGTCGACCCCCATGTCGAGGATCAGGCCGTAGCCGTCGAGCACCTTGCCGCTCGTCAGTGCGGCGATGTCGATGTCGTCGGCCTGGGCGTGCAGCGCGCGCCGCAGCTCGGGGTCCATCTTCTCGCCCCGGTACAGCGGCAGCTCGCCGATGCCCTGGGGCGGGCCACCGTACGAGCGCCCCTCGGTCGCGAGCACCACGCGCGGGTGGACGGTCGAGACGACCGACAGCGCGGCCTCCGGGTCGAGCCACACGTCCGAGAACACCGACATGTCGACCGCGACGCCCGGGTCCGGGGTGAGCACGACCGCGGGCGCGGCCGGGTTGCCCGCGTCCACCCGGATGGAGCCACCCAGGCGGCGCGCGACCTCGACGAGCCACGCGATGACGCGCTCCTCCTCGCGCGTGGGCAGGCCCGCGGGGAAAGCTCGCCCGACGCCGTCACGGTCCCCACCACCGGGGAACGGGACGTCGCCGCGCTCGCGCGGGCACACGACGTCGTACACCTGCGCCGTGCCGGGCGGCAGGCCCGGGTTGGCGCCGTCCGCCGACCACGGCGAGTACGGTCCCGTGAGCGTCGAGTGGCGCGAGGTGCGCAGGACCCCGGGTTCGCCCGGTTTGGCCGTGCGGGGCGCCGGGGTCAGGGGATCCGTGCCCGACGGCGCCACGTCCCACCGCGCCCCGGCGAACCTGGACACGGCGAGGGTCTCGACCTCGTCGATCTCGACGTCCCCCGGCAGCGCGAGCAGGTGCCGCGCCTGGTGGCCCTGCGCCGACGACGCAGGGAACGGTTGGAGGGTCGAGCTGGGCGCCTGGGACACGGTGGTGTCAGCCTCTCTGCGGTGAGAACGTCCGATCTGGCGGGCTCGGGTGAGCCGGCTGGGGATCACACGTCGGTGCGGTGGAAGTTCTGCCAGGAGCGCGAGGCCGTCGGGCCCCGCTGACCCTGGTACCGAGAACCATAGATCGACGAGCCGTACGGGTGCTCCGACGCCGACGACAGCCGGAAGAAGCACAGCTGGCCGATCTTCATCCCGGGCCACAGCGTGATGGGGAGCGTCGCGACGTTGCTCAGCTCGAGCGTCACGTGGCCGCTGAACCCGGGGTCGATGAAGCCGGCGGTCGAGTGGGTGAGGAGCCCGAGGCGCCCCAGGGAGGACTTGCCCTCGAGGCGGGCTGCGACGTCGTCGGGAAGGGAGACCTGCTCGTAGGTGGCGCCCAGGACGAACTCGCCCGGGTGCAGGATGAACGGCTCGCCCGGCTCGACCTCGACGAGGCGCGTCAGGTCCGGCTGGTCCGTCGACGGGTCGATGAACGGGTACTTGTGGTTGTCGAACAACCGGAAGAACTTGTCCAGGCGCACGTCGATGCTCGACGGCTGGAGCATCGCGGGGTCGTAGGGGTCGAGGCGGACCCGCTGGGCGTCGATCTCGGCAGTGATGTCGCGGTCGGAGAGGAGCACGGGGCAACGGTACTCCGCGCCGGGTCACCGCCGGGAGGCGGTCCGGGGAGGCCTGCGGGAGCACGGCCTCGGCCTCGGCGGCCCCCGCGAGCCGGGCGTGAGCCGGTGTCCCGAGGCGCCGGTCCCGAGGTAGGTGGGTCAGGTGGGCTCGGCCACCCTGCCTGACCTGCCTCGGGTCCGACTCGCGCGGAGCCGGTTGCGTCAGCTGCGCAGCGGGCGACCCGTCGAGTCGACCGCGTACTGCCCCGTCTTGGACGTCAGGTAGAGGATGCCCTCGACGAGCCCCCAGATGGCGACGGCCCAGCTGAGCATCCCCAGCGACAGCACCGAGATGAGCAGCATGGTCACGCCGATCCCGGTGTACCCCAGGTAGAACCGGTGGATCCCGAGGCTGCCCAGGAAGATGCCGAGCAGACCCGCCGCGAGCCGCGACTTGGCGTTCGGGTCCTCGTAGTAGCCGGTCTGCTGGGCACCGTACGCGCCGTAGGGCTGCTGGTAGCCCGGCTGGCCCTGCTGGCCGTACGGGTCTGCCGGAGCGGCGTACCCGTAGCCGGGCTGCTGGCCGTACGGGTCCGCGGGGGCACCGTAGCCGGGCTGGGCCTGCTGGCCGTAGGGGTCTGCCGGAGCGGCGTACCCGTAGCCGGGCTGCTCGCCGTAGCCGCCCTGCTGGCCCGCAGACGGGTCGACCGGCGGGTAGCCCTGCACCCCCGGGGCCGTGGGCGAACCTGCGGGCGTGCCGTAGCCGGGCTGGGCCGGCTGGCCGTACGTGGGCTGCTGCGCCGCGTACGGGTCCGCTCCAGCCGCAGGATCAGTGGGCTGCTGCTGGTACGGGTTCTCGGACAAGGCGCCTCCTCAGGCGTAGTGCAGGCTCGGATGCTGGCATCATGGCCCGTGTTGGGTATGATCGTGGACGCACGCCGGTTCCTGACCGGTTCGCACCGGCCGGAGACGGCCTGCGAGCTGCAGGGTTCCACGTCATGCGGATGTAGTTCAATGGTAGAACTTCAGCTTCCCAAGCTGATAGCGCGGGTTCGATTCCCGTCATCCGCTCCGCTCGAGAGGCCCCGCACCGATACGGTGCGGGGCCTCTCGCGTCCCTGAGGCGTGAGGGTTCGTCAGGCGTCGCGCCGAGCACGCACCACGTAGCTCGCGACGCCGGCGACGACCGCGACCACACCGAGCGCGACCCAGAGCATCGGCGACCCAGGTTCGTCGCCTCCCGCGATCGCCGTGACTGCCCCTCCGGCGGCCCAGATCACACCGATCACGACCAGGCCCAACGAGCTCCAGTATCGACTCACGACAAGTTCTCCTCCCGGTTCTTCGACGCGCGCCCCGCACGCCACTCGGAGCATGCCACGCACGACCCGCGGAATCAGGCATATCACCGCCAACCCGTTCGTATCGTGACATCGTGTCGCATCGTTTCCGCATCTGCGGCACTATGCTCGCTCTCATGCCGCACTATCGGATTCGCGAAGCCGCCGACCTGCTCGGTGTCAGCGACGACACCGTCCGCCGCTGGGTCGACGCCGGCGACCTCGACGTCACCCTCGACGACTCCGGGCGCAAGGTCGTCGACGGCGCGCAGCTCGCGCGCTTCGCGACCCAGAACGCCCAGTCGCCCACGAGCGACCCCTCGGGGGTGGCCCGCTCGGCCCGGAACCGGTTCGTCGGGATCGTGACCCACGTCGTGAGCGACACCGTCATGTCCCAGGTCGAGATGCTGTGCGGCGGGCAGCGCGTCGTGTCGCTCATGAGCACCGAGGCCGTGCGCGAGCTCGGGCTCGAGCCCGGCAGCCTCGCGGTCGCCGTCGTCAAGGCCACCACCGTGATCGTCGAGACGCCAGGAGGCATCGCGTGAACCGCACCACCCCCGCTCCCCGGACCGCGCGGTCGTCCGCCGCACCCCGCCGGCGAGCCACGAGGCGTGCGCTCGCCGTGGCGACCACCGCCCTGCTGGCAGCCGCCCTCGCAGCGTGCGGGACGTCGTCGGGCAGCGAGGCCCCCGCCGTCGGCGCCACCCCGCCGTCGGACGCGGCCGTCGAGGAGCAGACCCTCACGGTGCTCGCCGCCGCGTCGCTGCGCGACGTGTTCGCCGAGCTCGCCGAGGGCTTCGAGACCGAGCACGACGGCGTGAGCGTCGCCCTGTCGTTCGCCGGGTCGGCCGACCTCGCCGACCAGCTCCTCGCCGGCAGTCCCGGCGACGTGTTCGCCTCGGCCGACACCAAGAACATGGACCGCGTCGTCGAGGGCGGGGACGCGGCCGACCCCGTGGTGTTCGCGACCAACACGCTCACGGTCGTCGTCCCCGCCGGGAACCCCGGCGGCGTCACGTCGTTCGCCGACCTGTCGCGCGAGGACCTCAAGGTCGTCGTGTGCGCGGCCGAGGTGCCCTGCGGGTCCGCGACCGCCAAGGTCGAGGCCGCTGCCGGCACCACCGTCCACCGCGTGAGCGAGGAGGCGAGCGTGACCGACGTCCTCGCCAAGGTCACCGCCGGGGAGGCCGACGCCGGGATCGTCTACGTGACCGACGCGACCCTCGCGGGCGACGACGTCGAGGTGATCGACGTGCCCGAGACCAGGACCGTCGTCAACACCTACCCGATCGCCGTGACGTCGGGCGCCGCGGACGCCGCACTGGCACAGGAGTGGCTCGACCTCGTGACCGGACCCGTCGGCCAGGCCGCGCTCGCGAAGGCGGGCTTCGGGGCACCGTGAGGCCAGGACGCGGGGACGGGACCGGGCTCGGGTCGATCCTCGGGCGCGCCCGGGGCCGCCGCCTCGTCCGGACGCACAGGAGGGCCGGCTGATGCGCGGCCTGCCGCGCTGGGTGCTCGCGCCCGCGCTGCTCGGCGCCCTGTTCGTCGTCGTGCCCGTGGTCGCGATGGTCGCGCGCCT
The DNA here is from genome assembly GCF_001692445.1 of Oerskovia enterophila. Taxonomy (GTDB): domain Bacteria; phylum Actinomycetota; class Actinomycetes; order Actinomycetales; family Cellulomonadaceae; genus Oerskovia; species Oerskovia enterophila. The sequence continues at coordinate 163,504 of NZ_MAQA01000001.1, read as the reverse complement.
CGACGTGTCCGGGGGGCTCGGCGGGATCTGGGACCTGCTCACCTCGCCCACCGCGACCGACGCCCTGTGGCTCTCGGTGCGGACCTCGCTCGTCGCGACCGTGTGCTGCGTGCTGCTCGGCGCGCCCATGGCCCTGGTCCTCGCACGGACCACGTTCCCCGGGCAGCGCGTGGCCCGTGCGCTCGTGCTGCTCCCCCTCGTCCTGCCGCCCGTCGTGGGAGGGATCGCGCTGCTCTACACGTTCGGGCGGCGCGGGCTGATCGGCCAGCACCTGTCCGTCCTGGGGATCGAGATCGCGTTCACGACCACCGCGGTGGTCATGGCGCAGACCTTCGTCGCGCTGCCGTTCCTCGTGCTGAGCCTCGAAGGGTCGCTGCGGACCCACGACGCGCGCTACGAGGAGGTCGCCGCGACGCTCGGCGCCTCCCCCACGACCGTGCTCCGCCGCGTGACCCTGCCGCTCGTCCTTCCCGGGCTCGTGTCCGGGGCGGTGCTCGCGTTCGCGCGCGCCCTCGGGGAGTTCGGCGCGACCATCACGTTCGCCGGGGCGCTCCAGGGCGTCACGCAGACCCTGCCGCTCGAGATCTACCTGCAGCGCAGCGCCGACCCCGACGCAGCGGTAGCGCTCTCGCTCCTGCTCGTGGTCGTGGCCGTGGTCGTCACGGCGGCCGTGCACGGCGGGCCGTTCGGGAGCACGGAGTCTCGCGTCCGGGAGGCGGGACCGTCCGCCGAGGACGACCGGGGGCTCGACGGCGACCGGGGCGCCGCGCGTGACCGGGGGCTCATCGAAGCCGACGAGCGTCCCGGCGACGACGACCGGCCCGGTCACCCCCGGCAGCCGGGCGCGACCCCCGTGGCGGGCGAGCCCGTCACCCTCGGCGTGCGCGTGCGCCTCGCCGAACGCGGCGTCGACCTCGACCTCACGGTCGAGCCCGGCCAGGTCGTCGCGATCCTCGGGCCCAACGGCGCTGGGAAGTCGACCGTCCTCCAGGCCGTCACGGGCCTGCTCCCCCACCGCGCGCACCACCCGCGTCGCGCGGGATCCCGCCGCGCGCGGCGCTCCCTGCCCGACGGCGCCGCTCCCGGCTCGCGGACGAACGCACCCGCGCCGGGGTCCCCGCCCGACGAGCTCCGCGTCACGGTCGACGGCGAGGTCCTGACCGACACCTCGCGCGGCCTCTCGGTCCCGCCGCGCCGCCGCGGGGTCGGCTGGCTGACCCAGCGGCCGCTGCTGTTCGGGCACCTCGACGCGGCGGACAACGTCGCGTTCGGCCTACGGGCTCGGCGTGTGCCCCGCCGTGCCGCACGGGCCGACGCCCGTGAACGCCTCGACGGGCTCGGTGCCGGACCGCTCGCGGCTCGTCGCCCCGGCGCGCTCTCGGGTGGCCAGGCCCAGCGGGTCTCGATCACGCGAGCGCTCGCGACCGACCCGCGCGTCCTGCTGCTCGACGAGCCGCTGGCCTCGCTCGACGTCGGGGTCGCGCAGCAGGTGCGCCGGGTCCTGCACGACGCGCAGCGCGCCGCTCCGCGCACGACGCTGCTCGTGACGCACGACCTGCTCGACGTCCTCCTGCTCGCCGACCGGGCGGTCGTGCTCGAGGAGGGCCGGGTCGTGGAGGACGGCCCGGCGCGCGAGGTCCTGACCCGTCCCCGGTCCCGCTTCGCGGCGCGCCTCGCGGGCATCAACCTCCTCGCGGGCGTCGCGACCGACGACGGCGGGCTGCTGCTCACGACCGGCGACGGGTCCGTCGGCGGTCCGACCGTCACCACGAGCCCGGCCCAGGACACCGCGCCCCGCGGCGGCACCGGCACCGGCCACCTGGGCCTCGGACCGGCGCTCACGGTCGCGGGCGTCGTCGCCGACGCGGCCGACCTGGTCCCCGGCGATCCCGCGGTCGCGGTGTTCGAGCCCCGCGCGGTCGCCATCCACCGTGAGGCGCCGTCGGGCAGCCCGCGGAACGCCTTCGCGGTGACCATCACCTCGATCGAGCCGCACGGGCAGCTCTTCCGGGCCTGGGGCGAGGTGCCGGGTCCGCGCGAGGTGCGTGACGCCGTCGGGCACCTGGCCGCCGACCTGACCCCCCGCTCGGTCGCCGACCTGCGCCTCGCCCCGGGCGAGCGCGTGTGGTTCGCCGTCAAGGCGGCCGAGGTGCAGATCTACGGCACGCGCTGAGTGCCGAGCCCGTGCGCGACGCGCCCGGCGTGCCGCGCACGGGCTCCGCACCCGGCGGAGGCCGGCAGGAGGCTCAGCGCGAGACGGCAGCCTTGACCGACTCCGCGAGGCTCCCCGTCACGGGCACGTCGGCCAGGAGCAGGGTCTGCCCCGCGTGGTAGATGTCGGGCTTGCCGTCCCACACGACGCCCGACGGGCGGTTGTGGACGTCGAGCTCGTGGTGCCACGAGCCGTGCTCGACGTCGACCAGGTGAGCCTGCGCGTACGCCCACCACTCCTGGGCGAGCCGCGCGTACCGCTCCTCCCCCGTGGCCTTGGCGAGCACCTCGGCCGCACCGATCGCCTCGGCCGCGACCCAGTGGAAGCGACGCCGCTCGATGGGGCGGCCGTGCCAGTTGACGGTGTAGACGAACCCGCCCTCGTCCGGGTCCCAGCCGTCGGCGAGCGCCCGGTCGAACAGGTGGCGGGCCGCCTCGAGGTGCGGTCCCGGGATGCCCGCGGACGCGCCCGCGCCCGCCGAGTCGCTCGCAGCGTCGAGCTGCACCAGCAGCCGCGCCCACTCGAAGCCGTGCCCCGGGGTCGAGCCGTAGGGCTTGAACTGGTCGTTGGGGCGCTCGGCGTTGAGCTCGGGCTCGGGGTTCCAGGACTCGTCGAAGTGTTCGACCACGCGCCACTCCCACTCGGCGGCCACCGCGACGACCCGGTCGGCGACGGCCGTCGCGTGAGCGAGCCAGAGCGGGTCGCCGGTCGCCGAGTGCGCCGCGAGCATCGCCTCGACCCCGTGCATGTTCGCGTTCGCACCACGATAAGGAGCGCAGGTCGTCCAGGCGCGGTCCCACTCGTCGCACAGCATCTGCTCCGCCTCCCAGAACTCCTGCTCCAGGATCCGGAGGGCGAGGTCCAGCAGCTCGCGCGCGCCCGGCCGCTCGGCCACCGTCCCGCTCGCGGCGGCGAGGACCACGAACGCGTGCGCGTAGGCGCTCTTGGTGTCGTCCACCGCGTCCCCCGGCCCTCGCGAGGCGAACCAGCCGCCGTCCACGGGGTCGGCGAGGTAGGTCCGCAGGCCCTCGAGCGCCAGGTCGGCGTGCTCGTCCGCACCCGGGACGCCCAGCAGGGAGCCGAGCGAGTACATGTGCGCCATGCGCGCCGTGATCCACGTGTGCACGGGCTCGCGGGGGTCCGGCGCGCCCTTGTCGTCGAGCCAGCGCGCCCCGCCGTCCGCTCCCAGCGACGCCTCCGCGAAGGTGAGCAGCCCGTCGAGCTGGCTCCGGCGCCACGTGGCAGCGTCCGGTGCTCCGGCTGCGTCGTCCCTGGTGGTCATGGTTCCCCGTTCCTCGTACCTGTCAATGATGTTCCCCCGGGTGGGTGCCCAGCCGCCGGACGTCCGGCGGCAGGGCACCCGCTCAGGTACTTCTGCGGCTAGCCGCAGGTGGCCGCACCGTAGGCGACCTCGCTGGTGACGACGACCTCCTCACCGTCGACCGTCGCCGTGGCGGTCACCGTCGCGGTGCCCGCCTCGATCGAGCCCGCACGCGTCGCGAACGACTGGTGCGCGCTCTTGCCCGACCCGACGTTCGTGAACGTCTTGGTGCCGAACGGGGTGACGACCTTGATCGTCACGGGGAAGGACTCCCCGTTGACCGCGGTGACGGACAGCGTGACCTTCTTGGCCGTGCACTGCGTCTTGACGGTCGTCGCGACGTCGAGCGTCGGAGCGGCCTCGGTGACCGTGACGGTCACGGGGGTGCTCTTGCTCGCGTACCCGTCGTCGACGGTCACGTAGGCGGTGTAGGTCCCGGGCTGCGCGTAGGTGTGCGCACCCTTGACCGTGCCGGCGACGTCACCCGGGACGACCGTCCCGGGGGTCACGTCGCTGCCGTCGCCCCACGTGATCGCCGCCCGCAGCGGCGAACCGGCCGTCGCGCGTCCACCGGTCACGGTGGCGAGCGTCGCCTCGAGCGAGGCACCGGCCGCGACGCTCACGCCCGCAGCCGCCTCGACGACCAGCGGAGCGTGCTCCACCGGGGTTCCGTCGGAGGCGACCGTGAAGACGTGGATGCGTCCGTCGCTCGAGAGCGACCCCGGCTGGTCCGGGAGCGTGAGGCTCACGGGCCGCTTGCCCTCGGGGAGCGTGACAGGCGCCGTCGCGAAGATCGCGGCGGGGGTGCCGGTCTGCGGGCTGCCACCGCGCAGGCGGTGGTCGGTCACCGCGACGGGGATGTTGCCGTACACCGGGTTGCGGGCAGCGCCCGACCAGTCGCCGAAGCTCAGGTCGATGGGCTGCGACGAGCCGTCGTCGAACGTCAGCGTCCCGGAGGCCACCTGGTTCTTCTCCGTGCCCGTGCCGATCACCGAGAGCTGCTCGGCGTCCGCGGGGACGTCGATCTCGATGGTCTGGCCGTCGCCCGTCGCGTTGTCGGGCTGCGCCACCGGGACTGCCGGGACGTCGAACGCGAGGTCCGTGCCCGGCACCGTGCCGCGCTGGCCCTGCACGAAGCCCTTCGCCGCGAGCTGGGCCCGGTCGAAGAACACGCCCTGGCCGTCGCAGCTGCCGAACGTGGTCCCGACGTCGCCGATGCACACGTTGTCGTAGGCCGCGAGGAGCGAGCCCTCCCGGACCAGCTCGACGGACACGTCGAGCGAGGCCGTGACGGTCTTGTCGCCGCGCGTGACCGTGACCGTGACCGGGTAGACGCCCGGTGCGGCGAAGGTGTGCGGTGCGGTGACGGTGTACCCGCCGAGCTGGACCTTGGTGAGGATCCCGGTGGCGGGCTCGCTGCCGTCCCCGAAGGTCACGGTCGTGGAGACGTCGCCTGCGGCGACCTCCTCGGGCGTGACCCCGACGAGCGTCGCGAGCGACGCCTTGACCTCGGTGCCGGTCGTGGTCGCCACGTCCTGGCCGGCCGTGAGCGTGAGCTCGGCGCCGGTCGAGGCCTTGGGGTCGGCGAGCAGCTCGAGCTCGGCGAGCGCGAGCGCCCCCTCGCCCGAGGTCGCCGTGATCGCCACGCGGTACTGCGAGTACGCGGCGGGCTCGGCGAGCGTGAACGGCCGCGTCTGGACTGCCCAGCGGAACTGCTGGTCGGTGCGCTCGTCGAGCGTCGTCCAGGTCTGGCCGTCGTTCGAGCCCTCGACCTTCCAGGCCTTGGGTGCGGCCGTGCCGGTCACGCCCGAGGTCAGGGTGTAGGACGTGACCGTCGGCTGGAGGCCTGCGGCCTTCCAGGTGACGACGGGCGTGCCCGTCGTGAAGGTCGTGCGGGTCTGTGACGTGTTGTCGGTGAGCGACGCGAGCTGGGCGGCCGGCGTGCCGTCGGAGACGGTCACCGTCCCCAGGCCCGACGTCGTCACGTCCGTGTCGGACTCGGGCGCCTCGTCACCGGTGGTCAAGGACGGCGGTGCGTCGTCCTCGCCCGTGCCCCACGCGGAGGGCTCGGGGCCCATCTCGAAGTCGAGCGTGGTCCCGCCGACCAGGTCGGAGTGCTTGATCGACGTCGAGGTGTGGGCCTCGCCGTCGACCGTGAGCGACTGGACGTAGACGTTGTCGACGCTGTTCTGCGGGGCGTTGACGACCAGGTCGCCGCTCTCGAGGTGCACGGTCGCCTTGGTGAACTGCGGCGAGCCGATCGCGTACTCCTCCGAGCCGACCTGCAAGGGGTAGATGCCGAGCGAGGACAGGATCCACCACGACGACATCTCGCCGTTGTCCTCGTCGCCGGGGTAGCCCTGGCCGATGTCGCTGCCCACGAACAGACGGCGCAGCGACTCGCGGACCTTCTCCTGCGCCTTGGACGGGGCGCCGGCCGCGTCGTAGAGGTAGGGGATGTGGTGCGAGACCTGGTTGCTCATGCCCCACTGGCCCATGCGGACGTCACGTGCCTCGAGACGCTCGTGGATGCCGCCGTTGGGGGCCTTCTCCGGGGTGCTGAAGAACAGGTCGAGCTTGGCCTCGAGGCCGTCCTGACCGCCGTAGAGGTTGGCGAGGCCCTGACCGTCCTGGGGGGCGTGGAACGCGAAGTTCCAGCCGCTGGTCTCGGTGAAGGGACCGCCCCAGTCCTCGGGGTTGAACGTCTCGGGCGACTTCTCGAACGTCCCGTCGGCGTTGCGGCCCTGGAAGAAGCCCGTGGCCGGGTCGAACAGGTTGACGTAGTGCGTCGCACGCTCGAGGAAGTACTCGGACTCCTCGCGCAGCTGCTCGCGGCGCTCGTCGGGCGTGGCGGGGTCCTCGGCGAGGGCCGCGGCCATGTTGCCGATACCGAAGTCGTTGATGAGCCCTTCGAGGCCCCACGACACGGACTCGTGCGTGGACGCCTGGGTGTAGCCGAGGAACTGCGACGTGTCGAGGCCCTTGCGGCCCACGGCGTTGTTCGGCGGCAGGACGGTCGCGTTCTTGAGCGCGGCGTCGTACGTCGCGAGCGGGTCCACGAGCGGGACGCCCTTGAGGTACGCGTCGGCGAAGGCCACGTCCGAGCTGGTGCCGGTCATGAGGTCCGCGTAGCCCGGGGAGGACCAGCGGGCGACCCAGCCGCCGTCACGGTACTGCTGGACGAACCCGTCGACGAGCTCGGCCGCCAGCTCCGGGTACAGGAGCGAGTAGGCGGGCCAGGCCGTGCGGTAGGTGTCCCAGAAGCCGTTGTTGACGTAGATCTTGCCGTCGACGATCTTGGCGTTCGTCGTGGTGTCGCTCGCGCTGCCGGTCTTGGCGGCGACGGGGCTCGCGTACTGGAACTTCGGCGCCTCGGCCGTGCCCGTGTTCTCGAACTGCGAGTTGGGGTAGAGGTTGAGGCGGTAGAGGTTGGAGTAGAGCGTCGTGAGCTTGTCCTCGTTGGCGCCCTCGACCTCGACGACCTTCAGTCGGTCGTTCCAGGCGGACTGCGCCGCGGAGCGCACGTCCTCGAAGGACCTGCCCGTGACCTCGAGGTCGAGGTTCTTGCGGGCCTGCGCCTGGCTGATGAAGGACGTGGCCACGCGGAGCTCGACGGTCTTGTCCGACGAGGTGTCGAACGTCGCGAACCGGGCGTTGGCGCGGTTGCCAGCGGCCGTCCCGACCGCGCTGGGCAGGCGGTCGAACGTCCCGGAGATGAACATGCGCGAGCGTCCGGCCGAGAGTCCGCTGCCGCCGTCGACCCAGCCGGAGAGCGTGCCGCTCGCGGCGTCGTAGGCCAGCTTGGCGTCGCCGCTCACGCTGTCGACGAGGACCTGGCCCTGGTCGGTCGCGTAGGAGAAGCGGAGCACCGCGCCGTGGTCGGTCGGGGTCACCTCGGCCTGGATGCCGTTGGTGAACCTCACGCCGTAGTAGTCGGGCTGCGCGGTCTCGTCGTCGTGCGTGAACTCGAGCGCGCGCGTGCCGAGCGTGGCGTTGGGCGTGCCGCCGCCGGCCGCGGGCAGGAACGCGAGCTGGTTGCGGTCACCCATCCAGGGGCTGGGCTCGTGCGAGACCCCGATGCCCTGGAGCTGAGGCTTGTTGTTCGCGTTGTTCTGCTGCTGGTACGCGTAGAGCCAGCTCTGGGACGCCGCGTCGGTCATGGGCGTCCAGAAGTTGAAGCCGTTGGGCACCGCGGACGCGGGGATGTTGTTGCCGCGCGAGAACCCGCCGGTCGCGAACGTGCCGCGGCGCGTGTCGACGTAGTTGGTCAGGCTCGACCCGTCGATCCGCTCGGGGCTCGCGGTGAACGCGATGTCGTCGACCCAGCCCTGGAAGCGCGTGCCGGCCTTGCCCGTGGGGTTGTCGTAGCCGAGCAGGACCTCGTCGACCGTCTTGCCGGTCGCGACGCCGCCCAGGTCCACCTGGATGGAGTTCCACTGGTTGGCGTAGAGGATCTTGCCCGTGCCCTGGCCCTCGGGCGAGAACGGGGTGTCGTGCTGGTCGCGCGCGCCGAGCTCGGACAGGTACGTCCCGTCGGTGAACCGCACGTCGACCGACGCGTACGTCGAGGGGTACGCGAGGTCGTTGAGGAGCTCGGGGAAGATCGTGTAGCTCAGGCGCGTGTCCTCGCCCACGGCGACGTCGACGTCGTCGTACAGGATGTTGGTCGCGCTCGACGGCCCGTCGGCGAGCTGGCTGCCCGCGTAGCGCAGGGCCTTGGTGCCCGTGAAGCCGACGTTGGTCTTGATGGTCGGGCCGCTCGACGGGCCGGCACCGACCTTGGTGACCATGGGCGTCTGCGCGGGCGCAGCGTTCAGGTCGGTCGAGAGGTTCCAGTCCGCGAGCTGGAGGAGCGGCTCGCCCGAGTTCGCGGTGACGTTGAGGCGGTAGTGCTGGTAGGTGCCGGGCGTCGTGACCTCGAAGACCCGGGCCTGCTTGCGCTGGGGGAAGTCCTCGTTGGTCCGCTGGTCGAGCGGGACCCACGTGGTGCCGTCCGTGGACCCCTCCAGGGTCCAGCTCTTGGGGTCGCGCCCCTCGGCGTCGTCGCCCGACGTCATCGAGTAGCCCGTGATCCGCACGGGCTCGGTGAACGCGTAGGCGACCCAGCCGGTCGTGGTCCGGGTGAGCCACTTGGTGCCCGAGTTGTCGTCGGCGAGCTTGGCCGCGCCCTCGTTGGGGAGGTTCTCGCCGCTCGCGGTCACGCCCGCGAGCTTGCCGAGCGCGCTGCCGGGCAGCGTGCTGACGGGTCCGGTGACGTTGGACTGCCAGGGCGCGCCGTCGCGCTGGGCGACGGTCGTGTCGAGAGCGGCGGCGTCACCGGTCTCGAACGACGTCGAGAAGTCGCCGGGCTCGGGTGCGGCCGAGGCCGTCCCGACGCCGAGCGGGAGCATGGGCAGGGCGAGGCCGGCCGCGAGGACGCCCGCGATGCGGCGCCGGCCCTTGCCCGCGGGTGTGCCGGGAGAGGTGGGCTTGCTGCCCGACGGCGCATCCGCCGTCGGGCGTTCGTGCGTGGGTGGGTACCAGCTCATGTCGTGCGATCTCCTTCGATCGTTCCGGCCACAGTTGGTGCAGCGGGGTCTTCTTCCGTGCGGTGCGGGCCACCGGGTGGTGGTCCGCGGGTCTCGGCCTCCCGTCCCCCCGGGAAGCCGACAGCGCTGTCAAGTTGGTGCAAGCAACTCCCTCGTCGACCCTTCTCAGAAGGTCGACGAGGGAGCGCCGTTCCCCGGTGCACAGCGTCGGACACCGGAAGTCTGGGGCTCGGCGCGGCTGCCGGTCCGCCCCGGGGGTTCCCCGGGACGGACCGGCAGCCAGGCGTCAGCCCTTCACGGAGCCGGACATGAGGCCGCCCATGAAGTACTTGCCGAGCAGGATGTAGACGATGAGCGTCGGGAGCGAGGCGAACAGGGCCCCCGCCATCGAGACGCCGTAGTTCTGGAGCAGGGCACCGTTCGCGAGGTTGTTGAGCGCGAGCGTGACCGGGCCGTTCTGGCTCGAGGAGAAGAACACCGCGAAGAGGAAGTCGTTCCACGCCGAGGTGAACTGCCAGATGAGCACGACCACGAAGCTCGGGATCGAGATCGGCAGGACGATCGACCAGTACGTGCGCAGCATGCCCGCGCCGTCGACGCGGGCGGCCTCGATGAGCTCGTTCGGGACGGTCTGGTAGTAGTTGCGGAAGATCAGGGTCGTGATCGGCAGGCCGTAGATCACGTGCAGCAGGATCAGCGTGGGGATGCCGCTCGGCAGGTTGAGGTCCTGGACCAGCTGGTTGAGCGGGATGATCACCGCCTGGTACGGGATGAACATGCCGAACAGGATGAGCGTGAAGACGAGGTTCGCCCCGCGGAAGGTCCAGCGCGAGAGCACGAACCCGTTGAGCGACCCGAGGAACGCCGCGATGATCGCCGAGGGGATCACCATCTGCAGCGTGCGCAGGATCGCCGGAGACAGCGCGGTCCAGGCCGCCTGCCAGTTCTCCGTGGTCCACACCTGGGGAAGGTTCCACGCGCGGCTCGGGGCCGCGTCGCCCGCCCCCTTGAAGCTCGTCACGAACAGGACGTAGACGGGCACGAGGACGATCAGCACGAACAGGATGAGGATCGCGTAGCGGAGCGTGCGCCCCACGGAGAAGCGCTGGACGGGCTTCTTTTGCCGGCGCGAGCCTGCCGCTCCGGAGCCCGATCCCGAGCCGGGGGTCTGCGCCTCGACGGGCGTGGCGACGGCGGTCATCGGATCTTCTCCTTGCGGTTCAGGGAGATCAGGTAGGGCACGATCACGAAGGCCACGATGACCAGCAGGATCGCACCGACGGCCGCGGCGTTCGCGTAGTCGAAGCTGGACTTGAAGACGTACATGTCGACGGCCGGAACCTTGGTCTGGTAGTTCGAGGGCTTGGAGATCGACATGATGAGGTCGAACGCCTTGAGGGACATGTGGCCCACGATGATGAGGGCCGAGAGGGCGATCGGCGTGAGCTGCGGGAACAGCACGTAGCGGTAGAGCTTCCACTCGTTGGCGCCGTCGATGCGGGCCGCCTCGCGCAGCTCCTCGGGGATGCCCCGGAACCCGGCGAGGAAGAGCGCCATGACGTAGCCGGAGAGCTGCCAGATCGCGGGGATCGCGATCGCCGCGATGCCGAACGTGACGTTGTTCCACCAGTTGTTCTGGAGCGCGTCCAGACCGATCATCTGGAACAGCCGGTTGAGCCCGCTCGCCTTCTCGTCCTGGTTGGAGTTGAGGAGCCAGCGCCACACGACACCCGAGGCGACGAACGAGACCGCCATGGGGAAGAGGTAGACGGCGCGGAAGAAGCCCTCGCCCTTGATGGGCTTGTCGAGGAGCCAGGCCCAGACGAAGCCGACGACCATGGTGCCGACCAGGAAGACCACGGTGTAGATCAGGAGGTTCATCAGCGAGTGCTGGAACTCCGGGCTCGCGAGCAGGTCGAGGTAGTTCTGGAGGCCGACCCGCGTGACCGGGGCCTGCCCCGTGGACTGCGCAGCCTTGTGCATGTCAGTGGTCGAGGTGGCGAAGTTGATCCCGATGAGGCCGTAGACGAAGACCCCCACCAAGATCAGTGACGGGGCGACGAGGAGCAGTGGCGGGCCCCATCGTCGAGCGGACTGGATCACCGGTGATCCTCCCAAGGTGTGGGCACCTCCCGACGGCTCTCACGGCGCACAGAGGTGCGACGGGGCCCTGCCGGGGACGGTGCGGTGGAAACGAGCTGCGGGTACGGCGGGGTGGGGCGGACCGTCCGGGGCCCGTCGCGGAGCTGCGCGAGCAGCTCCGCGACGGGCGACCCCGGTCGGCCGGGTCGGGCGTCCTTACTCGGCGGCAGCGGCGGCCAGGTCGGCCTGGTACTGCGCGAGGTCGGAGGCACCGGAGGTGAACTTGCTCGTCGCGTCCGAGATGCCGTTCAGGACGGCGATCGAGGCAGCCGCACCGTGAGCGAGCGACGGGACGATCGTGTCGTCCGCGAAGGACGTGATGGCGGTCTGCTGGTACTCGGAGAAGTCAGCAGGGTTCGCGTCGGTACGGGCCGGGATGGAGCCCTTGGCCTTGTTGAAGGCGGTCTGGCCCTCGAGGCTGGACACGGTCTCGATCCAGGCCTTGGCGCCGTCGGCGTTCTTGGCACCCACGGGGAGCGTGAACGAGTCGGCGAGGAAGCCGAACATGCCGTCCGTCCCGGGGACCGGGAAGTACGTGAAGTCGGTGCCGGCGGTCTTGCCGGCCTCTTCGAACGCCGCCACGGCCCAGTCGCCCATGACGTTGAACGCTGCCTGGCCGTCCATGACGAGCTGCGTCGCCTCGGGCCAGTCCAGACCGTCACGGTCGGTGTTGGTGTAGCTCATGAGCTTCTCGAAGTCCTCGAGAGCAGCCGTGACCTCGGGGCTCTCCCAGTCGGTCGAACCGTCCCACAGGCCGTTGTATGCCTCGGCGCCCAGGTCGGCCATGAGGACCGTCTCGAGCAGGTTGACCTGGGTCCACGTCGTGGCGACCGAGAGCGGGGTCTTGCCCGTGGCCTTGACGGCGTCGAGGGCGACGAACCAGTCGTCCATGGTCTCGTACGTGGCGGCCGGGTCGAGGCCCGCCTCCGTCAGCACGGCAGGGTTGGCCCAGACCATGTTGGAGCGGTGGATGTTGGAGGGCATCGAGTAGATCTTGCCGTCCACCGTGAGGAGGTCGATCAGGTCCGCGGGGAAGACGTCCTTGACGCCGTACTCGTCGTACAGGTCCGAGATGTCCTCGAGCTGCGCGGCGTCGATGTAGTCCGTGAGCTCCTTGCCGGCGTGCGCCTGGAACGTGTCCGGCGGGTCGTTGGCCTGGAGGCGGGTCTGGAGGAGGTCCTTCGCGGCCGAACCGGCACCGCCGGCGACCGCGCCGTTCTCGAAGGTGAAGTCGGGGTGCTGCTCGTCGAAGACGGTGACGAGGGCGTCGAGCCCTGCCTTCTCCGAACCGGCTGCCCACCAGGTGAAGACCTCGACGTTGCCGCCCGAGGCGGCGTCCGTGCCACCTTCGGTCGAGTCGTTGCCGGTGTCTCCGCTGCAAGCTGCGAGGGCCAGGAGGGCAGCGGTGCCCACCAGTGCCCCAGCGACACGCAATCCGTTACGCATGGGATCCTACTTTCGTGTTGACAGCGCTGTCAGGAACAGGACGAACGTACGGCGGCCCGACGCCACTTGTCAAAGAGCTGCGCCGAATCGTTACCTGGGGGAGACCTCAGGGCGCCCCGAAGAGGACGACGGCGACAAAGCGGCCTCCCCCACGAACCCCGACATCCCGCGGTTCCTCACGGCCGGAGTGGCGCCAGGGCAGGCTCCGCGGATCACCCGGTGGCGCCCCTGACTCCCGACAGCACGGGTTGCGCTGATCGAATCCACGTTGCGCTGAGCGGGACCCAGTCCCGCTCAGCCGACACCGCCGGGCACGACCTCCACCGGGCACCTGGGCGTGAATGCGCCGCGGGAGCAGGCACCGGCGGGCACGGGAGCAGGCACCGTCGGGCACGGGAGCGGGCAGGGCAGCGGTGCCGCGGGGCGGCGCCGCAGCACCGCGCGGACGCGGCGCCCTGCGGGAGCACGGGTCGCACGGGCGCCCGAGGATCGAGACGTCACCGCCGACGGGTGCGCCTCAGCCGACTGCCGGCACGCCCTCCAGGGGCGCCGCCAGGGCGATCTCGCCCGACCCGCGCGCGATGAGGACCGTGGGCACGACACGCAGGTGCGCAGGCTCCCCGGGCGACTCGATGCGCGCCACAGCGAGCCGCGCGGCCTCCTGGCCCATCGCGGAGACCTCGTAGCCGACGACGCTGACCTGGAGGATGTCCGCTAGCTCGAAGTCGTCGAACCCGACGAGGGCGACGTCGCGCCGCGCCCCACGAGCCGCGGGGTGCAGCGCCCGGAGCGCCCCCTGGGTGATCTTGTTGTTGGCCGTCAGGATCGCGGTGGGCGGCTCGTCGAGCGCCAGCAGCTCCTCGACCGCGACACGTGCCGTCTCGGCGTCGTGCAGCCCGTCGCGCACGTAGCGCTCGGGGTCGCCGATGCCTGCGTCCCGCAAGGCGTTGACGAAGCCCTCACGACGCTCGCGGAACGTCCAGAGCCGCGGGAGGTCCCCCGCGAGCGCGATCCTGCGGTGCCCCTGGTCGACGAGGTGGCGCGCGGCGGCCGCGGCCCCGGCCCGGTTGTCGAGCACCACGGTGTCAGCGTCGATCCCGCCCGGCGGGCGGTCGAGGAAGACGATCGGCACGCCGTCGGCGAGCTCGGAACGCAGGTACGAGTGGTCGTCGGCCGTCGGGGCGATGAAGAGAGCCGCGACGCGGCGCTCGATGAGCGCGTCGATCAGCTCGCGCTCACGGTCCACGTCCTCGTCGGAGCTCGCCGTGATGAGCTGGAGCCCGTGCTTGCGCAGCTCGCGCTCGATCCCGCTCGCGAGGTCCGAGTAGAACGGGTTGGCGATGTCACCGGTGACGAAGCCGACGAGCCGCGAGACGCCTCCGCGCGCGAGGTCGGCCGCCACGGCGTTGCGACGGAAGCCGAGCGCGTCGGCCGCTGCACGGACCTTGAGCCGGGTCGACTCGGAGACGCTGGGTTCGTTGTTGAGCACGCGGGAGGCGGTCTTGAGACTCACTCCTGCGGCCTCGGCCACCGCGGCGAGGGTCGGTCGACCTCCACCGCGTGCAGCTCGGCCGTCCTTGGCCACCACATCCACCCCCGCACGATTGACTGGCGGGGATTCTTCCACACCCCAGCGCGTCCCGGCCCGGAGCGCCACCTGACCGACTCGTCGCAACGAGGGGCTGGTCAGGACGACCCCGGTGTGTATAGGGTGAGTACACCCGACCATGACAGCGCTGTCAAGTCGAGACGAGCACACAGACAGGACAGCGGACCAGCCCGCCGCCCAACCCGCGGCGACAGACCCGACACCCGCCCGACCCTCGCACCACCTGCCTCACCCCCGAACCTGCCCGACGGCGCCGCGCACCCCACGCGCGACGCCGCTCCCGGGCGCGCCCCGGGGTGGGCAGCACCCCCGAGAGGACACGTCCCTTGCCCGTCCCAGCCTCCCCCTCCCGCACCCGCGGCCGTCTGCCCGCGCTGGTCGCGGCGGCGGCCCTCGTCACAGGCCTCGGCCTCACGACCCCGAGCACCGCCACGGCCCAGCCCGTCGCCGGCGCCGACCTCGTGAACCTGGACCCCTTCGCTGCCGTCGATCCCTGGATCGGTACCGCCGAGGACTTCTCCCAGAACAAGGGGAACGCGGCGTACGGCAACACCTGGCCCGGCGCGACGGTGCCCTTCGGCATGGTGCAGTCGAGCCCCACGACCTTCCGCAGCCGCGACGGCGACATGCGTGGCGGCTACGAGTACAGCGCCGACAAGATCCGCGGGTTCGGCATGAACCGCCTGTCCGGGACGGGATGCGTCAACCGCAACGGCGCGTTCGACTTTCCCGTCCTGCCCTACGCGGGCCCCCTCACCGCCCAGGGCGCTCTCCCGTCCTCCCCCGGCGCCGACATCAAGCCGTACTACCTCGCGTTCGACCACGCGGACGAGGTCGGCGAACCCGGGTACTACTCGGTCGACCTCGCGAACGGCGTGTCCACCGAGCTCACCGCGACGACCCGCACCGCGATCAGCCGCTTCGACTTCCCCGCGGACGCCGACTCGTCGACCCTGATCTTCAACACCACGGGTTCGAACAACAGCGTCTTCGGCAGCGGGGTGACCATCGAGGGCAGCACGATCTCCGGCTGGGTCGAGACCGCACCGGTCTGCGAGGGCGGCGGGCGCTACAAGGCGTACTACTCGGCGACGTTCGACCAGCCGATCGTCTCGTCCGGCACCTGGACCGGCGGGGACGTCACGGTCGGCTCGACCAGCGCGTCCGCACAGAAGCGGCACGGTGCGGGCGTCTTCGTGACCTTCCCCGACGGGGCCGAGGTCACGGTCAAGGCAGGCCTGTCCTACGTGAGCATCGAGAACGCCGCGGAGAACGCCGCCACGGAGGCGGGCCACGTGACGTTCGACGAGGCGCGCACCTCGGCGGAGACCACCTGGCGCGACGCCCTGAGCACGATCGACGTCGCGGGGGGCACCGAGGCCGAGCAGGTGACCCTCTACACGGCGCTCTACCACTCGCTGCTGCACCCGAACACCTACGACGACGTCAACGGCGAGTACTTCGGCTACGACGGCACGGTCCGCCAGGTGGAACCCGGGCGTCACCACTACGCGACGTACTCCGGCTGGGACATGTACCGCGGCCAGGCACAGCTCGTCGCGATGCTCTTCCCCGACGTCGCGTCCGACATCAACCAGTCGATCGTCGACCTGGTGGGCCAGTCGGGCTACTGGCCCAACTGGCCGCACCTCGGCGTGGCGCAGCAGAAGATGAGCGGAGACTCCCTGCCGACCGTCCTCTCGGTCATCGACGCGTTCGGCAGCACCGACTACGACCGCGAGGCGGCGCTCGCGCACCTCGTCTCCTCGCAGGCCCTGCCTCTCGACCCCGCGCGGAACAAGCGCGACAACGGGTACCAGTTCGCGGGCCTCGGGTTCGTCGAGAACGCGAAGAACGCCGTCTCGACCTCGACGACGCTCGAGTACGCGACCAACGACTTCTCGATCGCCCAGCTCGCCCAGCGTCTGGGTGACGACGCAGCGTACGACCGGTTCATGCAGCGCGCACAGAACTGGCAGAACGTCTTCGACCCGGTCACCCGCGAGATCCGTCCCCGCGGTCGCAACGGCTTCGACCGCGGGTTCAACCTCGGTGAGCGGGGCAACCAGTTCGACCAGGCGACCGGCTACCAGTACGGCTGGGCCGTCCCGCAGAACATGAGCACCCTCATCGCCAAGCGTGGCGGGGTGGAGAAGGTCACGGCCGATCTCGACAAGCACCTCACGCGGCTCGACGCAGGCGTCTACAACACTCCGTACGCCTACATGAGCAACCAGCCCAGCACCTCGACGCCCTGGGTCTACCACTGGCTCCAGCAGCCCGCGAAGACGACGGACGCGCTGGACCGGGCGCGGGCCGAGCTCTTCACGACCGCTCCCACGGGCGTTCCCGGCAACGACGACCTGGGCTCGCTCTCGTCGTGGTTCGTCTGGTCCAACCTCGGCCTCTACCCGGCGATCTTCGGCCGCGCCGAGCTGCTCGTGTCCTCGCCCGCGTTCGACCAGGTCACCATCACGAGCCGGGTCGCCGACGGTGCGCCCCGGGTCATCTCGCTCACGGCGCCCGGAGCGTCGAGCGGGTCACGCTACGTGGACTCGCTCCGGGTCGACGGCGTCACGTCCTCGGCC
The DNA here is from genome assembly GCF_001692445.1 of Oerskovia enterophila. Lineage (GTDB taxonomy): Bacteria > Actinomycetota > Actinomycetes > Actinomycetales > Cellulomonadaceae > Oerskovia > Oerskovia enterophila. Next base: position 146,658 of record NZ_MAQA01000001.1, on the reverse strand, counting down.
TCGTGGCTCCCGGAGTCCTTCACCCAGCAGGGCGGCACGCTCGACCTCACCATGCGCTCGACCCCGGGCACCTGGGGCACCGGGAAGGCCGACGTCCCGCCGTCGTTCACCGACGGGAGCGACGTCTTCAACAACATCGGCACGACGACGGACGGCAAGGGCGCGACGGGTTCGATCGACGCGTCCGACAACACCCTGTCCCGCGCTGACCTCGCCGCGGCCGGCGCGACTCCCGGCGCTCGCCTCCCCCTGGGCACGACGGGAGTCACCTACACCTGGCCGGATGCCGCGCCGGGTGCGCCCGACAACTGGATCCCCCACGGCCAGAGCGTCCCGATGGGCGTCCGGGTCGAGAAGATCTCGTTCCTCGGCCTGGCCACCAACGGGCCGGCCAAGGGCACGGCGACGGTCGTCTACACCGACGGCACCCGGCAGGACGTCCAGGTCGAGCTGACGGACTGGACCCCGGGGACCACCTACCAGTTCGGCAACGTCTCGGTCGTGACCACGACGGGTCGCAACAAGGCCAACGGCACCAAGGACACGACCCAGGCCAAGGTCTTCGGGACGGTGCCGGTGTCGGTCGACCCGGCCCGCACCATCGAGTCGGTGATCCTGCCGCAGGGGACCGACAAGGGCGTGATGCACCTGTTCGCGGTCGGCACCTCCGAGCCGATCGTCGACCGGGGGGTCGAGGTCGTCGCGAGCGCCAGGGCGCAGTGCACGGGCCGGACCGGGGCCGTCGTGGTCCGCGTGGTCAACGACGACTCGGTCCCCCTCGACGTCGTCGTGGCGACGGCGTGGGGCACCAAGACCTTCTCGCAGGTCGCCCCCGGCAGGTCCGCCGCGCAGACCTTCTCGACCCGGTCCGCCGACGTCGAGGCCGGGAGCGTCACCGTGACCGCGCGGCCGAGCGACGCGCAGGACGTGCGCGAGACCGTCACCGACGTCGAGCACGCGGCGGTGACCTGCGGACAGTGAGCACGACCCTCGGGGCGGGACCGCCCTCCCGCCCCCGGGCTCCACCCCTCCGATGCGTCGACGACGACGCAGGAAGCAGCCGACCATGCACCGCACGCCCCTCCGTCCCCGGGCGGACCGCGCTCCCGAGCCACGGCCCTCGCGCCGACCCGGTCGACGCGCGCTCCGGACCGCCGTCGTCGCCCTGACCTCGGGCTCGCTCCTCCTCGCGGGCCTCTCGACCACGGCATCCGCGACCGGGGTGCCCGCGACCGCCGGCGCGAGCACCGCGACCACGGCCCCGGCCTACGGCGCCCCCGACGAGACGGCCGCCAAGTACTACGAGGCGCTGCTGCGCCACACCCGCTGGGTCGAGTCGGTCTACGACCCTGCCGCAGGCGTCTACCAGCTCAAGGACATGAACTTCGCCGTCGTGCTCGGCAACGCCGTGCTCGTGACCCAGGGCGAGTACGACGCCGAGCTCGCCGGCATCTCGCGCGAGGACCTCAAGGCGCACACGCTCTCGACGATCACGCACTACGCGGCGTCGAACCGCCTCGTGAACCCCCAGGGCACCTGGGGGCGCAAGCTGTTCTGGGAGTCGACCTTCCAGTCGTACTTCCTCGCCGCGGGCCGCCTCCTGTGGGACGACCTCGACGCGACGACGCGTGCGAACCTCACGACGATCGCGACCGAGCAGTCGCGCTACGCGGCCGACCTGAACTTCGCCCAGGACCCGCTGTCGGGTGGCTGGAACGCCCACTGGCCCACGGGCGGGTACAAGGGCGACACCGCGCAGGAGGAGGTCGGCGTCTACACGCAGGCCCTCGCACCGGGCCTCGCCTGGGCGCCCGACGACCCCGACGCCGGCCGCTGGGCCGACCAGCTCGCGACCTGGGGGCGCAACGCCGCGGGCCAGCCGACGGCCGACAAGAACAACCCCGCGGTCGTGGCGGGTGCTCCTGTCTCGGACAACACGATGCAGAACATCTACGACACCTACATCGTGGAGAACCACGGGTCGTTCGGGCCGCACTACCAGTCGGACGTGTGGCGCTCGGGGGCGCGCAACGCGATCCACTTCCTCCTGGCCGGCGAGCCGATCCCGGAGATCCTGCTCGAGCAGCCCAACTCCGCGGAGCTGTGGCGGTCCATCCAGCTCGTCATGTCGGAGCAGGGCGAGCCGTTCATGCCCATGGTCAACGACCGCGAGTTCCTCTACGGCCGCGACGTGCTGCCCGTGGCGTTCCTCGGTCAGGTTCTGCGTGACCCTGACGCGGCGCGCGCCGAGGCGAGCCTCGCGGACGCTCTCGCGGACTACCAGATGTACGCGCCGGTCTACCGCCTGACGAAGTTCTCGGGCGAGGCCAAGTACGAGCCCGAGGCGCGCGCCGAGATCGCGATCTCCTACCTCCTGCACGTCGCGAGCGCCGAGTCCCCCGAGGGTCCGGTCGTCCCGACCCCTTCCGACGAGCTCTTCGAGCGCCTCGCGGGAGTCCGTGACTTCGGCGCGGGCCCGGGCCTGGTCGTCCAGCAGTCCGCGAACGCCTGGGCCGGCGCGGTCAGCCGCCAGGGCTTCGTCAAGTTCCCCTGGGTCCCCGAGCAGGACTCGTGGCTCTTCCACCTCTCGGGCAGCTCGCCCTTCCTCTACCCGAACGCATCGGCCCAGGTGAGCGCCCGGTCGGTCGACGTCTCGACCGCTGCCAGGGACGGGTTCGACGGGACCGCCTCGGTCTTCCGGATCGGGGACGGGTACGCGGGCCAGGTGACGCTCCCGACGGGGTCTGCGATCTACGCCTCGACGGGCGCGGGTCCCACCGACGGGACCGTGACGGTCCGCAACCTCGACATGGGCGGGTACAACGGGCTCGACGGGTCGCGCACCTACACGACGTCCGACGGAGAGGTCACCGCGGCCAACCCCGTCGTCCCGGCCCCGGACCCGGCCGACGCCAACGCGGCGCGCGTCGACGACCTGCCGTTCGACCAGGTCCAGGCCCGCTACGTCCGGATGAAGGGCATCCGCGGCAACGCGACCTACGGGTACTCGATGTACGCGTTCCACGCCTACGGCCCGGACGGGGCGGCCGACCTGGCCGCGAAGAAGCCCGCGACCGCGTCGAGCCAGGACGCCGAGGGCGGCCGCACGGCCGCACGCGTCACGGACGGCAGCCCCACGACGCGGTGGGCGGTCTCCAAGACCGACCGCACCCGCCCCGACTCGTGGGTCCAGGTGGACCTGGGCGAGGTGCGGACCCTGGCCTCTGTGCGCCTGGCGTGGGAGGCCTCGGCCGGCGCCGAGTACACCGTGGAGACCTCGCTCGACGGCACGACCTGGACCGTCGCGACCCGGTACGGGAAGTCGGCCCAGGACGCCAACGTCGCGCGCCTCGACACCGTGGACCTCACGGCGGCGGACGGGTCCTCCCCCGCCCCCGCGCGCTTCGTCCGGATGCAGGGCGTCCGCGGCAACGCCGACTACGGGTACTCGCTCTACCACCTGCGCGCGTTCGGCCCGCAGGGGTCGACGAACCTCGCGGCGGGCAGGCCCGCCACCGCGTCGAGCGCCGACGACGGCAAGCCCGCGACCGCGGTCACCGACGGCAAGGCCGACACCCGCTGGGCCGTCTCGCGCACGGACCGCACCCGGCCCGACTCCTGGGTGCAGATCGACCTCGGCACCGTCCAGGACGTGTCCCGGGTCGAGCTGGGCTGGGAGGCGTCGGCCGGAGACGTGTACGTGATCCAGACCTCGACCGACGGCACGACCTGGCACGACGCCGGGCGGCACGAGGAGAAGGGCAACGAGGTCCTGCGCTCGCAGGGCGGCTGGATCAACATCGAGGGCAAGGGCGGGTTCGTGGTCCGCGGCACGGACGCCCCGGTCACCGTCTCGCGCTCGGGCGACGCCAAGCACGTCGTGCGCCTGGCCGACGGTGCGACGGGCCCCCGGCTCGTCGAGGCCGTGGTCGGCGACGCGGCGACGACCGCGCAGCAGGCCGCGCGCGCCGTCCCGACGAGCAGCTCGCCCGGGACGCTCGTGAGCGGTCTGGACGGCTACCTGTCGGTCTTCAACCTCACCGGTGCGCCGGTCACCACGACGGTCACCGTGGCCCACGACGGCTCGACGGCGGCCCTGTACCCGGGCAGGCAGCGTGTGACGGCTGCCGGGTCCCAGGTCGAGGTGAGCGTCCCGGCCGGCAGCGCGGTCGTCCTGGCACCCCGTGCGACGCTCGACGTCTCGCAGGTCACCGGGTCGTTCGACGCCGACGTCACCGACGCACGCACCGTGGTCCTCACCTCGGCGGCCCCCGTCTCGCTCGTCGTCCGCAACGCCGAGACGGGCGACGCCCGCGAGGTCGCGGTCCCGGGCACGGCGACGCCCGCCACGCTCCGCTTCCGGGGAGCGACCCCGTTCCCCGTGGCGGACCACGCCCTGAGCACCCTCACGTTCCCGGCCTCGGTGCTCCCCTCGGGCATGACGTCGCCGTCGCTCGCGGTCGACGGCGACCCGTCGACCGCCTGGTCGCCGGGTTCTGCCACGGGACGCATGGTCACCGACCTCGGCGCCGCGCAGGAGGTCGGCCGGGTCGTCACGCGCTGGGACGGGGACGCCCCGGCGGCCACGGTCTCGGTCAGCGACGACGGTCTGACGTTCACGGACGTCGGCCGGATCGAGGGTGGTTCCGGCCGCGGCTCGCTCGACGTCGGAGCCACCACGCGCTACGTCGCCCTGACCGTCGACGGGTGGGCTGCCGGCGGGCCGGGGCTCTCGAGCCTCCAGGCCCTCGCGCCGGGCGCCGCGGACCCCGGGCTCGCGACCGACCTGTCGATCGGCACGACGGTCACCACGAAGTGCACGGCCGGGGTCCAGTACCTGTCCGTCCGCGTCGTGAACGGCGAGCAGGTCCCGCTCGACGTGGTCGTCCGGACGCCCGTGGGCACCAAGACGTTCGTCGGGGTCGCACCGGGACGGTCCGCGTCGCAGACCTTCCGGGTCCGCGAGGCCGGTGACGCCACCGGGATCGTCGAGACCACCGCCACGGGGTCAGGCGGCGGCACCACCGTCGTCGAGTCCCCCTTCCAGCCGGCCGCCTGCGGGTAGCCCATCGCCGCCGCCGCGTCGCCCGTCCCCCCGGGCGGCGCGGCGGCCCCACCCCGAGGAGAAGTCCATGTCGCGCTACGCCTACGTCCCCGACCCGGAGAACGACGCGGTCCAGTCCGTCATCGACGAGCTCACAAGCCCGTTGACCCGCGCCGTGCTGCGGCAGCTCACGACCCACGGCGGTCTCATGAGCGGTCAGCTCGCCCTCGCGACGGGGGCCCACCAGCAGTCCGTCCTGCACGTCCTGGGTCGGCTCGAACGGCACGGCCTGGTCCGCGCCGACCAACCGCGCGAGGCTCGCCAGGGACGGCGCGTGCGGTACTCGGCCGACGTCGAGAAGGTCGACCGGATGCTCGCCACGCTCCGCAGGTACCTGCTGGCACCGGATCCGGTGGCCTCGCCGCGCGGCCCCGTCCAGGTGTCGGCCACGGCCTGAGCACCGGTGCCCGTGCGACCGGGGCGAGACGACCACCGGGGCGCGCTCCGCCGTCGGGCCGGACGGATTCGTCGCCGTGCTCCACCCTCGGCTAATCTTCGATCGCCCTGCCGGTCCAGGACGCCGCCGGAGGGTTGCTCGCAGGCGGCCAGAGCAGCAGGAGGCCTGATGGGTCGCACCGCTCCCGGGTGGTACCCGGATCCTTCGGCCGCCGGCACCGAGCGGTGGTTCGACGGCGACCGCTGGTCCCAGCACACGCGCCCCACGGCCCTGCCCGCGAGCACGCAGCGCCTGCCTCTCGGAGTGGGCGCAGCGCTCCCCCGCGCGGACCAGCCCGCGACCCCGTTCGCCGAGGTCAGGCCATCGATCGAGGAGCAGCCCGCGACGTATGCGCCGGCCTCCTCGGTGCGCGCGCTGCCCCCCGTGCCGCCGCCGCCGGCGGGAACCGTGAGGTCGGGACCTCCCGCGGGCCCGCACCCGTCCGGCCCGACGGCGCAGCGCACCCGAGCGCGTCGGCCCGCCCCGCAGCGGGGTCTTCTCTCCAAGCCCGCGCTCTGGGTCGGGGCTGCCGTGCTGGTCGTCGCGGTCACCGGCAGTGCCGCGGCCCTCGCCGGGCAGGGTGAAGACCCGGCACCGCCGGCCGTGGTCGCCAAGCCGTCGACCGCCCCGACGCCCGTCGACGAGGCGCCCGAGGACAGCACCCCGGACTACATCGAGGTCGCGAACTCGGCCGTCCTCGAGCTCGCGGCCCTCGACATCGCGACCGTGACGGCGGCGGCACCGTCGCAGAGCGCTCTCGCGACAGTCGCGCTCCTCGAGGTCGGCGAGCCGAACCCCGTCGCCGGGTACTCGTCCGACGCGTTCGGCACACGCTTCGCGGACACCGACGGCAACGGCTGCGACACTCGCAACGACGCGCTCGCGCGGTCCCTGTCCGGGGTCTCGTTCAAGCCCGGGACGCGAGACTGCGTGGTCATGACCGGGCTCCTGAGCGACCCGTACAGCGGCAAGGACGTCGCGTTCGAGCGCGGCCCCCTGTCGTCCGGCGCGGTCCAGGTGGACCACGTCGTGCCCCTGACCGACGCCTGGCGCCACGGCGCACAGTCGTGGGACGTGCCGCGCCGCGAGGCTTTCGCCAACGACCCGCTCAACCTCCTGGTCGTCGACGGCACGCTCAACCAGCAGAAGGGTGATGGGAGCGCATCGGCCTGGCTCCCGCCGGCCGAGTCCTTCCGGTGCGCCTACGTCGCCCGCCAGGTCGCGGTCAAGTACACGTACGGCCTGCGGGTCTCGGCCGCCGAGCAGGCCGCCATGGTCGCGGTCCTCTCGACGTGCCCCGACGAACCGCTCCCCACCGGGTCGACGCTCCCCCCGCCTCGCGACCCCGTCGTCCCCGCACCGGTCAAGCCCAGGCCCACGCCCAGCCCGACGCCGACGCCGACGCCCGAGGCGCCGCCCGTGGCGGCCGAGCCCGCGCCACCCGTGACGCCGACTCCGGCTCCGACCCCGAAGCCCGTCCCGGAGGACTGCAAGGTCAAGGGGCTGTACGTCCGCCCGACCGACGGCGCCACGAACGTCTACTACGTGCGGGGCGAGGAGTGGAACTTCAAGGAGGTCGCGGCCGACGTGTGCTTCGACAACCGCAAGGAGGCCGAGGCCGCAGGGTTCAAGCGAGCCTGGTGGTGACCTGAGGATCGGCGCGCCGCCGCACGCCTCCTCAATTGCCTTGCCGCCGTTGCGCCGGTTCGGGTGCACTGATCCGATGGACACCACCTCACGGGAGCTCTTCCCCGACTTCACCGTGGTCGAGCGCCTCGACACCTCACCCGAGGTCCTCGACCACGCGGGGATCATCCTCGCGGAGGGACGACACTCCTGGTACAGCGGCCACTACCACCGAGAGAGCTTTGCCGACCGCGCGCGGTACCTCTTCGCCGACTCCCCCACCTACCACGGTGTCCCGACCGACAAGCTCGTGATCGGCAACTTCTGCCAGTTCGCGTCGGGGACGACCTTCCTGCTGGGCGGCAACCAAGGGCACGACATGGACGCGGTCACCGCGTACGGGTTCAACTTCGTCGACGGCGCGGCCGACGCCTGGAAGCCGATCGGTGACACCGTCGTGGGGCACGAGGTCTGGACCGGGTACGAGTCGACCATCCTGGGCGGCGTGCAGATCGGGGTGGGTGCGATCATCGGGGCGCGCGCCGTCGTCGCGAAGGACGTCGCTCCTTTCGCTGTGGTCGTGGGTGACGGGCGCGTGGTGCGCCATCGTTTCGACGCGCTGCGGCGCAAGCTGCTCTGGCGGGCCCGGTGGTGGACCTGGGACGACGAGCACGTCCGGGAGTCGCTGCCGCTCCTGCAGGGCAGCGACGTCGAGGCGCTCGCCAGGTCGGTGGGGGTCACGCCAGACGACGTCGCGCTCGATCCGGACCCCGCCCACCTCACGGGCGCACAGGCGGTCCTCTGATCCGGCCCGCCCCCCTCCAGACCCGCCGCGCAGCGGGCCGCCCCGTCCCTCGACGTCGGTCGAGGGACGGGGCGGCCCGGTGTGCTCCGTTCGAGAGGTGACGGCTCAGCGGTCGGACCAGGCCTCCGGGTAGCCGGGCAGGTCCTCGCCACCGAACTTGGCGTAGTGCAGCGACGGCATGTCCTTGTTGGCCTCGAGGTACTTGTCGAGGTCCTTCTCGGTGATGGGCGACTGCGGGAGGACCCACTCGACCGGGACCTGCTCGCCGTTCCAGATCTTCTGGGCCGCGAGCACGGGCGTACGCCACTGGAACGTCGAGTAGACCGTCCCGAGCGCGGTCATGTCCGTCTCCTGCCACTTGCGCAGGAAGCTCAGCTCGTCCTCGCCCATGAACACGGGGTAGGGCTTGCCGGCGTCCTCGAACGCCTCGACCGCCGCGACGGCGCCGTCGCCGGCGTCCATCCAGATGCCGTCCACGTCACCGCGCTGCAGGTACTGCGTCACGATGTCCTTGATCTTGGCGCCGTCACCACCGGTGAACTCCTGGCCCACGACCTCGATCTCGCTGTCGGAGAAGATCTTGTCCGCGGCGGCCCAACGGTTCTCGAGCACGTCGACGCCCGGCAGCACGCGCAGCGCCAGGACCTTGGAGCCGGGCTCGAGGTTGTCCACGAGGAACTCGGCGCCGTCGGCGCCGTAGGCGTAGCCACCGATCGGGTGGATGTAGGTGACCATGCAGTCGGTGTTGACGCCGCGGTCGAACACGATCACGGGCTTGCCGCTCTCGCACGCCGCCTCGACCGCCGGGGTCAGGGTCGCGGTGGTCGAGGGCGAGATGATGATCGCGTCGCAGTCACCGGCCTCGACGAACGCCTGGATGTCGGTGATCTGCTTGTTGTCGTCGTCCGCTGCGTCCGAGACGCGGAACTCCGAGATCTCGCCCGAGGCCTTGAGGACCTCGACCTGCTGCTGCATCGTGATGAAGGCGGTCACACGCCAGGGGTTGGACAGCGAGGCGTTGGAGAAGCACAGCTTCTTGCCCCCCTCCTTGGCGTACTGCGCGGTGTCCACGTACTCGGGGTCGATCGCCTGCAGCCACGGCTGGTCGGCCGGCCCCTCGGGGACCGCCGAGCGCTGCGCGAGCTGGCGCTCATAGTCGGCCTGCACGAACCACTGGCTGTTCGCACCGGACTCGTCGGCCCCGGCCTCCTCCGAGGCCGTGCTCCCCGCCTCGGGGACCGCGTCGGTGGGGGCGTCGGTGGTGCACGCAGCGGTGAACAGCAGTGCCGCGGTCGCGGCCCCTGCCATGAGAACTCGAGAAGAACGCATTTCCTGCTCCTGATGATCGAGACGTCGTCGTCTGATGGATGCGCTGAACGGTGGTGCTGAACGGGGTGATGACGGCAGCGGCGAGCCGCCCGGCAGGAAACGGGTACGCCGCGTCGAACGGGGTGTTCGGGGGTGCTCCCGGGCCACGGGCTCGACACCGAGCCCGGCCGGGAGAAGGTGCAGGTCCGGCTCTCAGGGCCTGCGGGGGGACGCTAAGCCTTCGAGGCCTTCCCGGGACGCCCCGGGACGGGGGTGCCGAGGAGCGACAGGAGCTGGGCCCTGATCCGGAGCTCGCTCTCCGGCGCACAGGACTGCGGCCGGAACAACGAGATCTGCTTGATGCCCTCCATCGCGGAGAACATCACGCTGACCGCGCTGTCCACGTCGTCGCACTCGAGCTCTCCGGCACCGACCGCGCGATGGGCCAGTCCCAGGAAGTACCGCTCGGCCTCGTCCAGGAAGCCTGCCCAGCTCACGCGGACGTCCTGGTCGTAGAGCGCCTGCGCGACGATCTCCATCGTGAAGACTCGGTTCGCATCGTCCAGCAGGCAGCTGCGCACCGAGTACTCCACGGCGGCCTCGACCTTCGCGAACGCGCCGGTCGACTGCTCCGTCGCGGCGGTGATCGCCTCTCGCCACTGGCGGTAGTAGACCCCGCACGCTGCGAGCACGACCTCCTTCTTCGAGGAGTAGTGCCAGTACAGGCTGCCCTTCGTCACCCCGGCGCCTGCCGCGATCGCGTCCATGTTGACCCCGGCGATGCCTCGCGTCGAGAACAGCGTGAACGCTGCGAGCGCGAGCTCGTCGGGCTTGGCAACAGTGGGCGAGGACGTCGGCATGACGCCACCCTACCTCCTTCCATACTCGTCGGTACTGAACAGGCCGGTCCCCGTCGCGCACCTGCCGACGCGCGACCGGGGGAGCTCAGGCGAACGCGGGCACGCGCTCGGTGAACCCGGCCGCCGCGACCTCCTTGCGGAGCCACGACAACGAGTCCGCGAGCATCGGCCCGCCCTGCCCTTCGCACTCGATGCTCAGGACGCCGTCGAACCCGTTGTCGCTGAGCTTCGCGAGGATCTGCCGGATGTTCTCGGCGTTCACGCCGTCCCCTGCTGCCACGTGGCTGATCGCGATGCCCGTCGCGCCCCCACGGACAGAGTCGGCGAGCGACTGCGAGACGTCCTTGATGTGCACGTGGTCGATCTTGTCGAGGAACCGGTCGGCGAACTGGACCGGGTCGTTGCCGGCGATGAAGGTGTTCCCGGTGTCCAGGTTCAGGCGCAGCCACGGCGAGTCCCCGCAGAACGCGAGCATCTCCGCGAGCCAGTCGGCCTTGGTCGTGAAGTACCCGTGGACCTCGATCGTCACGACGACCTCGTGCGCCTCGGCGACCCGGATGATCTCGCCGTAGCTGCGCTTCATGAGGTCGAGGGCCTCGCGGTCCTCGAGCCCCTCGGGCTTGTAGAGCCCGTCGGTCGTCGCGACGCGGGGAGAGCCCGCGAGCGCGGCCCAGGCGATGGCCTTCTGGACGTACGGGACGCCGACCGTGAGCCCGTCCCGACCGGACAGCGGGTAGGCCGCGTCGATCTGGGAGAACTCGACGCCGTACCGCTCCATCTTCTTGCGGAGCAGCGCCGGGTCCTCGAGGAGCGAGATGTGCGGGAAGTAGCCGAGCCCGTGGATCCAGCAGGCGCCCTCGATCACGCCCGGCTCGATGTAGTGGACGTCGTTCTCCTGCGCCCAGGCCAACGCCTGCTCGAACGACTTGTGGCTGGAGTTGAAGGCGTCGGTGTGGAAACCGATTCCGATCTGTGGCATGGGACCCCTCCATCGGGATAGGAACGTACTGGTCGGTGCGGGTCTGAGATCCGGTTCTGCGGGCCTCATCGTTGAGATTCCCTCAGGCCATGCAGCCTTGCACGTCTTCACCATACTGACCAGTATTGCAATGTGGTGCGGCTGACACTAGCATCACGATCACGTTCTGACGACCATCGATCAAAAGTTGCCAGATCGCCGTATGAACAGATCGCAGGGGCCCGACGCAACGGAGCGGACATGAGGGAGCACAGATGAGAACGCGCAGAGGGGCAGCCATCGCGGCCTGCCTGGCACTGTCGACAGGACTGGCCGGGGTGCTGACCGCGCCGGCCGTCGCCCACGAGGGGCACGAGCACCCCGAGAACCCGGAGTTCAAGGCGCTGATCTTCTCGGAGACGGCCGGGTTCGTGCACGACTCGGTCCCCGAGGCCAAGGCCATGTGGGACGAGCTCGCTGCGGCGGGCGGATTCGAGGTCGTCCAGGCGACCGACTCGACGCTCTTCACCGACGAGGGCCTCGCGGACTTCGACGTGATCGTGCTGGCCCAGGCGTCCGGGGACGTCTGGAACCCGGCCGAGGAGAAGGCCTTCGAGAAGTACGTGCGCGGGGGCGGCGGCGTCGTCGCCATGCACAACCCGCTCGACATGGAGCCGGGCTTCCCGTTCTACCGTGCGCTCATCGGCACCGAGTTCACCGCGCACTCCGCCGCCGGGACGCCGGGCGAGATGACCGTCGTCGACCGCGAGCACCCGTCGACCGCCGACCTGCCCGAGCGCTGGGAGCGCAACGAGGAGTGGTACGGCTTCACCAAGTCGGTCCGTGGCGACAAGCACGTCCTGGCCCAGCTCGACCCGACGAGCGTCCCCACCTCGACCCCCGGACGCATGCTCGACCACCCCGTGACGTGGTGCTCGGACTACGAGGGCGGCCGGACCTGGGTCACCTCGGTCGGCCACGCCAAGTCGTCGTACAGCGAGGAGAACGTGCGCAAGCACGCCCTCGGCGGCATCCGCTACGCGGCGGGCGTCGAGCCCGGAGCGTGCGGCGGCACGGTATGGGACAACTTCGACAAGGTGCCGCTCGACACCAACACCTCGGCCCCCTGGGGCATCGCGGTCGCGGGCGACGGCCGCGTCTTCTTCACCGAGCTCGTCCGCGGCCAGGTCCGGATCTACGACCCGGAGCTCAAGAGCACCGTGACGGCCGCGACGATCCCCGTGTACGGGGGCGGCGAGGACGGCATGCTCGGCCTGGCGCTCGACCCGCAGTTCGAGCAGAACGACTGGGTCTACCTCTACTACTCCCCCCAGGACGGCGGCTCGGTCAACCGGCTCTCCCGCTTCACCATGGAGGGCAACACCATGAAGCTCGACTCCGAGGTCGTGATGCTGGAGATCCCCGCCGGCCGTGACGACAAGGAGATCGGGCACACGGGCGGCACGCTGCGCTTCGACGGCCAGGGCAACCTGTGGCTGTCGGTCGGCGACGACGTGGTGCCGTTCGAGTCCTCGGGCTACACCCCGATCGACGAGCGTCCGGGCCGCGCGCACTTCGACGCCCAGGGCACGTCGGCCAACAGCAACGACCTGCGCGGCAAGCTCCTGCGCATCACGCCCGAGCCGGACGGCACCTACTCGGTCCCCGAGGGCAACCTCTTCCCGGAGGCCGAGGACACCGCGGACAAGACCCGTCCCGAGATCTACGCGATGGGCTTCCGCAACCCGTTCCGCTTCACGGTCGACGTCGACGGCACGGTCTACCTCGCCGACTACGGGCCCGACGCCGGCAGCGCCAACCCGAACCGTGGCCCCGCGGGCTACGTCGAGTGGCAGTCCATCAAGGCCCCGGGGAACTACGGCTGGCCGTACTGCCACGCGAACAACATCGCGTACAACGACTTCGACTTCGTGACGAGCACGTCGGGTGCGAAGTTCGACTGCGCCAACCCGGTCAACACCTCCCCGAACAACACCGGCCTGACCGAGCTCCCGCCGTCGGTCCCCGCCGAGGTCTACTACTCGTACGGCGCCTCGGCCGAGTTCCCGCAGCTCGGCAGCGGTGCGGGCGCCCCCATGGCTGGTCCCGTCTACCACTTCGACGAGGCGCTCGACTCGGACCGCAAGTGGCCCGAGTACTTCAGCGGCACGCCCTTGTTCTTCGAGTGGGGGCGCAACTTCATCAAGGAGTTCCCGCTGGCCGCGGACGGTTCGCTGCTCGCGATCAACCCGGTGCTCTCGAGCCAGCAGTTCCTCTCGCCGCTCGACCTGCAGTTCGGGCCCGACGGCGCGCTGTACCTCCTCGAGTGGGGCGGCGGCTTCGGCCGTGACAACCCCAACTCGGGCCTGTACCGCGTCGACTACGCGGCCGACGGCAGGGCCCCCACGGCCCAGGCCACGGCCGACGTCACGACCGGTCTCGCCCCGCTGTCCGTGACGTTCTCGAGCGAGGGCACCGTCGACCGTGACGGCGACGAGCTCGAGTTCGCCTGGGACTTCGGCGACGGCAGCACCTCGACCGAGCAGAACCCGACCCACGTCTACACGACCAACGGCAACTTCGAGGCGCGCCTGACGGTCACGGAGAAGACGGAGTCCGCCAAGACGGGTACCGCCACGGTCCCGATCGTGGTGGGCAACACGAGCCCGGTCGTGACGATCACGGCTCCGCCGAACGGCAGCTTCTTCCGCTGGAACGACGTCCTGCCGTGGAAGGTCGAGGTGACCGACGCCGAGGACGGCCAGATCGACTGCAAGGACGTCACGGTCCAGCCGGCCCTGGGCCACGACGAGCACGCGCACCCCACGCTGCCCGTCAACGCGTGCGAGGGCGAGGCCTCGACGATCCTCGACGAGGGACACCTCGAGGCGGACGCGTTCTGGGTCATCGACGCGCGCTACACCGACAAGGGCGGGGCCGCGGGCGTCCAGCCGATCACGACGAGCGCGACCAACGTCTACCGCCCCACGCGCTTCCAGGCGCACTACTGGGACGAGGTCAAGGGGGTCGCGGTCGAGAACAACGCGGCGGCCGAGCTCGGTCAGTACGTCGGCGACATCCAGGACGACGACTGGCTGCGCTACGAGGACATGAACTTCCAGGGGATCGACGCCGTGCGCTACCGCGTGTCGGCCGGTCCCGAGGGAGGCGGGCGGATCGAGATGCGTCTGGGCTCGCCGACCGGTCAGCTCGTGGCCACGACGCCCGTGAACAGCACGGGCGGATGGTTCACGTTCAAGGAGACGGACCCGACGCCGATCACCGCCCCCGCCGGGACGCACGACGTCTACCTGGTCTTCCGCTCGAACCCCGGGGTCAACTGGTCGATGACGCTCGACGTGTTCGAGGCCGTCGGGTCCGGCGTCGGCGTCCCGCCCGAGGGCGCACCTCGTCAGGACACCTCGACCCAGGGTGACTGGATCGGGAAGTACGGCACGGCGGGCTACGCGATCCCTCAGATCGGGACGCAGCTGCCCCAGGGCGTCACGGTGGCTCCGGTCACGGGGACGCAGGCCTGGACGTGGGAGCAGAGCACCACCAAGCGTTCGGCGCTCCAGGTCCCGCCCGACGGCGCCGCGCGTCGCGCATCGACCTGGTTCGGTGCCGGGGCGGCGGTCGACGTCACGGTCCCCGAGGGCTCGGCCTACGACCTGTCGGTCTACGTCAACAGCCACGACACGGCGAGGACGCAGGACGTCCAGGTCCTGCGGGCCGACGGCTCGGTCCTCTACCCGGCGTTCTCGGTCGCGGACAACGCGGCGGGCGTGTGGCTCACCTACCGCATCGAGTCCTCGGTCCGGGTCAAGGCCGACAAGGCCACGGGCCCGAACGCCGTGATCGGCGGCATCTTCCTCGACGTGCCCGATGTCGAGCAGCCCGAGCTCGCCGTCACGGCGACGGTCACCGCCAAGTGCGTCGCGGGGCGTACGACGCTCACGGTTCGGGCGGTCAACGGTGAGGACGTCCCCGTGGACGTCGTCGTCGAGACCCCGCACGGCCGCAAGACCTTCGCGGGCGTGGCTCCCGGGAAGTCGGCCCAGCAGTCCTTCGCGACCCGTGCCGCGAGCATCCCGGCCGGCGAGGTCACCGTGACCGCGACGGGCGACACAGGATCC
Organism: Oerskovia enterophila; assembly: GCF_001692445.1. Lineage (GTDB taxonomy): Bacteria > Actinomycetota > Actinomycetes > Actinomycetales > Cellulomonadaceae > Oerskovia > Oerskovia enterophila. The sequence goes on along the minus strand of NZ_MAQA01000001.1, from coordinate 131,425 downwards.
GGTCCGATCACCACGCAGATCGTGACCGGCTACGAGGCGGTCGACTGCGGTTGACGCTTCACGAGGCCGCGCGCGTCTTCCACTCCTGAGGCGCGCGAGGCCCCACCCGAGGTCGAGGTCGGCGTCGTTCTTCTGTCGGACAGCGACGCCGACCTCGTCCTCAGCCCCGCCCCCGACTCCCCGGGGGCGGGGCGCTCTGCCGTGCCCTCGGCAGGCTTGGTGCACTTTCATGCTTGTTTGAACTGGTAATCCGTCAGATATTGACATACTGGTCGGGATGGCTGAGGCTCGAAGGGTTCCCGACCGCTCAATGAGGAGTGCCCGTGAGAATCCCGCACCGTGGTCGCGGCGTCGCAGCCGTCGCCGTGACCCTTGCCCTGATCTGTCCTGCCGTGGCGACGACCGCCTGGTCGTCCGCCGCCCCCGCCTCCGCCTCCGAGGACGAGGCACCCCTCGCGCTCGTCCCGAGGCCCGTGAGCCTCGAGCGAGGGCCCGGGTCCGGGTTCCGGCTCGGCCCGACGAGCGTGATCGTCGCTCCCGACGACGCCGCGCCGGTCGGCGAGTACCTCGCCGACCTGCTCCGACCGTCCACGGGGTTCTCGTTGCCGGTCTCCGACGCGTCGGCCGCGACCAGCGCCATCACGCTCACCCTGACCGACGCCGCCTCGACGGACCCCGAGGGCTACGACCTCACCGTCTCCGAGGGGGCCGTCGCGATCGACGCGCCTACGGCGGCCGGGCTCTTCCACGGTGTGCAGTCGCTCCGTCAGCTCCTCCCCGCAGCGGTCGAGGCGACCCAGGCGCAGGACGCGGACTGGGTCGTCCCCGCGGTCGTCATCGAGGACGAGCCCCGGTTCGAGTACCGCAGCGCGATGCTCGACGTCGCCCGCCGCTTCTACCCCGTCGACGCGGTCAAGCGCTACATCGACCAGATCGCGCTCTACAAGCTCAACACCCTGCACCTGCACCTCACGGACGACCAGGGCTGGCGCATCGCGATCGACGGGCTCCCCGCCCTGACGGAGATCGGCGCCTCGACGCAGAGCGGCTGGGCCCCGGGCAGCAACACGGGTGATCCGTGGTTCTACACCCCTGCGGACTACGCGGAGATCGTCGAGTACGCGGCCTCGCGCTACATCGAGATCGTCCCCGAGATCGACGGCCCGGGACACACCCTCGCGGCACAGGCGTCCGTCCCGGGCCTCACGTGCGACGGGGTGCCGACCGCGCCGTACTACGGGTTCGACGTGAACCTGCCGATGGTCTGCGCGACCGAGGCCAACTCGGCGAACATCCGCGACTACCTCGAGAAGGTCATCTCCTCGGTCGCCGCGCAGAACCCCGGCCAGTACATCCACCTCGGCGGCGACGAGGTCCCCAACCCGCCGGCGGGCTGGTACGAGGCGTACACGGCCATGGCCAACGAGATCGCGACCGAGCACGGCAAGACGATCGTCGGATGGCACCAGTGGGCACAGGGGGCGACCCTGCCCGCAGGCAGCCTGGTCCAGTACTGGGCCGAGGGGCGCGTCAACCGTCCCAAGATCGGCGTGGGCGCCGAGAGCGCGGACATCCGTGAGGTCCGCGCGGCCCTGGCGGCCGGGGCGCGTGTCGTCGTGTCGCCGGCCGACCGGTCCTACACCGACATGAAGTACAGCTCCTCGACGGCCTACGGCCTCTCGTGGGCCGGCCTCGTCAACCTGCGACGCGCCTACGACTGGGACCCCGTGACGGAGCTCTCGAGCACCGACGGCACGGTCAAGGTCGTGACCGAGGAGCAGGTCGCGGGGGTCGAGGCCTCGCTGTGGGCCGACCGGGCCTACCGCGGGAGCACGAGCCTGCCCACGAGCCACTCCCAGTTCATCCCGGTCGAGCAGTACACCGACCACATGATCTTCCCGCGCATGCCCGCGATCGCCGAGATCGCCTGGTCACCGGCGCAGGACAAGGACTACACCGAGTTCCTCTCCCGCCTCACGCAGCACGACGACCGCTGGGACGCCCTGGGGTACGAGTGGTTCCGCGCGCCCGACGTCGAGTGGGAGCCCGTCGTCCCCGTGGAGCCCGAGCTGATCCACCACTGGACCTTCGACGAGACGAGCGGACAGTCGGCCCTGGACGTCGTGACCGGCGTGCGGGCCGCGGTGGACGGCGGCACCTGGACCCCCGGGCAGCTGGGCGGTGCGGTCAGCCTCGACGGCGTGGACGACGGGGTGGCACTCAGCGCCGCTCCCGTGAGCGGACCGTGGACGGTCGCGTCCTGGGTCCGTCGCACGGGCGCCAGGAGCAGCTCCGCCTTGCTCTCGGACACCTCGTCCGGGGTGCGCACCGCGATCAAGCTCGAGCAGTACAAGGCCACGGCCAAGGTCGGGTTCACGCAGCTCGGCGTCGCCGACCATCGGTCCGAGTACGCCACCCCGCTCGACGAGTGGGTGCACCTGACGCTGGTCTCGGACGGCGCGACCATCACGGTCTACGCGGACGGTACGCAGGTCTCGACCGTGCCGGGTACCGCGACGCTCGGGCTGGCCCAGCTCGGACGGCTCCTGAACGCCCCGGGGTGGCCGGGTGCGAGCGACGCGGCGGCCGTCGACGTCGACGACCTGCGGGTCTACACCGGTGCCCTCGACCGGGCCGCAGTCGGTGCGCTCTGGGACGCGGTCTCCCCGGCCCCCGCGACGGTCGAGGTCGACGCGACCACGCGCTGCGTCGCCGGCAGGGTTGTGATCAGCGTCCGTGCGGTCAACGTCGGTGACGTGGCGGTCGACCTCCAGGTCGTGACCGCGGCCGGCAAGAAGTCGTTCAGCGCGGTCGCCCCCGGGGCCAGCGCGCACCAGTCCTTCGCGACCCGTGCCTCGACGATCGACGCCGGGACCGTGACGGTCACGACGGGCGGGGCGGGGGGCACCGAGAGCGAGGTCACGGCCGGCCACCCGGCGCTGGACTGCGGCTGATCGAGAGACCAGCGAAAAGCACGAAGGCCAGGAACCTTGCGGTTCCTGGCCTTCGTGTTCTGTGCGCCCGGAGGGATTCGAACCCCCAACCTTCTGATCCGTAGTCAGATGCTCTATCCGTTGAGCTACGGGCGCCCGGCTGTTCGTGATTTCTCTTGAGCAGCCGTCGAGAAGACTACAACGGTTTTCGCTGGATACTCAAACCGATACGGCCTGACCAGCCTCTTCGTGACGCACGACACTCGCGGGCGTGCCGTCCGGAGCGTTGCCGCCGGCTCGGATCGGCAAGATCCCGCCGATCTTCCCCGCGCGCGTGCGGCCGACTCACAGCGGCACGTCGCGGCCGAGCACGATCGTCCGTTCGCGAGGAAGGTCGAGGGTCTCGACGGGGTCCGGCACCAGGCGCGACAGGCCGAGGAAGAGCCGCTGGGACCATCGGGGCATCGAGGAGCGGTAGCTGGAGCGAGGCACGGAGAGCGAGACGAAGTACGTCGCGGTGCCGAGGTCGACGCCGCGCATGGTGTCGGGGGCTGCTCGTTGCACCTGGCTGAGCAGCCGGACGATCCGGGGGCGCTCCCGGAACCCGTACGTCGCGATCACCTGGACCACGCCTTCGCTGCCCGCGGTCGACACTTGGAACCTCTCGCTCGTGGGGACGGTCGGCCGGTCGGCCGTCGCCCAGCTCACGAGCAGGACGTGGCGCTGGAGCGCGTGGTTCTGCTCGACCATGGATCGCAGCGCCAGGGGCACCACCCCGCTGTGCCGGCTCAGGAACACCGCGGTTCCGCGGGTCCTGGTCACGGACCCGTGCGCCTCGAGGACGTCCTCGACGCGCTGGACGGTCGTCTCGAGGGCGAGCCGTCCGCGATCGACGTGCCGTTGCCCGGTCCACCAGGTCACCATGACGACGAACACGACGGCGCCGATCGTCAGGGGCAGCCACCCTCCCGAGCCGACCTTCGCCAGGTTGGCCGCGAGGAAGACGAGGACGACGACCAGGATCGGGGCCGCGACGACCGTGCTGCCGGTGAGCCGCCGTCGGGACGTCCAGCCGTGGGCGAGGTACACGACCGTGGTGATCGAGATGGTCAGCGTCACGGCGATGCCGTAGGCGGACGCGAGCGCGGCCGACGACCGGAACGTGACGACGACGAGCAGGACCGTCGCAGCCAGGAGGACGTTCACGGCGGGCAGGTAGATCTGGCGGCTGTTGGCGGGGGACGTGTGGACGGTGCGCAACGGCGGGAGGACGCCCAGGCGCCCGCTCTGGTGGACGACCGAGAAGGCTCCCGAGACGACGGACTGCGAGGCGATGATCGTCGCGAGGGTCGCCAGGACGACGACGGGGATCGTGAGCGGGGCGGGGACCAGCGAGAAGAACGGATTCCGCGCCGCCTCGGGTGAGGCGATCATGTGCCCGCCCTGACCCAGGTAGCTCAGCGCGAGGGCGGGGAAGACGACGAACGCCCAGGCGCGCACGATGGGCCGGCGGCCGAAGTGCCCGAGGTCCGCGTACAGGGCCTCGGCCCCGGTGACCGCCAGGACCACACCACCGAGCGACAGGAAGGCCGCGGCGGGGTGGTCGACGAAGAAGAGCAGCACCCAGTGCGGGGAGACCGACACCAGGACCTCGGGCGTCTGCGCCACCCCTCGGACGCCGCACGCGGCGAGGGTGGCGAACCACAGCACCATGACGGGTCCGAAGAACCGCCCGATCGTCCGGGTACCGAACCGCTCGACGAGGAACAGACCCAGGAGGATCACGAGGGCTGCGGGGACCACGAACCGGGCGAGCGAGGGCTCCACGACCTCGAGCCCCTCGACGGCCGACAGGACGGAGATGGCCGGCGTGATGACGCTGTCCCCGAGGAACATCGCGGCCCCGAGCATCCCGAGCACGGTGAGCACGACGGTTGCCCGCCGCCCGTCACGAGCTCTGCCGAGGGTTCGTCTGAGCAGGCCGAGCAGCGCCAGGAGGCCGCCCTCGCCGTCGTTGTCGGCACGGAGGAGGAGACGGACGTAGAGGATGCTGACGACCAGCGTCAACGACCAGAGGATCGTCGAGGTCATCCCGTAGACGAAGGTCCGGTCGGCCTCGACACCGGCCCCGCGGGCCGTGGTGACGACGGCCGCCGCCGTGTACAGGGGCGACGTGCCGATGTCCCCGAAGACGACGCCCAGGGCACCCACGAGCGCGAGGCCGCCGACCGACCGCTCATTCCCTGCCGAGCCCTCTGCCGTGCGTGGGATGGTGCCTCCTCGCCGCGCGCCGTGGGCCGCGCGAGACCGCGGAACCCGCCGTTCCCAGTGTCTCGCCGGGCCGTCGGGCGAGCCACACCGATGGTCACATCGGACGTCATACCTCCTGTAGTCTCACGCTCAGCCGGCACGACCGCGCCGACACCGCAGACGGAGGAGACCACCGTGAGACTCGCTCGGATCGCCACCCCCACCGGCCCGCGCCCCGTCGTCCAGGACGGCGACGTCTGGGCCGTGGTCGTCGACCACCACTCCCCCGGGCTCGAGCGCACGGGCGAGACCCACCCCGTCGACGGCGCTCGCCTCCTGGCCCCGTGCGAACCGCGCGTCGTGCTCGGCATGGCCCACAACAGCGGTCCCGCAGACCGCCTCGTCCCGCCGCAGGCGTTCACCAAGTCGGCGCGCACCGTGGTCGGCCCGGGTGAGCCCGTCCGCCTGGACCCCGCCGCGGGCAAGGTCGTGGTCGAGGGCGAGCTCGCGATAGTCATCGCCCGCACGGCCCGCCACCTCACACCCGAGCAGGTCCCCGGCGTGATCCTCGGCTGGACCGTCGGCAACGACGTCACGGCGTACGAGCAGAGCGCGCTCGACGACAAGTTCACGCAGTCCAAGAACGGCGACGGCTTCACGCCGCTCGGCCCCTGGATCGAGACCGACCTCGCGGTGGCGGGCGTCGCGGACCTCGCGATCGACGTCCAGGTCGACGGCGCCACGCAGGCCGAGGCGTCGACGTCGGGTCTCGCGTGGGACGTCGTCGAGCAGCTCGTCTACCTGACCTCGCACCTGACGCTCGGTCCGGGCGACGTGGTCCTCACGGGGTCGCCCGGCACGTCGGCGCACGTGGTCCCCGGCCAGACCTCCGCGATCACGATCGAGGGCATCGGGACGCTGACCAACCCGATCGTCTGAGCCGCGAGCCGCGCGGCGGCCCCCGACGGGGGCCGCCACGCGCTGCCACCACGGTGGGCGCCCGGCAAGCCGCCCCCGGCAGCGCCCGCTGCCGACCTCAGCCCCGGGCGCTGAACCACCGTGGCCGCCGGCCGTTCGTGACCCAGCGCAGCCCCCACTCGAGGGGCCCGTACGCGTGCCGTCCGAGCCACCACCGGCTCGCCACGAGCTGGGCCGCGAAGATCGCCGCCACGATCCCGACGACCGCCACGGTCGCCACCCGGTCGACGAGCCCCAGCCCGTAGCCCGTGAAGACGAGGGCGAGCACGAGCGACTGACCCAGGTAGTTCGTGAGCGCCATGCGCCCGGCCGGGGCGAGCGCGTCACGGACGCTCGCCGCGCGCCGGAACAGCGCCAGGCACCCGACGACGTACGTGGCGGTCAGGAGCGGGGCGGTGAGCTGCCCGACGCCGAACGCGAGCGTCTCGATCCCTCCGCCCGGCGCGTACGTCGCGGCCCAGGCGTAGAAGACCCCGCCCGCGAGCCCTGCCGTGAGCCCGAGCCCCAGCACCCACCGGACCGCCCTGCGCGGAAGCTCGCGAGCGAACAGCTCGCGCCGCCCGGCGGCGAGCCCGAACAGGAACATCGCGAGCGCGCTCGGTCCCTGGAGCAGGACGAGCGACACGAGGATCTCCGTACGGTGTCCCGCGGTGAACGCGAACGTCGCCCCCGCCTCCCCGCCGAACGCCGCCAGCTTCGCGAGCGCCTCGCCCGCCCCTGCACCGGCGGGAGCCGACGGGTAGCCGGACGCGAGCTGGAGGGCTCCGAGCCCGACCCACAGGATCCCCACGGCCGCGAGCAGCACGCTCCCCAGGACCACGGCCCGTCGCGGGGCCAGGTTGCGCGCCACGAGCAGCACGAGGGCGAGCCCCGCGTACACCACCAGGATCTCGCCGTAGTAGAGCGCGACACCGTGGACCGCCCCCAGCACCGCGAGCCCCAGGATCCTCCGCAGCATCCGGCCCACGAAGGACGCGCCGTCGCGCTCGGCCGAGGCCATCTGGAGCGTGAACGAGTAGCCGAAGAGGAACGAGAACAGCAGGTAGAACTTGGTCTCGAACAGCGCGGCCACCACGAACCGCACGGCGTGATCGAGCGGACCGGCGAACGCGGGGTTGCTGCTCGCCGTCGCGTAGTACGGGTCGGCGAAAGCCCAGACGTTGACCGCGAGGATCCCCAGCAGCGCGAAGGCCCGCAGCGCGTCGACGTCGGTGAGCCGTCTCCCCCGAGCCGCACGACCGGCCGGGCTCTCGGCCTCCGGGCCCGCCGACCGGCCCTCGATCGTGCCCCGCGGCCCTCGCTCCGGGCTCACGACTCGTCCGCGAGCAGCGCGGTCGCCACGCGCCGCAACGTGGAGCGTTGTGCCAGGGCGTCGAACCCCGGGTCCGCGGCGACGCGCGCGAAGACCCCGTCGACCAGCGCCGCGAGCCACGTCGCCCCCTCCTCGACCGACAGCCTCGTGGCCACCTGCCCGGTCCGGACCCCCGCGGCCAGGAGCTCGGCGAGCGCGTCCCGGAAGGCGCGGTCCCCGGCCTGGAGCCGGTGCTGCACGTCCTCGTCGCGATGGGCCAGCGCGGAGAGCTCGAGCGCGAGACCGGCCGCGGCGGGGTCGGAGGCGAGCCGGCAGACCTCGTCGAGGAGCGCGAGCAACGCGTCCCACGGGTCGTCGGCATGCGCCAGCTCGCCCACCTCGGTCGCGGTGCGCTCGGCGTCCCGGTCGACGACGGCGAGCAGCACGTCGTGCTTGGACGGGAAGTAGTGGAAGAGGTTGCCCGCACTCATGCCCGCCGCTGCGCAGATGTCCGCCGTGCGGGTCGCGTCGTATCCGCGCTCGGCGAAGCAGACCTCCGCGGCGTCCAGCAGCGCAGTCCGCCGAGCGGCGCGCTGCTCCTCGTCGACCGTCCTCATACGTCCCGCCCTTTCTTTGATTGAGTACTCACTCAAAAATAACCGGACGCCGAGGAGTCCGGCAACCCCGTACGCCGCGAGAACGGCGGCCGGTCCCCCCAGGGCATGACACGCCGTCGGGCAGGTCCCCACCGTGGCCGGACGCGGCGCCCCTCGTCCCCGCCGAAGGATGGGAGCATGACGAACCTCGGCCCTGCCCCCTCGACCGGCTCGCCCCTCGTCGCCTCCGGGCTGACGAAGGTCTACGGCACCGACCACACCGCCACGCACGCCCTCGCGGGCGTCTCCCTCACGGTCTCGCCCGGCGAGTCCGTGGCCATCATGGGCCCCTCGGGCTCGGGCAAGACGACCCTGCTGCACTGCCTCGCGGGCATCATCAAGCCCACGTCGGGCGCGGTGTCCTGGCGGGGCGAGGACCTCACGACGCTCAGCGAGGGCCGCCGCACGGCCCTGCGCCGCCAGGACTTCGGCTTCGTCTTCCAGTCGGGCCAGCTCCTTCCCGAGCTCCCCGCGGTCGAGAACGCGGCCCTGCCCCTCATGCTCGCCGGCACGCCGCGGGCCGAGGCCACGCAGGTCGCCGCGCGCTGGCTCGCGCACCTGGGTCTGGCCGGCATGGAGCAGCGCCGCCCGGGCGAGCTCTCGGGCGGGCAGGCGCAGCGCGTCGCGATCGCGCGCGCCCTCGTCGGGTCGCCCGGCGTCGTCTTCGCCGACGAACCGACCGGTGCGCTGGACCAGGCCACGGGCGCCGAGGTCCTCTCGGTCCTCACAGGGGCGGTCCAGGCGTCCGGCGCGGCCCTCGTGGTCGTGACCCACGACGCGGGCGTGGCCCGCTACTGCTCGCGCACGGTCACCATGCGCGACGGGCTCGTGTCGGGCGAGTTCTTCGCGGGAGCCCCCGCGCAGCAGGCACCTCCGCAGACGCCCGTGCCCGACGCCGCCACGCAGGCAGCCATGGCCGCTCACCCCGCGAACGGGGCCCCGTCCGCTACGCAGCCCGGCCAGAGCCACGGGGCGACGCGATGAGGGCCACGCTCGACCTGTGGTGGCTCCTGCGCCGCCGCAGCTCCGACAGCCGCGACCCCCAGGGCCTGACCAACGTGCTGGCGATCATCGCGTTCGCGACGACGACCGCGATCCTGCTCGTCGTCGTCGGGGGCGTGGGCGCCTTCCTGGGGCGCGCGGGCGGCCTCGACGGCATGACCCGGGGGGTCGAGGCCGACGTGACGTCCTACGACACCCAGTACCCGCTCTTCGCGGGCATCGCCGCGCTCCTGCTCCTCATCCCGCTCGTCACGCTGGGAGGCGCCGCCGCCCGCCTCGCGGTCGCCCGCCGCGACGCGCGCCTCGCGTCGCTGCGCCTCGCGGGAGCGACCACGGGGCAGGTCGCGACCCTCACGGTCCTCGACGCGGCCGCGCAGGCCCTCGTGGGGGCCCTCGCGGGCCTGGTCGGCTACGCAGCCCTGCTGCCCCTGGTGGCCCAGCTCCGCTTCCAGGGCCGGACGTTCGCGCTGTCCGAGCTCTGGGTGGGGGTCCCGGCGATGCTGATCGCGGTCGTCGGGGTCGTGCTCGTCGCGCTGGTCTCGGCGGCCGTGTCGCTGCGCCGCGTCGCCATCACGCCGCTCGGCGTCGCCGCACGCGTGACCCCTCCGGGCCTCAAGGCCGTGCGCCTGGTCAGCACGGGCGTCGCGTTCCTCGCCATGATCGTCGTGACCAACGTGTCGCTCGGGAGCGCGGCCGTGGCGATCACGGTCCTGGTGCTCGTGCTCGTCGCGGGGTTCGCGACGCTCAACGTCGTCGGACCGTTCGTCATCTGGGTCGTCGGTCGGATCACCGCGCACCGCGCTCGGACCGTCCCCACGCTCCTCGCGGGCCGCCGCATCGTCGACTCGCCCAAGACCGCGTGGCGCTCGGTCGGCGGCGTCGCCCTCGCGACGTTCATCGCCGGCATGACGAGCATCTTCGCGCTGTTCGACCCGGGCATGGGAGCCGACCCGGGCGAGATCCAGTTCCTCACCGACCTCACGACCGGCGGCTTCCTGACGCTCGCGATCGCGGGCGTGCTCGCCGCGGTCTCGACCGGCGTCATGCAGGCGGGCCGCGTGATCGACCAGCGTGGCGAGTACCGCACGCTGACCCTCGCGGGCACCGACCTCAAGACCCTCGACAAGGCGCGGCTGCGCGAGACGGTCATCCCGCTCGTCGCGAGCGTGGGCGTGGCCACGACCGGCGCGCTGATGTTCATGGCGCCGATCGTGGGCCTCAACGCGTTCGCGAACGTGGACGTGGTGCTGCAGTTCCTGCTGTGCGTCGCAGGGGCGTCGGCGCTCGTCCTGGCCGGCGCGGCCGCGTCGCGGTTCGTGGTCCGCTCGGCGATGGCGGCCTGAGCCGAGCTGCGCCTGCGGGTGCCCGACGGCGGGGCGTGCGCTCCGTCGTCGGGCGTTCCGCACGAGCGGGGCGGGGTGGGCGCGCGGGCCGCAGTGGTGGGCCTCTGCGCGCTGGGCGGCCGGTCGAATCACGGGCGACAGAAAAGGCCCCGGGCCTGACGCAGCCGGGACCTTCCTGAGCGGAGACGGAGGGATTCGAACCCTCGAACGGGTTGCCCCGTTACCACCTTAGCAGGGTGGCGCACTAGACCTGGCTATGCGACGTCTCCTTGCTCGGATGCTAGGCACCGAGCGTCGCAAGGCTACCTTCTCCCGGCACCGCGGAGCAAAACGCGGTCGCCGAGACCCCTCCGAGCACGTCCCGGCCGCCCGTCCGAACAGCGCTGCCCGGAGTCCGGGAACGAGCGGAGCCGCCCTCCTCGTCGCGAGGAGAGCGGCTCCGGTGCCCTGGTCGCGAAGCGTCAGCCCCGCGCGGGCACCTCGTCCTTCTCGACGTCACCGTCCCGCTCGGCGCCCTCCGCGGGGTCGGCAGCGCCCTCGGCCGGGTCCTTCGCCGCTGGGTGCGCGTGCGGGTGGCGCCGCTCGAGCGAGGCCCCCTCGACGTCGACGTCGGGCAGGATCTTGTCGAGCCAGCGCGGCAGCCACCACGCCTTGTCGCCCGCGAGGTGCATGAGCGCGGGCACGAGCATCATCCGCACGACGAACGCGTCCACGAGCACGCCGAACGCGAGCGCGAACCCGATCGGCCGGATCATCGCGCTGTGCGAGAAGATGAACCCGCCGAACACCGCGATCATGATGATCGCCGCCGCGGTCACGACCGAGCGCCCTGCCCGGACGCCCTGCACGACCGCGATCCGCGCGGGCGCACCGTGGGCGTACGCCTCACGCATGCCCGAGCCGAGGAAGAGCATGTAGTCCATCGCGAGCCCGAACAGGATCCCGACCAGGATGGTCGGCAGGAAGTTCAGGATCGGGCCCGGGCTCTCGACGCCGAACACACCGCTCAGCCAGCCCCACTGGTAGATCGCGACGACCCCACCGAGCGCCGCGAAGTACGACAGGATGAAGCCGAGCGTCGCGATGACCGGCACGAAGATCGACCGGAACACCAGGACCAGGATGATGAGCGAGAGGCCGACGACCACCGCGAGGTAGACCGGCAGCGCGGACTCGAGCTTCTCCGAGATGTCGACGTTGCCGCTCGCCGAGCCGGCCACCCCGATCTCGTACGTCCCGTCGATGGGCGACATGTCGCGCAGCGTGTGCACGAGCTCCTCGGTCGACTCGCTCGTGGGTCCCTCGCGGGGCACCACCTGGAACGCGGCGACCGTGCCGTCCTCGGACGTGCCGATCGGCGCGACCGCCACGACGTCCTCCTGGTCGAACAGCACCTGGGCGATCTCCACCTGGGCCGTCATCGAGTCGACAGCAGCCTCGGCCTCAGACCCTGCCTCGACGGCCGGCAGGTCGGCCACCACGAGCAACGTCCCGTTCTGGCCCTCGCCGAACTTCTCGGCCAGGGTCGCGTACGCCTGGTACTGCGAGGAGTCGTGCGGCTCGGTCGAGCCGTCGGGCAGGTTCACCCGGAGGTCGAGCGCCGGCAGCGCGACGAGCAGGAGCCCTGCGACACCGACGACGACGCGCACGACGGCCCACCCGGTCGACATGGGACGGACGGGGGTCGCAGAGGCTGCGGCGGGGGCCGCGACAGCCGCTCCCCCGGTCCCCGTGCTCGACTCGAGCTGCGCGCGCTCCTTCGTGCTGAGGATGCGCAGACCCACGAGGCCCAGCAGGGCGGGGGTGAGCGTGACCGCGATGAGCACCGCGATCGCGATGCACAGCGCGCCGACCGTGCCCATGAGCCCCAGGAACGGGATGCCCGTGACGTTGAGGGCCAGCAGCGCCACGAGCACCGTGGTCCCCGCGAACACCACGGCGTTGCCCGAGGTCCCGTTCGCGAGCGCGATCGACTCGTGCAGCTCGTCGCCCGCCTTGAGCTGGCGGCGGTGCCGGTTGACGATGAAGAGCGAGTAGTCGATGCCGACGGCCAGGCCCAGCATGAGCCCGAGCACGGGGGTCACGGACGCCATCTCGACGACGCCGGACAGGGACAGCGCCCCCAGCGCGCCGATGCCCACGCCGATGAGAGCCGTGAGGATCGGCAGGCCCGCACCGATGAGCGTGCCGAGCATGATGACCAGGACGACAGCGGCGACCAGGAGGCCCACGATCTCGCCGGCGCCGATGATGCTCGGTGCGCCCATGGTCATGTCGGACGAGAGGTCGATCTGCAGCCCCTCGGGAGCGTCCGCGAAGACGTCGACGAGCGCGTCCTTGGTCTCCTGCGGGATCTCCATCTGCGGGTCGGCGAACGAGACCATGACGATCGCCGCGCTGCCGTCCTCCGAGACCATGCGGATCTCCGAGGCCATGTCGAGGAGCGCGGCCCCCTGCTCGAGCTGGGCCTCCTGCTCCTCGAGCGTCGCGCGGCCGTCGTCGAGCGTCGTCTGCTGCGTGTCGAGCGCCGCGAGCCCCTCGTCGAGAGCGGACTGCTGAGCGTCGAGCTGCGGCTGGACCTGCGCGAGCATGCCCGCGGCCTCCGCCTGGGCGCGCGCGGCGTCGAGCTGAGCCTGGCCCCCCTCGAGCTGCTCACGACCCGCGTCGAGCTGCGCCTGCCCGGCGTCGAGCTGCGCCCGGCCGTCCTCGATCTGGGTACGGCCCGACTCGACCTGCTGCGCCTGCGCCGCACGGTCCGCCTCGGTCTGGAACGGGTCCATGACCGTGGTGACGCCGTCGACCGCAGCGGCCTCGGCGACCAGCCCGGCGACGGCCTCTTCCTGCTCGGCCGTGAAGGGCTCGCCGTCCTCGGTCTGGACCACGACGGTGCCCGTACCGCCCGAGGCGTCGGGGAAGTCGCTCTGGAGGCGGTCGGTGACCTCGGCCGTCGGGGTGCCGGGGATCGAGAACGTGGTCGCGAGCGTGCCGGCGCCGAGCGCGAACGCGACGCCCGCCACGACGAGGATCGCGAGCCACGAGACGACGACCGTCCGGGCTCGGCGCGCCGACCAGCGGCCGACGCGATAGAGGAATTCAGCCATGAGAGTCCTTCGGTTGCGCGCGAGTACGCGGTGAACAGGAGTCAGTGGGTGCGGCGCGACGACGCGACCGAGGCGTGCCCGGTCCGTGTCGCGTCGAGGAGCCGTTCGAGGAGGGCCGACCAGGTCTCGCGGGAGTCGACGTCGTCGACCGCCCCCGTGACCTCGACCCAGTGGAGATAGATCACGATGAGCCCGCTCATGACCGAGCCGACGAGCAGCTCGACGTCGAACGGGTCGGCCTCGGGGTGGCTCGAGGCCAGTCCTGTCGTGAGGCGCGTGCTGACCTCGGCGAACACCTTGATGAGGGTCAACGCGCGGCGGGGAGAGGGGCCGCCCTCGTCCCCGAGGACCCGCGTCAGGTAGGTCAGCGGGGTCACGAAGTCGGTCGCCCGCAGGGCGTCGGCGACCTCGTCGAGCAGCGCGGCGTCCGCGTGGGCGGGGTCCGCGCTGGTCGAGAGCGCGTCGAGGCGGCCGAGCGCCGCACCGACGACCTCGCTGCAGACCTCGGTCACGACGTCGTCGAGCGAGGCGAAGTGGTTGAAGACCGTGCGTCGCGAGACGTCCGCCCGTGACGCGAGCTCGTCGACCGAGAAGGCCGTGCCGCCCGACTCGCCGATCAGGGCGGCCGCTGCGTCCACGATCGCGCGCCGGTGGCGCGCCTTGAGGGCAGCACGACGATCTCCGGTGGCGAGGGACATGTTCCTACGCTAAGTGCATCGATGCACTCGGTGCAACGAGCCGGGTGAGAGACCTGTGAAGCAATCGGGCCGACTCGGGCACCTACCGCTCGAACGTCCAGTTCTTGTCGGTGAGCATGCGCGCGACCGCGAGCCCGATCGACAGCGCGATGATGACGAGCCCGGCCTCCACGGTCGAGGCCAGCGCGTCGACCGTGGCCCCGCTGTTGAACTGGTACACCGCCCGGTACGCCGTGACTCCGGGCACCATGATCACCACGGCGGGCACGGACAGCGTGATGCGGGGAACGTTCATCGCCGGGGCGATGTAGGCCGCGAGGACGCCGACGACGAGCGCGGTCGCCGCAGCGGCGGCCTGCGACGCGAAGCCCGCGTCGATCATCAGGAGACGACCCACGTTGGCGACCATGCCGATCGACGCCGCGCCCACTGCCATCTTCCAGGGGCTGTTGAACATCAGCGCGAAGCCGAGGACGCCCGCGAAGCTGGCCAGGAGCCGGAGCGCGAGGAACAGCGTGTCGTCGAGCGCAGGCGGCGGCAGCCGGTCCGGCTGCAGGCCCGCGATCGCGGACACGGCCCACACCGCGAGGGCCGCCGACGCCAGGATCATCAGCGCGTAGGTCATGCGTGCGATCCCGGCCGAGAAGTCCAGCTTGGCCAGGTCGAGAGCCGCCGTCACGAGCGCGAACCCGGGCACCAGGAACAGGACCGCGGACACGTAGCCGGCCTCGTGCCCGCCAGAGAGCCCCAGCACGTTCTCGAAGGCCAGGACGACCAGCAGGTATGCGGACGCCGCCACGGTCGCCGCGAGCATGGTCGTGCCGAACTGGTTGATCCCCTTGTGCAACATGGCCCGGCGCACCATCTGCCCCAGGAACGCGCCGACGAACACCGCGCCGCACTCGATCACGCCACCGTTGTTGAGGAACGCGAACGCCGCACATGCGATCGCTGCCCACAGGGCGTTGAGGAACGCACCGTAGAGCAAGGGCTTGGCGGCGATCCGTTGGAGCTCCGCGTCGACCTCGGCGGCCGTGACGTGCTCGGGCAGGTCCCCGACGTACGACTCGAGCTCCGACAGGCGGTCCGAGTTGATGCCGACCGCACGGACCTCGGAGACCTCGGTGCGGAAGTTCCGGTCGCGGTAGGACGTCGCGGTGATCTCGGTGAGCGTCACGTGGGCAGCGGTACGGTCCAGCCCCAGCGCCCGCCCCACCCGTGTCATGTGGGACTTCACGCGGTAGCTGCCGGTCCCCGCGGAGAGCGCGAGGCGCCCGACCCGCAGAACCGTGCCGGACTGTCGGACGAGCTCGCTCGGCCCCAGGCCCGGCTCGTCGGTCGCTTCTGCTGTCACCCCGTCATGATGTCCCGTCCGTCCCCCCGGTGCACCCACGGGCGACCCGGTGAGACGGTCCGGTCCACGTGTCCCGCGCGCCACCGAGCCCGTGAGACGACGAGAGGCCCCGGACCGCACGTGCGGTCCGGGGCCTCTCGCCGGTGGCGGAGGGCGAGGGATTCGAACCCCCGGTTGCTTGCGCAACAACGGTTTTCAAGACCGTCACATTAGGCCGCTCTGTCAGCCCTCCTGGGATGCTCCGACGCACATTCTGGCACGTCCGGGCACCTGCCGGCGCTGACCGGCACCGACCGGGCCCCGGCGCGACCACCGGTGGGCACGGTCGCGCTGCCCTCGCCCCGGCACGACGACGGCGGGTCACCCTGGGAGGGGACCCGCCGCCGCAAGCGATCGTCGGGCTGTCCGGCCCGCGCGAGGAATGCGTCAGGCCGCGCCCGAGCGCAGCTGGCGCATCGCGAGCTGGACGAGCGAGATCAGCGTCTGCTTGGTCGCCGCACGCGAACGCGCGTCGGTGTAGAGCATGGGCACGTGCGCGGGGATCTGCAGCGCCTCACGGACGTCCTCGAGCTTGTGCTTGGCGACGCCGTCGAAGCAGTTGACGCCGACGACGAACGGGATGCCACGCGACTCGAAGTAGTCGATCGCCGGGAAGCACTGCTCCAGGCGGTCCGTGTCCACGAGCACCACGGCGCCGATCGCGCCGCGCACCAGGTCGTCCCACATGAAGAGGAAGCGGTCCTGGCCCGGCGTGCCGAACAGGTAGAGCCACAGCGAGCCCGGGAGCTCGATACGACCGAAGTCCATCGCGACCGTGGTCGTCATCTTGCGGTCGCTCACGCCACCCGCGTCGTCGACCCCCACCGAGTGCTCCGTCATCGCGGCCTCGGTGTTGAGCGGCTCGATGTCCGAGATGGACCCGATGAAGGTCGTCTTGCCCACGGCGAAGCCGCCCGCGACGACGATCTTGACCACCGTCGGCGCGGTCCGCGTCGCCTGGGGGGCGGCTGCGGGAGCCGCTGCAGGGGCGGCCACGGGCTGAGCGGGCACCGGCTGAGCGGCCACCTGCTGAGCCGGCACCGGCTGCTGGGCCGCGGGGGCGGGAGCCTGCTGCACGGGCGGCGTCTGGTGGACCGTCGGGGCCTGCTGCGCAGCGACCGGGGCAGGGGTCTGCGGAGAGGGCGTCGTTGCCGTAGCGGCCTGAGGGCTCAGGACGCTCTGGCGGACCGGGGCCGGCGACTGCGCGGCGGGAGCCTGCACGCTGGGAGCACCGCCGCCGGGCGCGACCGGAGCCCACGACGGGCTCGCGACGGCCGGGCCGGCGCCGGGCTGCGGCTGACCGGCCGAGGCAGCGTCAGAGGGTGGAAATGCCATTGAGAACACTCTCCAAGATGCTCAGGGACAGTCCCGAGTTGCTGCCGCCGTGGCCGGTGTGGACGTTCAACGGTGTCGACGTGTGAACCGTCAGGTAGTTGTCCTCGGCGAGGTCGGCGACGAGGATGCGGGTGACGCCGAGGGGCATCCGCAGAAGCGCTGAGAGCTCGGCGATCGACACGTAGTTGTGAGCAGCGTGCTGGAGGATCGCGCGCTTCTCAGGAGGCAGGCCGTAGCTGTTCACAGCACCCGGCATCACCTCGACGAGGGCCTCGAGCGGGAGGTCCGAGGTCGCCGAACGGACACGTCCGCCGGTCACCGCGTACGGACGGACCGTCGCGGCCTCGTACGAGTCCGAGCTGTGCGCTCCCAAGCTGCCAAAAGGTGCGTTCGTCATCGACCTAACCTCATCCCACCGGGGCTCGTGTTGCTCCGTCAACAGGCAGGCTACCGCGCATCTCCGAGATCAACTGAGGCGTCAGGGTCGCCTCGGTCCGGGAGACGAGAAGCGCCATCTCGTAGCCGATCAGGCCGATGTCGCACGTGGACTCGGCGACGACGCCGAGGACCGATCCGTTCGACACGTTCATGAGGAAGAGGAAGCCGTTGTCCATCTCGACGATCGACTGACGGACGTTGCCCCCGTTGAGCTGACGTGCGGCCCCGCGGGTCAGGCTGGACATGCCGGACACGATCGCGGCGAGCTGGTCACCGCTCGTGCGGTCCAGCTGGTCGGACATCGCCATGAGCAGGCCGTCCGCAGACACCACCAGGGTGTGCCGACTTCCCGGGACGGTCCGCACGAAGTTGTCGAGCAACCACCCGAAATTGGTTGCTTCGGTGCTGAGCGCGTTCACACTTCCTCCTTGTCAGTTACCACAGACGGCGAGCTGTTCGTTACCGCGACTGCGGCGCTGAGTCAGGGACATCATTCCCGTGCGAGGACGGGTCCGTCGACCCCGTCTCGTCGTCGGCCTCGACCCGTCCCCGGGCCGTGGCCGACTGGAAGGCCGCGAGCCGGGCTCGCAGCTGCTCAGGATCGCGATCGATCTTCGCGGTAAACCGGTCGACGTAGTCCTCGCGGTTCACCGTCCGCGCGCGCCGCGTCAGCCCGGACGCCGTGACGTCGGACTGAGCCTGGGGGCTGTACGTGCCGGCAGACTCCGCGAACGCCTTGCCCTGGACCTCGGGTCCGTTGCGCAGAAGCGTCGACATCTCCTCGTAGAGCACGGCCGAGGCGATCCAGTCGGACCGTGCCTCGACCGAGTCCGACACGTAGGTCGGGTCGAGAGGCTCGATCTGCTCCTGGGCGGGCCGCCGGACCAGCGGGGCCGGTGCTGCCTGCGCGGGTGCCTGCGGCTGTGCCGCTGCGGGCGGCGGCGCGAACGAGGTCGGCGCGGCCGGAGCCGCGAAGGCGACGGGTGCCGCCTGCGGCTGCTGGTAGGCGACGGGTGCCGCCTGCGGCTGCTGGTAGGCGACCGGTGCCGCCTGCTGCACGGCGGGGGCCTGCGGCTGCTGGTAGCCGACGGGCGCCTGCTGGTCCCCTCCCGCGGGCTGCGAGGAGAGCGCGGCGGCCGAGGGGCGGATGACGGGCAGCGTACCGGTCCGGGGACGACGGTTGAAGATCCCTCGCTTGCGCGCCTGGCTCTCACGCAGCGACCTGCGTGTCGGCAGGTCGGCCATGAGGTCCTCGAACTTCGGCAGCGCCTCGAACGAGAGCTCCTCGGGGATCTCCTCCTGGTGCGTGGGCGCGACAGGCGCAGCCTGCCCTGCCGAAGCCTCGTGGGCCGCGACCGGGGGCGCGGCCTGCACCACAGGGGGCTCGAAGCTCGCCGCGGGGGACACGGGCGGCGGCTCGTACGCCACGACCGGCGGAGCGGCCTGGGCGACCGGCGGAGCGAACTGCTGGACCGGTGCCTCGGCCACGACCGGCGCGTTGCGCTGCGGAAGGTCGAGCACCGGGGCTGCCGGCTCCTCGGCCTGGACCTGAGGCGCGCCAGGCGCCTCGACGACGGGAATCTCCGCGACCGGCACGAAGGGCGCCTCGGCGACAGGCACGACGGGCGCCTGGGCGACCGGAACCTCGCCCTCGGACGCGCCGAGCGGCTCGATCGCGAACTGCGGGGCCCACGTGCCGTCGTCGGGCACGAAGTCCGGGACCGAGATGTCGGTCGCCGAGACGTCCGGGGCCGCGTCGAGCTCGACGGCCTGCTGCTCGGCGGTGCTCGGGTCGGTCGTCCCCAGAGCACGGAAGCTCGAGAACATCGCGGACCGGGTGCTCACGTCCAGGACGGGGATCTCGGCCGACACCGGCTGGACGGGCGGCATGACACCGGTCGTCTCCGCGGGGCTCGTGGCACGAGCGCGGCTCGGCAGCGAGTTGCCCGTGGCGGCGACGCCCTCCGGCGGGGACCATGCGTCGGGCGCCGCGGGCAGGTCCAGGGGCAGCGACGGGGTGGCCAGCGGCGGCAGGACGATCGAGCCGGTCTGCGGACCGGGGACGAACGACGCGCTGGGGGCCGAGCCTGCCGGGTCCATTCCGCGCGAACGACGACGGGGCATGCCCGTGGACGTGGCGCCGTCGGTCAGGGCGGCGAGGTCGACAGCCACGGCGACCGGGGCCTCGTGGTCGATCTGCGGGGTCGAGGTCGTGGCCGGCCCCGAGTACACGGGTGCGGCCGGCTGCGGCGCGGGCGCCGAGATCTGGTCCGCCGCGACCTGCGTGCGGTTGTCCAGCGGGTCCGTCGGCATCGGCAGCGGCACGTTGGAGTCGGGCACGAAGAGGACGTTCGGGAAGCTGACCGTGACGAGGGTCCCCGCCCCCTCGGGGGCACGCTCGAACGTCACGCGCGCACCGAGACGGTCGGAGATGCGCCCGACCACGTACAGGCCGAGACGCTGCGAGCCGACGACGTCCGACGCGGCGTGCGCGTTGACCTTGCGGTTCGCCTCGCCGATCTCCTCGGGGGTCATGCCGAGCCCGTGGTCGCGGATGATGATCTTGACGAAGCGCTCGTCGCGCCCCGTGCTGACCTCGACCGGGGTGTGCGGCTCCGAGAACATGGTCGCGTTCTCGAGGAGCTCCGCGATGAGGTGCGCGGCGTTGAGGGCGTTGTGCCCGAGCATGAGCGGGTCGACGACCAGGTTCAGGCGGACACGGTCGTAGAGCTCGATCTCGGACGATGCCGTACGGATGACGTCGGACGCCGGCATGGGCTGGCGGACGCGACGACCCGAGTCGATGCCCGCGAGGACCAGGAGCGACTCGGCGTTACGACGCATCCGGGTCGCGAGGTGGTCGAGGCGGAACAGGTTCGACAGCGTGTTCGCGTCTTCCTCGGACCGCTCGAGGTCGTCGAGGAACGCGAGCTGGCGGTTGAGGAGGACCTGGTCGCGGCGGGCGACGTTGACGAACATCTCGGCGATCGAGCCACGGAGAGCGGCCTGCTCCCGGGCGACCTGGATGGTCGTGGTGTTCACGTCGTTGAACGCGTTGGCGAGCTGGCCGACCTCGTCGGTCGACTCGATCTCGATCGGCTGGATGCTGATCCCGGGGCCCTGGCCGGGGATGGACACCTGCTCGACGAGGCGGGGCAGCTGGTCACGAACGTCCTGGGCGGCGTCGGTCAGGCGACGCAGCGGGTTCACGATCTGGCGGGCGATGGCACCGGCCACCACGATGGTCGCACCGAACGCCAGAAGGGTCACGAGGATCGTGATGACGGCCCGCGTCACGGCGGCGGTCGCGATGTCCGAGGCCATCTCGCCCGTCTCCGCGAGGACCTTGTCACGGACCGGGGTGATGTTCTTGAGGTCGTTCGACGAGGCTGACGCCCAGTCCTGCTGGGCGGTGGTGCCCGCCGCGCCGTTCGCGGCGAGGCCGGAACGCAGACCGACGTAGGTGCCGATCGGCGACGGGATGACCTGGTCGATCCGGAGCTCTCGGACGGCCTTGCGTGCCTGCACGGCCCTGGTGTCGCCCTCGCTGATGAGACGCGCGACGCGGAGCGACTCGTTGTCGAGGTTCTTCGGGGCGCCGGGGTTCTCACGGTTGGCCTGGATGTCGTTGAAGAGGAACTGGACCACGGGGAGCTCGAGCGAGACCTGGCTCATGAGCACGTTGGTGTCGACGTACGCGTCGAGGAACTGGGCGAGGTCACGGTCGTCGGACGTGTCGGCGAGGACTCGCGGGACGTCGAGCGCGTCGTCGATCAGGGTGTTGTACTTCGAGGTGAACCCGAGCTCCTGGTGAGAGTTCGTGTCCGTCTTCTTGCGGATGTCATCGAGCTCGGCGCGGTCCTTGACCGTCGCGTCGACGGCGTCGCGCACACGCTGGTCGAGCATCGACATGTTGAGGTCGGCATACACGGCGTCGCGGCGGTCGAGGGCCTTGTCCGCCGCGAGGCGGGCCTCCTCGACCAGGGCGTCACCGTTCTCGACCCCGCGGACTCGCTGGATCTCGGCGGCTCGCTCGGCCGCGACGGCCTTTCCTGCGACGTCCTGGGTCGCGAACGCCTTGACGAGTGCCTGCGTCTGCTGGGCGACCCGCGCCTCGTTGATCGCCTGGACCGAGAAGATCGTCGCGGCCAGGAACAGGACGAGGACAGGCAGCGCGAGTGCCGCAAGGATCTTCCCGCGAACGCTCAACCTGCGGAGCATACGAACCTCTCTCCAAACCCTGTAACCAGCGGAAGTTCGTGGGTCCCGGTCGCCTCCGACCGTCCCCCACGCGCCAGACGTGCGTACTAACTATCGGTGCACTTGCCCCGCAGACCTAATCCGGTCATCCAGGGCAAGGCGGTACGTCGAGCCACGGCTCTCCGCTGACGGACACGAGTCCTCGTCGACGAGGACGTAGTGTCTTTTGTGTGCGAGCCGTCACGATAGCGGCCCCGGGCGGGCCAGAGAAACTCACCATGTCCACACTCCCCGACCCCGAACCGGGCCCCGGGGAGGTCGTGATCGACGTCGTCTCGAGTGGCGTGAACCCTGCTGACCTGCTACAACGCGCCGGCCACTACCCTCCGCCACCCGGCGCCCCGGTATGGCCGGGTCTCGAGGTGTCTGGGGTGATATCTGCCGTTGGTCCGCGTCTCACAGGGTGGGACGTGGGCGACGAGGTGGTCGCCCTCCTCGACGGCGGGGGCTACGCGGAGAAGGTTCGCGTCCGGGCCTCTCAGGTCCTTCCCCTGCCCGACGGCGTCACCCTCGTCGACGGGGCCGCCCTGCCCGAGGCCGTGTGCACCGCGTGGAGCAACCTGGTCGACGTCGGGCGCCTCGCCCGGGGCGAGGTCCTGCTCGTGCACGGCGGCTCGGGAGGAGTCGGCTCGGTCGCGACGCAGATCGGGGCCGCGCTCGGTGCCCGGGTGATCACGACCGCGGGTGGCCCCGAGCGCACGGCGCGCTGCCTCACGCTCGGCGCGGAGACCGCCGTCGACCACCGGACCCAGGACTTCGTCGCCGCGGTGCGCGACGCGTCGGGCGGCGCGGGCGCGGACGTGGTGCTCGACGTCGTCGGGGCCGCCTACCTCCCCGACAACCTCCGGGTGCTCGCGACGGGCGGACGGCTCGTCGTGATCGGGATGCAGAAGGGACGCCGCGGTGAGCTCGACCTGGGGATGCTGCTCGCCAAGCGCGCCCAGGTGAGCGGCACGACCCTGCGCGCGCGGCCCGCCGAGGAGAAGGCAAGGCTCGTCCGCGACGTGCTCGAGCACGTCTGGCCCCTGGTCGCCGACGGGCGCGTCCGGCCCGTCGTCCACGCGCGGCTTCCCCTGGAGCGTGCCGCGGACGCGCACCGGCTCCTGGAGTCAGGCGAGGTGTTCGGCAAGGTCCTGCTGCTCCCCTGACGCAGGTGCGCCCCGACCGTCGCGCGGAGCGCCTGTTCGGGTCAGACTGGGGCGATGAGCGACGAGCCGCGCACCGACCAGAGCCCCGACCCGACCGAGAGCGGGCAGCAGACCCCTCCCGAGAGCACGCAGGGGGGCCCCGAGGACGCCCCGGCGGACGAGGGCGAGGCCCAGCGCGTCACGATCGTCGGGCCCGACGGGACGGGGGTCTCGGTCGTCGCGAGCGACGACTCGACCGACGAGGACCGCAACCCGAGCGCGGTCATCGAGGAGCCCGCCAAGGTCATGCGGATCGGCGGCATGATCAAGCGCCTGCTCGAGGAGGTCCGCGACGCGCCCCTCGACGAGGCCGCGCGCAGCCGCCTCGCGGAGATCCACGAGAGGTCGCTCAAGGAGCTCGAGGAGGGGCTCTCGCCCGACCTTGTCGCCGAGCTCCACCGCATCTCGCTGCCGTTCACCGACGACGCGGTGCCGTCCGACGCCGAGCTGCGCGTGGCGCAGGCCCAGCTCGTGGGCTGGCTCGAGGGGCTCTTCCACGGCATCCAGACGGCTCTCGTGGCCCAGCAGATGGCGGCGCAGGCCCAGCTCTCGCAGATCCGCCGCG
Organism: Oerskovia enterophila; assembly: GCF_001692445.1. Classification (GTDB taxonomy): domain Bacteria; phylum Actinomycetota; class Actinomycetes; order Actinomycetales; family Cellulomonadaceae; genus Oerskovia; species Oerskovia enterophila. The sequence continues at coordinate 107,995 of NZ_MAQA01000001.1, read as the reverse complement.
CGCTGCCGCCGGGCACGCTCCCCGTCCCGGGCATGCCCGGTCACCCCGGGCAGCACGCGCAGCCGGGCGCGCCGCGCGAGGGTGACGACGGCCGGCCCTCACCGGGCCAGTACCTCTGAGGCCTGCTGCACCTCGACACGCCGCCCGCGCAGCTCGCCGCCCCTGTGCGACCTACGCGGGCGGCGGGTCCGTGCGCTGAGCCGTCATCGCGATGGCCCCCGAGACCAGGAGCAGGCCGACGAGCTCGAGCCACGACGGGAACTGCTGGAGCACGACGGCGCCGATCACCACGGCGGTCGCGGGCAGCATCGCGAGGAGCACGGAGAACGTCGCGGCGCTGACCCTGCGCAGGATGAGCTGCTCGAGCACGTACGGGACGACCGACGAGCACACCGCGATCCCCACGACCGCGAGGAGCAGCTGCCAGTCCTCGAGCACGGCCCCCGACGACGGCGCCAGGAACGGCGCGAAGACCAGGGCGCCCGCGGCCATCGCGACCGAGAGCGACGTGACCCCTGACCCGGCCAGGGCCACGCGGCGGCCCAGCAGGATGTACGCGGCCCAGCACGCCGCCGCGAGACCGATCGCGACGAGCCCGATCACGACGTCCTCGCGCGGCAGGTCGGACGTGAGCGTGACGCCCGCGAGGAGCACGACGCCCACCGCCGCGACCGCGATGCCGCCGCGCTCGCGCCAACCCCGCCCGGTGATCGCCGCGACCGCCACCGGACCGATGAACTCGATCGCGACCGCCGATCCCAGAGGGAGGTGGTCGATCGCGACGTAGAACGTCACGTTCATGGCAGCCAGGGCCACACCGAACACCGCGGCCCACGCGAGCGTGCGCCGGGTCCAGCGCTGCCGCCACGGACGGCGCCATGCGAGGAGCAGCACGGCCGCGACGACGATGCGCAGCCAGGCGACCTCGGGCGCGCCGACGACCGCGAACAGCCCCACCGCGATCGCGGCGCCGAGGTACTGGGTCAGCCCGGAGACGACGAAGAGGGCGGGCGGAGGGACCCGCCCCGCGGCGGAAGCCAGCGCGCGGCTGGGACCAGAGAGCACCCGACGACCCTACGTCGGGCCCTGCCGACCCCGAGACCAGGGAGCACCCGACGACGTGTGACGCGCGACGCCGTCGGGCAGCAGGGCCTCCCCCCGCAACACGGTGAGCCCACCACGGCGCACGAGATCACGCGGGAGAAGCGTCGGGCGGGGTCGTTCGCGCGGCCGTGGCCGGGCCTGGCCGGGGCCCCGAGGAACGAGGAGCCGGATGGCAGGCCGTGCGAACGACCCCGCCCGACGGCGGAGCACCGAGACTCACCCCTTGACGGAACCCGCCAGGAGACCTCGGACGAAGTACCGCTGGAGCGCCAGGAAGACGATGACCGGGACGACCATCGAGATGAACGCTCCGGCCGGCAGCAGGTGCCAGTTGGCGCCTCGCGACCCGGAGAGCTCGGCGATGCGGACCGTGAGGGGCGCGACGTCGAGCGCCGAGCCGAAGGTCAGCGCGACGAGCAGGTCGTTCCACACCCACAGGAACTGGAAGATCCCGAACGCCGCGATGGCCGGGACCAGGAGCGGCATGAGGACCGTGAAGAAGATCCGCACGTGCCCTGCGCCGTCGACGCGCGCGGCCTCGACGAGCTCACGCGGGATGTCCTTCATGAAGTTGTGGAACAAGAAGATCGCGAGCGGCAGCGCGAAGATCGTGTGCGAGAGCCAGACGGGCCAGAACGAGCCGTCGATACCCCAGCTCACGTACTGCGAGAGCAGCGGCACGAGCGTGACCTGGATGGGGATGATCTGGAGCGCGAAGACCGCGACGAACAGCAGGTTGCGGCCCCGGAAGTCGATCCACGCGAACGCGTACGCCGCGAGGAGCGCCAGGGTGATGGGGATGATGACGGCCGGCAGGGTGATGACGACCGAGTTCACGAAGTAGCTCGCGAAGTTGGTCGAGCTGCCGAAGAGCGCGTCCTGGTAGTTCTCGAGCGTGAACTCGGGGTTGCTGAACGCGGTCCACCAGCCGGTGCGACGGATGTCCGCGGCGGGGCGGAACGACGTGACGAGCAGCCCGAACGTCGGGATGGTCCACAGGACCGCGAGGACGATCGCGATGGCCGACGCGCTCTTGGAGCTCGCGCGACGGCGGACGGCGCCCGCCCGACGGTCGAGACTGTCGAGCTTGCCGACGCCCTTGCCCTGCTCGGGGGTCTCGTCGACGATCGTGGTGTCGGGGATCGGGATGCTCATCGGATCTCCTCCGACGCCCGCAGCTGGCGCACGTTGTAGATGATGATCGGGATGACGAGGATGAACAGGATCACGGCGAGCGCGGCGCCGAGGCCCTTCTCGCCCTGTCGCAGGGCCTGCGTGTAGAACTCGTTCGCGACGACCGAGGTGTCGAACCGGCCGCCCGTCATGGTCCGGACGATGTCGAAGACCTTGAGGGTGCCTATCGCGATCGTCGTGAGGACCACGATGAGCGCAGGGCGGATGCTCGGGACGGTGATGTAGCGGAACATGCGCATGCCCGAGACCCCGTCGAGGCGGGCGGCCTCGACGATGTCGTCGGGGATGGCGCGGATGGCCGCGGCGAGGATCGTCATGGCGAACCCGGCCTGGATCCAGATCATGACCATGATGAGGAAGAACGTGTTCCAGGGGGCGTCGAGCAGGAACTTCTGGGGTTCGAGACCCACCCAGACGAGGATCTGGTTCAGGAGACCGATCTGCTGGATGTTCCCGATGTCCGCCTTGTACTCGTACATGAACTTCCAGATGATGCCCGCGCCGACCATCGAGATGGCCATGGGGAGGAAGATCAGGGTCTTGGCGAACTTCTCGAAGCGCGACCGGTCGATCACGACCGCGTAGATCAGGCCCAGCAGCGTCGAGACGAGCGGGACCACGATGACCCAGATCGCGGTGTTGCGCAGGACCACCTGGAACTCGTCGCGGGTCAGCGCGGTGATGTAGTTGTCGAGCCCGACGAACTCCGTGCTGGTGCGGTTGAAGAACGAGTCACGGACCGTCTTGATGCCCGGGTAGAGCAGCCCGAACCCGATGAGCAGGAGCGCCGGGCCGGCGAAGACCGCGGCGATCACCCAGTTGGGGACCCGCTTGGGTAGGTCCGCGAGGAAGAGGATCACGCCCATCACGACGACGAACAGGAGGATCGCGAACAGCATGACCGCGAACTTCCCTGCCGGACCGTCAGGCGTCAGTAGCCAGTCCATGGAGCACTCCTTCGTGCGATGGGGGCCCGCCATGGTGGCGGGCCCCCATCTGTGGATCGTAGGTCAGGCGTCAGCGGACGGTCAGGACGTCGGCCACGAAGCCTCGATCGCGTCGAGCACCGCGGTGTCCGACTTGTCGCTCGCGATCCACTCGGTCATCTCGGTCCAGAACGACCCTGCTCCCACGGCGGCGGGCATCATGTCCGAGCCGTCGAAGCGGAACACGTAGCTGTCGTCGGTCAGCAGACCGTACGAGAGCTGGTCGATCGGGGACTGCAGGAGGCTCTTGTCGAGCTCCTTGTTGGCGCTGATCCAGCCCTGCGGGGTCGCGGTCGCCTTGGCGTTCGACCACTCGGGGCTCGTGAGGAACGCCTGGAAGGCCTGGACCTCGGGACGGTCCGCGAACGAGACGACGAACTCGCCGCCGCCCAGGACCGGCTTGGCCTCGGTGTCGTTGCCCGGGAAGTAGAACGCGAAGACGTCGCCGTCCTCGGCCACCGTGGTGCCCTCGGGCCAGTTGGCCTGGTAGAACGACGCCTGGCGGTGCATGTAGCAGAGGCCGTCGAGGATGGGCAGGCCGCCCTCGGTGAACTCGGTCGTCGCGATCGACGAGACGTCGCCGATGCCGCCGTTGACGTAGTCGTCGTTCTTGAGCACCGTGCCGACCGTGGCCAGGGCGTCGGCGATCTGCGGGTCGTTGAACGGGATCTCGTGGTTGACCCACTGGTCGTAGACCTCGGGTCCGGCCGTGCGGAGGACGACGTCCTCCATCCAGTCGGTCGCGGGCCAGCCCGTGGCCTCGCCCGAGCCGATGCCGGCGCACCAGGGCTTGATCTCGCCGTCCGGGTTGTCCTCGACGATCTGGTCGGAGAGCGCGATCAGCTCGTCCCAGGTGGTGGGGATCTCGTAGCCGGCGTCCTCGAACATGGCCGGTGAGTACCAGACGAAGGACTTCACGTTGGCGCCGAGCGGGGTCGCGTAGAGCGTCCCGTCGACCGTGCCGTAGTCGCGCCACGACTCGGTGTAGAACTCGTCGACGTTGGCCGACGCGGCGTCCCCGACGGGGAGGATCGCGTCCGGGTAGTCCTGCACGAGGCTCTTGAGGAAGCCCGGCTGGGGGATGTAGGCGATGTCCGGCGCGCTGCCGGACTGGATGCGGATGGGCAGCTGCGCCTCGAACTCCTTGGAGCCCTCGTACTTGATGGTGGCGCCCGTGCAGTCCTCGAACGGCTTGTAGGACTCCTGCTGCTGCTCGGCCTCGGTGTCGACGATCGTCGTGTAGACCGAGACCGTCTTGCCCGAGAGGTCGCCGTACTCCTCGTAGGCGGAACAGTCCGCGGTCGCGGCCTCGGTGTCTCCGGCGTCGCCTCCGTCGCCGCTGCCGCTGCACGCGGTGAGCACGATGGCGAGGCTCGCGCCACCGGCGACGGCCGCGAGCGCGCGGCGCTTGATGGACAGGGTGCTTCTTGCCATGACATTTCCTCCACAACGTTGTGGTGCTGACATCGCGGTCGGCCCGCAGGTGTCGCAGTCACGTCGGCCACGACGCGACTGCCCCACTGCTCATGCAAGCGTTTACATCTCGGTTGCGCAAGCACAAGCAGGGGTCACTTCAGTAACGATTCCGTTACTCATGAGGCCTCGCAACCGCCCAGGGTGGTCACGCTCCCACATCTGTGACCTGCGAAAGCCCGGAACGCCGCGGAAACGGGGTCAGCGAGGACGTGCGGTCGAGGTCCGTCGGACCAGGCGCGTCGGGTACGTCAGGCTCTCGGGGACGGGCGCGCCGTTGATCATCTCCATGAGCAGCATCGAGGCGTCCGCACCCTGCTGGTAGGCGTCCTGCCCGATCGTCGTGAGCCCCACCAGCTCGCCCAGGTCGTGCCCGTCGACCCCGATGACCGACAGGTCCCCGGGCACGTCCAGCCCCAGGTCACGGGCCGCGAGGATCGCTCCCATCGCCATCTCGTCCGAGGCCGCGAAGATCGCCGTGACGTCGGGCCTGCGGCGCAGCAGGTCCCTGGTCGACGACCGGCCGCCCTCGACGTCGAACCCCCCGTTGGCCACGAGCCCGGCCGAGACCTCCAGGCCCGCGGCGACCAGCGCGCGCTCGTAGCCCGTCGAGCGCTCGACGGGTGGCGACCACGACGAGACCAGGTCAGGCATGCCCGTGACGTGCCCGATCACGCGGTGGCCCAGGTCGATCAGGTGCCACGTCGCGAGGGAGCCCGTGCGGACGTCGTCGAGGCGGACCGTGACCTGGTCCGCAGGGCCCGAGCCCACGAACGCGAGCGGGGTGCCCAGGTCGACGAGCGAGCGGACCTCGTCGTCGTCGAGCGGGAGCCCCACCACCAGGGTCCCGTCGACGCGCCGCCGCAGCACCGTGGGGTCGACCTTGCGCCGCGGCCGGTCCTCCCCCACCTCGAACGTGTAGAGCAGCACGTCGTAGCCCACCGAGCGCAGCGCCCGCTCGGCGCCCTCGATCACGTTGGCGAAGAACCAGCGGCTGACCCACGGGGTGATCACGCCGATCGTGCGGGTCCTGCCCGTCGCGAGCGAGGCCGCAGACGGCGACGGGACGTACCCCAGCTCCTCGGCCACGGCCCGGACCCGTGCGCGTGTCGCCGCCGAGACGTTCGGGAGTCCGCGCAGGGCTCGCGAGACCGTCGCCGTCGAGACCCCGGCCGCCTGCGCTACCTCGTCGATTCCTGCCACGAGGAGCGATTCTCCCCCTCACGGGAGTCAGAAGCGATTCGCGCCCGGCAAGCGCGCACCGGGCGCGCGTCGTCCGCCGGCACCGGACCGAGGCGCACCCCACCCCACGACCACCCCGCGACAGCACGCCGCCGTCACCCGGGAGTTGCACCCCGCCTGCCCTCCCGTGACACCCTGGGAGCAGGTCGGAGAGCCCCGTGGAACCCCGCGGTGGACCCGGCACACCCGAGCACGCACCGAGAGGAACACCATGATCGAGCTGAGGACCCCCCGCGAGATCGAGCAGATGCGCCCGGCCGGCCGCTTCGTCGCGGACGTCCTCACGCAGGTCAGCGCCGCCGCGAAGGTCGGCGTCAACCTGCTCGAGCTCGACGCCCTGGCCCACCGGATGATCAAGGAGCGGGGCGCCGAGTCCTGCTACATCGACTACCACCCCTCGTTCGGGGCGAGCCCGTTCGGCAAGGTCATCTGCACCTCGGTCAACGACGCCGTCCTGCACGGCCTGCCGTTCGACTACCGCCTCCAGGACGGCGACCTGCTGAGCCTCGACTTCGCGGCCTCGGTCGACGGCTGGGTCTCCGACAGCGCGGTGTCGTTCGTCGTCGGGAACCCGCGCGGGGGCGACCGCGGCGCCGCGGACCAGAAGCTCATCGAGGCGACGCAGGACGCGCTCGCCGCGGGCATCGCGGCCGCGCAGCCGGGCAACAAGATCGGTGACATCTCGGCGGCGATCGCGGCCGTCGGGCACGGGGCCGGCTACCGCATCAACACCGACTTCGGCGGGCACGGCGTGGGCCGCACCATGCACGGCGACCCCCACGTGCCCAACGACGGCCGCAAGGGGCGCGGCTTCCCGCTCAAGCCGGGCCTCGTGATCGCGATCGAGCCGTGGTTCCTCGAGACGACCGACGAGATCTTCACCGACCCCGACGGCTGGACGCTGCGCAGCGCCGACGGCTCGCGCGGCGCGCACTCGGAGCACACGGTCGCGATCACCGAGGACGGGCCGCTCGTCCTGACGGCGCGCGACTGACGTCCGGTCGCTCGCTCGCGAGGTAGAGGGCCCGCGTCGAGGGAGAGGGTTCGGACCCTCTCCCTCGACGGTCCCCCTCTACCCCGGGGCCGAGGGAGATCGCCTCACCCCACGGGCGCCGACGCCTCGAGCAGCTTCATGAACTCGCGCATCCACGCCGGGTGGTCGGGCCAGGCTCGCCCCGTGACGAGGTTGCCGTCGACGACGCCCGCCCCGTCCTCGAAGATCCCTCCGCCCGCCTCGACGTCGAGCCGCAGCTCCGGGTAGGCCGACGACGTCCTTCCCTCGAGCACGCCCGCCGCCGCGAGCAGCATGGGCCCGTGACAGATCGCCGCGACCGGCGCACCAGCGGCGAAGAAGTGCTGGACGATCCGCTGCGCGTCGGGGTCGTTCCTGATGTACTCGGGCGCACGACCGCCCGGCACCACGAGCGCCACGTAGTCCGAGGGGTCGACGTCGGCGAACGCGACGTCGGCCGCGAGCGTGTGGCCGAGCTTCTCGGTGTACGTGTCGAACCCGTCGACGAAGTCGTGCACGACGAGCTGGACCTTGCGCTTCGAGGGCGCCGCGACGTCGACCTCGTAGCCCGCCTCCAGCAGCCGCTGGTAGGGGTAGAAGACCTCGAGGGTCTCGCCGCCGTCACCGGTCAGGAGGATCACCTTGGGAGCCATGCCGCACCTCCGTGCATGTCGTCGCGCTGCGCCGCGCGAGAGCGTCCGGGCGGCGTCGGTGCCGCCGGTCCACCCAGCGTGCGCCGCGGCGTCGACGCGGGCAAGGGCGGTTCGCACCAGGTGAGAAACGCCTGCCCGACGGCGTCGCGCACCACCCGACGAGGCGTCGCTATGCTCGCCCCATGACCGCAACGTCGCGGCGAGCCGGTCCTGCGAGGCCCACGCCGTTCTACCTCGCCGCGCGACCGGTGACGGGCCTCTTGTAGAACGTCGCCGAGTCCTCGTACCCGAGCGCGTCGTAGAACGCGCCCGAGCGCCTGCTTGCGAGCGAGACGTACGCGGCTCCGGAGTCCTCAGCCCAGGATTCCGCCGCTGTCATGAGCTGACGCCCTACGCCCTGCCCTCGCGCCGCTGCGTCGACCATGACTTCCTCGACCCAGACCACGAGGCCGTTCGCGAGGAACGTCAGATGCCGGTGCGCCACCAGGTATCCGACGGCCTCGCTCTCCCGGTCGGCGACCAGCAACAGCGCCTCTGGGGTCGTCAGGAGTGCCCGGAAGGTCTCCTCGAAGGTCTCGCGTACCGGGCGGAAAGATGTCGCGAAGTCGCGGGCGAGGGGCCAGAGAGCCTCGAGGTCGGCGACCGCTGCCCGTCGGATCGCGGGCTTCGCAGACGGGGCGAGGACGGCTGAGATCGGCCGGGGAGCATCGGCCGAGGTGATGTTCACGCGCCGAGCGTAGCGGGCACGTCGGCCACCCCACGCCGCGAGGTAGAGGGTTCGGGCCGAGACAGAGGCCTCTGGCCCTCTACCTCGACGCCAGGCCTCTACCTCGCGAACAGCCCGCGAGCCCTCAGACCAGGCTCCGCAGCACGGCGACCGCGCCGGCCTCGTCGATGCTGCCCGTGACCTCGTCGGCCGCGTCCTTGACCTCGGGCTCGGCGTGGCCCATGGCCACCCCGCGACCGGCCCAGCGCAGCATGTCGATGTCGTTGCTGCCGTCGCCCACGGCCACGGTCGCTCCCGGCGCCACGCCCAGCAGGCCGCGCACGCGCTCGAGCGCGCTCGCCTTGGTCACGCCCAGCGGCGCGATGTCCATCCACGCCGTCCAGCCGACCGCGTACGTCACGTCGCTCAGCCCGAGCGAGCGTGCGAGCTCGCTGAAGGCCTCGCTCGTGGACCCGGGGCTGCGCACGACGACACGCGTGACCTCGCCCGACCACAGCTCCTCGAAGTCGACCACGTCGTGCACGCCGTCGAGCTCGCCGTGCGGGAAGAGGTCGTTCATGCGGAAGCCGACGCCCACGTCCTCGACCGCGAAGAGTGCGTCGGGGAGCTGGTCGCGCAGCAGCCGCAGCGCGTTCTCCGGGTTGAACGTGATCATCTCGTCGACCACGTAGCCCGTGGGCGAGGCGTCGTCGAAACGAGCCGTCACGGCACCGTTCGAGCACACCATGTACCCCTCGGCGAGGCCGAGGCGTTCGGCGATGGGCAGCACCGCGATGAGCGAGCGGCCCGACGACAGCATCACGTGGTGCCCCGCCGCGCGCACCGCCGCGACGGCCTCGACGACGCCGTCGCTCAGGACGTCGTCGTGGCTCAGGATCGTCCCGTCGATGTCGAGCGCGACGAGCAGCGGGCCCTCCCCCGGGCGGGCCGGGTGCGCGGGAGACGCGGCAGCGGCCTCCCCGGCAGCAGGATCCGTGCCCGACGGCGCCACCTCGCCCGGGGACGTCGACGCACCTGAGGGCGCGGCGTCGTCGGGCCGGGTGGTGGTCCTGACGTCGAACCCGTCCTGAGGACCCGTCACTTCGTGACCTTCGACGAGCCCTTCGACGATCCCGCCGACGGCGGGACCGGCTCGAGGACCTCGAGCCCGCCCAGGTAGGGACGCAGGCCCTCCGGGACGCGGACCGAGCCGTCGGGCTGCTGGTGGTTCTCGAGGATCGCGACGATCCAGCGCGTCGTGCCCAGGGTGCCGTTGAGCGTGGCGACCGTGCGGGTCTCCGCCTTGCCGTCGATCTCGACGCGCTCGCGCACGCCCAGGCGGCGGGCCTGGAACGTGGTGCAGTTCGAGGTCGAGGTGAGCTCGAGGTAGCGCTCCTGTGTGGGCAGCCAGGCCTCGCAGTCGAACTTGCGGGCCGCGCTCGACCCCAGGTCGCCCGCGGCCGTGTCGATCACGCGGTACGGCAGCTCGCACTTGCGCAGCATGGCCTCCTCCCAGCCCAGGAGGCGCTGGTGCTCGGCCTCGGCGTCGGCCGGGTCGATGTAGCTGAACATCTCGACCTTGTGGAACTGGTGCACCCGGATGATGCCGCGCGTGTCCTTGCCGTACGAGCCGGCCTCGCGGCGGTAGCACGCGCTCCAGCCCGCGTAGCGCTTGGGGCCCTCCGACAGGTCGAGGATCTCGCCCGAGTGGTAGCCCGCGAGCGCGACCTCGCTCGTGCCAACCAGGTACAGGTCGTCGGCCTCGAGGCGGTAGATCTCGTCCGCGTGGGCGCCCAGGAAGCCCGTGCCCTGCATGATCTCGGGGCGCACGAGCGTGGGCGTGATGACGGGCGTGAAGCCCTCCTGGATCGCCTGGTCCATCGCGGCGTTGAGCAGCGCGAGCTCGAGGCGCGCCCCGATGCCCGTGAGGTAGTAGAACCGCGCCCCCGACACCTTGGCGCCGCGCTCGGTGTCGATCGCGCGCAGGCCCTCGCCCAGCTCGAGGTGGTCGCGGGGCGTGAAGCCCTCGGCCGCGAAGTCACGGATGGTGCCCTCCTCGCGGAGCACGACGTAGTCGTCCTCGCCGCCCGGAGGGGCACCCTCGATCACGTTCGAGATCTTGTAGAGGACGTCCTTGAGCTGCGCCTCGGCGTCGTCGGCGTCCTTCTGCCGGGCCTTGACGCCCTCGGCGAGCTGCTTGGTGTGCGCGAGCAGGGCGGTCTTCTCCTCGCCCTGCGCCTGGGCGACCTTCTTGCCCAGGGACTTCTGCTCGGCACGCATCTGCTCGAAGTCCGTCAGCGCGCTGCGACGGCGGGAGTCGGCGTCGAGCGCCTGGTCCACGAGGGCGGGGTCGTCGCCGCGAGCCACCTGGCTGGCGCGGACGACGTCGGGGTTGTCGCGCAGAAGTCGAAGATCGATCACCACTAGAGGGTATCCAACGTGCGGGAGGGCGCGGCACGGGGCCCGCCGAGGGTGACCACCCGGGACGCTGACGGTGACGGGCTCGGATGCCGAGGGCGACCTCCGCGGACGCCGACGGTGACCGCCAGAGACGCCGAGGGTGACCGTCACCCTCGGCGGACAAGAGCGTCACCTTCGGCGGACAAGAGCGTCACCCCCGGCGAGCCAGACCGTCACCCCCGGCGAGCCAGACCGTCACCCCCGGCGGACAAGCCCGTCACCCCCGGCGACCCAGCGGGATCACCAGCGGCGTGCCCGTGACCGGGTCGTCGACGATCGTGCACCGCAGCCCGAACACCTCCTCGACCAGCTCGGCCGTCACGATCTCCCCCGGCGCCCCCTGCGCGACCACGGCCCCGTCCTTCATCGCGACCAGGTGCGTCGCGTAGCGGCACGCGTGGTTGAGGTCGTGCAGCACCGCGACGAGCGTGCGCCCCTCGCGGTTGAGGTCGCCGAACAGCTCGAGCAGCTCGATCTGGTGCGCGATGTCGAGGAACGTCGTGGGCTCGTCGAGCAGCAGCAGCTCGGTCTCCTGCGCGAGCACCATGGACACCCACACGCGCTGGCGCTGCCCGCCCGACAGCTCGTCGACGGGCCGCGCCGACAGCGGCGTGACCTGCGTGGCCGCGAGCGCCCGAACCACGGCGTCCTCGTCGTCGCGCGACCACTGCCGCAGGAGCTTCTGGTGCGGGTAGCGGCCGCGCGCGACGAGGTCCGCGACCGTGATGCCGTCGGGCGCGATCGACGTCTGGGGCAGGAGCCCGAGCCGGCGCGCGACCTCCTTGGCCTTGTAGGACGTGATGGTCTTGCCGTCGAGCACGACCTGCCCGGCGCTCGGGGTGAGCAGCCGCGACAGCGCGCGCAGCAGGGTCGACTTGCCGCACGCGTTGGGTCCCACGATCACGGTGAACGACCGGTCGGGGATCGCGACGTCGAGCCCCTGGGACACGATGCGCTCGTGGTACCCGATGCTGAGGCCTTCGGCGCGCAGCCGGGGCTCGCCGGGGGCCACGAGCGCGGCCTGGGGAGGAGCGACCTGCCCGACGGCGGGGCTCGCGGCGGGTGCGTCGGCCTCGGCCGAGGTCGTGGTCACCGGGTGCGTCGGGGGTGCGTCGGCGGCCGGCACGGCAGGCACGGCCGGGGCCGTGCGGGTCGCGGGCCGGCGGGTCGCGGGTCGGGTCCAGGTGCTCACTGCCGCCTCGCCTCCCGGGCGAGCAGCCACACGAGGTAGCAGCCGCCGATGCTCACGGTCACGACGCCCACGGGCAGCTGGGTGGGCGCGAACGCCCGCTGTGCGACCAGGTCGCTCGCGGCGAGCAGCGCGGCCCCCATGGCGGCCGAGGACGCGAGGCCGACGGTCGCGCCGCGCGTGAGGCGGCGGGCGAGCTGGGGGGCCGCGAGCGAGATGAACGCGATGGGTCCGGCCGCGGCCGTGACGAGCGCGGTCAGGGCGACGCCCACGACGACGAGCGAGAGCCGCGTGCGCTCGGAGCGGACCCCGAGGGCCTGCGCGGCGTCGTCGCCCATCTCGAGGACGTTCATGCGTCGCCCCAGGAGGAACAGCGGCGGCACGAGGACCGCGAGGATCAGCACGACCGGCAGGACCTGGGTCCACGACAGCCCGTTGAGGCTGCCCGCTCCCCAGGTCGCGGCGGCCATGGCGCGCGAGAGCTCTGCCTTGAGGATGAGCCACGTGTTGACCGACGCGAGCATCGCGCTGATCGCGATGCCCACGATGATGAGCCGGAAGCCCTGGACGCCGTTCTTGTACGCGAGCAGGTAGACGATGCCCGCGGTCGCGAGCCCGCCGATCATGGCCCCGGCCGCGACCGCGCCGTACGAGCCCCCCAGGACCAGGATCACGACGAGCGCGCCGGTGTAGGCGCCCGTGTTGAACCCGATGATGTCGGGGCTGCCGAGGGGGTTGCGGGTCAGCGACTGGAAGATCGCGCCGCTCATCCCCAGGGCCCCGCCCAGCAGGATCGCGAGCAGGACGCGCGGCAGGCGCCACTCGACCACGACCATGCGGACCACGTCGGAGGCCTCGCCCGTCAGGGCGCGCAGGACGTCGGGCACGGGCACCGCGTAGTCGCCCACGCCGAGCGCGACGACGCCCACGGCCGCGGCGAGCAGCACGAGCACGAGGGTCACGACGGCGGCCCGCACGTCGAGGCGTGCGGAGAACCCTCCGCGTCGCGAGCGCAGGACGCGTGTGGGCCTGCCGAAGTCGAGGCGCGCGCCGGCCGGCGGGTCGCCCGCAGGTGCCGAGGAGGCGTCCGGGACGTCGGGCCCCCCGGGGACCGGGGTCTGCACCGGAGCCGTCACAGCCCGCTCACCTGCCTGCGTCGCACGAGCCAGATGAGGACGGGGGCGCCGATGAACGCCGTGACGATGCCGACCTGCAGCTCGGCGGGCCGCAGGACCAGGCGCGCTGCGACGTCGGACACCAGGAGCAGGACGGGCGACAGGACGAGCGTGTAGGACAGGATCCACCGCTGGTCCAGGCCCACGATCCAGCGCGCGACGTGCGGGACCATGAGCCCCACGAACCCGATGGGGCCCGCGGCGGCCGTCGCGGCCCCGCACAGGAGCGTCACGGCGATCACGACGATCGTGCGGGTCCGGTTGATGTGGGCGCCGAGGGACCGGGCCAGGTCGTCGCCCAGCGCGACCGCGTTGAGCGGGCGCACCGCGACGACCGCGAGCACGACCCCCACGAGGATGAACGGCGTGACCGTCCCGACCATCTCCCACGAGCGGTTGCTGAGCGTGCCCGCCCCCCAGTAGCGCATCTTGTCGAAGACCTGCGGGTTGAGCAGCGTGATCCCCGACGAGATCCCGCCCAGCACCGCGCCGATCGAGATCCCGGCGAGCGTGAGCCGGACGGGCGTCGCGCCCCCGCGCCCGAGCGAGCCGATGAGGTACACGACGACCGTCGTGACGATCGCGCCGAGGAACGCGAACCAGATGTACTGCTGGATGTTGACGACGCCGAACGTCGCGACCCCGAGCACCACGGCGAAGCCCGCGCCCGCGTTGACGCCCAGGATGCCGGGGTCGGCGAGCGGGTTGCGCGTCAGGGCCTGGATCAGCGCACCCGAGAGCCCGAGCGCGACGCCGACCAGCAGGCCGAGGGCCGTGCGGGGCAGGCGCAGGTCGCGCAGGATGACCACGTCGTTCGGGTCCGCGCCGGGCGCACCGACCAGCGCGGACCACACCGAGGGCAGCGGGATCGTCTTGGAGCCCACCGCGAGGCTCACGAAGAGCATCAGGACCAGGACCCCGACGGCGACGAGCAGCCACGCGGTCCGCGACGCGTTGGTCGCGGCGAGGCCGGGCGCCCTGTCGGCGGCCGGGGTGGGGGCTGCCGACGAGGCCGGCGGGGCGCCGGCCCCTGCGGGGGCCCGTTCGGTCGTCGTCATCTCACAGCCCCAACGACTCGAGCTTGTCGAAGTACGCGTCGGTGATCTCTTCCTCGTCACGCTCCTCGTCGGCCCACAGGGAGTCGATCCACGCCTTGACGCTCGGGTCGAGGTTCTCCCAGCGCTCCTCCCACTCCTCGGCCGCAGCGGTCCAGTACCCGATGGTCTTGTAGGCCGTGACGGGCAGCCCGCGCTCGTGGCGCAGGTACTTGCGGACGGCGCGCAGCACCTTGGTCTCGCCCGCGAACCAGACGTATCCGACGCCGTCGGGCAGGTCGATGCTCCGCAGGATCTCCTCGAGCCGGCACGGGCCGTGGCCGTTGCCGCCGTAGACCCACGCGATGTCGACGTCGGGGTTCACGGGGAAGGACTGGCGGTGGCCCGCGTCGGGGACCTCGACGACGACGCGGGTGCGCACGCCCGCCGGGGCCTGCTCGATCAGCCGGCCGACCGCGGGCAGACCGGTCGCGTCCGCGAGGAGGATCTGCCAGGCGAGGTCCGCGGGCGGGTCGTACAGCCCGCGGGGGGAGTTCAGCCCGACGACGTCGCCCGGCTTCGCCTGCTGGGCCCAGGTCGCGGCGACTCCCCCGTCGTGCACGACGAAGTCGATCACGACCAGGCCCGGCGCGGGCACCGCGCGGACCGTGTAGGTCCGCATGGGTGACGCCTGGACGCCCTCGGGGTAGTCCCACGAGTCCTCGGTCGCGAACGGCAGGACGGGTTCGGTCTCGCCCGGCGTGGGCAGGAAGACGCGCAGGTACTCGTCGCCCACGCCCGTCGACTCGAAGTCCGCGAGCCCCTCGCCGCCCAGCGTGACCCGGATCATGCCCGGGGTCAGGCGCTCGACCGCCACGACCTCGGCCCGGTGGATGCGCATCACGGCAGCAGCGCCTTCTCGACGACCTCGAGGAACGCGTACTGGCCGCTGGGCGACCCGTAGACCATCTCGAGGTCGTGGACCGCGACGTTCTGGTTCGTGACGAACGGCAGCGCGGCCCACAGGCCGTTGCCCGCGAGCTCGGCGAACGGGTCGTCGAGCTCGCCCGTCTTCTCGTCGGGCGCGGTCGAGGTGAAGGCCCAGTCGATGCCCGCGAGCTGCTCGAGCTGCTCGGTGCCGAGCGTCGTGCCCTCCTCGGGCTCGACGAGCGGCGAGATCTTCAGGCCCAGGTCCTTGAAGACCAGGCAGGGCGTGCCGTAGCAGGACACGATGATCTCCCCGTCGCCGTAGCCCACGGGGGCGACGACCGGGTCGATGCCGGCCTCGGCGAGGCGGGCCTTCACGTCGTCGACCTTGGCCTGGTACCTCGCGGTCCAGGCGTCGTGCTCCTCGACCCTGTCGAACGCCTCCGCGACCTCTGCGAAGCTCTCGCGCCAGTCGCGGCCGTCGAACCCGTTGAAGCTGTAGGTCGGGGCGATGTCGGGGAGCTTGGTCACGAGCTCGTCGTCGTAGCCCAGCCCGTTGAGGATCACGTCCGGCTGGGCCGCGAGGATCTCCTCGTAGTTGTACTCGGGGAAGTTCTCGAACGACTTGATGCCCGCGAGCGCGTCCTGGTCGAAGAACGACGGGAAGGTCGTGTACCCCTGCGAGCGGATGGGCTGCGACCCCGCGAGCGGGATGCCCAGGGTGATGAGCATGTCGAGGTCGGTCGTGTACACCCCGAGGGCGGCCTGCGGGTCGGCCGGGATCGTGGTCTCGCCGAACGCGCTCTGGACCGTGCGGGTCCCGGCATCGTTCGTGTCGGCGCCGCTCGTGCCGCCGCTGTCCCCGGTGTCGGTCCCCGACGCGCACGCGCCCAGGAGCAGGGCGAGCGTGGCGGCCGAGGCGGTCGCGAGCAGGGTGGACCGGCGGGTGGTGCGTGTGGTCATGGGACTTCCTGGTTCGGGTGGCCGCGGGGTCGCGGCGAGGACGGAGCTGTCGTGGGAGCCCGCGGTCGCGGGCGTGGAGGGCCGTGGGCGCCGGGCGCCCTCGGCGCGAGGTCAGAGCAGGCGCGCGGCCTCGCGCAGGTCCTCGGCGAAGACCTGGGCCGTCAGGGCGAGCCCGAAGTTGCGGTCGTAGCGGAGCTCGGCCACGCGGCCCGCCTGGACGGCGGGCACGGCGAGCCACGCGGGGTTGGACGCCGCCGGGTCGTCGGGGTTCTGGAGGACGACCAGGTCGGCGTCGTGGAAGAGGTCGAGGTTCTCGAACGAGAACCGCTGGACCGAGCCGTTGGTCTGCCCGGCGGCCGGGAGCACGAGGTCCATGCCGACGTCGCGGGCGATGCCCGAGCAGAAGCTGTCAGGCTCCTGGATCCAGAAGCCCTCCTCGTCGGCACCCGCGACGACGACCTTGCGGCCGGTCACGAGCGGGGCGATCTCGGCCGAGACGTCGGCGACCGTGGCGTCGTAGGCGTCGATCGCCTCGATCGCCTGCTGCTCGCGACCGAACGCGGCGAGCTGGCGGCGCAGCGACGCCTTCCAGTCGGGGTCGTCGTCACCGACGACGAGGACGGGCGCGATGCCCTCGGCCAGCAGCTCGTTCTCCTGGTAGTAGTTCCACCACCCCGCGCCGACCACGAGCATGTCGGGCGAGTGGGACAGGATCGACTCGGCGTTGGGCTCGATGTTGGAACCGCCCAGGCGCTCGACCCCCGCGGGCAGGTGCGCCATGAGGTGGCTCTCGTCGGACCACTCGGTGGCCACGATCGGCAGCCCGGCGAGGAGCGCGAACTCGAGGCCCGCCCGGGCCTCCAGGACCACGACCCGCTCGGGGTGCAGGGGCAGGTCCGTGCGGTAGCCGTCGTGCTCGAACGGCATGGTCTCGCCGCCCGCGGCAGGTGTGCCCACCGCTTGGCCCGACCCGTCGCCGCACGCGGCGAGGAGCCCTGCGACCGTGAGCGCCCCGGCGCCGACGAGGAAGTCACGGCGCGTGATCGCGGCGACGACCCGTTGCCACCGGTCGTCGCCGACCGGGGTGGACGTCGCGTCCACGGGGGTGTCGGGGCGGGCGGTCAGGACGAGGGTCACGAGGTCTCCCGGGCAGACGACGGCGACGCGACGGTCCCCGTCAGAGGCAGTTAGGTATCCCTACCCTAACCACGTCGGAAGCGCGGAAGATGGCCGATCGTCGCTGCCAGAGGCCAGGGGATGTTCCCCATCGGCCTTGACCGACGCGACGTACCAGCCCGGGGTGTGACCGAGGACCCTGCGGAAGGACTGCACGAACGCGCTCGGCGTCCGGTAGCCCACCCGGCGGCTCACGGTCCCGACGGGCATGCCGCCCGCGAGCAGCCCGATCGCGACCCGGACCCGCGCGTGGATGCGCCACTGCGCGAACGTCATGCCCGTCTCGCGATGGAACAGGCGCGAGAAGTTGCGCACGCTCACCGACACCTCGCGCGCCCACGCCTCGAGGGAACGCGTGTCGGCCGGGTCGTCGAGCAGACGTCGGGCGACCGACTCGAGGCGCGCGTCCGAGGGCATGGGCAGCACCATGGGCGTGACGTCCACGGGAGACAGGAGGTCGACCACGACGCGCTCGCTGCGCCGTCGGGCCGCGGGGTCCATGTCGTTCCTGAACAGGTGGACCATGAGCTCGCGCGCCGCCGGAGGGACCGCGACCGCGGTCGTGCGGTGCGCGCGGTCGAGGACCGCGACGAAGGAGCCCTCCGCGGGGGCGGCCGGGCCGGGCGCCCCTGGCCGCGCCGGCCGCACAGGCCGCCCGGCCCGCTCGGCGGGCCGCTCGTGCCGCTCGGCCGCCCCCTCGGTCGACGGCACCGACAGGTCTGCGTCGACGTAGGTGCAGTAGAACCCCGTGCCCCCTGCGGTCTGGACCGCGTGCGCGACGCCCGCCGGGATCCACAGCCCGATCGTCGGAGGGACCGCGAAGAAGCCGTGCTCGGTCTCGACCGTGAGCACGCCCTGCGTGCCCCACAGGAGCTCGTGGAACGCGTGCACGTGCACGGGCCACAGACCCGGCGTGCTGGGCGGGAAGTGGGACGTCGAGACCGACCGGACCTCGCGGGCCGCGGCCACGATCGCAGCATCCTCGGCCTGCTGGGCGGCCGCTGGACAGGCACCTTCGGGCATGTCGATCGGGACGAACGGGACGGAGGGAGGCGCCTGGCCGATGAGCGACATGATCCGGCAGGCTATCCCACATCGGCACAGGAAGGTAAGCATTACCTTAGCAAGCATGCCTCCCCGTCTCCGCCGTCCTGCACGCCCGGACCGGCGACCACGCCCCGCCCGCGGGGACGGCGTCGCCGTGCCGACGACCGTCGGCGAGGTCTTCCGCCTCGTGCTCGCCGGCAACCGGCGCTGGCTCCTGCTGACCGTGGGCGCGGGCGGCTTCATGCTCCACCAGGTCGCCGAGGCGCTCGTGCCCGTGCTGATCGGCGTGGTCGTCGACCGCGCGATCGTGCCGCGCGACGGCGCCGCGCTCGGCCTGTGGCTCGCCGTGCTCGCCGCCGTCTTCGTCGTCCTGACCATGGCGTGGCGGATCGGCATGCGCTCGACCGTGCGCGCCTTCTCGTTCGCGGCGCACGACCTGCGCCAGCTCACGGTCGCGCGCGTGCTGGACCCGCTCGGCATGGCCCGCCGGCGCGCCGCGGGCGAGACCCTGACCATCGCGTCCTCCGACACCAACCGTGTCGCGGGGATCTCGTGGCTCGTCACGGGTCAGCTCGGCGCGCTCGCCGCGATCGGCACGACCGCCGTGAGCCTCCTGCTCGTCTCGGTGCCGCTCGGGATCGCGGTCCTCGTCGCGACCCCCGTGATGCTGCTCGTGATGCACCGGCTCTCGGTGCCGCTCGAGGCCCGCAGCGAGACCGAGCAGGAGGCCGCGGCGCGCGCCGGCGGCCTCGCGACCGACCTCGTCACGGGCCTGCGCGTCCTCAAGGGCCTGGGCGCCGAGGAGGCCGCGGCCGACCGCTACCGGCGCGCGAGCCGCGACTCGCTCGGTGCCGCGCTGCGCGCCGTGCGTTCCCGGGCCGCGTACCAGGCCGTGAGCACCGTGCTCTCGGTCGTCTTCCTCGCGGCGGTCGCGCTCTTCGCCGGCCGCATGGCGCTCGCCGGGCAGATCACCGTGGGCGAGCTCGTGGCCGTCGTCGGCCTCGCGCAGTTCGTCCAGGAACCCATGTCCCGGACGGGCTTCCTGGGCGTCGAGCTCGCGCAGAAGCGCGCCTCCGCGCGCCGCCTGCTGCTCCTGCTCGGCGAGCCGACCGTCCACAGCCCTGTGGACGGGGTGGCCGCAGCGGCCGCCGCACGCGCCGCCACGCGCGGCGAGGGGGCCGCGACCGTGACGATCGCGGGCGCCTTCGGCGGCTCCGTCGTGCCTCGCGTCACGGCCCGGGCGGGCCAGGTCGTGGGCATCGTGGTGCCCGACGGCGGCGACGCGGCCCGGCTCGTCGACGTCCTCGGGTGCCGCGCACCCGCCCCACCCGGAGCCGTCGTCGTGAACGGGACCGACCTCGCCACGCTCGACCCGTCGACCGGGCGTGCGCTCGTGTTCGCGGCCCGGCACGAGGCCTCACTGTTCAGCACGACCGTGCGCGAGAACCTCGCGCCCGACGGACCCCTCGACGAGCGCGCGCTCGACGCCTCGGGGACCGGAGAGGTGCTCGGGCACCTCGCCGAGGGCCTCGACACCCCGCTGGTCGGCCGCGGCCAGCACCTGTCCGGCGGGCAGCGCCAACGGCTCGTCCTGGGCCGAGCGCTGCACCGGCCCGAGCCCGTGCTCGTGCTGCACGACCCCACGACCGCGGTCGACAGCGTGACCGAGGCCCGGATCGCCGCCGCGCTGCGCGGCTTCCCCGAGCGCGCCCTCGTGCTGGTGACCTCGAGCCCGACGCTCCTGGCGGTGTGCGACGAGGTCGTCACGGCGGTCGCCGCCGTCCCGGCCGGGTCCGACCGTGAGCTGGTGGCCTCGTGAGCGGCGACGTCGTGACCGCCGACCCGGCGGGGCCGGCCACGCCGGCTGCTCCCGCCCTCCCGGGCGCCCCTGGCGCTCCGGCTGCCCCCGCCGTCCCCGCGCGGGCCATCCTGCCCGTCGCCACGACGGCTGCGACCAACGCCGCGCTGTGGCGCATGCTCACGAGACGCCGCTGGCTCTTCGCCGCGACCGTCGCGGTGCTGCTGGCGGGCTCGGTCGCGGGACTCGCGACCCCGGCGCTGCTCGGGGTCATGGTCAACGTCGTCGTCGAGGGCGGCCAGACCTCCGAGCTCGTGCGCTTCGGCCTGCTGCTCCTCGGGGCGGGCGTGCTGAGCGCGATCCTCGGCTACCTGGGACAGACCCTGCTCGCCCGGATCTGCGAGGGCGCGCTCGCGGACCTGCGCGAGGACGTCCTCGCGAGCGCGCTCGACCTGCCGCTCGAACAGGTCGAGCAGGCGGGCGTCGGCGACGTCGTCGCGCGCGTCTCGGGGGACGTCGACGCCGTGAGCGAGGCGATCTCGGGCGTCCTGCCCGCTGTCACATCGGCCGTGTTCACGATCGCCCTCACTCTCGTGGGGCTCGGGGCCCTCGACTGGCGCTTCGCGCTCGCCGCGGTCGCGGCGGCTCCCCTGCAGGTCGTGTCGCTGCGCTGGTTCCTGCGCCGCTCGGGTCCCGTCTACCGCGAGGTGCGGGTCGCCGAGGCCCAGCGCACCGAGCAGGTCATCGAGACCGTCGCGGGGGCCACGACCGTCACGACGCTGGGGCACGGCGAGCGGCACGAGGCCCTCGTGGCGCAGTCCTCGATCCGGGCCATCGACCTGTCGCTGACGGGGATCGCGCTGCTGACCCGGTTCTACAACCGGCTCAACATCGCCGAGCTCATCGGGCTCGGGGCCGTCCTCGCGGTCGGGTTCTGGCTCGTCTCGGGCGACGCCGTGACGGTGGGCGCCGCGACGGCCGCGGCACTGTACTTCCACCGGCTGTTCGGGCCGATCGGGATGGTCCTGGGCGAGTTCGACGAGATCCAGAAGGCCGGGGCCGGTCTCGCGCGTCTCGTGGGCGTGACGACGGCGACCGCACGGCCCGCCGAGGGGGACGGGGTTTCCGCCGGAGGTGACCGGGCTCCCGCCGGAGGTGACCGGGCTCCCGCCGAGGGCGACCGTCCCGCGAGCGCCGCCGAGGTCCGGGAGCCGCGCTCCGCCGTCGTGCTCCGGGACGTGAGCTTCGCCTACTCCCCCGGGCGCGAGGTCCTCACGGGCGTGGACCTCGAGGTCGCCGAGGGCGAGCACGTCGCGCTCGTCGGGGCGTCCGGGGCCGGCAAGACGTCGGTCGCGAAGCTCGCGATGGGCATCCACCGCCCGACGCGCGGCGCCGTGCAGGTCCTGGGCGCGGCACCGGGGCGACGCCGTCGGGCCTCCGCCGACGGGCCGCCCGCGCCTCGGCCCGACGCGGCCATGGTGAGCCAGGAGGTCCACGTCTTCAGCGGGACCCTCGCCGAGGACCTGCGGCTCGCCGCGCCCCGCGCGAGCGACGTCGAGCTCCACGCGGCCCTCGACGCGGTCGAGGCGGGCTGGGTCGCCGACCTGCCCGAGGGCCTCGCGACCGCCGTGGGTGCGGGCGGCCTCGACCTGTCGCCGGACCGTGCCCAGCAGCTCGCGCTCGCACGGATCCTGCTCCTGGACCCTGCGGTCGTGGTGCTCGACGAGGCCACGGCCGAGGTCGGGACCGACGGCGCCGCGACGCTCGACCGGGCGGCCCGGGCTGCGCTGTCGGGGCGGACCGCGGTCGTGATCGCGCACCGGCTGAGCCAGGCCGCGGCGGCCGACCGGGTCGTGGTCATGGACGCAGGACGGGTCGTGGAGTCGGGGACGCACGACGAGCTGCGGGCGACCGGCGGCCCGTACGCGCGGCTGTGGGCAGCGTGGGAGCGGGGATCGGTCGGCCGCTGAGCACGACCGGGACCCGCCGTCGGGTTGGTCACCTTCGGCGGGCACGACCGTCTCCCTCGGCACCCCGAGCGCTACCGTGTCCGACATGGGTTGGGAAATGTGGTTGGGAGTCGCGGCGGTCGCCATCTCCGCCGTCGCGCTCACGGTCGCGATGACCGTCTGGTCCCAGCAACGACGCCGACGACGCCTCGACCCGCCCGTGGTCGCCGCCGAGCCGCCCGACGACGCGGGCCAGCTCATCGCGTTCGTCGCCAACCCGTCCAAGCCCGCTGCCGCCAACCTCGAGCGCACGGTCCGCCTGGTGTGCGCCGAGGCCGACCTCCCCGAGCCCCTGTGGTTCGAGACGACGATCGAGGACCCGGGCGTCGGGCAGACCCGCGAGGCCCTCGCGCGCGGCGCCGACATCGTGGTCGCGGTCGGCGGCGACGGGACCGTCCGGGCCGTCGCCGAGGCCATGGTCGGTACGGGCACGCCCATGGGTCTCATCCCCATCGGCACGGGCAACCTGCTCGCCCGCAACCTCGACCTGCCCATCACGGACCCCGAGGAGGCGCTGCGCATCGTCGTCGCGGGCGCGGACCGTGTCATCGACGTCGGCTGGGCGCGCGTCCTGGAGTATGCGGAGCCCGACGACGGCGCGCGCAGCCCCGCGCGGACCGGAGCCACGGGCGCGGACGCCTCAGGTGACGGGGACGGCGGCCCGGCCGCCGGCTCCGAGGCCGACGCCTCCGACCCCTCGGCCGCCTCGGACGAGCAGCCCGAGGGCACGCTCGCGGGCCGGGACACCGAGACCGCGCACATCTTCCTCGTCATCGCGGGGCTCGGCTTCGACGCCGCGATGGTCGCCGACGCCGACGCGACCCTCAAGGCCAAGGTGGGCTGGGTCGCGTACTTCGTCGCGGGGATCCGGCACCTGCACGGCCGCCGCCTGCGCGCCCAGATCCAGCTCGACGACGCACCGCCCGTCCAGGCCAAGCTGCGGACCCTCATGGTCGGCAACTGCGGCAAGCTGCCCGGCGGCATCACGCTGCTGCCCGACGCGGTGCTCGACGACGGCATCCTCGACATCGCCGCGATCGACACCCGGGGCGGGGTCGTGGGCTGGGCCCAGCTCTTCGGCGACGTCGTCATGCAGGGCTTCGGCGTGACCAACGACCTGCCCGCGAAGATCGGCCGGATCGACCACGCGCGGGCCAAGCGCGTCCGCGTCCGGGTCGAGGGCGGCGAGCAGGCGCAGGTCGACGGCGACCTCCTGGGGCGGGCCGTCGAGCTCGAGGCCTGGGTCGAGCCGGGCGGGCTGGTCGTGCGCACGGCCTGACCTGCGGGCATCATTCGACCTGACGCACCGACCTTCACCACCGAGGAGCACCCCTTAGATGACCGCACCGCAGGACGTCGCTCCGCACCGTGGCCTGGCGCCGTCGACCCGGACCCTGATCAGCCTGGCCGCCGGGGTGGTCGTGCTCGCCGGGGTGTACTTCGCGCGCGGTCTGTTCGGCCCGCTCGCCCTCGCGGCGGTCGTCGTGATCATCGTGCAGCCCGTCCGTGGGCCGCTCGAGCGGCGCGGCTGGCCGCGGTGGGCCGCGACGACCGGGATGATCGTGGTCGCCTACCTGATCCTCGGCGCGCTCGCGGCGCTGCTCGCGTTCGCCGGTGTGCAGTTCGCGAACCTCGTGGGCCAGTACCTCGACGACCTCGCCAAGACCGTCAACCAGATCACGTCGTGGCTCGAGTCGTTCGGCGTCGAGGGGCAGGTCGCGGACGCGGTGTCGTCGTGGCTCGACCCGAGCACGATCGCGGGCCTCGCAGCCACGGTCGGCGGGACGGCCATGACCGTGCTCACGGCCTTCTTCTTCGTGCTCGCGTACGTGATCTTCATGGCTGCCGACTCCGGTCGCTACCAGGACGCCCACGCCCGCTTCGGCGTGACGCGCCCCGCGACGCTCGCCCGGATCACGTCCTACAACTCGGGCGTCCGCCGCTACTTCGTCGTCAACGCGACGTTCGGGGCGGTCGTGGCCGTGATCGACGGCCTGGCCCTGTGGTGGATGGGGGTCCCGGCGCCCGCCGTCTGGGCGATCCTCGCGTTCGTCACCAACTTCATCCCGAACATCGGGTTCGTGCTCGGCGTGGTCCCCCCGACGGTCATGGCGCTCGTCGTGGGCGGCTGGCCGCTCGCGCTCGGGGTGGTCGCGGTCTACTGCGTGGTCAACGTGGTCCTGCAGGTTCTCGTGCAGCCCAAGTTCGTGGCCGACGCGGTCAACCTCAGCCTCACGCTGAGCTTCTTCTCGGTCGTGTTCTGGACGCTCGTGATCGGCCCGCTGGGCGCGATCCTCGCGATCCCGCTCACGCTGCTCACGAGGGCGCTCGTGATCGAGGGCGACCCGGACGCGGGGTGGCTGCGCTACCTGTCGGGCGACACGTCGGGGGCGCCGCCGGCTGCAGGGCCGGCACCGGCGAAGGCCGACGCTCCGGACGAGGCACTGGTGACCCCCACGAGGACGGTGTCGCTCGAGGCGAGCACCGGTGCGGCCTCGGACGGGCCCGACGGCGACGAGCCGGACCGCCCGACCACCTGAGCCACTTCCGCCCACGCTGCGCCGACCTCGTGGAGGATCTGTGGTCGCGCAGCCTCGCCGCCGGGCCGCCCACGTCACCCCCCGTAGGCTGGACCGGTGACGAATCCGGCCCCCGCACAGACCCCTCGTCGCACCAGTAGTCGGGGGTTCGCCGCGCTGCTCCTCGCGATCGGCGCGCTCGTCGCCCCGGCGCTGCCCGCCGCAGCCGCTACCGCGACCTCGTCGCCGGCCTCCACCGAGGCCCCTACCGATTCCTCGCCCGAGGGCCCGACCGTCCTGGTCGGCGTCGCCGGGCTGCGCTGGACGGACGTCAACCCGACGACGGTCCCGCACCTGTGGAGCATGATCGGGTCGAGCTCGGTCGGGTCGATCAACGTCCGCACGGGCGCCGGCCCGGTCACGTGCCCGCTCGACGCGTGGCTCACGCTGTCCGCGGGCCAGCGCGAGTCGAGCGCTCCCCCGGCCGTCGAGCCGGTTCCCTCGGACGACCCGGCTGACCCCGCGGAGATCTCGCCCACGATCGACTGCGAGCCCCTGCCCACGATCGACGCGGGGACGGGCGTGGGCTCGTCGTCGGTGCCGGGGTGGACCACACTCACGACCGGCCCCGAGGACCTGGTCGGGGAACCTGCCGACACCACGGTCGATCCCGAGACGGGCGCGGTGGTGCCCCGCGGGCCGGGCGCTCTCGGCACCGAGCTCGCGGCTGCGGGCGTGTGCAGCACCGCGGTCGGGCCGGGAGGAGCGATCACGCTCGCGGACTCGACGGGCTCGGTCTCGCGCTACGTCCCGACGCTCGACGCCCTCTCGCAGGACGAGCTCGCGGCGTGCGGCACGGTCGTGATCGACCAGGGCGAGCTGCCCGAGTCCTCGCCCGAGCGGACCGAGGCGCTGCGCGAGCTCGACCAGGTCCTGGAGCGCCTGACCTCGGACCTGCCGCGCGACTCGCGCGTCCTCGTGGCGGGGATCGCCGACACCCCGGGCGCCAAGCCCGGTCTGCAGGTCGTCGTGGACTGGACGGCCTCAGGCTCGGAGCACGGCTGGCTCCAGTCCGAGTCGACGCGCTTCAAGGGACTCGTCCAGCTCACGGACCTCACCGCGACGCTCGCGTCCGACGCCGGGATCAGCACCGCCGCGTTCGAGGGCGGTGCCCCGCTCGAGTCGGGTGACGACCGTCGCATGAGCATCTCGCGCACGGTCGAGAACCGTCGCTACCTCGGTGTCCTGTCGGACACCGCCCCGAACCTCATGCCGGCGTTCGTGGGGCTGCTCATCGGTTCGCTCGTGATCGCGGTCGGGGCCACGCTGTGGTCGCGTCGGGCGGCCGAGCGGCGCGCGGCCGGATCTCCCTCCGGCCCGACGACGCCGCTCCCCCCGAGCCCCCGAGGTCGCCGGGTCCTGTCGGCCGTCCTGCTCCTGGTCGCCTCCGCGCCGGCCGCGTCGTCGCTCAGCACGCTCGCCCGGTGGTGGGTCTCCCCCGCGCCGACGTTCGCGCTGATCCTCTCGGTGAGCGTGGCGACCGTGGTGGTCGCCCTCGTCGCGTGGTTCGTGAGCCGGGTCCTGCCGCGCAGCCCGTGGCGCCTCGCGGCCGCGGTCTCGGGAGTCACGTGGCTCGTCCTGACGGTCGACGGCCTGACGGGTACGACGCTCCAGCAGGGGTCGCTCCTGGGCCCGGCCCCCGTGCTCGGGGCGCGCTTCTACGGCTTCAACAACATGACGTTCGCGGTCTACGGCGCCGCCGCGCTCCTGCTCGCCGGGAGCATCGCGTCCCAGCTCGTGGCGCACGGGAGGCGACGGGCGGGCATCGCGGTGGTCGTCGGTGTCGGGATCGTGACGACCGTCGTCGACGGCTGGCCCGCGTTCGGCGCCGACTTCGGCGGGATCCTCGCTCTGATCCCTGCGTTCGCGATCCTCGCCCTGCTGGTCGCCCAGGTGCGCATCACGGTACGGCGGATCCTCGCGGTCGCGGCCGTGACGATCGGCGTGGTCGTGGTCGTGTCGGTCGTCGACTGGGCGATCCCAGGGACCAGCTCGCACCTGGGCGGGTTCGTCCAGCGGTTCCTCGACGGGGACGCGCTGAGCATGATCGCGACCAAGGCCGCGGGCGCCTGGGCGACGGTCGCGAGCGTGCCCGGAGTCCTCGCGACGGTGGCCGTCGTGGCCACGGCCTTCGCGGCCCTTCGCCCCGACGTCTGCCGCCTGCCCGAGGTCGCCGCCGCGTACCGCGCCTGGCCTCAGCTCCGGTCCCTCGTGGTCTCGCTCGTGGTCGCGGCCGGGATCGGCTCGGTCCTCAACGACTCGGGCGTCATCATCGCGGTCATGTTCGTCGTCGTGGCGATCGCGACCGTCGTGGCCTCGTTCCTCTCGGAGTCGTCGATCACAGCCGTCGCCACGGCGGTCCCCACCACGGTCCCCGTCGCAGCATCCGCGGCGGTCTCCCCGAGGACGCGCGCGCCGCGCATCGCGGGGCTCTCGACCGACTCGGGCACGATCCGCCGCATGCCCACCACGATCCTCGCGGTGGGCGGCGGCCTGCTCCTCTCGCTGCTGCTCGCCGCGGCCGTCGTGCCGACGAGCGGCGCCGCCGTCGCGGGCGACGAGGTCCGTCGCGGCACGGGCGCACCCGTCGCACCCGAGGGCGAGAGCCTCGTCGTGATCGGCACGTCGGGACTGCGCTGGCCCGACGTCTCGTCCGGGACGGCCCCCGAGCTCCGCACGCTCCTCACCGAGGGGGCGGGCGCCGCGGGCGACTCGCTCCCCACGGGGGCCGCGAGCCGGTGCCCCGCGTCGGGATGGCTCGCGCTGTCGGCAGGGCAGTACGTGCGCCACGAGCCGCTCCTGCTCGACGACGGCACGACGTCGTGCGCCCCCGTCACCACGGTCGCGGCCGACGGGACGACGACCTCGACGGACGAGCCGGTCGACACGGTCGCGTCGTCGCGCGTGGCGACCCCCGCGACCTCGGTCCAGGTCGCGGGATGGCAGGACATGGTGGACGCGCAGTCCCGGACCGTCGAGCTCGGCACCCTGGGCCAGGCGATCTCGGACGCGGGCGTCTGCGCGACGGCCGTCGGGCCGCGCGCGGCGCTCGCCCTCGCGGACCGCGACGGGACGGTCGCGCGCTACCAGGACCTGCCCGCCGCCCTGGCCCCCGTCAACGACACGTTCGGCTGCGCGCTGACCGTGATCGACGCGGGAGACGCGACCCCGGCAGCGCTGGAGACGGTCCCGGGCGAGACGCCGGCCGAGCGCTCGGCCCGGTACCGCGCCGAGCGGCCCGGGCTCGTCGCCGACGTCGACGCGACGGTCGGCCGGGTCCTGGACGCCGTGCCGGACTCGGCGACGGTCCTCGTGGTCGACGTCGTCAACAACCCGGGCGCCCGCCCTGCGCTGGGCGTGACCATGGTCCGGTCCTCGGCCTCGATCGACTCCGACCAGCCCCGCTTCCTCACGAGCTCGGCGACCCGTTCCGACGGGATCGTCCGCCTGCTCGACGTACCCCCGACGATCCTGGGCGCCCTGGGCGTCGAGGTCCCGGCAGGGATCGACACGTCGGTCATCACCTACGGCTCGCCCCGCCCCCTCGACGCGGCGTCGGCGGCCGACGCCCTGGCCGACCTGACGTCGCGCGACCAGGTCCGGCGGCAGATCTACCCGTACTTCGTCGACTACGCGGGGTACGCGGGCCTGGTCCTCGCGGCCGGCTGCCTGCTGCTGGCGCCCGCAGCCCGCCGCAAGGACTCGCGGGGCTGGCGGATCGCGCGGCGGGTCGCCGAGGGAGCCGCGCTGGTCCTCGCGTCCTTGCCCGCCGCGGCGTTCGTCTCGTCGATGACGTCCTGGTGGCGGTTCGAGAACCCGATGCTCGCGGCCGTCGCCATGTCGGTCGGCTCGACCGTCGTGGTCGCCGGGCTCGGGGCGCTCGCTCCTCGACGCCCCGTCTGGGCGGGCCCCGCGCTGGTCGCGGGCATCACGTTCGCGGTGCTGACGCTCGACGCCCTGCTGGGCACCCCGTTCAACCGTGCGAGCCCGCTCGGCTCGGCGCCGACGTTCGGGGCGCGTTTCTACGGGTTCGGCAACCCGACGTTCTCGGTGTACGCGGTCGCGGGAGTCCTCGCTGCGGCCGGGGTCGCACAGTGGCTCGTGCTCCGTGGTCGACGGCGGACGGCGACGCTCGTGGTCGGGGCCATCGGCGTGGTCGCGATGGCCGTCGACGTCTGGCCCACGCTCGGGGCCGACCTCGGCGGCGGCCTGGTCCTCGTCCCGACGTTCGCGATCCTGCTGCTCGCGGCCTCGGGCGCGCGTCTGACGTTCCGGCGGTTCTTCACGATCGGACTGGCCGGCGTGGGGGTCGTCGCGGCGATCGGCGTGCTCGACTGGCTGCGCCCCCCGGCCGCGCGCTCGCACCTGGGGCGCTTCGTGGGCCAGGTGGTCGACGGCGACGCGTGGGAGATGCTCTGGCGCAAGGCCGGCTACGCGGCCCGCTCGGTGCTGGGCGGGGTCCCGGTGTGGATCACGCTCGTCGTGCTGGTCTGGTTCGCGCTCGTGCTGTTCGCGCCGCGCCGCTTCACGCCGGCCTGGTTCGCACGGTCCGAGGCCGGGTGGCCCCTGTTCCGGCCCGCGATCCTCGCGATCTGGGTCATGTGCGTGAGCGGTTCGCTCGTCAACGACTTCGGGGTCCGGATCGCGATGATCGCCCTGGTCGCGGCCGTGCCGCTCGTGGTGCTCACCGCGCTGCGCGCGACGCCGGGAAGCCCGGGCGAGGTCCCCGACGCGGACGGCGGGACGGCCTCCGGGACGGGAGCGGCGCCGTCGGGCACCGTGTCCTCCGGGACGGGCGCGCGGCCCTCTGGCGTGCTGCCCTCCCTGCCCGACGGCGGAGGCTCGCCCGACGACGCGGCGGAACCTGCGGCGTCGGGCAGGTAGACGACGAGGCGCCCGGGCGGAGTCCGCCCGGGCGCCTCGTGCGACGTGCTACTTCCCGGAGTGCTTGTGCCCGCCGAGCGCGTCGAGCGCGCTGCGGACGCGCCGCGCCCCGACCGCGAGCTGCACGTCGCGGTACTGGTTGGCGCGGTGGATCTGCCCCTTGAGGTCGGACCCGGACGGGCGGTGGCGCAGGTCGCACGGGACCTCGACCGCGACGTAGCCCTTGCGGAGCAGGTCGATCGTCAGACCCGTCTCGACTCCCCAGCCACGGGCCAGCGGCGTCGCCGCCTCGAAAGCCTCGCGCGTCAGGCAGCGCATGCCGGACAACGGCTGCGTGGGCGTCCAGCCCGTCATGGACTGGATGGCACGACGCGCGGCACCCACGACGATCCCGCGACCGCCCGCGCCGGGCTGCGGCGGGAGCAGGGCGATGGACATGTCCGCCAGGCCGTCGAGCACCGGGGGCACGAGCGGGGCCGTGTTGACCGCGGTCTCGCCCAGGTCGCCGTCGATGAAGAGCAGGAGGCGCGGGGGGCGGTCCGCGACGTCACGCATCGCGACGACCGCTGCGCCCGTCTCCATGGCTGCCGCCTTGCCGCGGTTGTGGGAGTGGCGCACGACCACGGCTCCCGCCTCGCGGGCGACGTGCTGCGTCGTGTCCTCGCTGCCGTCGTCCACGACGAGCACCAGGTCGACGTGGGGGATGGCCTTGGCCGCCCGGACCGTGGCCGCGATGCGACGCGCCTCGTCCTTGGCGGGGATGATCACCGCCACGCGCTGCTTCTGCCGTGAACCGCCGTGCAGCGGGGCCGGGCGCGGGGTCTTCGCCACCGGGAGCGCGTGCGTCCCGTTGGCGGGGACGCCCGACACGTCCCCTGTGGTTTCGGTGTTCAGTCCTGACTCGGTCGACCGATGGTCCGCGTTCACGCAATCCAGCCTAGTAGTGCAAAGAGTTTCCCGCAGTTTGCCACACTCGAGGTGCCAAAGTCACGGGGATGTCCCAGAGAACGGTGTTCTCGGGTTCTTGCCGAGGTATCTCTCGGTCAGCCTGGCGTCTGTGCTTCCGGGTCGCCGGACGTGACCTGACCGAGGCCGACGGGCGGGGCGACGATGCCGCCGCCCGCCGGTCTCGGGGTGGTGCTGGTGGTGCCGTGGTGCTGGTGGTGCCGGTGTGCTGCCCGTGGTGAGGGGCTCGTCAGCGGAGCGTGACCTGGCGGGACACGATGCCCGCTCGCGCACGACGCTCGTTGGCGTCGAGCGGCTCGGTGACCGCGAGCGCCGCGTCGATCTTCGCCTTGAGCTCCTTGGCGGGCTCCTCGAGGTCTGCGGCCTCGGTGCCGCGCGGCAGCTCCCAGACGGGGACCAGCAGGCCCGACGACCGGAACGCGCCGACGAACTTGCCGCCGCCCAGCCCCGACTCGCGCTTGGCGTGCAGGCGCGAGATCGCGTCGATCAGCGCCTCCTCGCCCACGGGCCAGGCCCAGCGCAGGAACTCGCGGCTCATGGAGCACCAGTAGGCCGACTCGACCGACTCGAGCTTGACCGTGGGCACGATCGACTCCGACGCCTGGTCGAGCGACGCCTTGAGGTCCGGCGTGACGTCCGTGGTGGGGTCGAGCCAGAACGAGAAGTCGTCGTGGACCGTGACCTCGAACGGCACCGACAGGTCCAGGACGTCCTGCAGGCGCGGACCCGGGCCCGGGAGCTCGCCGAGCTCGATCGACGTGCCCGGCTCGGCCTCGATGGCCTCGAGCAGGACCGACGCGAGGTCGCGGCTCGTGTCGCCCGAGCCCGCGAGGGTCTGGAGCGCCAGGAGGATGGTGCCGTCCTGACGGTGCAGCGCGGCCCAGCCGGCCGGGAGGATCGTCACGACGAGCACGTCGCGAGCGCCGTACTCCTCCGTGGTGCGAGCAGGTGCCGAGGCCGAGGGGACGACCTCCCGCAGGGCGACCCAGTCGGTCTCGCCGGGGAGACCCTCGAAGGGGCGCAGCACGAAGTCGGGCGTCGAGTTCTTGGCCATGGGGAAAGTGTAGTGGGAGCGGGCTGCGGGGCCGGCGGGCTCCTACTGCTCGACCGGGAACCCTCGCTGCGACCACGCGACCATGCCGCCGTCGAGGTTCGTCGCGTCGAAGTCGCCCTGGTTGAGCCACGCCGCGGCGCGCGCCGAGCGTCCGCCCGAGTGGCAGATCACGAGGATCGGGACCTCGGGGTCCAGCTCGCCCCAGCGCACGGGCAGCTCGCCCAGGGGGATGTGGACGGCGTCGGGCGCGTGTCCCGCGTCCCACTCGTCCTGCTCGCGCACGTCGAGGAGCACGACGCCCTCGGGCACGGGGCGCTCGGCGTCGAGCTCGGACACGTCGGTCGTGGGTACCTGGGGCGGGAACATGGTGACCAGCCTACGTTTCTGACGAGACGTCGTCGGATCGTGGTCGTGCGCCGCGCCGGTCTCCCCTCCCGGGACAGACCTCCCGCGACGCCCTGACCAGTGGCAGGATCGTCGCATGGACCCCCGCGCCGGAACCCTCGCCCAGCCCCAGGACCTCATCGACGTGGACGCCGTGGTCGGCGCCTACTACGACCTCTCGCCCGACGTCGACGACCCGGCGCAGAAGGTGGTGTTCGGGACGTCGGGCCACCGCGGGTCGAGCCTGGACCACGCGTTCAACGAGGCGCACATCATCGCGATCACCGCGGCGATCGTCGAGTACCGGCGCGCCCAGGGCACCGACGGTCCTCTCTTCATCGGCCGTGACACGCACGCGCTGTCGCTGCCTGCGTGGCAGACCGCGATCGAGGTCCTCACGGCCGCGGGCGTCCAGACGTACATCGACGCGCGCGACTCCTACACCCCGACCCCGGCCGTGTCCCAGTCGATCCTGCTGCACAACGGCGCAGCCACCGAGGCAGGGGTCCGCACCACGGGCCCCGAGCTCGCGGACGGAATCGTCGTGACGCCGTCGCACAACCCCCCGCGCGACGGCGGCTTCAAGTACAACCCGCCGCACGGCGGGCCCGCGGACTCGGAGGCGACGGGCTGGATCGCGGACCGCGCGAACGAGATCCTGCGCTCGGGCGTCGGGCACGTCGAGCGGGTCCCGCTCAAGCGTGCGCTGACGGCCGAGACCACGCACCGCCACGACTTCCTCACGGCGTACGTCGACGACCTGGCCTCGGTCCTGGACCTCGAGGCCATCCGCGGCGCGGGCGTCGCGATCGGCGCCGATCCCCTGGGCGGGGCGTCGGTCGAGTACTGGGGCGAGATCGGCGAGCGCTACGGGCTGGACCTGACGGTCGTGAATCCGCAGGTCGACCCGCGCTGGGCCTTCATGACGCTCGACTGGGACGGCAAGATCCGCATGGACTGCTCGTCGCCGTACGCCATGGCCTCGCTCGTGCAGAAGATGACGGACCCGGACGCGACCTCGACGTTCGACATCGCGACGGGCAACGACGCGGACTCCGACCGCCACGGGATCGTGACCCCGGACGCGGGCCTCATGAACCCCAACCACTACCTCGCGGTCGCGATCGACTACCTGTACGGCGGGGCCCGTCCCGGCTGGCGTCCGGACGCCGCGATCGGCAAGACGCTCGTGTCCTCGTCGCTCATCGACCGGGTGGGGGCGGGGATCGGTCGCCGCGTCGAGGAGGTGCCGGTCGGCTTCAAGTGGTTCGTGCCCGGCCTGCTCGACGGCTCGGTCGGGTTCGGCGGCGAGGAGTCCGCGGGCGCCTCGTTCCTGCGCACGAACGGCGGGGTGTGGACCACGGACAAGGACGGCCTGCTGCTCGCGCTGCTCGCCTCGGAGATCCTCGCGACCACGGGCATGACCCCGTCCCAGCACCACGCCCGGCTCGTCGAGCAGTACGGCGAGTCCTGGTATGCCCGGGTCGACGCCCCGGCCTCGCTCGAGGAGAAGTCGGCGCTCGCGAGGCTCAGCCCGGATCAGGTCACGTCGACGACGCTCGCGGGCGAGGAGATCACCGCGAAGCTGACCACGGCCCCGGGCAACGGCGCGGCGATCGGCGGCCTCAAGGTCACCACGGAGAACGCGTGGTTCGCGGCGCGCCCCTCGGGCACGGAGAACGTCTACAAGATCTACGCCGAGTCGTTCGTCTCGGCCGAGCACCTCACGCAGGTGCAGGACGAGGCCAAGCAGGTCGTCTCGGACGCCCTGGGCGGCTGACGCCCGGGGTGAGGTGCCCGACGGCGGCGCCCGCCGTCGTCGGGCACCTCACCGCTTCTCCGTCTCGCCTCACGGCACCGCGCAGCCCCTGGCCCCGGAGATCTCCGTCGGGTATCTCACATGGGCACTTCTCACCATCAGAAACACGGTCTGCCGCGGACCTCTACTCCTAGTATCGAAGCGTCCCCTCGTCGATCCTCTGGAGTTCCCATGCGCACGTCACGAGCCGCTCTCGCACTGCCCCTGGCCCTCGTCGCCGTCCTCGGCCTGTCCGCCTGCTCGGGCGACGCCGCCCCCGAGGAGACCACCTCGGCCTCGACGAGCGTCGAGACGCCGGACACCGAGGAGACCCCCGCGGAGGAGGAGACCGAGGCCGAGCCCGCCGCCACGGGCGACAAGCCCGCGTGGGCCGCGTCCAACGAGGTCGTCGGCACCAAGCTCGGCACGGCCGAGGGCGACGGCTTCACCGTGGACATCTACCAGGTGAGCACTGCGGTCGCGACGAAGACCGGCCAGTTCGCGGACGAGTCGGGCAAGCCGATCCTCAACCCGGGCGACCCGATCGTGTTCGTCAACTACGTCCTGACCAACACGGGCGACGCCGACCTGCCGCTGACCTACTCGATCGTGGGCGTCGACGCACGCTACGCCGACTGGCCCTACATGCAGGGCATGGACAGCATCGTCGACAAGGCGCTCTTCGAGGCGGCCGGGGTCGTCGACTCCCCGATCGCCCCGGGCTCGGGCGAGGCGCCGTTCGTCCTCGCGCCGGGGCAGTCCGTCGCCTACGGCGAGAACTTCAAGCACCAGCCCGGCTCGCCCATCGAGTTCGAGGTCACGCTGACCCCGGCGGACGCCGCGGGTGACCTGAACCACGACCTGCGCCAGGAGGTCGCGCTCTCCGCGACCATCGCCTGATCCGGGCGGACCCCGAGCGGGGCGGGCTCTCGTCACCGACGAGGACCCGCCCCGCTCGGTCGTTCACGGGACGGCAGGCGTCAGCGCGCGACCAGGTCCTGGTACTCCTCGTGGAGCTGCACGAACGCCCGGATGAACGGGCACAACGGCACCACCTTGTCCCCCGACGCGCGCACCTGGTCGAGCGCGCCGCGGGCGAGCGAGGACCCGATCCCGTTGCCCGCGTAGACGTCGTCGACCTCGGTGTGCGTGAACACGACCTGGCCGGGTTGTCGGACGTACGCCGCGAACCCCGCCACGTCGCCCTCGGGCGTGCGCGCCTCGAACCGCTCCTGCGCCGGGTTGTCGACGATCGTGATCGCCTGCGTCTGCTCGCTCACCCGTTCATCATGCGGGCCGCCTGCGGTTCGCGCGCGTCCGGTCGAGCGGTGACACTACGAAGGGGCCCTCGACGAGGCCGACACTGCGCTGAGGATCACGCCCCGCAGACGCTCGGCGACGCGGCAACCGATGGGAGACTGAGACGGTGGTCCAAGACTCCCCCCGTGCAGCGGCAGACGACTCCCGCAACCCCTACCGCGTCGTCCTCAGCAAGCCGGGGGCGCTGAACTTCTCGGCCGCGGCCGTCGTGGCCCGGCTCCCGATGTCCATGGTCGGGATCGGGATCGTCCTGATGATCCAGGGCATCTACGGCTCGTACGCCCTGGCCGGGCGCGTCTCCGCGGCCTACGTGATCGCGCAGGCCATCGCCTCGCCGCAGATCGCCCGCTACGTCGACCGCGTGGGCCAGGCCAAGGTCATGCGCCCCATGCTCGTCGTGAGCACGCTGGGCCTGCTCGGCCTCGTGCTCTCGGCGGTCAACCAGGCGCCCGAAGTGTGGCTCTACGCGACCGCGATCATCGCGGGCGCGAGCATCGGCTCGTACGGCTCGATGGTCCGCGCCCGCTGGACCCATGCCGTGAACGACCCGCGCCAGCTCCACACGGCCTACTCGCTCGAGTCGGCGCTCGACGAGCTCGTCTTCGTCGTCGGGCCCGTCCTCGCAACCCTGCTCGCGACCGAGGTCACCGACTCGGCCGGGATCATCGTCCCCATGGTCGCGGCCGTGGTGGGCGGCGTCTGGTTCCTCTCGCAGCGCCGCACCGAACCTCCGGTCATGCCCGCGGTCCCCGGGGTCAAGCACCGCTCCGCGATGCGTTCGCCCGGCATGATCGTGCTCGCGGTCGTGTTCGTCGCGATGGGCCTCATCTTCGGCGCGACCGACGTCTCGACCATCGCGTTCGCCGAGGAGCAGGGCTCCAAGTCGGCGTCGGGTCTCATCCTGGGCGTCTTCGCGATGGGCTCGCTCATCTCGGGTCTCGCGTACGGCGCGCGCCACTGGGTCTCGCCGCTGTGGAAGCGGTTCACGATCGGCATGGTCGCGCTCGCGCTGGGCGTGTCCCTGTTCTTCGTCGTCACGTCGCTGCCGATGCT
The DNA here is from genome assembly GCF_001692445.1 of Oerskovia enterophila. Classification (GTDB taxonomy): domain Bacteria; phylum Actinomycetota; class Actinomycetes; order Actinomycetales; family Cellulomonadaceae; genus Oerskovia; species Oerskovia enterophila. Next base: position 71,809 of record NZ_MAQA01000001.1, on the reverse strand, counting down.
CGCGGTCGTCATGTTCGTCACGGGCTTCACGATCGCCCCGACGCTCATCAACGGCAACGCCCTGGTCCAGAACCTCGTGACCCCGCACCAGCTCACCGAGGGGCTCGCCTGGGTCGGGACCTCCCTGGGCGTGGGCGTCTCGTTCGGCGCGTCGATCGCGGGGTCGCGGATCGACGCCGCGGGCGCGCACGCGGGCTTCCAGGTCGTGATGATCGCGGCGGGCGTCGCGGTCCTCGCGGTCCTCGCCTCGACGCGGGTCCTGCGCCGCGGCGCGCCGCGCGACGACGTCGCGGAGGCGGCGGAGACCGCGGACGTCCCGGACGACGAGGCCCCGGAGCAGGGTCCCGCGACGGCCTGAGCGCCGTCGCCCGACGGCGGATCGCACCCCAGGCGGTGCGCGTCCCGGCCACGGGCGGGCACCCCCGGGCGGGCAGCCCGCCCGACGCCACGACCGCGCCGGGCGACCCGACTGCTCGCGGTGAGCTGCGCCGTCGGGCCGCCGCCCTGCGCGACCGTCCGCACCGCGCTGTGACGCACGGACGTGACGAGCGGAACGGCCCCAGCGGCTGCATCCGGGCGCCATCGAGCGCACGATGGAAAGGTCCCCCTTTCCCCTCGTGCGGAGGTTCTCCCATGGCACTCGGTCTCGGTCGTCCCCAGGACAAGCGGAACAGGACGGTCGCCGACCTGCTCGTCGCCCAGCTCATCGAGGCCGGGGTCGAACGCATCTACGGGATCGTGGGCGACAGCCTCAACCCCGTGGTCGACGCGGTCCGGCGCAGCCAGAAGGGGAAGGGCAAGGGCATCGAGTGGGTGCACGTGCGCCACGAGGAGTCCGCGGCGTTCGCCGCCGCGGCCGAGGCCGAGGTCACCGGGAAGCTCGCGGTGTGCGCGGGCTCGTGCGGCCCGGGCAACCTCCACCTCATCAACGGGCTCTACGACGCCAACCGCTCCAAGGTGCCCGTCCTCGCGATCGCGAGCCACATCCCCAGCGCGCAGATCGGCACGAGCTTCTTCCAGGAGACGCACCCCGACCGCCTGTTCACCGAGTGCTCGGTGTACTCCGAGATGATCTCGTCCTCCCAGCAGGCGCCGCGCGTCATCAACTCCGCGATCCACCACGCGTACGGCGCCCCGGGAGTCGCGGTCCTGACGATCCCCGGCGACGTCGCGGACCTCGACGCCGCGGCCGAGATCATCGACGTCGCGGTGCACCCGGCCAGGCCGCGGATCGTCCCGGACCCCGACGCGCTGCGGACGCTGGCCGACGCGATCAACAAGGCCAAGAAGGTCACGATCTTCGCGGGTGCCGGGACGCGCGGCGCGCACGACGACGTGATCGCGCTCGCCGACAAGATCGCGGCGCCGATCGGCCACTCGCTGCGCGGCAAGGAGTGGATCCAGTACGACAACCCGTTCGACGTCGGGATGAGCGGGCTGCTCGGCTACGGCGCCGCGCACGACGCCATGCAGGAGGCCGACCTCCTGGTCCTGCTCGGCACCGACTTCCCGTACGACCAGTTCCTGCCCGAGTCCGTGCGCACCGCGCAGGTCGACACCGACCCCACGCACCTGGGCCGGCGGACGCGGCTCGACGTCGCCGTGGTCGGCGACGTGGGCGAGACCGTGCGGCTCCTCATGCCGCTCGTCAACACGGCCAAGAACCGCTCGTTCCTCGACGGCATGGTCGCCAAGCACGAGAAGTCGATGACGGGCGTGGTCGGCGCCTACACCAAGGACGTCGAGAAGCACTCGCCCATCCACCCCGAGTACGTCGCGGACCTCCTGGACCAGGAGGCTGCCGACGACGCGGTCTTCACCGTGGACACGGGCATGTGCAACGTGTGGGCCGCCCGGTACATCAGCCCCAACGGCAAGCGCCGCGTGATCGGGTCGTTCCTGCACGGGTCCATGGCCAACGCGGTGCCGCACGCGATCGGCGTCGCGGCCGCCCAGCCGGACCGGCAGGTCGTCGCGATGGCCGGCGACGGCGGGCTCTCGATGCTCCTGGGCGAGCTCATCACGATCAAGGCCTACGAGCTGCCCGTCAAGATCGTGCTGTTCGACAACGCGAGCCTCGGGATGGTGCGCCTCGAGATGCTCGTCGACGGGCTGCCCATGTTCGGCACCGAGTCGCCGCACATCGACTACGCCGCGGTGGCGAACGCGATCGGGATCCCGTCGGTGCGCGTCGAGCGCGCCAAGGACGTGCGCGGCGCGCTGCGCGGGGCCCTCTCGCGCCCGGGTCCCGCCCTGGTCGACGTCGTGACCGACCCGCGCGCACTGTCCCTGCCCCCGACCATCACGGCCGGGCAGGTGCGCGGCTTCGCGGTCGCGATGAGCAAGGAGGTCCTGGGCGGCGGCATGGGAGAGGTCGTGTCGATGGCCCGGGCGAACCTGCGCAACGTGCCGCGGCTGTAGGGCTGCACGTCGACGGCGTCGCTGTCTGCGGGCCCGGCATTGGATTGGTTGTCAGAACTGAGCCGGTCGAGACCCCGGTGCACTTCTGACAACCGAGCACAGGCGAGCAGTACCAGGTGGGCCCGACGCGCAGGCGGGGCCAGGCTCAGCCGGCGGCGATCTGCGCGAGCGCCGCGAGGTGGGCCTCGACGGCGCGCCGGCCGTCCGGGGTGAGCGTGACCCAGGTGAGGCGGCGCGCGTCGCTCCGGTCCGGGGAGCTCTCCTTGCGCACCGTGACGAACCCGGCGTCGCTGAGCACCCGGAGGTTCTTGGACAGGTTCGCGTCGCTCAGGCCGAGCGTGTCCCGCAGCACCGCGAACTCGAGCTCCGCTCCCCGCCGGAGCACCCCGCAGATGCGCAGGCGGACGGGCGAGTGGACGATCTCGTTGAACGCGGGGGTGGTGCTCATCGCTCCGTCCCGGCCAGCTCGCGCCGGAAGGCCCTGTCGTACAGCGGGCCGAGCACGACCGCCGCGACGAACCCGACGGACGCCGGCACCAGCACCCACGTGTACTCGATCTCGGTGAACCTGACGACCAGCATGGCGCCGAAGCAGAGCAGGATCGTCGTCAGCATGACCTGATAGATGCGCTTCGACCGAGGTCCCGCCGGCTGGCTGAACCACAGACCGTAGCGGCGGCGGTAGACGAGGACGAGGACCGGCAGCGCGAACAGGGCGACCGGCAGCGTGATGAGCGAGGCCGGGGACGGCAGCGCCTGGGTGCAGATGATCACCGCCACGATCGTGCCGAACGTCAGGTGGTACCACCAGGGCGTGACTGCGCGCTCCGCGAGCGTCGCCCCGTCGGCGTCGAGCCCCTCGAGCGCTGCGCGCGCCTGCGCCGGGGAGAGCCCGGGCGTGCCGCTCGGGGACCCGTCCTCGCGGAAGTCATTTTCCATGCTGGCAAGTCTATGGATGACTTGCCAGCATGGCAAGAGATCAGTTGTCAGAACTGAGCCGGTCGATGCCCCGGTGCACTTCTGACGACCGATCGCGCGCCGAGCGCCGAGCGCCTTCCGCCCCGCCCGTCGAATCGATACGATCTCCGCGTGCTCACCAAGATGACGGTCACCGACGACCAGCTCGCCCGACTGCTCGCCCCGCTCGGCGAGTTGGCTGCGGCCGGCCCCCTCGACGGCGGGATGTTCGCCTCGACCTACCGCGTCGACCTCACCGACGGGCGGCGCTGCGTCGTGAAGGTCACGAGCGCTGACACGTCCCGGCTCCTGCGCTACGAGCGCGGGATCCTCGGCACCGAGGAGGAGGTCTACCGCCGCGCGGCCGACCGCCCCGACCTCCTCATGCCGCGCGTGGTCCACAGCGACTTCAGCCGCGAGGTGGTCGACGGCGACGCGCTCGTCGTGTCGTTCCTCGACGGCGACGTGTGGAACGCCCTGCCTCCGCTCGACGACGCCGCGACGGCCCAGGTCCGGCACGACCTCGGCGCCTTCATGGCCCGCCTGCACACCGTGACGGGAGAGTCGTTCGGGTATCCCGCGCAGGCGTCGGGCCTGAGCGCCCCGACCTGGCCCGAGGCGTTCGGCCGCATGGTCGAGGCCCTGCTCGCCGACGCCGAGACGTGGGGCGTCGTGCTGCCCGCCGACGCGCTGCGGGGCGCCCTCGCGGACAACCACGACGCGCTCGCCGAGGTCACGGTCCCCGCGCTCGTCCACACCGACCTGTGGCCCGGCAACCTCTTCCTCTCCCCCGACGCGTCGTCGGTGCTGCGCCTGAGCGGCGTGATCGACACCGAGCGCAGCCTGTGGGGCGACCCGCTGTACGAGCTCGCGGGAGCCGACCAGCTCGGGCTGGGCCCGGTCCCGCCCGCGCTGCTCGCGGGCTACCGCGACGCGGGTGGCCGGCTAGCGGTCGCCGAGCCGTGGTTCGCGTCGCCCGTGCCGGGTGAAATCCGGCCCGACGGCGGCGCACCGGACGGGCGCGACGTCGTCGGGCGGGCGAGGCCCGGGGCGAGCACGCTCGGGGCCGGCGACGTCCGCCTGCTCCTGTACCGCGCGTACCTCAGCGCGCTGCTCGTGACCGAGGTCGCGCCGCGCGACTACCAGGGCGAATGGGTGCAGGGCTACCGGGACACCGCGGCGGGGAACCTCGGCGTACTGCTCGACCAGCTCTCCCGCTGACGCCACGGCTCAGTTGTCAGAACTGAGCCGGTCCATACCCCGGTGCGGTTCTGACAACTCGTCCTCGGCACGCGGGCCGACCACCGAGGGCCGAAGACCCCATGGTGCGGAGTCCCCATCTCGTCGAAGGGCACCCTTGAGTCACGCTAGAGTTCGGGCAAGTTCACGATCACGTCAAGTGTTCGGGCGACCAGTGCTCGACGGCGGGGCGTGACCGACCCCAGGGGGGTTTCACGGTGATCACGTTCGTCGTCGTCGGCATCGTCGGGCTGGCTCTCGTCCTGTTCTCGATGATCCTCGGTGAGTTCATCGAGCTCGGCGACGGAGCCGTGTCCGGGACCTCGCTGGGCGTCGGGGCCATCGTGTTCGGCGCGACCGGCGCGATCGTCGTGTCGAACGACCTGCCGATCGTCCTCGCGTACGTCGGCTCCGCGGTGCTCGCTGTCCTCGTGGTCCTCCTCGTGCACGTGCTCACCAAGAAGCTGCGCGAGTCCGACGACGCCGTGCCCGTGTCCCTCGTGGGCGTCCAAGGCACCGCGACCAGCGACATCTCCGCCGCGACCGGCGAGGTCTCGCTCGACGCCGCGCACGAGCTCGAACGGCGCCTCGCCTGGGCCGACGAGCCCATCCCGACCGGAGCCCGCGTCGTGGTCCTCGAGCAGTCCGGCACGCGCGTCCGCGTCCGGCGCCACTACCCCAACGACTGACCCGCCGGCCCAGCGGCTCACCCTCCCGCCCGACGACTCACCCTCCCGCCAGGGACCCCTCACCCCGGGAACCCGGCAGCACCACCCGCACCACGGCACGACCCGCACGACCCGCTCGCACGACCCGCCACCGAAAGGAGTCGCGCCGCAGGCGCGTACAGACATGCTCGAAGATTCCAACGTCGTCGGCATCATCGCCACTATCGCCCTGATCATCGCGTTCTTCGCGATCATCACGTTCATCGCCAAGCGCATCCGCCGCGTTCCCCCGAACGAGGCCCTGATCATCGTCGGGCGCGGCGCAGGCCGCAAGGAGGCCGCCGGCACCGGCCAGCGCGTCGTCACGGGCGGCCGCACGTTCGTGTGGCCCATCCTCCAGCAGGGCTTCTCCATCTCGCTCGAGCAGCGCCAGATCGGCATCACGGTCGAGGGCGTCGACAAGAACCGCATCAAGATCGCCATCAAGGCGTCGATCAACTTCAAGGTCCGTGGCGACGAGGAAGGCGTGCGTCGCGCGGCCCAGCGCTTCCTGTCCCAGCAGGGCACGCTGACCGAGATCATCAAGGAGTCCCTCGAGGGCTCGCTGCGCTCGATCGTGGGCGACATGACGATCGAGCAGATCATCTCCGACCGCAAGGGCCTCTCGGACCGCGTCGTCGAGTCCACCAAGACGGACCTCTCGGAGCAGGGCCTGCAGGTCGACCTCCTCAACATCTCGGACATCTCGACCCCGGGCTCCGACTACCTCGCCAACCTCGGTCGCGCCGAGGCCGCCCGCGCCCGCCAGGTCGCCGAGGTCTCCGAGGCCGAGGCCCAGCGCGCGTCCGAGTTCGCCGCGATCGACGCCGCCGAGCAGATCGCCGAGCGCCAGAAGGCGCTCGACCTCAAGCGCGCCATCATCAAGGCCGAGACCGACAAGGCCAACGCCGAGGCCGAGGCCGCGGGTCAGCTCGCGCGCGCCGAGCAGGAGCGGCTCGTCGCGGTCGAGGAGCGCGAGGCGCTGTCCGAGCAGGCCCGCGTGACGCAGGAGCGTCTCGACATCGAGATCCGCAAGCCCGCCGAGGCCGCGGCCTACGCCGAGGTCCAGCGAGCCAACGCCCAGCGTGACTCGTCGAACGCCGCCACCGAGGCCGACGCGTACAAGCGCACCACGATCGCCGAGGCCAACAAGACCGCCGCGATCCAGGACGCCGAGGCCTCCGCGGCCGCCGTCCGTCGCGCCGGCGAGGCCGAGCGTGACCGCCAGGTCGCCCTGGCCGTCGGTATCAAGGCCGAGGGTGAGGCACGCGCGTTCGCGGTCGAGGCCGAGGGCCGCGCCGAGGCCGTCGCGACCGACGCCAAGGCCGAGGCGCTCAAGAAGTACGGCGAGGCGGCCCTGGTCCAGGAGCTCATCGAGCGCCTGCCGGAGATCGTCCGCGCCGCGGCCGAGCCCATCGGCAAGATCCAGGGCATGACCGTCATCTCGACCGACGGTGCGAGCGCGATCACCAAGAACGTCGCGTCGGTCCTGGGCGAGGGCCAGCAGGTCATCAAGCAGCTCACGGGCGTCGACATCAACCAGCTCATCGCCGGGCTGGCCGGTGGGCACCTGAGCGGCCAGTCCGTGTCGAACGGATCGTCGTCCGCGTCGTCGGCGGCGTCGTCCAACTGACGAACCCGATGCCGGGGTGGAGCCGAGCGCGTGAGGTGGACCCTGCCGGGGTCCACCTCACGCAGGAGGGTCCACCCCGGCGCCGTCCTCCGTCCCACCCCACCCATCGGAGCCCCGCATGCTGAGCGCCCAGCAGGTCCTGGACACGACGTTCACCGCGACCAAGTTCCGCGAGGGCTACGACGTCGAGCAGGTCGACATCTACCTCGACGACGTCAGCGCGACGCTCAAGGCGTACGAGGCGGGCGGCCGTCCCGGCCCGGGACTGCTCACCTCGGTCGAGGCCCGAGGCGCCCGGTTCTCGGCCACGAAATGGCGTGAGGGCTACGACGTCACCGAGGTCGACGACCTCATCGATTCGATCGTCGGCACGCTCCAGTCCTACGAGGCCCGGCCCACCCCGGCCCTGCACCCGACCGACGCGGTGAGCGACGCCGTCGGGCAGCAGGACACGACCGCCCCACCGTCACCCGCTGCCGGTGCGGCTGCCGGCGACGGCGCCCGGCCCCTGGGCATCCACGACCTGACGACCCAGCTCCAGTACGCCCGCGTCCGCGCGAACGGCAGCGACCGGCTCGTCGTGCTGCTGCCCGACGGCTCGACGGCCCACGTGACCGCCCTCGATGCCGGGCCGCACGGGATCACGCTCCGCACCGCGCCCCAGGCGTAGCCGGGGACGGTGCTAGGGCCGCCGCACCCGCAGCACCGTGTCGCGGATCGTCACGGGCTCCCCGTCGGCGCCGAGCATCTCGCGCTCGGGCGCGGTGTTCGTCTCGACGTCCCACCCGTCGAGGTCGAGCTCGGCCAGGAGGTCGTCCCCCGTGTAGAAGAAGTGCTCGTCGAAGTCCTTGCGCACGGTCTCGTGGTCCGCAGGGTGGTGCCCGACGACGAGCAGCCGCCCGCCCGGCGCGACCGCCTGTGCGAGGCGCGGGAAGACCTGCCGGCGCAGGTCGGCCGGCAGGTGCATGAAGTGGGCCGTCACGAGGTCGAACCGCTCGTCCTCCGGCTCCCACCCGAGCAGGTCGCCCTGGCGCCACTCGATCCGCGCCGCGACCTCGGCCCCTACCGCGGCGGCGTGGGACGCGGCCTTCTCGAGCGCCACGGGCGACACGTCGAGCCCCACGACGTCCCACCCCTGCTGCGCGAGCCACACCGCGTCGGCCCCCTCGCCCGCGCCCACGTCGAGCGCCCGCCCCGTGGGCAGGTCCGCCACCTCGCGTACGAGCTGCGGGTTCGGGTTGCCGCTCCACACCGCGGCCGTCGAGCCGTAGCGCTCGTCCCAGAAGGCCTGGTCGAAGTGGTGCTGCTGGTGGCCGTGGCTGTGGCCGTGCTCGTGGGCAGGGTCGTTCTCGTGGTCGTGCTGCTGGGTCACGTTCGCTCCTCGGGTCGGTGCCGGCCCGGGACGGCCGTCACTCCCGACCTTGCTGCCGCACCCCGCCCCGAGGCAAGTCCGGTTGCCGTTCCGGCAAGATCCGCGGACATTCAGCCCATCCAGCCGAGCCAGACCACGGCGTCACGCGCGAGCAGGAAGCCCACGATCCCCACGACCCACGCCGTGGTCGACGCCGCGTTCTTCGTCATCCACGCGTTGAGCCGGTCGAGGAGCGGGCCCACCTGCCGGGCCGCGAGGACACGACCGGCCAGCAGGACGAGCGCGGGCAGCACCATGACGACGCAGTACCCCGCGAGGACCAGCCCGGTCGCCGGCCACCCGAGGCCCGCCTGGGTGAGCAGCCCGATCGCCGCGAGGTACGGGAGCATCGACGCGAGCTCGATCGCCGCGGCACCCAGTGCGAGGCCCATGAGGGCCGTCACGGATCCCGTCTCCGGCGCGGTGTCGACGCCCGCGCGGGGCGGGGTCTCGCGCGCGGGATGCGCTCCGCCGTCGGGCAGGGGAAGCAGGCCCGACGGCGCCACGCCCTCCCCGCCCGACGTCCCCATCGCGCGGGCCCGCCACCGCAGGACGCGCCCCTGACCGGTCGACGCCCCCTTGGACCGGCGGTCGATCCGGAAGCTGTACGCGACCAGGCCCACCCCGAGCAGCAGCTCGACGATCCTGACCGGGCGGGTCTCGACGACCCGCCCGAGGACGTCGGCGAACGCGCCCGCGCCCAGCGCGATGACCAGGCCGACCGCGAGATAGAACCCGACGATCGTGGCCAGGTAGACGAGCATCCGCGCGACCCGCACCCGGCCCGGGGTCATGAGCAGCCACACCGGGATCAGCAAGGTGCCGAAGCTCGTCGAGTCGACGAGGGCCAGGACCGCGAGCGCCCCGAGGAGAGGAAGGAGTTCCATGCCGCAAGGCTCGCTGCCGGAGATGGGCCTGTCGTCGGGCGGACGGGCGATCCTTGCCGGGCGCTGCGCCGCGCCGTACATCGTTCGGGCGATCCACGGCCCGGCCCCCTGTGCTGAGATGGGAACGTGCCCGATCCCCTGCCCGCTCCTGCGTCGGACGGCGTGACCGCGACCGCGTCCGCCGGCGACGGCGCTGGTGGTGGCGACGGCTCGGGCGCTCCGGACGCCCGGGCCGCCGGCTCGTCACCCCGTGCGTCGCGCGTGCGGCGCGTGGTCAGCACCGTCGCCACGGGCCTGCGCACCGACAGCAGGCGCGGCGACGCGTACAACGCCGTCGGGATGTTCGTGATCGGGGTCCTGCTCCTGCTCGTCGACGTCGTGCAGGTGTGGTCGATCCCGCCACTCGTGACGGTCGACGGGCGCTGGTGGCACGTGCTGCCCCTGCTCGCCGGGTGCGTCGCGCTGGTCTTCAAGCGCGCGCATCCGGCGGTCGCGCTCAGCGTCGGGACCGTGGCGTTCGCGGTCGACCTGTCGTTCGGGGGCAGCCTCGGCATGGTCCTGGTCCTGTGGGACCTGCTCTACGCGAGCGGGCTGCACGGCAGCAGGCGGCTGCGGACGGTGGTGGGGGTCGCCGTCGGGGTGATGGTCGTCGCGGTCGCGGTGCTCACGGGGGAGCACTACCGGGACGTGCAAGGGTTCGTGGTCGGCGGCATCCAGGTCGCAGCGATCCTCGCGACACCGCTCTGGTGGGCCGCGAACGTGCGGCAGAAGTCCGACCTCGCGGACCTCGCCGCCGAGCGGGCCGACCTCGAGGCGGAGCGCGCCGACCTCGAGGCCCAGCGTGCGGCCGACCTCGAGCAGATCGCGACGCTCGGGCAGCACGAGGCCGTGCGCGCGGAGAGGGCCGCGATGGCGCGCGACCTGCACGACGTCATCGCGTCCCACCTGTCCGCCATCGCGATCCACTCGGGGGCCGCGCTCGCGTCGCCACCCGATGCCGCGCGGGACCGCGCCGCGCTCGAGCTCGTGCGGTCGAGCAGCATCACGTCGCTCGAGGAGATGCGGGCCATGATCCTGCTGCTGCGCTCGGACCTGCCGCGGGACGGTGCGTCTCGCGCTGGTGCGCTCGGCGTGGATCAGTTGTCAGAACGTGGCCGGGGTATGGACCGGCTCAGTTCTGACAACTTGTCCCCGGACCGTCGTCCTCCAGACCTGCGCGACGGGGTGCCCCTCGCCCCTGCCGATCAGTTGTCAGAACGTGGCCGGGGTATGGACCGGCTCAGTTCTGACAACAGAGCCACGGTGCTCGGGGGTGAAGCCGTCGCCGCCCCCGCACGGCTCGCCCGGCTCGACGACGTCCTCGTCTCCGCACGCGCGCAGGGGCTCACGGTCGACGTCGAGGACCCGGACGACGCCCGCTCGGCGACGCTCCCCGCGGCCGTCGACCAGGCTGCGCACCGGATCGCGCAGGAAGCCCTGACCAATGCCGCCAAGCACGCGCCCGGCGGGCGGGTGCTGGTCACGCTCGGGCTGGGACCGGACCGCCTCACGGTCGAGGTCACGAGCTCCCTCACCGACGAACCCCGCCCGCTCCCGCCGAGCCTGAGCACCCGCACCGGGCTCCTCACGATGCGCGAGCGCGCCGAGGCCCTGGGCGGCACGTTCGGGGCGGGCCCTATCGACGCACGTACTTCCGGCCCCCGCGCCGCGAGGGGCGCCTGGCACGTGCGGGCCGTGCTGCCCCTGGGCCGACCGGCCGGTCCCCCGACCGCCCCCTCCCCGACTGCCACGACCGCCACGGATCAGTTGTCAGAAGCAGGCCGGGGTATCGACCGGCCCAGTTCTGACAACTCCTCGGCCGACGGGATCCCACCGACCCCGCACGGTCGCAGCGCTCCACGCCACACCGACCCACCCGGAGACCCCGCATGATCCGCGTCCTGCTCGCCGACGACCACGCCGCGATCCGCGCCGGCCTCCGGTTCCTGCTCGACTCGGCACCGGACATCGAGGTCGTCGGCGAGGCCGGCGACGGCGCGGCCGCGATCACCAACGCCCGCGCGCTGCGCCCCGAGGTCGTGCTCATGGACCTGCGCATGCCCGGCATCGACGGCATCGAGGCCACGCGCACGATCGTCGCGGACAAGCTCGCCGAGGTCCTCGTCCTCACGACGTTCGACCTCGACGAGTACGTCGACGAGGCGCTGCGCGCCGGGGCCGCAGGGTTCCTGCTCAAGACCGCGGAGCCCGCCGCGCTCATCGACGCGGTCCGCCGGGTCGCGGCGGGCGACGGGGTCCTGGCCCCCGAGGTCACGCGCCGCCTGCTGGCGGCGTTCGCATCCGCCCCGAGGCCCGACGGCGCCGCTCACCTCGCGGGGCGAGCGGCGCCGTCGGGCACGGGACGGGCGGGCGGCACGCCGGCCGACGAACAACGCGGCGAGACCACCGCGCGGCTCCGCGAGCTGACCCCGCGCGAGGTCGACGTGCTCGCGGCCCTCGGGCGGGGGCTGTCGAACCAGGGCATCGCCGACGAGCTGTTCATCAGCGAGGCCACGGCCAAGACGCACGTGTCGCGCGTGCTCGCGAAGGTCCAGGTCACGACGCGCATGCAGGCCGCGATCGTCGCGCGGGACGCGGGGCTCGCGTAGCGCACCGCGCCTCTACGCCGAGAAGTGAGCAGATGCCCCTGATCCGCGCGGATCAGGGGCATCTGCTCACTTCTCGGCAGGGGCGGGGCTGTGCCTCAGGCCGACTCGACGATGTGGCCCCGCTTGATCACGAAGTCGTCGCGCATGTCCTCGAGCTCCTTGCCGCGCGTCTCCGGGATCTTGTAGAAGACGAAGAACAGCGACAGCAGCGCGAAGAACGCGTAGAACGCGTACGCGAAGCTCAGACCGATGTCCGCCAGGACGGGGAACGACGTCGAGATCGCGAAGTTCGCGACCCACTGCGCGGCTGCGGCGACGGCCAGCGCGCTCGCACGGATGCGGTTGGGGAACATCTCTCCCAGCAGCACCCAGACGACCGGCCCCCACGACGCCCCGAAGAACACCACGAACGCGTTGGCCGCGATGAGCGCGACCGTGGCCCAGGCGCCGTCGAGCGAGGCCGTGGACGTGCCGTCGGAGGCCGTGGTCATCGTGGCCTGCGTGAACGCGACGGCCATCATGCCCAGCGAGACGAACATGCCCGTCGACCCCGCGAGGAGCAGGATGCGGCGGCCGATGCGGTCGATCAGCAAGATCGCGACGATCGTCACCACGATGTTGGTGACCGAGGTGATGACCGAGGTCAGGAGCGCGTCGTCCTCCGAGAACCCGACCGACCGCCACAGCGTCGTCGAGTAGTAGAAGATCACGTTGATGCCCACGAACTGCTGGAAGACCGAGAGCAGGATGCCGACCCAGACGATCGGCTTGAGGCCCAGCCGCTTGCCCCGCAGGTCCTTGAGCGAGGCCTTGGTGTCCGACTTGAGGGAGTTCTCGATGTCCGCGATCTTGTGGTCGACGTCCTGGACCCCCGTGAACTCCCGCAGGACCTCGGCCGCCTTCTTGGTCTCCCCCTTGGCGACCAGGTAGCGGGGAGACTCGGGGATGCGCAGCGCGAACAGACCGTACGCGACCGCCGGGACGGCCGCGGCCATGAACATCCAGCGCCACGCCTCCTGACCCAGCCACAGGACGTTCGACGCGCCACCCGCGGCCCCGGCCAGCGCTGCGTCGGTGAGGAGGGAGGCGAAGATACCGGTCACGATCGCGAGCTGCTGCAGAGACCCGAGCCGGCCACGGATGCGGGCCGGGGAGACCTCCGCGATGTACGCGGGAGCGATGACCGACGCGGCCCCGATCCCCAGGCCGCCGATCACGCGCCACAGGATCAGGTCCACGACCGAGAACGCGAGGCCGGACCCGAACGCCGACACGAAGAACAGCGCCGACGCGATGAGCATGACCTTGATGCGGCCGATCTTGTTCGCGACCGGACCCGCGAACCACGCACCCACCGCACAGCCGATCAGCGCGGACGAGACCGCGAAGCCCGTGATCGCCGCGTTGAGCTCGAACGTCTCGGACAGGGAGTCGACGGCCCCGTTGATCACCGCCGTGTCGAACCCGAACAGGAAGCCACCGAGCGCTGCTGCGAGGCTGATCCCGATGACCTTCTTGTTGAGCCGCTTGGCCTGCGCCTGAGCGCGGGGATCCCCCGCCGCTCCTGCGTCGTTGCTGGTCATGACGACCCCCTCCGTGTCAGGTTTCCCTTCGACGATAGTGACGAGAGGGCGCGGTCGCGCGGTGAAGCGACCGTGGTGAGCGTCACGCGATCGCGTCGAGGACCATCCAGGTGACGTGCCTCGTCCGGGGGTCGACGGCGTCGCCCGGGTTCCACACGGCGTCGCACCCCGCCGGGGTCCCCGAGACCGGAGCCCAGTCGAGGCCCGTCGAGGCGACGAGGTGCAGGACGGCGGCCTCGGCGTCGTCGCTCGCGACCTGCGGCCAGGCGAGCCCGGTCACGACGACCCAGGTGCCCGGGACCTTCCAGTACTCGACTGGCTCGTCGACGTCGACGGGCTCGAGGCCGAGCGCGGCCACGACCGCGCGCGCCCTGGCTGCCGCCTCGTCGGCACCGCCTGCCTCGACGTGCGTCCGGAGGGAGACGTGACGACGGCGCAGGCGTTCGCCCGGCCGCGAGGATGCTTCGCGCTCGTGCTGCTCGACGGTCGCTCGACGCCCCTCGTCGTCGCGGAACCAGCCGGTCGCTACGAGGCGTTCGGCAGCGGCGCCGACGAGGTCGGCCTCGCCGTCGAGCTCGACGGCGAAGGCCCAGGGCTCACCCGGCCCAGGACGCGAGACCCCGCGCACCACGCCGGTCCCGGCGATCCCGGCCGTCGCCCCCAGCACACAGACCTCCTGGCCGAACCAGAACGGCGGCAGCTCCTCCTCGATCTCCACGAGGGGACGGTACCGCGGCACCGCGACCCCGGGTGTGCAGTTCGGCTGCCGCCCGGCGCGTGCGACGACCTGAGCTGCACACTCGGCGAGCCGACCCACGAACGGGCCGACGTCGTCGGGCCCGCGAGCGCCGCGCGAGAGCTGCGCTCCGGCACCCCTACGGCTCGGGGTGCAGCGCGTCGTACCTGAGGAAGCGCGGCTGCGTCCGCAGGATCAGCCACACCACGACGATGCAGGCCAGCCCACCCGCGACCGCGGCCCACGCCTCGCCGAACCAGCTCGCCTGGGCGCCGAGGACCACCTCGCCCAGGCGCGGGCCGCCCGCGACGACGACGATGAAGACGCCCTGGAGGCGGCCGCGCATGTCGTCGGGGGTCGCGGTCTGGAGGATCGTCTGGCGGAAGACCGCGCTCACCGCGTCGGACGCCCCGGCCAGCGCGAGCGCGATGCACGCCGCGGCCAGGCCGCCCACGAGCACCTGCGGCGGGTCGGTCGAGCCCACGAGGAGCAGCACGGCACCGAACGCCGCGATCGACAGCCCCCACGCCGTGATGGCCCACGCGATCACGAGCCCCTGCCAGCGCACGCGCGAGAGCGCGCCCGAGAAGACCCCGGCGAGCACCGCGCCGACCGCGAACGCCGCGCTCAGCACCCCTGTCGTGGTCTCGCCGCCCCCGATGAAGAGCACGCCCACGGCGGGCAGCAGCACGCGCGGGAACGCGAGGATCATCGCGGCGAGGTCGACCAGGAAGGTCGTGCGCACGTTGGGCCGGGTCGCGAGGTAGCGCAGGCCGTCGACGACCGAGCTGATGCCGACGACCTTGCGGCGGGGCGCCGCCGGGTCCCCGGCCTCGCCACCAGCCACGTCGTCAGACGTGCCCCGGTGGGGAGCCCGGTCCAGCTCTGACGACGTGTCCTCGGGAGACAGGACCGGCGGGATCGACGGCAGGCGCCACACGGCCCACAGCGCCGCGGCGAACAGCACCACGTCGATCGAGTACGCGATCCCGTACCCCCACAGCGCCACGAGGAACGCGCCGAGCAGCGGGCCCACGGTCAGCGCGATGCTCCACGAGATGGTCTGCAGCGCGTTCGCGGCGGGCAGGAGCCGGGGCTCGACCAAGCGCGGGATGATCGCCGAGCGCGCGGGGTTGTTGATCGCGAACGCGGCCGACTGGAGCGCCACGAGCCCGTACAGGACCCCGACCGACCCGACGTCGAGCCACGCCTGGAGCGCGAGCAGTCCCGTGACGACCCACAGCGCCCACGACGCGAGCAGCGCGACCTTGCGGCGGTCGTAGGCGTCGACGAGCGCGCCCCCGTACAGGCCGAGCGCCACGAGGGGCACGAGCGCGAAGATGCCCAGCACGCCGACCGCGAGCGTCGAGCCCGTGAGCGCGTACACCTGCAGCCCCACGGCGACGACGGTCAGCTGCGAGCCGAGGTTGGAGACCCCGAGCCCCCACCACAGCCGACGGAACGGCGGGGAGACGCGGAGCGGGGTCGTGTCGGCAAGGATGCCGTCGAGGCGGGGCACGATCGACGAGGCTACCTCGCGGCGGTCGGAAGACCGTCTCCCGAGGCGACCGTCTCAGAACCGCGGGTCACCACGCAGGGCGCGTGGCGCCGTCGGGCCGTGGGTGCGTCAGGCCGTGGGCGCGTCAGGCCGTGAGCGCTGCCCGGACCTCCCCGACGAGCGCGGCCATGGCGCGCTCGGCCTCGGCGGCGTCCCCCGCGGCGACCGCGCGGGCCACGGCCTCGTGCTCGTCGAGCGCCTCGGCGACGGGGGCCTGCGGCATGAGGCCCAGGTGCGTGCGCCCGGCGAGGACCTCGCCCACGACCTCGTGCAGCGCGGCGAACATCTCGTTGCCCGACGACCGCAGGAGCAGCGCGTGCAGGCGGATGTCGAGCACGAGGAACTCCTCGAGGCGTCCGGCCTCGCCCAGCTCGCGCATGCGCGCGGCGAGCTCGACGAGCTCTGTGCGGGCCTCGGGGGTCGCGTGCCGTGCGGCACCTGCGGCGGCCAGGGGTTCGACGGCGCAGCGCAGCTCGGTCAGCGAGCGCAGCTGTGCGTCCCGGCCGGGTCCGGCGAGGCGCCAGCGGATGATCCGGGCGTCGTAGACGTTCCAGTCCTGCTCGGGGAGCACGACCAGGCCGATGCGACGCCCCGAGCGGACGAGGCCGAGCGCTTCGAGCTGGCGCATGGTCTCGCGGGTCACGGTGCGCGACACACCGAACTCGGTCCCGATCCCGTCGAGGGTCAACGTGCTGCCCGCAGGGAGGTGACCTGCGGTGATGCGGTGACCGAGGACGTCGGTCACCGAGCTGTGGAGCACCGTCGCGGACATGGGTCGAGCCTACGGCCCTTTCATAGGTCACACCATTGTCTTGCCAAAGGTGATACCAATCGTGCATGCTCGGTGGGCGGCCACAGAGGTCCGCGCACGACGCAGCAGTCGACGGACAGCCAAGGAACCCCCTCATGGACACAGACGTCAGCCCCACCCCGGACCGGGTCGTCACCCCGTCGTCGGGCGCGGCCCCGGACAAGACTCCCGCGGTCGACCTCGCCCCCGTGCACCTCGTCATCATGGGTGTCGCCGGCTCGGGCAAGACCACGGTCGCGACCCTGCTCGCGGAACGCACGCACCGCCCGTACGCCGAGGCGGACGAGTTCCACCCGCAGGCCAACATCGACAAGATGAGCGCGGGCACCCCGCTCACCGACGAGGACCGCTGGCCCTGGCTCCGCGCGATGCGCGACTGGCTCGACGAGCAGGCCGCCGAGGGCGACTCGGCGGTCGTGACGTGCTCGGCGCTCAAGCACAGCTACCGGGACCTGCTGCGGACCGCGCACGGGCGCGTCCGGTTCGTGCACCTCACGGGCAGCACCGAGCTGCTCGAGGACCGCATGACGCACCGCAGCGGGCACTTCATGCCCGCGTCCCTGCTGCCGTCCCAGCTCGCGACGCTCGAACCCCTCGCGGCCGACGAGGACGGGATCACGCTCGACGTCGGCGCACCGCCCGAGGAGCTCGTGGACCGGATCCTCGCGTCCACGGCCCTGCCCCACCCCACGATCCCCCGCGCCGACGGACGAGCGCGGCGCACCCCGACCAGAACGTCCATCCACCCCGAGGAGCGATGATGCTCACCCTCGCCTCGCACCCGCTCGCCGCGGGCGCCCTGCGCGCAGCCACCGAGACGCCGACGACCGACGCCGGGACGACCCAGCTCATCCTCGCGGCCGTGCTCGGGATCGCCACGATCATCGTCCTGATCGTGTGGCTCAAGCTCCACCCGTTCCTGTCCCTCATGATCGGCTCGGCGGTCCTCGCGATCGTCGCGGGCATCGACTTCGTGAGCGCGTTCGTGAGCTTCTCGGCAGGGCTCGGCTCGACCGTCGCGGGGGTCGGCGTCCTCATCGCGCTCGGCGCGATCATCGGCAAGATGCTCATCGACTCGGGCGGCGCGGACCAGATCGTCGACACGATCCTGGCGCGCACGCCCCTGCAGAGGCTGCCGTGGGCCATGGCGCTCATCGCGTTCGTGGTCGGCATCCCGCTGTTCTTCGAGGTCGGCGTGGTCCTGCTCATCCCCGTCGTCATGATGGTCGCGCGGCGCTCCAAGGTCTCCCCGATCCTCGTCGGCATCCCGGCCCTCGCGGGGCTGTCGGCGCTGCACGGCCTGGTCCCCCCGCACCCCGGGCCGCTGCTCGCGATCGACGCGCTGGGCGCGAACCTCGGCCTGACGCTGGGGCTCGGCCTGCTCGTCGCGGTGCCGACCGTGATCGTCGCGGGGCCCTTGCTCGCCAAGCCGCTCGCGGTCTGGGTCAAGCTGCCCCCGCCCACGACCGTCCTGGGCGTGTCCGAGCGCGACGAGGACGCCCCGCGCCCGAGCTTCGCGGTCGCCGTCACCGTGGTCCTGCTGCCCGTGATCCTCATGCTGGCCCGGACGGTCGTCGAGATGACCGGGACCCTGGAGTCGCCCGTCGGCAAGGGGCTCGAGTTCATCGGGACGCCGCTCGTCGCGCTGCTCATCACGTCGCTCGTGTCGCTCGTGGCGTTCGGCAGCGCGATGGGTCGCACGCGCGACGAGATCAGCACGCTGGTCGACAAGTCCTTCGCCCCGATCGCGGGCATCCTGCTGATCGTGGGCGCGGGCGGCGGTTTCAAGCAGACGCTCGTCGACACGGGAGTGGGCGACGTCATCGCGAGCGGGATCTCCGACGCGAACCTCTCGCCGCTCCTCGCCGGATGGCTGGTCGCGGCGCTCATCCGCGTCGCGACGGGGTCGGCGACGGTCGCGACCATCACGGCCGCCGGGATCATGGCCCCGCTCGCCGCGGACCTCTCGCCCACGCACGCGGCGCTGCTGGTCCTCGCGATCGGCGCGGGCTCGGTGTTCCTGTCCCACGTCAACGACGCCGGGTTCTGGCTCATCAAGGAGTACTTCGGCATGACCGTGGGGCAGACGTTCAAGACGTGGTCCGTCATGGAGTGCGTGCTGTCGGTCGTGGCGCTGATCGTGATCCTGCTGCTGGGCCTGGTCGTCTAGCGCACCTCCCTGCCCGACGGCGGCCGACCGGTTCGCCGTCGGGCGCCGCAGCGGCGGGGTCGCGGTGACCGGTGGCTTCGGCTCGTGTTGCCCGGCGACCCGTCACCCAGCCCCCGCTGCACGAGCATCCGAGCCGGGTTCAGGCAGGCGCGCTCGAGGCCGGGCCGTCCGAGGGACGAACGGCCCGGCCCTGCGGTTCAGCCGAGCATCAGCGCGACAGGATCGGCTCAGTCCACCGAGCGGATCCCCGTTTCACGCGTCGGCTCGCGTCGACGCACCAGGAGGCGGACCGCCTGGCCCAGGAGGACGAGGACTCCGGCGAACACCAGCAGCCCGTAGTCCGCACCGGTCGTCGCGAGCGATCCCGACGTCGCCGCCGTGACCGAGGCTGCGGCGACCGTGCCAGATCCCGTCACGACCTGACGGCTGACCGTCTGGACGGTGTCCGTCGACCCGGCGGGGTCGACCGAGATCGTCGGCATGACCGGGTCAACGGGGTCGACGGGGTTCGTCGGGTCCACGGGGTCCGTCGGGTCCGTGGGGTCGACCGGGTCCGTGGGATCCGTGGGGTCGACGACTGCCGCGGCGGGGCACCCGACCGAGGCGTTGCCCAGGAGGCCGACGCCCAAGCAGGACACGTCCACCGGGACGGTGATCGGCAGGTTCACGCTGACGTCGGGCAGCGGTCCGAGCACGCCGTCGCTCCCGAGGAGCCCCTCAAGGAGCCCGTCCTCACCGAGGACGCCGTCCAACAGACCACCACCGGTCAGCCCACCCAGCAGGCCGCCCGGGATCGCCGTGGCGCCCCCTGCGTCGGTCCTTGTGCCGGCACCAGCAACTGCACCAGGACTGACCGACGCGTCTCCGAGAACGCCCACCGCGATGTACGTCACGCTGACCGGCACCGTCACGGGGATGTCGACCGAGACACCGCCCGACGGCGCCTCACTCCCCGCGGGAGCGGGCTCCGCAGCTACCGGCTGGACAGGAGCAGGCGACGAGACCGTCGCGTCCCCCAGGACGCCTGCGGCGATCCCCGAGACGTTCACGGGGACCGTGACCGGCACGTCGACATCGACGCCGGCGGATTCGGCGTCGGACACCGGTGCGGGCACAGGCGCCGGTGCAGGTGCAGGTGCAGGTGCAGGTGAGCTCACCGCGGCGTCCCCGAGGATGCCCACGGCGACGCCGGAGACGTCCACCGGGATCGTGATCGGCACGTCGATCGCGATGTCCGCGGGGCCACCCGTCGAGGGTGCCGTGACCGGAGCCGGAGCCGGAGCCGAGACCGGCACAGGTGCAGGTGCAGGTGCAGGTGCGCTCACTGCAGCGTCCCCGAGGACCCCGACGGCGATGTCCGAGACGTTGACCGGCACGTTCACCGGGACGTCGACCGCGACGTCAGGCAGAACCCCGACGACCTGGCTGAGCGAGACGTCGACCCCGAGGTCGAGTCCGAGGTTGCCGAGGAGGTCCCCCTCGGAGGCCTGGGCCGAGACGGCCCCGACGGCCAGCAGGCCGCCTGTGACGAGCGCTGTCTGCAGCGCACGACGAACGTAGGTGTGCATGATCGTTTCTCCTTGCATGACGTGGACGGCGCGCCGCGAAGGGGGCTGCGCCGGATGGCTCGTGCCGCGCGCGAGGGCACGACGTGGCCAGGTCATGCAGGGGAGACAGGGACCTCGAAGAACGTGGAGGAATGGGCCGCACGCGCCTCGGCGTCGGGCAGCGCCCAGAGCGTCGAGGGGGCGAAGAACGGGGAGGCGGCAGAGAGAGCCGAGTCACCACCGGAGCCGCCACGAGGCGACACGGTGCTGGAACCGCTCGACGGCGCCGCGGAGTCGACTCCCCCGGGCCCGGACAGAGGGCTCCCCAGGGGTTCGTGGGTGGGGCTGCTCAGCTCGGCTGCGGAGGTATCGGAGACGGAAGCGAGCGAGCCGAGCGGCGCCCTGTCGCCGAGACGGAGACGGCCGGGCGCCGCGGCCTTGAGCACGCCCACCGACGACTCCACCCCGAGCGCTGGGAGCGCAGCATCGAGACCCGTCGC
Organism: Oerskovia enterophila; assembly: GCF_001692445.1. Lineage (GTDB taxonomy): Bacteria > Actinomycetota > Actinomycetes > Actinomycetales > Cellulomonadaceae > Oerskovia > Oerskovia enterophila. The sequence goes on along the minus strand of NZ_MAQA01000001.1, from coordinate 51,001 downwards.
TCCCCCGCCCAGGCCGGGTCCCGCTGCAGGAACCGTCGCGACGCCGGCTCCAGGAGCCGTGCCGCCGGGAACAGAGGGAACCTCGTTGCCACCACCCGGAACCGTCCCGGGACCCGTCCCCGGGAGGATCGGGTCCACGACCGGGGCCAGAGGATCCAGCACCGACCCGAGGACCGGGTCGAGCGCATCGACGACAGGGGCCAGCGGATCGAGCACCGGGTTCAGCACGGGAGCGAGCGGCTCGAGGATCGGCGCGACCACCGGAGCCAGCGAGTCGGCGACCGGTGCGGTCACCGGGGCGAGCGTGTCGAGCACGGGCGTGACCGCCGGAGCGACCGCATCCACCACGGGCTTCGCGACCGGTGCCACGACCTGGGCGACGCCACCCGTGACGGGAGCGACGACGTCGGCCACGGGCTTGACCACGGGTGCGACCGGAGCTGCGACCGCCTCGACGACCGGTGCGACCGGCTTCGTCACGGGGGCCACGACCTGCTGCACGACCGGGTCGAGCACGGGCTTGACGACGTCCTGCACGACGGGGGTGATGATCGGCTCGACGACCTGCTGGACCGTGCTCGTCACGGGGGCGAGGAGCCCGCCGAGACCGAGCGGGTCGTCGGCCGCGGCAGCCGAGCCGGCGGTCCCGATCGCGAGGAGCGTCCCGATCCCGGCGCCGGCACCGGCAACAAGTCCGCGCACGAGCCACCGCCGCGCGCGGGAGCGCACGGGGAGAGCTGCGGCAGACCTGGGCATCGGCATCCTCGTCGGTGGAACGGTCGTACGAGTTCTCACCGTAGGAGAGGTCGCCGCGCTCCGCACGCCGACCGCGGGCGATTCACCCGCGCCCACGACCCGCCCCGTTACCCGACCGTGGTCCCGAAGATCAGCCCCAGCGCGTACGTCGCTGCGGCCGCGCCGAACCCGATCGCGATCTGGCGCAGCGCCCGCTTGACGGGTGACGCCCCCGACAGCAGCCCGACCGTGGCGCCCGTCCCGAGCAGCGCCAACCCCACGAGGACGCTCCCGACGAGCACCGCGACCCCACCCTGGAGGCCGAACAGGTACGGCAGCACCGGGACGAGCGCTCCCGACGCGAAGAAGAGGAACGACGACACGGCCGCCCCCATCGCGGAGCCGTGCGTCTCGAACTCGTCGACCTCCGCGGCAGGGGCGATCACGGTCGCCGCGGTGTACGTCGACAGCACCTCGCCCGCGTGCTTCTCGGCCTCGTCAGGAGTCAGGCCACGTGCCCGGTAGACGAGCGCGAGCTCGTTGGCGTCGACGTCGAGGTGCGGCAGCGCGGCCGAGGCCAACGGGCTGGGCGTCGACGCGTCGAGCAGCTCGCGCTGCGACCGCACCGACACGTACTCGCCCGCCCCCATCGACAACGCACCGGCGAGCAACCCCGCGAGACCCGTGAGCAGCACGGTCTCGTTCGACGCACCCGACGCCCCGATCCCCAGGATCAGCGCGAGGTTGGAGACCAGGCCGTCGTTCGCGCCGAACACTGCGGCGCGGAACGTCCCCGACATGCGCATGCGCCCGCGCGTCGCGAGCCCTCGCACGACCTCCTCGTGGATGCGTTCGTCGGCGGCCATCGCGGCGGTCGCGTCGACGTCGGTCTCGTACGTCGAGCGGGCCTCGGCCCGCTGCGCGAGAGCGAGCACGAACACCCCGCCGAACCGGCGCGCGAACAGCCCGAGCGACCGTGTGCGCCAGTCGCCGCGCAGGGGCTTGCCCGCGTCGTCGCCCAGCAGCGCGAGCCAGTGGTCCTCGTGGCGCTTCTCGGCGTCCGCGAGCGCCAGCAGGATCTCCTTCTCCTCGCCCGAGCGGCGCGACGCGAGGTCGCGGTAGGACGCGGCCTCGGCGCGCTCGTCGGCCAGGTACTGGCGCCAGCGACGGATCTCCTGAGGGGTCCGACGGCGGGCCTCGCCGGCGTGCGCGGGCATGCCGGAGCTCGGGGCAGCGGGGGGTGTCATGCGTTCATCATGGCAAGAAAGGGGCCTCCGTGGGTTTCGGGATCCCCAACTTTTCCGCACGGTTCTGCGGTTCGCGAGAGTTCCGACAGCCGCTGCGGGGGCGTCCCGTGGTTGGATCGGAACATGTCCGAGAACACCGAACGCACCCGTCCTGAGGTCGATGCCCCCGAGGGCCCGGCCCCCACCGAGCTCGAGGTCGTCGACCTGATCGTCGGCGACGGCGCCGAGGCGCAGCCCGGCTCGACCGTCAACGTCCACTACCTGGGCGTCGAGTACGACTCCGGCGAGGAGTTCGACTCGTCCTGGAGCCGTGGCCAGTCCATCAACTTCCCGCTGCGCAGCCTCATCGCCGGCTGGCAGCAGGGCATCCCGGGGATGAAGGTCGGCGGGCGCCGCAAGCTCGTCTGCCCCCCGGAGCTCGCCTACGGCCCGGCCGGTGGTGGCCATCGCCTGTCCGGCAAGACGCTCGTCTTCGTGATCGACCTGCTCGGCGTCAGCTGACCACGGCCTGATCACGCCTCGCCCTCGCTCCCCCGGTCGCCGGTGGGAGCGGGGGCGTCGTGCTGTCCGGGGGCTCCTGGGCTCGTCGTGCCCGGCGGTCGTCGCTCGCCTGAGGCGTCCGTCACCCCGTTCCCGGTGGAACCCCGGTGCCCGACGACGGAGCGCACCACGCGCGCACGGGTGCGCTCCGTCGTCGGGCGCGCAGCGGGCAGACGGCGGTCCTGGCGCCCCCGAAAGTCGGGGACAATGGGCGCGACGGACTTCCGACTCCGATGAGCGAGGACGCACAAGTGATCACTGTCAGCACCGACGGCTCGTGCCTGGTCAACCCGGGTGGAGCGATCGGTTGGGCGTGGATCAACCACGACGGAACCTTCGACTCGGGCGGCGCAGCCTCCGGGACGAACCAGATCGCGGAGCTCATGGCTCTGCTGGAGGCGGTACGCGCCCACCAGAGCGCAGAGCCGCTCCTCATCGAGTCCGACTCCCAGTACGCCATCAAGTGCGCGTCGGAGTGGCTCGAGGGCTGGAAGCGCAAGGGCTGGCGGACGGCCGGCGGCAGCCCCGTGAAGAACCTCGAGCTCGTGCAGGGCATCGAGGCCGCGATCCAGGCCCGCCCCGGACCGGTGCGGTTCCGGTGGGTGCGGGGGCACGTCGGCAACCACTTCAACGAGCGGGCCGACCAGCTCGCGGGCCTCGCGGCGCAGGACTGGGCCGCCGGGCGCGGCGAGGAGCGGGCCACGCTCGCGGGCACCGACGACCTCGCGGTCGCGCCCGCCAAGCGGCCGGCTGCTGCGGGCCGTCCGGCCACCAAGGTCGGGGCCACCGCAGCGAGCAAGGCCGCCGCGGACGCCTGGACCGAGTCGACGCTCTTCGACTGACGCTCCGCCCGAACGGTTCGAGGCCGCTGCCCGTCCGGCGGCGGCCTCGTCCGTGTTCCGGGCCTGGTCCCGCTTCCCCGTCCACGGCTCCACACGATCCCCCGGTGCGCGCCGAGAACGAGGTTGCGTCCGTTCCGCGGCTCATGACGACCGCAACCTCGTGCTCGGCAGATCGTCCCACCGGGAGCCTCAGGCTCCGGTGCGACACTGGAGCGATGACCGCGTCCCCGCTCCCCGCCCCGGCGCTCGCCGGGACCGGACCGGCCGACCCGGTCGACACCCCCACCGCACCGCTCCCCCTCGTCCTGCGTTCCGAGCGGCCGCTCGACCTGCGCTCGACGCTCGCGAAGCTCGCGCGCGGCCCCTACGACCCCACGTTCCGCGTGGTGCCGAGCGGCCCTCAGGCCGGGACCTGGCGCACGAGCCTCTTCCCGACCGGACCCGTGACCTACCGCCTGGTGCAGGCGGGGGTGCGTGACGTCGTCGGGCAGGCGTGGGGGCCCGGGGCGGGCGAGCTCGCCGCGTCGCTCCCCGCGCTCCTCGGGGAGCCCGACGACGCAGCCTCCTTCGCGCCTCCTGCCCGCCTCGCGGACGCGCACCGCAGGCACCCCGGGCTGCGCGTCCCCCGTACCGGGCGGGTGCTCGAGGCGCTCGTGCCTGCGGTCCTCGAGCAGAAGGTGCAGACCGTGACCGCCCACCACGCGTGGCGCTGGCTGCTCGCACGCTACGGGACGCCCGCGCCGGGCCCTGCCCCCGACGGCATGCGCGTGGTCCCCGACGCCCGGACCTGGGCCACGATCCCCACGTGGGACTGGCACCGGGCCGGCGTCGACCCCCGACGGGCGCGGACCGTCGTCGAGTGCGCGCGCGTGGCACGCCGGCTCGAGGAGTGCGCCGCGATGGACCCGACCGCGGCGCAGGCGCGGTTGCAGCTCGTGCCCGGGGTCGGGGTGTGGACGGTCGCGGAGGTCGGGCAGCGGGCGCTCGGAGACGCGGACGCGGTGTCGGTCGGCGACTTCCACCTCGCCAAGGCCGTCGGCTGGGCGCTGACCGGCGAACGGACCGACGACGCCGGGATGCTGCGGCTGCTCGCGCCCTACGCGCCCCACCGGTACCGGGTCGTGCGGCTGCTCGAGGTGTCGGGGCTGGGGCACGCGCCGCGGCGGGGGCCGAGGCTCTCGATCCAGGACCACCGGGGGAACTGAGCGGGTCGGGGTCGGGTGGTCGACGAGCCGACCCTCCGGCGCCGACCATGCGGTGGGCGTCGGTCGACCGTGCGGCTGACATCGAGCTGCCGAGCACGAGGTTCCGTGCGGTCGAGCACGAGGTTGCGGTCACCAAGCCGGTCATAACGACCGCAACCTCGTGCTCGGCACCAGCACCGCACCGCACCAGCGCCAGCCCCAGCACCAGCACCAGCACACCGACCACCCCCGGACGGCCGCTCCCCGACACCCGCTGGCCGGGAGATGACACCGCGTTGTGAACCATCCCACTGGTCCTCACCACGCACGACCGGCCTCGCTCCCAGCCAATGAGGTTAGCCTTACCTCTAGCAACATCCCCCGCGCAGCACCGACCGAGGAGCATCATGTCCGCTCGCCCCATCTCTCGACGGCTCCGGCCGACGGCCCTGGTCGCCGCGACCGTCGCCACCGCCTTCGCGCTCGGCGCCTGCTCCGGCGGGTCGGGCGACGACGCCTCGTCGCCAGCGGCCGACAGCACCGCGTCCGAGGGCGCCTTCCCCGTCACGATCGACAGCGCGCTCGGCGAGGCCGTCATCGAGGAGAAGCCCGAGCGCGTCGTGACGTGGGGCTGGTCGACGCAGGACGCCGTCCTGGCGCTGGGCGTCGTGCCCGTCGCCATGCCCGCCTACACGTACGGCGGCAACGCCGACGGCGTGCTCCCCTGGGTCGCGGAGAAGCTCGACGAGATGGGCGCCGAGACGCCCACCCTGCTCTCGGGCGGAGACACGAGCGAGGTGCCGTTCGAGGAGGTCGTCGCGGCCGAGCCTGACGTCATCCTGGCCCCCTACTCGGGCATCACGCAGGAGGAGTTCGACAAGCTCTCCAAGATCGCGCCGGTCGTCGCCTACCCGGACCAGCCCTGGGCGCTGTCCTGGCAGGAGCAGCTCGACATCGTCGGTGACGCCCTGGGCCTGGCCGACGAGGCCGACGCGCTCGTCGAGGAGACGACCGCCGGCATCACCGCACAGTCGGACGCGTACCCCGTCATCCAGGGCAAGTCGTTCCTGTACGCGGCGGCCAACACGGCCGACCAGCTCAACGTCTACCGCGCCGAGGACCCGCGCGTGCAGGTCGTCGAGGACCTGGGCATGACGCTCTCCCCGAGCGTCGAGGAGCTCGACGCCGACCCGACGTCCGGCACCTTCTGGTACCCGCTGAGCTACGAGAACGTCTCCAAGATCGACACCGACGTCCTCATCATGTACTTCGCGACGCAGGCCGACGTCGACACGTTCGTGGCCGACCCGGTCATCGCCGCGATGCCCACCGTGGCCGAGGGCCGCTTCGCCCCGATCGTCGGCGAGTCGTTCGTCATGGCGTCGAGCGCCCCCACGGCGCTGTCGATCCCGTGGATGCTCGACCAGTACGTGCCGCAGCTCGCGGCCGCCGCCGAGAAGGTGTCGTAGTCTCGCACCACCCATGAGCACGACCCACAGCACTGACGCCGGCACGGGCCGGGCGACCTCTCGTCGCCCGGCCCGTCGTCGGCGTCTCGTCATCGGACTCGCCACCTTGCTCGTTGCCTTGGCCGCGGTGTGCGCGCTGAGCCTCGCGGTCGGGGCCAACGCCCTGCCGCTGAGCGTCGTCGTGGACGCCCTCACGAGCTACGACCCGACCAACCCCGACCACCTCGTGGTGATCGAGAAGCGCGTGCCCCGCACGCTCGTGGGCCTGGTCGCGGGGGCCGCGCTCGGCGCCGCGGGCACGCTCATGCAGGGCCTGACGCGCAACCCGCTCGCCGACCCGGGTCTGCTCGGCATCAGCGCGGGGGCCTCGCTCTTCGTGGTCGGCGCGATCTCGTTCTTCGGCGTCTCGCAGGTCGGCGGCTACGTGTGGTTCGCGTTCATCGGAGCCGCCGTCGCGGCCGCGGTCGTCTACGGCGTCGCGAGCGTGGGACGCGAGGGCGCGACGCCCGTCAAGCTCGCGCTCGCCGGAGCGGCCGTCACGGCGGCGCTGACGTCGGTCGTGACCGCGGTCCTCCTGGTCGACCGCGCGGCGCTCGACCTCATGCGCTTCTGGCAGGTCGGCTCGCTCGCGGCGCGCGGCTCGACGGTCATGTGGCAGGTGCTGCCGTTCGTGGTCGTGGGCCTCGTCCTGGCCCTCGCGCTCGGCCGCTCGCTCAACGGCCTGGCCCTGGGCGACGACGTCGCGCGCGGCCTCGGGCAGGACGTCACCCGCACGCGCGTCGTCGCGGGCATCGCGATCGTCCTGCTGTGCGGGGCCGCGACCGCGGCCGTGGGACCCGTCGCGTTCGTGGGGCTCGTCGTCCCGCACCTGGCGCGCTACGTCGTCGGGCTGGACTACCGGTGGGTGCTCCCGTACGCGGTCGTCGCGGCGCCCGTGCTGCTCATCGGGTGCGACGTGATCGGGCGCGTCGTGGCCCGGCCGGGCGAGCTCCAGGTGGGCGTGGTCACGGCCGTCGTGGGTGCGCCCCTGTTCATCGCGCTCGTGCGGCGCGGGAAGACGGTGTCGCTGTGAGCGCCCCGACCACCGTCCCGCACGGCCTGCCCGACGGCGCCGCTCACCAGGGCATCGACGTCGCCCGAGCCTCGCGCCACCGCGGGCGGGCGCGCGAGGCGCGCCTGGTCACCGGGCTGTCGGTCGCGCTCGTGGTGCTCGCCGCGGTCGGGCTGACGCTGGGCGACGCGGCCGTCCCGCTCTCCGGCATCCTCGACACGGTCCTGGGCCGAGCCGACGTCCTCACGCAGTTCGTGATCGTCGAGCTGCGCCTCCCCCGCCTCCTGACGGCCCTGGTCGTCGGGGCCGCGCTCGGCCTGTCGGGCGCGCTGTTCCAGTCGATCGTGCGCAACCCGCTCGCGAGCCCCGACATCATCGGGATCACGCAGAGCGCGAGCGCCGCGGGCGTCGTGGGCGTCGTGGTCCTGGGGATCAGCGGGCTCGCGCTCACCGGTCTGGTGCTCGCCGGGTCGCTCGTCGCGGCCGTCGCGATCTACCTGCTCGCGTGGCGCGGCGGCGTGGCCGGGTACCGGCTCGTCCTGATCGGGATCGGCGTCGCGGCCCTGTGCATGAGCGTGGTCTCGTGGGTCCTCACGACGAGCGACGTGCGTGACGCGCAGGCCGCGCTCGTGTGGATCACGGGCTCGCTCGCGCGCTCCGACTGGTCGACGCTCAACCCGTTGCTGATCTGCTTCGCGGTGCTCGTGCCGCTCACGGCCTTCCTGGCACCGCGGCTGCGCTCGCTCGAGCTCGGCGACGACGCCGCGGCCGCGCTCGGCATCCGCGTCGAGCGCTCCCGGCTCCTGCTGATCCTCGTGGCCGTGGGTCTCGCCGGCTCGGCCGTCGCGGTCGTGGGCCCCGTCGCGTTCGTCGCGCTCGTCGCGGCCCCCATCGCCCGCCGCACCCTGGGCGACGGCCGGCTCGCGCTCGTGCCCGCGGCCCTCGTGGGCGCGCTGCTCGTGCTCGGCTCCGACCTCGTCGCACAGTTCGCGATCCCCGACGTGACGCTGCCCGTGGGCGTCGTCACGGGGATCGTCGGCGCCCCCTACCTGCTGTGGCTGCTCGTGCGCACCAACCGTTCCGGACGCGGAGGCTGAGAATGACCGACCACCCCGAGACCGCCGGGAGCGCGCCCGAGGCGAGCGGCGCCGTCGGGCCTCCTGCCGACGCGCGGGCTCCGCACGCCGCGGCCGGTGGTGCCGGCGCGCGCACCGCCGGGACGCACACGCTCGCCGCCGACCACGTGTCCCTCGCGTACGACGAGCGCCGCGTCGTCGAGGACCTCAGCCTCACGGTCGCGGCCGGGAAGATCACGTCGATCGTCGGCTCCAACGGGTGCGGCAAGTCGACGCTGCTGCGCGGCCTCGCACGCCTGCTCAAGCCCGTGGGCGGGGCCGTCCTGCTCGACGGCGAGGACATCCGCACGCTGCCCACCAAGCAGGTCGCGACCACGCTGGGCCTGCTGCCGCAGAGCCCCGTGGCCCCCGACGGCATCACGGTTGCGGACCTCGTGGGCCGCGGCCGCTACCCCCACCAGGGCTGGTTCCGCCGCTGGACCGCGGGCGACGACGAGGCCGTGGCGGACGCGCTCGCCTCGACCGGGACGCTCGACCTGGCCGAGCGGTCCGTGGACGAGCTGTCGGGCGGGCAGCGGCAGCGCGTGTGGATCGCCATGGCGCTCGCGCAGCGCACCGACCTGCTGCTGCTCGACGAGCCGACGACGTTCCTCGACATCGCCCACCAGATCGACGTGCTGGACCTGCTCGTGGACCTCAACGAGTCGCGCGGGACCACGGTCGTCATGGTGCTGCACGACCTCGACATGGCGTGCCGCTACTCCGACCGCCTCGTCGCGATGCGCGACGGCAAGGTGCACACCGAGGGCGCACCGGGCGACGTCGTCGACGCTCGGATGGTGCGCGAGGTGTTCGGTCTGGACTCGCTCGTGGTGCCCGACCCGATCACGGGGACGCCGACCCTCGTGCCGATGGGCCGGCACCACCGGGGCTGAGCGGGACGCGCCGAGAACGAGGTTGCGGACGTTCTGAGCCTCAGAACGAGCACAACCCCGTTCTCGAGCGCACGGAACCTCGTGCTCGGCGGGCGTGGGTCACTCCGGGAGCGCGCACACCCCGTCGACGCACACCGCGGCGTCGTCGTTGCCCATCATCGTGAACGGCGCGGCGGCCTCGGCGGCCGAGACCGTCACGAGGGTCGTGCGACGCGGGTTCGCGATCGAGTGGAAAGGGCTGTCCTGCATGGTGTCGGTCATGGGATCTCCTGAAGTCACGTGCTGCGATGCTCGTGGTGGGTGGGCGGGCATCGTCTCAAGGGGAGGACCGATGCGCTGCCACCGAGGACCAGCGACGCTGCGGGTTTCCCGACAGTCTGGCTGATACTCGGTCGCATTTGCTACCGCTCCTCCTGTGATCTCGGTCGCATCGACCCGGTATGTGGGTGGCCGCGGCCGAGGACGAACGGGGGAACGGTCAGGCCACCGACTCCGCGGCGTCCGCGACGACCTGGTCGAGGACCTGCGTGAAGACGGCCGGGTCCTGTGCGCCCGAGACCCCGTACTTGCCGTTGAACACGAAGAACGGGACGCCGCTGATGCCGTAGGCGCGGGCCTGTGCGATGTCCTGCTCGACGTCGTCCTCGAAGTCACCGTTCTCGAGGACCGTGCGGACCTCGTCGGCGTCCAGGCCGACCTCGGCCGCGAGCGCCGCGAGCTCCTCGATGCGGCCGACGTGACGGCCCTGCTCGAAGTACGCCTTGAGGAGGCGCTCCTTCATCTCGACCTGCTTGCCCTGGGACTTCGCGAAGTGCAGCAGCTCGTGCGCCTTGAGGGTCTTGGTGTGCTGGAGGGCGTCGAAGTCGTACGCGAGCCCCTCGGCTGCGGCGACCGTCGTCATCTGTCCGAGCATCTGCTCGACCTGACCCGCGGGCATGCCCTTGTGCTTGGCCAGGAAGTCGACCTCGGTGCCCTCGAAGTCGACCGGGGTGTCCGGTGCGAGCTCGAACGAGTGGTACTCGATCTCCACCTCGGGGGCGTCGTCGCGGCCCGAGAACCCGGCCAGCGCCGTCTCGAAGCGGCGCTTGCCGACGTAGCACCAGGGGCACGCCACGTCGGACCAGATGTCGACCTTCACCTTTTCGCTCATGACGGGTTTCAACGACCGGGACGGCCCGAGGATTCCCCGCAGCGGTGTGATCCTGCCGACGCACGGCTCGGCGGCGGGCCGTGCGGCGCTGCGTCAAGCCCGACGACCGGCCGGCTCAGTCCGCGTGCCGCGCCCGGTAGAGGTCCTGCAGCACCATGATCTCGGCACCGTGGTGGATGAGCTCGCGGTTCATGTGGAGCACGAGGTGCCCGAACGGCGCCTGCGCGTCGATCTCGGTCGCCTGGCTGAGCCCGACCGTGAAGACCTGGTCCTCGGGGAGCTCGTCGACGCCGGTGCGCCACAGGTCCACCCAGCGCGTCAGGCCCTCGATCGCCGGGTCCACCTCGCCCGAGAACGCGACCGCGTCTCGCCGGGCGATCCGGTCGCCGAACGTCCACTCCCACCGTTCGAAGAACGCCTCGGTGAGGTGCGCGACGAGCCACGCGATCGTCCGCGGCTGGGGCGAGTCGGAGCCCTCGGGCCACTCCATGACCCACTCGCCGATCCCGAGCGTGCGGGGCGTGCGCTCGTCACCGCGCCGCACGATGCGCAGCGCGTCCGGCCCGGGCTCCCACGCGAACTCCTCCTGGCTGAGCGTCACGAGCCGTCCCAGGACCTCGAGCCACGAGAAGCCGAGCTGCCCGCGCACCATGGCGAGCGGGGTCGGGACGGTCAGCACGGACCAGTCGAAGTCGGGGCTGCCGTAGGTCGCGTCGTCGCTCATGGGTGGCTCCTGGGTGCGGGGTCGGGGTTCGCTCGTGCCCGACGGCGTCACGCGCCCCGGGCGTCCTGCTCTCCTCCGCGATCATCCCCCGGGGCGCGGGTGGTCCGCCTGCGGGGGCGCCGCTCAGCGTCGCGAGCGGAGCTCGTCGTGGAGCGCGCGGGCGGCGAACCCGAGGGCCTGCTCGGCCGCCGGCTGGATCCGTGCGGGCACGGTGGACTCGCTCAGCACGGCGATCGCGAAGGCCGAGCCGTCGTGGTGCTCGAGGACCCCGACCTCGTGCCGCAGGTGCAGGAACGTCCCGGTCTTCGACGACCAGGTCGACGCGTCGCTCTCGAGGTCCGGTGCGAGCCGGTTCCGCAGGACGTTCCTGGCCAGGAGCGCACGGGTCCTCTCGACCGTCGCGCGGTCGAGCCGCTGTCCGGTCCACACCTCACGCAGCAGCCGGACGAGCCCCCGGGCCGTGCCCGCGTTCGCCTGCGTGACGTCGAGCTGCGGGACGAGGTGCCCCCGTCCCTCGGTCGTCGAACGGATGGCCAGTGAGAGCGCGAGATGCAGCTCGTCCGGGCCGAGGCGGCTCGCGAGCGTGCGGTGGAGCTCGTGGATGGGGTGCCGCAGCGTCACGTCCGTGATCCCGAGCGCGCGCAGCGTGGCGTTGACCTCGCCCGGTGGGCACAGCGCGAACAGGGCATCGGCCGCGGTGTCGTCGCTCAGGCAGGTCGCGAGGTACAGCAGGTCTTCGACGGCGACGCTCGCGGAGTGGGCGAACTGCGAGAGCCCCGTCGGCCCCGGCGTCCGCTCGGAGCTGCCGAGCGTGACCACCGCCGACAGGTCGATCGTCCCCGCCGCTGCCCGCTCGAGGACCGCGACCAGGAGGGGAAGCTTGACGACCGAGGCGAGCGGGTAGGGCACGTCCGGCTCGATCGCGAGCTCCCTGCCCGTCCCGAGATCCTGCACGAGGACCGAGGCCCGGAGCCCGGCTGCGTCGAGCACCCGGACGGCCTCCCCGACCACCGACCCGTCACCCACGGACGGGCTCCAGCCCGGTCTGCGTCGCACGGCCGCTCGCGTCGTCGGCCCCGAGCACGGTCACCACGGCAGACGAGCAGAGTGCGACGAAACGCGCCGCGAGGCTCTCGTCGGCCGCGCCCACGGCGTACGCCCGCACGAGCTGCTGGTCGCCGAGGGGGCGCCAACGCAGGTCGTAGGTCGAGGCCTCGGGCCGCGTGCAGAGGACCAGGTCGTCGGACACGAGGATCTCGGACAGCGCTCGCACGGTCGACTCCGCGACGCGGACCTGGACGGGAGCGAGCCCCGCCTCGTCCCGGGCCCGCTCCATCCGGTCGCGGACGTGGGGCACGTCGTCCTCGGGCTGGAGCCAGAGCCGTCGCAGGGCTCCCGTCGGTCGTCCGCGCGCGGGGCGCAGCTCACCCAGGTGGAACGTCCCCGTCGCGTCGTCGTCCGGGTGGGAGCCGACCCCGAGCCGTGCCGTCCAGCGCGCCCGGTCCGAGGGGACGTTCTCGAGGAAGAGCGACGTACGCCCGGAACGGAAGGCCTCGGCGCGTTCGGCCGGGTTCCCCGCGACAGGGGCCAGCGGGAGCCGCCCGGCAGCACCGGCTGCGCACAGCTCTGCCAGCACGAGCGGTGGCACCGACGGAGGGACGCCCACGCTCAGCGGGCGCGAACGAGAGCGCCTGGCGTCGTCGACCAGGTCGGCGGCCGCACCGACGAGCCGGGCGGCGCTGGGCAGGACCCCGCGGCCGAGCGCGGTGAGCGCGACCCGCCGCGACGTCCGGTCGAACAGCCGCCCGCCCAGATGGGCCTCGAGGGCACCGATGCGTCGGCTCGCCACGGACTGGCTGATGCCCGCCGCCAGGGCGCCGGCCGTGAAGCTCTCCCGGTCGGCGACGGCGACGAACGCCTCGCACGCTGCCAGGACATCGAGTGATCGACCCATGGATGCCACTCTTGCATCGATGGGGGCATTTCGTGCTTTGTCTGCATCGATCGCCGCTCCGAGACTCGTGGCATGACTCCTCGAGACACGACCGCCCCACCGGTCTCCCGCCGATCCGTCCTCACCCTGCTCGCCGCTGCGGGGCTCACGGCCGCCTGCTCTCCGCACGGCACGGACCCTGCGGTCGCCGCCCCGGCCTCCGGATCACCGTCGACCGCGGGGCGACACGAGCTCGACGAGGCCCTGCGCGACCTCGAACGGTCGCGGTCGCTCACGGTCGGGGTGAGCGTGCGTGGCGGCGGCCGGGCGGACTACGGCTACCGCGCGGCCGAGCGCTTCCCGATGTGCTCGCTGTTCAAGCCGATCGCCGTGGGGGCGCTGCTCGCGGACAAGGCCTACGACGACGCGTACTGGTCGCGCGAGATCGCGTTCGGCCCGGAGGACCTCGTCGAGAACTCCCCCGTGACGTCCGCGACGACGACGTGGCGCATGACCCCCGCGCAGCTCGCCGACGCCGCGCTCCGCTTCAGCGACAACACCGCGGGCAACCTCGTGCTGCGGGAGATCGGCGGCCCGACGGCGGTCTCGAGCTTCGCCGCCTCGCTCGGCGCGCGCGCGACGCGCCTCGACCGGATCGAGCCGCAGCTCAACGAGGCGACGCCGGGAGACGACCGCGACACCTCGACGCCGGACGACATCGCGCGCATCTACGGCGCGCTCCTGCTCGAGCGCGGGGCCGGCGCCCTGACCGCGGCACGGCTCGGGGACTGGATGCTGCGGAGCACCACGTCCGGCAAGCGGTTCCGCGCCGGCCTCGACGGCACCTACGAGCTCGCGGACAAGACCGGCGCGGGCGGCTACGGCGTCGTCAACGACGCGGGCGTCCTGTGGCGGCCCGGCGTCGAGCCGACGACACTCGTCGTCATGACCCGCACGGACTCTCCGGGGGCGACCTGGGACGACGAGGCCGTCGCCGCGATCACCCGTCTCGTCGTGGCCTCGTGAGCGCAGGACGCTGGGTGCTCGGGAGCCTGGTCACGATCCTGGCGGTCGGCACGCTCGGGGCGGTCCTCGTGCTGGGCGCGGTCGCGCTGCAGCTCGACACCTGGGCCGATCGCTCGGCCAACCAGCCCGCGGCAGCGGCCTCCCCGACCGTCTCGCCGTCACCGACCGGGGCCTGCCCGGCGACCGACGACGACACGCCGGCCGGCTGCCTGCCGTACGACCCCGAAGCGCTCATGCGCTCGAACGACGCGTACCGGCAGCGGAGCTCCACCCCGGAGGACGCGGCTCTCGCGGCGCGCTCGGTCCCGGCGGTCGAGGCGGCGCTGGCCGCGCTCACCGGGTCCGGTGCGACGTTCCGCTCGCAGGACGTCGTCGACGCCCTGACCGCTGCGGGCTTCGCCACGGTCCAGACGACGGGCGACACGGACGTCTGGGGAGACGGCACGACGGCTTTCGGGATCGGCGTGAGCGTCCCGGGCGGGTGCGTGTTCGGAGACGTCCGGCCGGGTGTGCTCGCGCTGGAGTCAGGCGGCCCGATCGCCGACGGCGGCTGTCTCGAGATGCCCTCGCACTAGGTCAGGGACAGGAAGAGCTTCTCGAGCTTCTGGACGTCGGCCGGGCCGTTCTCGTCGTCCGTGAGGCACTGCTTCATGCCCGACGCGATGATCGCGAACCCGGCACGGTCGAGCGCCTTGGACACCGCGGAGAGCTGCATCACGAGGTCGGCGCAGTCGCCGCCCTCGTCGACCATCCGCACGACCGCGGCGAGCTGCCCCTGGGCGCGCTTGAGCCGGTTCGAGACCTTCTTCATCTCGTCCTTGTCGAGCTCCATGACTCTTCCTCTCGTCGCACGCACACGTCGCGGGTGCTGCTCGTGCGCTGCACCAGCCCGAACAGGACAACAGCCAGCGCGGGCAGCACCATCCCGACCTGGTGCGGCGCCTGGCCCACCAGGAACGCCGCCGCGAGGACGGTGCCTCCCGAGACGACCGCGCACGGCGAGCACCCGAGGGTATCCCGCCAGGCCTCGCCCCGGGCCGGGACGTAGCTCGCGAGCGTGAGTGCGCCGACGACGGCGACCACCACGAGCAGGGTGACCCACCCGGGCGTGACCGCGGGCGACCAGCCGCCTCCGGCCTGCACGAGCAGCCAGAGCACTCCCGGTGCGAGAGAGGCGCCGACGACGAGCCGACGCCTCCCCCACACCTGCCGCCGGACCTGCACCGCGAACGGCCCGGAGACCGCGTCGGGCGCGAGCGGCCCGGGCGCCGCCGGCGCGGTCACGCCGGGCTCGGTCATGACCTGTTCGACCCGAACAGCCTCGCGAGGAACGAGCCGGGCGACGAGCCCTGCGACGGCTCGGCCGCGTGCCCCTCGCACCGGTCCTTGCGCGGGACGCCCCGCATGACGTCGTCGACGTGCTGGCCGCAGCCGGCCCACGTCGTCTTGCCGCACTTCTTGCAGGTCACAGCTCTGCACATGGTGATCCTCCTGATCGGGTTGATGATCAATATACCCCCCGGGGTATAGTCGTCCCGAACCCCAGGAGGAAAGCATGAAGATCGTCATCGTCGGAGGGGTCGCGGCAGGCATGTCCGCGGCCACCCGTCTGCGCCGTCTCTCGGAGGACGCCCAGATCGTCGTCCTCGAGGCCGGCGAGCACGTCTCGTTCGCCAACTGCGGTCTGCCGTACTACGCGGGCGGAGTCATCGAGGAGCGCGACGCGCTCCTCCTCCAGACCCCCGAGTCGCTCGCCGCCCGCTTCCGGATCGACGTCCGCGTCCGCCACCGCGTGACCGGGGTCGACGCCGCCGCGCACACCGTCACCGTCCGCGACCTGACCACGGGCCTGGACCACGTCGAGACCTACGACCGCCTGGTCCTGAGCCCCGGCGCGCGCCCGATCGTCCCGCCCGTGCCCGGCATGGAGCGCGCCCTCGTGCTGCGCGACGTGTCCGACGTCGACCGGATCGTCGCCGCGATCGAGGGCCGCGCGAGCGACGGCCCCCTCGTCGGCGCCGGCGTCGACGCGCCGTCCGGCGCAGCCGACCCGTCAGGCACAGCCGCGCCCCTGAGCGAGCCCTCGACCGACCACCTCCGCGCGCCTGCCCGCTCGGCCGTCGTGATCGGCGGCGGGTTCGTCGGGGTCGAGGTCGCGGAGAACCTCGTCCACCGGGGCCTGGACGTGACGCTCGTCGAGCTCTCCGACCAGGTCCTGGCCCCGCTCGACCCCGAGATGGCCGTCCGCGTCCGGCAGGAGCTCGAGGCCCACGGCGTGGACGTCCGCACGTCCACGCAGGTCAGTGCGCTCGGCCCCGACACGGCCGAGCTCACGTCCGCGGACGGCTCGCCACGCGGAGAGGTCCCGGCCGACCTCGTGGTCGCCGCGGTCGGCGTCCGACCCGACGTCGAGCTCGCCGTCCTCGCTGGCGCGAGGACGGGCCCCCGCGGCGGCATCCTGGTCGACGAGGACCTGCGCACCTCGGTCCCCGACGTGTTCGCCGTGGGCGACGCCGCCACCAAGCGCGACGGGCTCGCCGCGGGCTCGGGCCCCGCCGGGGCCGACGAGCCCACGCTCATCCCGCTCGCCAACCTCGCCAACCGGCACGGCCGCCACGTCGCCGACGTGATCCTCGGCCGCCGTGCCGGCATGCGCCCCTCGGTGGGCACGGCCGTCGTCGGGGTGTTCGGGCTCACCGCCGCGACCGTGGGACGCAACGAGAAGCGCCTGCGCGCCGAGGGGCGCCCCTACCGCGCGATCCACACGCACCCCGCCCAGCACGCGGGCTACTACCCGGGGGCGAGCCAGATGGCCCTCAAGCTTCTCGTCGACCCCGAGACCGACCTGATCCTGGGTGCCCAGGGCGTCGGGCGGGACGGCGTCGACAAGCGCATCAACGTCGTCGCCACGGCCATCGCGGGCGGCCTCACGGCCTCCGACCTGGCCGACCTCGAGCTCGCGTACGCCCCGGCGTACGGCTCGGCCAAGGACCCCGTCAACATGCTCGGCTACGTGGCCGACAACCTGCGCGCGGGCGAGACCCGCAGCGTCCAGTGGCACGAGCTCGACGACCTCGTCGCCCAGGGGGCGACCGTGGTCGACGTCCGCACGCCCGGCGAGCACGCGCGCGGGACCGTCGAGCCCGACGGCGGCACCGGCACGCTCCCCGCGCTCAACGTGCCGCTCGACGAGCTGCGCGCACGGGCCGCGGCCGAGATCCCGACCGGGGCCCCCGTCGTCGTGCACTGCCAGGTGGGGCAGCGCGGGCACACGGCCGCGCGCCTGCTCAGCCAGCTCGGCTACGACGTGCGCAACCTCGACGGCGGGTACCTCACGTGGCGTGACGGGATGCTCGCGCGCCGGTCGAGCAGCGCGTCCGAGCTCGCCGACGCCCGAGCCTGAAACGGCCGGCCGCGGGTGCCGGGGCTGCCTACGATGGTCGGGTCCCCCGCACCCGCGGCCGGCCGCGCCACACGACGCGACCCGCGCAGCCCGTGCGCCAGCAACCCCGGCAGGAGCCCCATGCCCGTCCGTCCCCGCACCGTCCTGCTCGTCTCGGTGGGCGTCGCCGTCGTCCTGCTCGGGTCGCTCGTGGTCTTCCTGTCGATCGTGGGCCTCGACGGCGTGGCCTGAGCCAGGGACCGCCCGGGGCGGGCACGGGCTGAGGTGCGCCGCACCGCCCGGGGTGCGGCGCCGCCGTCGGGCCGGAGCGCACGAAGGGGCCGCCCGACGCGGACGTCGAGCGGCCCCGCACCTCCGCCGCGGGCTCCCGGCCCAGTTCCGGTCCCCCGCGGCACCTCCCGGACTACCCCTTCACACCTGAGAAGGAGATCCCTTCGACGAACGTCTTCTGGGCGACGAAGAAGATCGCGACGACGGGGATCATCGCGAGCAGCGTCGCCGCCATGGTCAGGTTCCACTGCACCTGGTGCACCCCGCGGAACGACGCGAGGCCCAGGGACAGCGTCCAGCTCTGGGGGTTCTCCCCGGTGTAGAGGAGCGGACCGAAGTAGTCGTTCCACGTGTACATGAACGTGAACAGCGCGGCGGCCGCGACGCCCGGCTTGGCCATGGGCAGGATCACGCGCCGCAGGATGCCGAGCTCGCTCAGGCCGTCGAGCCGCGCGGCCTCCGAGTAGGACTCGGGGATCGTGAGGAAGAACTGGCGCAGCAGGAAGATGCTGAACGCGTCTCCCACGAAGTACGGGACGATCAGCGGCCACAGCGTCCCGGTCATGTCGAGCCGCGCCCACAGGATGTAGAGCGGAACGGCCACGACCTGCGGCGGCAGGAGCATCGCCACGACCGTGAGCACGAACGACAGGTTGCGCCCCTTCCAGCGCAGCCGCGCGAGCGCGTACGCCACGGGCACCGACGACAGCAGCATGCCGAGCGTCGCGAGCAGCGAGTAGACGAGCGAGTTCAGGTAGTACCGCAGCATGGGCGCCTTGTCGAAGACCGCGGCGAAGTTCTCCGCGTGCCACGACGTGGGCCACCAGGCGCCCGTGAGCGCCTGCTGGTCGGACATGAAGGCCGTGAGCACCACGAACACGATCGGGGCCATGAACATCACGGCCAGGACGATCGCGAACGAGTGCGTCGCGACCGAGGAAGCGATCCGCTGGGCGCGCGGGCTCAGGCGGAACCCTGGCAGCTGGGCCGACGGGCGCGCGGTGCGCGACGTGCGCCCGTGACGGTGCGGAGCGGACGAGCCGGCGGGGGCCGGCAGGGTCGTGGAAGTGGTCATGTCAGGCACCTGCCTCGTCGGAGCCTCGGGTCATGCGGCGCAGCACGAGGAGCGTGAACGCGCCCGACACGAGGAAGAGCACGACCGCCATCGCGGAGGCGTAGCCCATGTTGTAGTACTGGAATCCCTGCTGGTAGAGCCACATGGGGAACGTCATGGTCGAGTTCTCCGGGTAGCCCGCGAGCTGGCTGCTGCCCGCGACCTGCGACGAGCCCGAGGCCACCGACCCCGCGACCATGGCCTGCGTGAAGAACTGCAGGCCCGCGATCACGGACGTGACGACCGAGAAGAGCAGGACGGGGACGATCGACGGCAGGGTCACGTGCCAGAACTTCCGCCACGCCCCCGCGCCGTCGAGGCCCGCGGCCTCGTACAGCTCGGTCGGGACGTCGAGCAGCGAGGCGAGGACGATGATCATGAGCTCGCCCACGCCCCACAGGACGAGCATGGTCAGCGCGGGCTTGGCGAGCGCCGGGTCCTGGAACCACAGCGGCCCCTCGATCCCGAACCAGCCGAGCACCTTGTTGACCGGACCCGAACCGGGGTTGAAGAGGAACACGAACGCGAGCGTGCCGGCGACGGGGGGCACGAGGGCCGGCAGGTAGTACAGGGTGCGGAAGATGCCCGTAGCCCGCTTGACCTTGGTCAGCGTCACCGCGGTCACGAGCGCGAACAGCACGCGTCCCACCGTGATCGCGACCGTGAGCCACGCAGTGTTCCTGATCGCGATCCACATGATGGGGTCCGCGGTGAACATGTGCGTGTAGTTGCGCAGGCCCACGAAGGTCGGGGCGGAGATGAGGTCGTAGTTCGTGAACGAGAAGTAGACGGTCGAGACCAGCGGGTACACCAGGAACAGCGTGAACCCGACGATCCAGGGCGCCATGAAGGCAAGGACGGTCAGCGCACGGCGCCGCGAGCGCTTGCGCCGCAGAGCAGGGCCCGCCGGGTCCCCCGGCCGCACGGTGGCGGCCGGGGAACCGGGGTGGCCAGGAGCCAGGACGGTCATGGTCAGCCGCCGATGCCCTTGGCGTTCTCGATGTCCGTGTCGACCTGGGCGAGAGCGGCGTCGAGGTCGCTCACGCCGCCCGCCTGCCACTTGTCGAAGAAGTCGGACACGGTCTTGAGGTAGGCACCGCCGTTCGCCGACGGCGGGTTGTTGGACAGCCCGTCCGAGGCGAACACGTCGAGGAACGTCTGGAACTGAGGCGTGACCTCGAGCTCGGGCGACTCGAGCGAGTCGAGCGTCGTCGGGACGTTCTTGAGCCCGTTGGACATCGCCACGAGCGAGCCCGTGTCGAACGCCAGGTACTTGACGAGCTCGAACGCGGCCCCGGGGTTCTCTGCTCCCTGGGGGATGCCGATCACGGTGCCCGTCGCGTACCCGCCGCCGTACTCGTCGACCCGGTCGTCGCTCACGGGGACCGGGGCGGTCGCGTAGGCCAGGTCCGGCGCGGCGTCGTCGATGAACGCCGTGCGGTACTCCCCGTCGAGGGCCATCGCGATGCGGCCCGTCTGGAAGTCCTGGTCGGCCGAGTACTGCTGCCCCGACCCGGCGACGAACTTCTGCAGCTTGTCGTAGCCGTACCAGTCGACGAGCTCCTTCTGCCAGGTCGCGAGGGCGGCCCACGCCGGGTCGGTCGAGATGCTCGACCTTCCCGAGTCGTCGGTCCAGTGCGCGCCGAACATGGGGCCGACGACCTGCGGGGTGTTGGCGTAGAAGTTCATGAGCGGCACGAACCCGGCGACCTTGATGGAGCCGTCCTCGTTGAACTGCGTGAGCTTCTTGGCTGTCTCGAGGAGCTCGCTCGTGGTGCGGGGCGGCTCGGTCACGCCTGCCGCCGCGAACTGGTCGAGGTTGTAGTAGAGCCCGTAGACGTCGGCGAGCATGGGGAGGGCGCAGCGCGTGCCCTCGAACTCGGTGTAGCCGCGCACGGCCGCAGGGATCTGCTCGAGGTCGACGCCGTCCCGCTCGATGAACGGCCCGAGGTCCTGCCAGGCTCCCGACGAGCAGTTCTGCCCCACGTAGTCGGTCGAGAAGGACACCGCGACGTCGGGCGCGTTGCCCCCGCGGATGGCCTGGGCGAGCTTGTCGTCGTCCTGGCTGCCCTGGCTCGTGACGGTGTAGTTGGGGTGGTCGGCCTCGAAGCGGGCGACCGCTTCGTCGATGATGCCGAGCTCGCGGTCGGAGAAGCCGCTCCAGATCGAGATCGACACCTCCTCGTCGTCGGCGGGGGCCGCGGTGCTGCCCCCGCCGCCGTCGGTCCCGGCGGTGCAGGCGGAGAGCGCGAGGGCGCTCACGGCGAGCGTCCCGACGGCGGAGGTCACCCGGGCGCGGACGCGTCCGGTGGTCCGGCCCGCCCGGGCGGGGACGCCTCGGGACGGGAGGTTCAGGGTGCGGATCATCATCGTTCCTTCGAGAAATGGGCGCGAGAGAGCCCGGGACGGCGTGGTGCCTGGTGGAGGGTGCGACGGGTCAGGGGGTGGTCGACCGGGGTCGCGTGAGGTGTGGGGTCTGGTGGTCGAACGGTCCGGGCGGACCGTGCGGGCTAGGAGGGGGTGACGCTCCCCGCTCCGAAGACGCGGCGTCTTGCCTCGTCGAGGGCAGCGGCGAGAGCTCCTTCGACGACGCCGTTGCCTCGGGCGGTGGACAGGAGGACAGGAGCAAGAGCGCCGTGCTCCGTGCGGAGGGCCGTGGCGACGCGGCCGCGGAGCGGCTCACCGCCGGCGACGGCGACCTCGCCCCCGAGCACCACGGCGTCGGGGTCGAGGACGCCGACGACCATGCTCAGGACCACCGCGAGACGCCGACCGAGGTCGTCGAGGAAGTCCCCGGCGTCGCCGACCGGCTCGCTGCTGGCCCGCTCGAGCGCGCTCGTCGCGGCCTTGCGGACCTCGGGGCTGCGGGCGGCGTCGGACGCCCTGCCTTCCGGAGCGGGGTCGATCCGCAGCGTGTCGAGCGGTGCGGAGTCGAAGGGGGGAAGACGGTAGGCCTGCGCGAGGCGCGCGACGCCGTCGAGCTGGACGAGGTTGGCGACGTTGCGACGCCCCTCGGGCTCACGGCCCCGGCGGGCGGGGTCGGGGACCGGGACGTGGTCGATCTCGCCAGCGCCGCCCCGACGACCACGGCGGATCCGCCGGTCGAGGAGCGTCGCAGCACCTACTCCCTGGTCGACCCAGAGCACGAAGAGGTCGGTGACGTCCGCGAGGTCCTCGCGCCCGAGCTCCGCGAGCGCGACGAGGTTGACGTCGTTCTCGACCGCGACGGGGACACCCAGCACCTCGCCCAGCTGGGCCTCGACGTCCTGGTCGTTCCAGACCTCGATGTGCGGCGCGTAGGCGAGCCGTCCGGTCGCCGGGTCGATCGACCCGGGGAAGCCGACCGCGACCTGGAGCAGGTCGGCGAGGCCGATCTCGGCCTGCGCACAGGCCTCCTCCACGACGGTACGGACCAGCGCGAGGTGCGCGCCGTCAGGGTGCTCCTCGGCGGCCCACTCGGTCTCGCGCTCGGACCGGCCGACCACCTGACCGCTCAGGTCGGCGACGAGGACCGAGATCTTGCCGACCGCGACGTCGACGCCGGCCGCGTAGCCGGCGGCCGCACGCAACGTCCAGACGACGGCGCGCGGACCGGGTCGGCCGTCGCGGTGACCCGAGCGCTCGACGAGCCGGGCCGCCTCGAGGCGAGCCACGAGGGTCGCGGTCGCGGGCTTGGACAGCCCGAGTCGTTCCTGGAGCCCTGCGGAGGTCATGGGCCCGTGCCGGAGCAGCGCCTCGAGCGCCGCCCCGTCGTTGAGGGCGCGCAGGACGGTCGCGTTGCCGACCCTCTTGGTGCTGTCCGTGCTCACTGCGTCGTCTCCTGACCGAGCCCGACGTCTGCGGTGCTCCGGCTCAAGAGTGCCTGAACCTGACGTCACCATCGATGTCGGCCGAATTAATTGTCTGTAAACTTGACTAGTAATCTTCCACACGGAGTCGCCCCGCGCAAGAGGCCGAGTCAGAACCGTGACCTCAGCACCGAGACGGACGACCCCGCGGACCCGAGGGAGCACCACCGTGAGAATCCGTCCCTACGCGCCCGGCGACCTGGACGCGCTCTACGACATCTGTCTGCGCACGGGGGACAACGGCCGGGACGCGAGCAACCGCTTCGCCGACCCGCGGCTCCTCGGAGAGGTCTATGCCGCCCCCTACGCGGCCCACGACCCGGGGCTCGTCTCGGTCCTCGTCACCGACGACGAGCGCGTGGTCGGGTACGTGATCGGCTGCCGCGACACCCTCGCCTTCGAGGACTGGTGCGAACGGGAGTGGTGGCCGGAGCTGCGGGCCCGGCACCTGCTGCCCGACCCGGCCGACGAGTCCCCCGACGCAGGCCTGGTCCGCCAGATCCACGACCGGTCGGTCGAGGTGCGCCCCTGGCTCGTCGACCCTGCTTCGCACCCCGCACACCTGCACATCGACCTGCTGCCCGAGGCCCAGGGCGGCGGGTGGGGGCGGCGGCTCGTCGAGCGTCTCGTGGACCAGCTGGTGGCCCTCGACGTCCCCGGGCTGCACCTCGGCGTGGGGTCGGAGAACACGGGCGCGATCGCGTTCTACGAACGCCTGGGACTCGCTCCGCTCGACGGGCCCGACGACGCCCTCATCCTGGGGAGGTACCTTCCCGTCCGCGACGGGGTCGGGTCGACCGAGGGTCGTGCCGGGTAGCTCCGGGTCGGTCAGACGACCTCGTGAGCCCCGGACCAGGACGCCACGGTGCGCTGCTCGGAGGTCTGGAGCGTGAAGGACGTCAGCGGCAGGTTCCCGCTGCGCTTGCGTGACCGGACGACGTCGAGCGCCGCCTCGTCGCTCTCGGCCTCGAACGGTTCGCCTCGGAGCGCAGCGGTGACCGTCAGGATCGAGTAGGTAGTCATGACGGTCGAGCCTAGAGGTACCGACCGGCATCCGACGACCCCCGACTCCGTCACACCCCCGCCCGCCCCGTCCCGTGCGCGGGGCGACGCGAGCGCCCAGCGGGTGCTCCGCCGTCGGGCCTGAGAGATGCTCAGGGGACCACGTCCCGACGCCCGGAGGCCCTCATGCCCGACCCCCAGCTCGTGCTCCTGCGGCACGGCGAGACCGAGTGGAGCCTGACCGGGCAGCACACCGGGACGAGCGACATCCCCCTGACCCCGCACGGCGAGGAGCAGGCGCGCGGCGCCGGGGCGTTCCTCGCCGGGCGCGAGTTCGCGCTCGAGCTCCGCAGCCCCCTGCTGCGCGCCCGGCGGACCGCCGAGCTCGCCGGGTTCCCCGACGCGGTCGCCGACCCGAACCTCGCCGAGTGGGACTACGGCCCCGTCGAGGGGCGCACGGCCGACGACGTGAGCCGCGAGCTCGGGCGGGACTGGCTCATCTTCCGCGACGGGGTGCACGTCGTCGGCGCGCAGGGTGCGGTGGACGCCCGGCCCGGCGAGACGCTCGACGACGTCGCCGAGCGGGCGCGGGCCGTCGTCCGCCGCGCCGAGCCCGTGCTGCGCGACGGCGGCGACGTGCTGCTCGTCGCGCACGGGCACCTGCTGCGCGTGCTCGCGGCCGTGTGGCTCGAGCTGGGCCCGGCGGCCGCCGCGCGGTTCGAGCTCGGGACCGCGAGCGTGAGCCTGCTCGGCCACGGGCACGGACTGCACACCATGGAGGGCTGGAACCTGCCGACGGCGTGAGATGGCACGATGCTCCCCATGAGCGTCAACAAGAACCTCGCCGAGGGCGAGACCGTCGTCATGGAGCTGCGGACCCACCCCAAGGCCCTGTTCCTGCCGATCCTCGTCCTGGTCCTGATCGTGGCCGCCGCGACGGCCATCCTCTGGTTCGCCCCCGAGCACCCCGTGGTCCTGTGGGGAACGCTCGGCGTGGCCACGGTCGCGGCGATCGTCTGGGTCGTGGTGCCGCACCTGCGCTGGCTGACCACGAACTACACCGTGACGACCAAGCGCCTCTCGACCCGCTCGGGCATCATCACGCGCACTGGCCGTGACATCCCGCTCTACCGCATCAACGACGTCACGTACGAGAAGGACCTGGTCGACCGGATGTTCGGCTGCGGGACGCTCATCATCTCGGACGCGACCGCCAAGCCCGGCATGACCCTGCCCGACGTCCCGCGCGTCGAGGAGGTCCAGGTCCGGCTGCACGAGCTGCTGTTCGCGGCCGACGACGGCTCGGACGACGGCGAGTGGCCCCCGAGCGAGCCCACGCGCTGAGCCACCCAGCGCTTCCGCCGAGTGCATGATTCGGCTGCGACACACCCGGCGTGTCACAGCCGAATCATGCACTCGGCGACGGATCAGCGGACGGCGCGCTCGGCCCGCTCCCGCACCTCGTGCGACAGCCGGATCTCGCCCTCGGCCTCTGACGCGAGCAGCCGCCGTGACACCTCGACCGAGGTTCCCGCGACGCGCGCCCCGAACCAGTCGGCGATCGTCACGCCGTGCGAGGGCCGAAACACGACCTCGACCGTGTCGCCCGCCTGCACCTCCCCGGTGGTCACGACGCGCAGGTACGCGCCCGTCCGGTTGGCGTCGGTGAAGCGCTTGACCCAGCGGTCCTCGCCCAGGCGCCGTGCGAACGTCGAGCAGGGCGTGCGCGGCTGCGTGACCTCGAGCACCGCGCTGCCGACCTGCCATCGCTCGCCGATGAGCGCCCCGCTCGCCGCCACGCCGCGCGTACGGAAGTTCTCGCCGAACAACCCGGGCGCGACCTCGTAGCCGAGCTCGCCCGACCAGTGGTCCGCGTCCTCCTGCGAGTACGCGTACACGGCCTGCTCCTCGCCGCCGTGGTGCGCGCGGTCCGCCTGGACGTCGGCGTACAGGCCCAGGGGCCGGACCCGGACCGGTCCCTCGACGGGGCGCTTGTCGATCGCGGTCACGCCGACCGCGCCCGCGTCGGGCAGCAGCACGTGCACGCGGCACACGGCCAGGAGCTCCCCGGTCGCGCCGAGCGGCGCACCGGGACGGGTGGGTTCCGGGGTTGCGGTGGTCATCGGAGGATTCTCCCAGGTGCGCGGGCGCCGCGGACAGCGGCCCGACGGCGTCGGGCCCCGGGGGCGGCCGGCGACGCCTCCTGAGGACACGGCTCGGGCGACGCCCGCACGGACGGACGACCCGCCGTCGGGCGTCGCCGTCAGGGCTCGAGGACCGCCTTGACGAATCCTTCCGGGCGCTCCTCGAACAGGTGGAACGCGGCGTCGAGGTCCTCGAAGGGCAGGCGGTGGGTGACCAGGGGCTCGAACGTGACCTGCCGGTCCGCCATCATGCGCATCCCCCGTCCCAGCGCCTTGCGCTGCCGGTCGCGGTCCGGGCTGAAGCCGTTGACGATCGTGACCCCGCGGTACCAGAGCTCGACGTCCAGCTCACGCGGACCGTCGTGGTGGTAGCCGCCCACGCACAGGGTCCCGTGCCGGCCCGTCAGGTCCCCCGCGAGCGCGAGCCCGGGCGCGGTCCCCGTGAACTCGACGACGACGTCGAACGTCGCGCGCGCCGCGTCCGGGACGAGGCGCGCGTCGTGCGTCGCCGCTGCACCGAGCCTCTCGGCGAGCGCCCGCTTGGCCGGGGCGACGTCGAAGCCCACGACCTCGTCGGCCCCCAGCGCGAGCGCGACCTGCTGGGCTCCGAGCCCCATGAAGCCGAGCCCGACGACCGCGACGCGCATCCCCGGACCGACCCCGCTGCGTTCCACGGCCTCGACGATGCAGGCCAGCGGCTCGCCGAGGGCCGCCCACGTCGGGACGTTGGAGGGGACGAGGACCAGGTCCGCCGTGCTCATGACGACCTGCTCCGCGAACGCCGGATGGGCGAAGCCTGTCACGCGCTCACCCACGGACCACCCGTAGACGTCCGGCCCGAGCGCGACGACCTCCCCCGCGACCTCGTGCCCGAGCCGCAGCGGCTCCGCGCCCTCGTGCGTCCCCCACGCACCACGCTCCGACGCGCAGACCCCCAGGGCAAGGCTCTTGACCAGCACCTCGCCTCGCCCCGGCACCGG
This sequence comes from Oerskovia enterophila, assembly GCF_001692445.1. GTDB lineage: Bacteria > Actinomycetota > Actinomycetes > Actinomycetales > Cellulomonadaceae > Oerskovia > Oerskovia enterophila. The sequence continues at coordinate 24,328 of NZ_MAQA01000001.1, read as the reverse complement.
CGGATCGACCTCGGCCAGGCGCGAGGTGCGCGGGCCGACCGTCTCGTGGACCCTCATGACGCGTTCGAGCGGGTCGGGGCGAGAGCAGCGCGGCCCGTGGCGACGCTCCTCCTCGCCAGGAAGACCGCCCCCTCCACCGGGTCCTCGTCGAGCATGCGCAGCGTGGTCTGCGGGGCGCGCCGTTCCAGTGCGTCGGCGAGAGCGTTCCGGAGCGCCTGCTGCTGGGTGACGACGCCACCCGCCACGACGACGGTCGTCCCCACCGCCCCGCGGTAGACGAGGTTGCCGACGAGCTCCGCGAGCGCGCCACCCCCGGCCGTCACGACGGCGCGCGACACCTGGGACCCGGCGTCGAGGGCCCGGAAGACGACAGGTGCGTGCTGGCCCCACGTCTCGACCCCACCGCGCCAGCTCATGATCGAGGCGAGCTCGACGAGGTTCTCGGCGCCGAACGAGGCGAGGAGCCGAGGCTCCAGCGGGTCCCGCGTCGCGCCGACGTCGGCCCGCACGAACAGTGCCCGCGCAGCCTCCCGGACCAGCGCGGAGGCCGAGCCGTCGTCGCCGAGGACCCACCCCCACCCACCTGCCGAGAGATACGCGCCCGTCTCGCGATGGCGCCCCACCGCGATCGAGCCCGTGCCGGCGACGAGACCGATCCCTTCGTCCAGGCCCGCGGCCGGGACGAGCAGCTGCGCGTCGTTGACGACGGTGCACGAGACGTCCAGCAGGAGCCGCAGCTCCTCCGCGAGGGTCACGCACTGCCGGGGCGTCTCGCACCCGTGCGCGCCCACGGTGAGGTGCGCGACGTCCGCGACGGTGAGCGAGGGGCGGCAGCGCCCCAGTGCGGCGCGCACGCGCTCGGCGATCCAGCGGGCCGCTGCACCGGAAGGCTGGGCGGACCACCCGGTGCTGGGCACCACAAGGTCGACCAAGCGTTCCTCGCCACGCGCGACACGCACGTGGGTCTTGGTGCCGCCGACGTCGACTCCGACGACGACGCTCATCGCTCGCGCCCCGCGACGCCGTCGGCGAGGCCGCCGCCGAGCGACGCGCTCGCGCCGACGAGCGGCGGCGGCCCCGAGGTACCCGTCGCGTCGGTGACCTTGGTGTCGTCGTGCTCGAAGACGAAGTCCTCGATGGCGACGCCTCGAGCGTCCGCGAACGAGCTCGCGAGCCGCTGGAGCACGACCGTCTCGAGCACGACGCGCACGGGCTCGCCGACCGCGGGCAGCCGGACGACGCGCAGGTGCCCGGCGGGCTCGACGTCCTGGGTCGTGACGAGCAGCGTGGGGTGGCCCGCGTCGGCGAGCGTGTGCGCGAGGCGGACCTCGCGACCGTCCCCGATCACGACGTGCAGCGTGCCTCCGGCCGACTCCATCTCGCCGTGCAGGTAGTTGCGGGTGACCACCGCTGCGCTCGGGATCCGGCAGACCTCCCGCAGGAGCAGGGCTCCGGCCTCGGAGGCTGCTCGGGAGGCTCCCGCCGCGACCACGTCGACCGAGGTGATCGTCGCGGCCGCGTCGGCGAGCGCTCGGAGCGGGGCAGCCTGGTCCGCCTCGAGGCTCTCGACGAGACGGTCGATGCCGTCCCACTCGGACGCCGCGACGAGCGGCTCCGTCCCGAGCGTGGCGCGCGCGAGGATCGTGAGACCGACGAGGGTGCCCGTGTACCCGATCGTCGAGGCGTAGCTGTCGGGCTCCGAGCCGAGGTCCACCGCGAGGTCGCCTGCGACCTCCGCGAGCGAGCTCCCGGCGACGTTGACGAGAGCCCAGCGGACAGGGAACGTCCGCAACGCCTCGATGGTCTCGGGGCTGCGGCCGGACTGCGAGACCGCGATCGCCACGGTGCCCGTGCGGTCCGTCGCCTGGTCGGTCTCGCTCGCGATCTCGCGCACCGACGGACGCCCTCCGGCGTTCAGGAGCGCGACGGGCAGCGCTGCGGCCGCACAGCTCGCCCCCATCCCGAGGAACACCGGCACCGCCCCCGCGACGAGGGTCGAGAGGTCGGGCGCGGTACGGCTCGCGAGCTGTCCGGCGACGTGCGCCGCGACCCTCACGAGCGCCTGCGGCTGGCGCAACTGCGCCTCGCGATAGTCGATGCGTTGAGCGGACATGTCGACCTCCCCGTCATGGTGCTCCGACGGCCCACATCAAGGGGCAGACCGAGGAACCAGTGAGTACATTACTAATACCAATATAGACCACATGGCATCAGAGTGATACCAGGAGTGTGTGTTCAGCGGATCGGGAGATGCCGTCGGCGTCGGCGGACGAGCACCGCGAGGATCGAGGCGATCAGGAGGTGGACGCGCCTCCCGGCGCGGGGACGACCGAGCGACGACCACCCCGGAGGGCGGTCGTCAGGTAGGCCGGAGACCGTCCGTCAGAGCGGGCGGTGGCCGTTCGGCCGCGCGAACGTGGTGTGCAGACGGTAGCGGTCACCACGGTAGGTGATGGTCGTGATGAGCACGACGCGCCCCGCACCGTCCTCGAGCACCTGCCGCATGACCAGGACGGGCGCTCCCTCGGTGAGCCCCAACGGTCCGGCGTGCTCCGCGCTGCTCCCGCGCGCCTCGATCATCGAGTCGGCCTGGAGCGGGGTCGCGCCCCGGGCGGCGAGCTCGTCGAGGAGCGAGGCGTCGGAGAAGTCGACGCCGTCGATCCCCGGGGCGAACGGCAGCGGGACGCGCGAGTCGTCGATCCCGATGGGCACGCCGTCGAGGAGCCTCACGCGGACCAGGTGGAAGACCTCGGTGCCCGCGACGACCCCGAACTCCTCGGACTCGTCGAGCGACGCGGGGCGCACCTCTGCCCGGAGGACGACCGACGTGGGCTCGAGCCCCTTGCGGTGAGCCGTCTCGGTGAAGGACTCGAGGGTGTTGGGCCACTCGGGCTCCGCCTGGGGCTGGGCCACGTACCAACCGCGACCGTGCGACGAGCGCAGCGCGCCCTCCTCGACGAGCTGCTGGAGCGCCTTGCGGAGCGTGACGCGGCTGACCCCGAGCTGCAGGCAGAGCTCGCGCTCGGCGGGGAGACGGCGGCCAGGAGGAAGGTCACCGTCGGTGATCTGCGCCCGGATGATGTTGGCCGCCTGCACCCACAGGGGATCCGGGTCGTCCGTCGCCGACACCGTCGACCGCATCATGTTCCAAGCCCCTCGCGTCTGGATCGTCAACCGTCGAACCTCTCCGTGAATATAGCCGCAAACCACCTGAACACCCCGCCGGGACCTGCCGGGCTCATTGCGGGACCCGTACCCCGGCCAGCTCGTCGAACGCTTCGTCGAGCCCGGCGTCGACCGTACGGCGGGACGGCTCGGCGTCGAACCAGGCCACGGACTCCCGCATCCCGCGCGCGACGTCGTAGCGCTCGCGGAACCCCGGGACGAGCTGCTCGAGACGCGTCCGGTCGTAGATCACGGTGTGGCGGAAGTCCTCCTGGAGCACGAGCCCCATCCAGTCGACGACCCTCCCCACGTCCTCGCTCGACCGGTGGACGAGCGTCGGACGCACGCCTGCCGCCCGTCCCACTGCCTCGTGGATCCCGTCCCAGGTGACGAGCTCGCTCGAGGTGATGTGGACGGCCTCGCCCACGGCGTGCGCGCTCCCCAGGAGCGGGACGAACGCGCGGGCGAAGTCGTCCGCGTGCATGAGGTTCCACAGCGAGGTGCCGTCGCCGTGGACGACGACCGGTCTCCCCTGGCGCATGCGCTCGACCGCGGTCCAGCCGGCGAGCAGCGGGAGCGTCGTGCGGTCGTAGACGTGCGAGGGGCGCACGACCGTCACGGGGAACCCCGCCCGGTGCGCTGTCTCGAGGTACGTCTCGGCGGCGATCTTGCCGGCCGGGTACTCGAAGCGCGGAGCGCTGCGCGCCGCGGACTCGCGGATCGGCAGGACCGCCGCCGGGTGCTCGTACACCGAGCACGTCGAGACGAAGACGTACTGGTCGGTCCGCCCCGAGAACACCTCCACGTCGGTCGCGACGTCGGCGGCGCTGTAGCCGATGAAGCTCGCCACCGAGTCGAAGCGCTCGCCACCCAGGACGGTGCGGAGGGCGTCGGCGTCCCGGGCGTCGGCCACGAGCGTCCGCACCCCCGCGGGCACCGGACGGGTCGTCGACAGACCGCGGTTGACCACGGTCACGTCGTGCCCGGCCGCGACGGCCTCGCGGACGCACGCCGAGCTGATCACGCCGGTCCCGCCGAGGAAGAGGAGTCGGAGGGGGATGGTCACGGGTTCTCCTTGCCGTGGGTGCGAGCGGCCTGCCCGACGCCGGAGCGCCCGTGCGCGAGCCGCCGCCCGGTCAGGTGGTCGTAGGACTTCTCGAGGGCCTCGAACATGTCCCCGGACGTCCGGTCCAGCTCGACGATGCACCAGTCGAGCGCGGTACAGGAGCGCACGGCAGCGTCGACGTCGAGCGTCCCGTCCCCGAGCGCGACCATGTGGTCGTCCATGCCGCGCGCCGGGCCGTCCTTCGCGTGCAGCAGCCTCACCCGGTCGCCCAGGCGTGCCGCGAGCGCCGCCGGGTCGAGCCCGGCGACCGCGACCCAGTACATGTCGAGCTCGAGCACGACCGCGGGGTCGAGCGCCGCGAGGAGCGCGTCGTACGCGAGCTCGCCTTCGTACGAGGCCGTGAGCTCCGCGAAGTGGTTGTGGTACGCGATGGTCATGCCGCGCCGCGCCGCTCGCTCGGCTCCCTCGTTCACCCGCTCGAGGCCGCGCAGCATGGCGTCCCGGGTCACGAGCTCCTCGGGCTCGAGGCTCCATGCGAGCGTGTCGACCCCCAGCTCCTCGTAGGTGTCGAGCGTCCTCTCCCCCTCGTCCCCCGCGGGGAACGGCGCGTGCGCGGAGCAGATCTCCAGCCCGAACCCGTCGGTGAGCGAGCGGAACTGCGCGGGGCTGCGCCCGTACAGCGAGATGGGCTCGACAGCGGCGAAGCCGATCGCGGCGAGGCGTCCGAGCACCGCGGGGAGGTCACGTCCGGCCAGCGTGTGGACGGACCACAGCTGGACGGCGACGGGCGCGCTCATGCGGGCGCTCCGCCGTCGGGCCCGATGAAGCGACCGTTCCCCAGGGGGAAGCGCGTGGACCACGACGCGACGGCGTCGAGGCCGACGCCCCCCGCCCACAGGACCGCCTGCCGCACGACCTGACGGAAGTGCGGGCTGCCCCACGCGCGCATGTCGTGCCCCAGGGCCACGTACACCACGCGTCCCTCGCCGTGCTCGCGGACGTAGACGATCGGCTGGGTGCCCCCCTCCGGGGTCGTGCGATCGGCGAGCACCGTGACGTCGTCGCGGCACTCGATCACGTAGTACTCGTCCTCGATCACGAAGTCGGCCATGTGCGCCGTGACCGGGTGTCCACCGCGGACCCGGACCGTGTAGGTCCCCTCGGAACCGGCGTCCCCGTGGGACACGTAGCGGGAGCCGACGAGCTCGTACGCCACCTGGTCGGCGTCGATCCCGCCCTCCTCGAACCCGAAGAGGTTCGAGGAGTGCAGGACGACGAGCCCCTTGCCGGCGGCGACGGCCGCCGACAGGGCCGCCTGCTGCTCAGGCGCGAGGTGGGTGCTCGACCGGTAGAGCACGTAGACGTCGGCCTCGGCCGTGACCGGCAGGGGGTCGACGAAGCGGTCCGCACCCACCGCGCGATCGGCGACCACGCCGCCCTCCAGGACGATGTCCCGCAGGGCCGACGAGGCGCCGAGCAGGTCGTGGTGGAGGTCCGTGCCGTCCACCACGACCAGGGCGCGCAGGGGCCGGGAGAGCCTCACGCCGCTCCCTCGGCGTACTCGGCGGCGATCTTGTCGCCACCGTTCTTCTTCCACTTCGCCACGGCGGCGTCCAGGCTCGAAGCCTTCTCGCGGCCGAGGAACACCGCGGTGATCGCGTCCGTCATGCCCTGCTCGAGCGAGGCCCCCTTGGCGTTCTGCACCGAGGAGTAGAGGTGCTGCACCGGGTTGTCCGTGAGGTAGGGGATGACCGAGCTCTGCCAGGCGTGGATGGCCGCGTCGACCCCCGGGGCGCCCTGCGGCGTGCAGAGCACCTGCGCACCGCCCGCGATGTACGCGAACCCGAGGTCCTGCTCTCGCTGGCCGCGCGTCGTGAGGACGGGCACGCCGTCCTGCAGGGTGTAGTTGTCGCCCTCGCGGCCGTAGGACTGGACGAACGACTCCTCGGAGCCGAACGGCGCGGCGAGCCAGTTCATGACGCGCAGGAACCGGTCGACCTCGGCCGCGTCCTCGGTCTTCTTGAGCATCGTGATGGCGTAGGCGCCGCGCCCGGTCCAGTAGGTCGGGTTCCCGCCGTCCGTGCCGAACGAGCTCATCATGCCGAACTTCAGGTCCCGGTGCTCCGAGATGATGCCGAAGGCCCGGTTGCCGTCGTACGTCATCGCCAGACGCGACGAGCTGAACAGGGAGTCGCGCTGCGTCTTGTCCATCGTGGCGGTGTCCGGGTGGAAGTAGCCCTCCTTGTAGAGCGCAGCCATGCGCTCGATCGCCGGGACGAACCCCTCGTGCTCGTAGTGCGAGGTGAACGTCCCGTCCGAGCTCTTCTGCCACTTGTTCGGCAGCCCGTCCATCTGCAGCAGGAAGTCCGTGATCGGCGACGCGAGGGCGTAGACGCCGGCCTTGGCGTCGGTGACCGCCTTGAGCGTCTCGACGAACTCGGCGTAGTCCTGGGGGTGCTCGCTGACCCCGGCGGCCTGGAACAGGTCGGTCTTGGTGTACATCTGGCCGCCGAAGACCGGGTCGGACTTGGGTACGCCGTAGATGCGCCCGCCGAGCATGCCGTTGCGCCAGGCGTACTCCTGGATGCCCGCGAGGTTGGGGTACTTCAGGACGGCGTCTCCCGACAGGTGGTCGGAGAGGTCCGTGAACTGCGCCGCGGCCAGCTCGGGGAGCCGCGAGACGCTCATGTTGACCGGGACGGAGACCACGCGGGGCAGGTCGTCGCCCGCGACCATGGCCGGGAACTTCGTCGGGAAGTCGGCGTAGGGGACGAGGACCGGCTTGAGCTTGAGATTCAGCTCCTCGTTGAGCGTCTGCCAGTAGGCGTTCTCCTCGAGGGGCGGTGCCGGCTGGCCGTAGGTCATGACGAGGAACTCGAAGTCCCCGCCGTCCCCGACGGCCTCGGTGACGGTGCGGGGACCGTCGAGCGGGAACCGGTCGTACACGTCCATGACGCCCTGGGCCGTCCCCGCGAGGGTCGGGGTGGGCTTGAGGGGTTCGAGGTAGGTCGGGGGCGCGACGGCGGGGCCGCCCGCCGCGGCGGCGGCACCCGACGTGCCGCCCCCGGTCGAGCAGGCGGAGAGCAGCGAACCGCCGAAGGCCGCGGCGGCGACCCCGAACAGCGACCCCTTGAGGATCGTCCGGCGGGAGACCCCCGTCGTCTCGAGGCCGAATGAGGAACCACGGTGTTGCGTCATCGTCTCTATCTCCTTGGTCTGGCTGCTCAGCCCTTGACGGCGCCGGTGAGCATGCCCTTGGACATGTGCTTGGTGAGGAACGGGTAGGCGCAGAGGATCGGCAGCGTGGCGATCACGACGAGCGCCATCTGGACCGCCTGCTGGGGTGGCATGACCGTGCCCGGGAGGGGCGAGGCCGTGCTCGTGACGTTGTTCTGCAGGACGAACGAGCGCATGAGCAGCTGGAGCGGCCACATCTCCGAGTCGTTCAGGTAGAGCAGCGGGCCGAAGTAGTTGTTCCAGTAGCCGACGGCGAGGAAGAGGCCGACGACCGCGATGACGGCTCGCGACAGGGGCATGACGATCGACCACAGGACGCGCCACTCGCTCGCGCCGTCGATCCGGGCCGCGTCGAAGAGCTCCCCGGGGATCCCCTGGATGAAGCCGCGCACGATGACCACGTTGAACGCGCTCACCGCGCCCGGGATGATGAGCGCCCAGTAGGTGTTGAGCATCCCGAGGTTCTTGACCATGAGGTAGACGGGGATCATGCCCGGGCCGAACAGCAGCGTGATGAGCACGAACGTCAGCAGGCCGCGCTGGAAGAGCGAGCCGCGCCGGCTGAGCCCGTACGCGGCGAGCACGGTGCAGAACAGGCTGAAGGCGGTCCCCACGGCGGTGATGCCGATGCTGATGAAGATCGACCGGGTCACCTGGGTGCCGTCGAAGATCTGGCGGTAGGCGTCGAGCGAGAAGCTCGCCGGCCAGATCACGTAGCCGCCGTTCGCGTCGATGTCGGCCTGGGTCGCCAGGCTCGTCGAGACCACCACGAGGAACGGGAAGAGGACGAGGGCGCACAGGAGGGCGAGCCCGAGGCCTCGCGCGATCGACGTACCCAGGCGTGGCGTGCCCTGCCATGCGGGGCGCTGGACGGTGCTCATCGCTGGTAGACCCCTTCTTCTCCGAGCTTGTGCGCGAGCTTGTTCGCGGCGAGGACGAGGACGAGGCTGATGATCCCCTTGAGGAGGCCCGCGGCCGTGGCCGTCCCCCAGCTCCCGTCGACGACGCCGTTGTAGTAGACGTAGGTGTCGAGCACCTCGGCGGCCGCGGGTCCGACCGCGTCGCGCTGGAGCAGGATCTGCTCGAACCCGACCGTGAGGGAGTCGCCGAGACGCAGGATGAGCATCAGGACGATGATCGGCCGCATCCCCGGGAGCGTGACGTGCCAGAAGCGCTTCCAGGGGCCCGCGCCGTCGAGCGCCGCGGCCTCGTAGAGGTGGCCGTCGATCGCCGCGATCGCCGCGAGGAAGATGATGGTCCCCCAGCCCGCGTCCTTCCAGATGCCCTGCACGGTCAGCAGGAGCTTGAAGGTGTCCGGGTTCGACATGATGTCGATCGGTGTCAGGCCGTTCGTGATGAGGAAGCGGTTGAGCACCCCCGCGCCACCGAAGATCTGCTGGAAGAGCGCCACGATGATGACCCACGACAGGAAGTGCGGCAGGTAGATCACCGACTGGGTGAACCGCTGGATCGTGGGCCGCACGACCGAGTTGAGGAAGACCGCGAGGACGATCGGCACCGGGAAGAACAGCACGAGCTGGAGCGCCGTGATCTGCAGGGTGTTCGACAGCGCGCTCCAGAACGCCGAGTCGGCGAAGAGCGTCGTGAAGTTGTCGAACCCGACCCACTCCGAGCCGGTGAAGCCCAGGAACGGCACGTAGTCCATGAACGCGATGACGTTGCCGAGGAGCGGGACGTAGGTGAAGAGCAGCAGCACGAGGGCCGCCGGCGCCACCATGACGAGCAGCGGGTAGTCGCGGCGCAGCCGGGTGAGGAAGGCGACGTGCCTCCTGGGTGGTGTGCCCGCCGGGGACGGCTCGTGGGGGCGCCCCGCCTCCGTCCGCGCAGGTGCTTGGTCCAGTGCCACGCTGACCCTCTCTCTCCCGTCGCCCTCTGGCCTGCTCCACTGCAAACCAGATAAGACCACTAGTTGCCAGGAACATACCACTGAGTCCAAGAGAGTGACAAGATCGCCGATCCGCGGGAAGGTTGTCCCATGTTGTCTTATACGAATCCGCGCTCGGCGACCGATGAAGGTCTCGCCGACGACATGCCCCGGGGACCCTACGACACGCTCCTTCCCCGCCCGAAACGCGCAGGTCAGCGGCCCGGGCGGCTCGACCTGCGGCCCGGCGTGGCGGTCCGCGTCGGGCTCCGCACCGAGGCGGCGCCCGTCGGCGCCCACCTGCCGGACGGCACGCTCGCCGCCGCGGAGCAGTCCGTCCTCCGCGCCGTCGCGCGCCTGGGCCTGCTCGCGGGGAACCTGCGCGACGACGGCCCACCGGTGCCCCTCGAGGTCCGGGTGGGCCGGACAGCGACCGAACCCGAAGGCCCCGCCCACACGATCGACGTGGCCCCCGAGGGCGTCACGATCGAGGCGACCGACCTCGAGTCCGTCTCGCACGCCCTCACGACCCTCGCCCAGCTCCTGCCCCCCTCGGCGCTGCGCGGGTCGGGCCTGCCCGACACGGCGCTCGACCTCCCGTGCGGGCGCGTGGAGGACTCGCCCCGGTACCCGTGGCGCGGGGGCATGCTCGACGTCGTGCGCCACTTCGCTCCCAAGCGCACCGTCCTGCGCTACATCGACCTGCTGGCAGCCCACCGGTTCAACCGGATGCACCTGCACCTGACCGACGACCAGGGCTGGCGGATCGCCAGCGAACGCTTCCCCCGGCTGGCCGAGGTGGGGAGCTGGCGGCCCTCGACGCGCCTGGGCCCCGACGGTGAGCACGACCGCACGCCCCACGGCGGCCGGTACTCGTTGGCCGACCTGCGCGAGATCGCGCGCTACGGGCGCGAGCGGGGCGTCGTGGTCGTGCCCGAGATCGACGTCCCGGGCCACACGTCGGCTCTCCGGGCCGCCTACCCGGAGCTCGGCCGGCCGGGGGTCGACCACACGGTCCAGGACACCGTGTGGGCCGGGGGCTCGTCCGTGAGCCCGACCCGGCCCGTGGTCACGTTCCTCACCGAGGTGCTCGACGAGCTGTGCGACGCGATGGACGTCCCCTACGTCCATCTCGGAGGCGACGAGTGCGACATGTCCTGGTGGTCCGAGGACCCCGAGATCTCCCGTGAGATGGCCGAGCACGGCTACACCGAGCCCGCCCAGATGCACGCTCACCTGCTGCGCGCTCTCGCGACCCACCTCTCGACCCGCGGGGTGCGGGCGATCGTGTGGGACGAGGGCCTGGTGACCGGCGGGGTGCTCGACGACACGATCGTCATGGCCTGGCGCGGCGAGCGGGCGTCGTCCCGTGCGGCCGAGACCCACGACGTGGTGCGCTCGCCCCTCTTCCCGACCTACTTCAACTTCGACCAGTCGGACGACCCGCGCGAGCCCCGTTCCGAGGGAGGCGCCATCACGCTCGACGACGTCGCGGCCTTCGCCCCGGCTCCCGCCGGCTGGACCGACGCCCAGCGCGGCCACGTCCTGGGCGGGCAGTTCCAGGTCTGGAGCGAGTGGGTCCCCGACGAGCGGCGCATCGACTACCTCGCGTTCCCCCGCGCGTGCGCCCTCGCCGAGGTGCTGTGGTCCGGAGCGATCGACGACCGCCCGGACTTCGACGCCCGGCTGCGGCACCACCTGGCCCGGCTGGACGCGCTGGGCGTCGAGTACCGCCCGCTCGAGGGTCCCCACCCCTGGCAGCAGGGCGGCGAGGGCGTGTGGAAGCGGACGTCGACGGACACGATCGGCGCCACCCGCACCTGGGTCGAGTCGGTCGCCGACGCCCCCTGAGCCCGTCGGTCAGGCGCCGGGTGACGACGAGGTCCCGTCGTCACCCGGCCCCCGCCGTGCGGGCTCAGCGCAGGTCCATGACCATGGTCGAGCCCCAGTCCGCGTCCCTGACCGACGTGAACCCGACGCGCTCGTAGAAGGCGCGCGCCCCGGGGTTGCCCGACCCCACCCCCAGGTGCAGCCCGGGCACCCCGCGTTCCTCGAGCCTCGCCACGAGCTCGGCGATCAGGCGCCTCCCGACGCCCGCCCCCTGGCAGCGGGGCAGCAGGTCGACGTGCAGGTGCGCGGGGTACCTCTCGTAGAGCTCGTCGGGCGTGACCCGGACGTCGTGGAGGTGCGCGACGCGCTCCCAGTCCTGCGTCCCGTCACGAGGGTCCGCGGCCAGGCTGCGGGGGTACTGCGCGCGGAGCGCGGGCCACCACGCGGCCTCGAGCCACTCCTCGAACGCGAGCGTGTCGGCGGTGCCCACGACGTAGCCCCCGAGGCCGAGCTCGTCGACGTGGACGATCGTCAGCCCCGGGTCGGCCACGGGGTACGGCCCCGCGTAGACGTGCCCGAGCAGGTGCGGGTCGGTGTAGAGGCCGGTGGCGTCGCGGCCCGAGTCGCCCGTGCGCAGGCACACGTCGTACATGCCGGGCAGGTCGAACGGCTCGAACGTCCGCAGCCCGCTCACCGGACCGCGCTCACGGCGAGCAGGAACCAGCCCGTGTGGGGGATCCACTGCTCGGCCCACCGCCAGGAGTCGCCGCTGCTGGCCGGGCCGGGCGGCATGAAGTCGACGTCCTGCTCGTCGTCGAACCCGCTCGTGATCCCGTTGAGGATCCCGCCGGGCACGTTCTGGAAGGCCGTCGAGTACTCGACGTTGTTCGCGCCCCTGCCCTGGAGCATCGACGCGTCGAACGGGTTGAGCCCCGTGACCCAGTGGACCTGGTCGTCCGCGAGACGCAGGAGCCGCGCCCGGGCGTCCGGCGGGCACTCGTCGAGCTCGGCGCACCGGACCGCCGCGTAGGCGACCGAGGAGACGTTGGCGTTCTCGCCCTGCCACCAGTAGCCGGTCTCGTTCGCGTGGGGGTAGAAGAACGCGGTGCGCGGTTCCTCGCCGTCGGGCTGCACGTACTGGCGCAGGTAGCCGAACGGGTTGGGGACGTCGTCGACCCGGCTCGCGGTCGCGAGCGCGAGCGCGAGGGCCGTGCGCCGTGCACGGGCCGCGAGGGGGACGTCGCCGCCCACGTCGGGCACGGCCTCGGCGAACCGCAGCAGGGCGACCTGGGGCAGCCCCGTCTCGGCCGCGTGGAAGAACGGACGCCCGAGCACGTCCCCCTCGAGGAACCCGATCCCGTCCGGGTCCGTGCGGTAGCGGTCGCAGAGCGACGTGGCGCGGCGGCGCGCGGCCTCCTCCACGGTCGCGCGGAGGTCCTCGTCGGCGGAGCGGGGCGCGGCGGGCTCGCGGAGCGCGACCAGCAGCTCGGACGCCGCGAGGAGGGCGCAGTAGTCGTCGATCACCGACTCCTCGCCGTCGAACAGGTACTCCCGGTTGTGGGTCTCCAGGTGCTCGAACCCTCGGACGGCTGCCGCGAGGTAGCCGGCGCGGGTCGTCTCGCCGTCGTCGTCGAGGGTCGAGGCCCGAGCGAGCGCGGCCACGGCCAGCCCTCCACCGTGCCGGTAGCCGGCCTGCCAGCGCTGCGTGCGCACCGAGTCCTGGAGGGGCGCCGTGATCACGCGCTCGTGCAGGTCCTTGGTGAGCGCGTCGAAGATGCCGGTGTAGAAGTAGCCCTCGGGCGACTGGAAGCGCACCAGGAAGTCGGCCCCGAACAGCGCCTCGTCGCGGAGCCGGTTGCCCTGCGCCCGCCAGAGCTCGGGGTGCCGGTGCTCGAGCTCGTCGCGGGCCGCCATGAGCGCCCACGCGCAGAGCGGGATCTGCTGCGGGCTCATCATGCGCGTGTAGGTCAGGTGGCTGAGGAACTTGGAGAAGTCTCCCGAGGCGTCGAGCCAGCCGCCGCGCGCGTCGACCTCGCGACCCGAGCCGTCGCCGTAGAAGCGAGCGTGGCGGTCCTTGCGGTCGATCTCCCCCGAGGAGCGGACCGCGCGGAAGTAGGCGGCGACGTCCGAGACGGTCGAGTACTGGAGACGGTGGTCGCCCACGATCACGTCGCGCGAGGCGTGCACCTGGTCGGCCGCGACCACCTCGACACGGTAGGTCCCGGGCGCGAGCTGCTCGGGCAGCTCGATGCGACGGTAGGTCCCGGTGGTCCAGCCGGGGACCTGTTCCTCCGGCCCGACGGCGAGGCTCACCTCTCGGGACACGTCGCCCGGGTCCGGGGCGCCGACGCGCACGAGCCGGGCGGAGGTCACGTCCACGGGGACGGTCGTGGCGACGACGGCCTTCTTGGTCCCGGTCGCGGCGTAGCCGAGGTGGTTCACGAGCACCGTGAGCGGGGCGGTGAGCCTCATGCACCCACCTGCTTCGTCGTGCCCAGCAGGGGACGGCCGTTCGTCGCTGTCATCGCTCTCCACCGTTCGTCGCATCCGTACCACTAGATACCAGAAGATACATCATGAGACACGGAGCGCACCCCTCCTCCTCGGCGAGGGACCTCCTCGACGGATGCTGCGCCGTCGGGCCCCCACCGCGCGTGATGCCCACCCGGCCGACAGACTGGAGCGATGGCCAAAGGTGTTCTGCGACTCAAGTCCGTCGAGGAGTCCCTCGCGTCCCTCGACGACCCGGAACGCTCGCTCAAGCGCGACCTCAACGCCTGGGACCTCGCGGTCATGGGCGTCGCGGTCGCGGTCGGGGCGGGCATCTTCTCGGTCGGTGCGACGGCCGCCGCGAACTTCGCCGGGCCCTCGGTCATCATCTCGTTCGTCATCGCCTCGATCGTGTGCGCGCTGGCCGTCATGTGCTACGCCGAGTTCGCCTCGGCGCTGCCCATCGCGGGCTCGGCCTACACGTTCTCCTACGCGACCATGGGCGAGCTCGTCGCGTGGATCATCGGCTGGGACCTCATCCTGGAGATGCTGCTCGCGGCGGCCGTGATCGCGAAGTTCTGGGGCATCTACCTCGCGGACGCGTTCTCGCTGTTCGGCGTGGACCTGCCGCTGAGCATCCCGATCGGCCCGGTCGACCTCGAGTGGGGGCCGGTGTTCATCGTCGGGGTCTTCACGACGCTCCTCGCGATCGGCACCAAGCTCAGCAGCCGCATCAACAGCGTGTTCACGATCATCAAGGTCGCGATCACGCTGTTCGTGATCGTCGTGGGCTTCTTCTACGTCAAGGCCGAGAACTACACGCCGTTCATCCCGCCGTCGCAGCCCGCGCCCGAGAAGACGGCGCTCGAGCAGCCCCTGTTCGGGTTCCTCACGGGCCTCGAGCCCACGACGTACGGCGTCATGGGCCTGCTCGCGGGCGCCGCGCTCGTGTTCTTCGCGTTCATCGGGTTCGACGTCGTCGCGACCACGGCCGAGGAGGCCAAGGACCCGCAGAAGACCATCCCGAAGGGCATCCTCAGCGGCCTCGCGGTCGTCACGGTGCTGTACATCCTGGTGACGCTCGTGGTCACGGGCATGGTCCCGTACACCGACCTCGCGGCCTCGGACGACCCCTCGCTGACCACGGCCTTCATCCTGGTGGGCGCGGACTGGGCCGGGCGCGTCATCTCGGTGGGCATCCTCATCGGCCTGACGACCGTCATCATGGTCCTGCTCCTGGGCCTCACGCGCGTCATGTTCTCGATGAGCCGCGACGGCCTGCTGCCGCGCGGCGTCTCCAAGACCTCGCACCGCTTCCACACCCCGGTCCGGCTCCAGGTCGGGGCGGGCATCGTGGTCGCGCTCATCGCAGGGCTCGCGCAGGTCGAGCTGCTCGAGGAGATGATCAACATCGGGACGCTCTCGGCGTTCGTGCTCGTGAGCTTCGGCATCCCGATCCTGCGCCGCTCACGCCCGGACATCCCGCGCGGCTTCCGCGTCCCGTGGTCGCCCGTGCTGCCCATCTTCTCGGGCGTCGCGTGCCTGTGGCTCATGACGAACCTGACGACCCTCACGTGGTTGCGGTTCCTCGTGTGGGTCGTGATCGGGCTCGTGCTCTACGCGTCGTTCGGGTACCGCAACAGCCTGCTCTCGAAGCGCAACGTGGCGGCGCGCGAGGCGGCTGAGGCTGCGGGTGCGCCGGGCGGGGCAGGTGCGCCGGGCGACCCGGCCCCACCTGCCTGACCTTCCCGTGCACGACGGCGCCCCCTCCTCCGGCGAGAGTCTCACCGGAGGAGGGGGCGCTGTCGGGCACGGCCGCCGAGGTAGAGGGATCACGTCGAGGTAGAGGGCCGGGACCCTCTCTCTCGACGGTCGGCCTCTACCTCGGCGACCTCGGGCTCACGGCCGGGTCAGCAGGTGAGCGCCGCGTAGTCGACCGTGTAGGTCTCCTGCGAGCCCGCGTCGTCCCACGCCCTGACGGTCACGCTGCCTGCCGGGAGCGAGCCGGACCGGGCGCTGAACGACTGGTGCACGTTCTTGTCCGGGTTGACGTGGTTGAACGTCTTGGTGCCGAACGGCGTCGAGAAGAGCACGTCGAGCGGCCGGTCCTCACCGTTGGTCGCGACGACCGAGAGCGTGGCGACCTTGCCCGTGCAGCGCGCGGTCGCCGTGAGCCCCGTCAGCTCGGGGTCGACGGGCGAGACCACACCGTTGATCGCCGACGTGTCGGCCGCGAGCGACGCCGTGGCGTGCGCGATCGCCTTGGCGTTGATGTCGAGCGCGACCGGGTCGATGTTCTCGATGTCGTCGTTCACCGAGTGGTAGTTCGGGTCCTGCCAGATCCCCGCGGTGCCGCCGAACAGCGCGACCTCCGCGTCGGTCTTGATGTCGTCGGCCCCCGTGAACAGGCCCGAGGCCGGGACGCCGTTCGCGATGAACGCCTGGTAGTCCGACCGGCCCGAGAACTCCGAGTCGACCCAGGCCTGACCGATCGAGTCGAAGTAGTCCGTGAACACGTCCTCGGTCTCGGGCGAGCCCGGCGGGACCTCGACCGGCGCCGGGTAGGTGGACTCGTCGGCGTCGTAGACCCCGATCACGTAGTTCGGCGAGCCGACCATGTCGAAGTTCAGGTAGGTCGCGATCTGGTCGAGCGTCGTCGGGTCGTTCGCGACCAGGTCGTCGACGTAGTGCGTCGACCCGACCAGGCCCACCTCCTCGGCGCCCCACCAGGCGAAGCGCACCTGGTTGTCGAGCGGGCCGCCGTGCTCGGCGAGCTGGACCGCGGTCTCGAGGATCGCCGCGGAGCCCGACCCGTTGTCGTTGATGCCCGGCCCCTCGGGCACGCCGTCGAGGTGCGCACCGAGCATGACGACGTTGTCAGCCCGGCCCGTGCTCGTCTCGGCGAGGATGTTGAAGGTCGTGTGCGAGACGATCGACGTCTGGAGCACGTAGGTCGCGTCGGCCGGGCCGCCCGCGAGCGCCGCGACGATGGCCTGGCCCGCGGCCTGCGGGATCCCGACCGCGGGCACCCAGTCGTCGCTGGGCGCGCCGAGCGTCGGGTTGATGGCGCCGACCGTGTTGTTGTAGATGATGACGGCCGAGGCGCCGGCCTCGGCGGCGAGCTGGACCTTGAGGCCGAACGCGCACGTGCCGCGGCTGATCAGAGCGACGCCGCCCGTGGCCTGGACCCCGGCCCAGTCCTCGGCCGTGCAGCCGTGCTTGAGGGCGTCGACAGGCTGGACGAGCGGGCCCGTCACGCCTCCTGCGGGGGTGTCGGGGGCGAACTCGGCGGGGTAGACGTCCTCGGTGACGGCGACCCCGGCGGCCGTGAGCGAGAGCTCGTCGACGTTCAGGTCCTCGAACGTGAAGTACTGGCGCTCGGGCGTGTACCCGGCGTCGGTCAGGACCTGCTCGACGTACGCGGCGCTGGCCTCGTAGCCGGGGGTCTCGATGGCGCGGTTGCCGCCGTTGGCGTCCGCGATGGCCTGGAACTGCTCGAGGTGCTGCATGACGGCCTCGCCCGAGACGTGGTCCTCGAGCGGGGCGGGCGGGGCAGGCGGGGCCGCCGCTGCCGGTGGGACGAACACCGCGGCGAGCCCCAGGCTCAGCGCGGCGACGGACGGGACGATCGGACGTGTTCTCACACTCGTTCTCCTCCACTGGTCCCCCACGCAGGCGACCGCACACTCGGCGCGACGTTGCGGGGAGTTCGGTTGTCGCGAGCGTAAGGGCAGCGGGCAGAACACGACAGAGGAAAGCGGGGACTTAACACGATACTTACCGCATCGTCCCTTTTCAGGTGACTTCCGGGGTCTCGGTGGCCCCGTCGCCAGGCCGCGTCTCGCGGGGTGTCGCGCCGCCCGCCCGGCCCCCGCCCCTGGCAGGGTGTGCGCATGGATCCCGACTACTCCCTGGCCGTGCGCGCCGCGTGCGAGTTCATCGGCACGGCGATTCTCATCATCATCGGCAACGGCACGGTCGCGAACGTGCACCTCAAGGGGTCCAAGGGCTACGGCGGCGGCTGGAGCCTGATCGCGATGGGCTACGGGTTCGGCGTCATGATCCCGGCCCTCATGTTCGGCGGGATCAGCGGGAACCACATCAACCCGGCGTTCACGATCGGGCTCGCGACGTGGGGCATGTTCCCGTGGGCCGACGTGGCGCCGTACGTGGTCGCGCAGATGCTCGGGGCCATGGCGGGGCAGCTCGCGATCGTCGCCACGCACAAGCCGTACTACGACCGCACCGAGAACGTCGACGACGTGCTCGCGACCTTCTCGACCGTCAACGCCGCGCACAGCCGCCTGAACGGGTTCGCGAACGAGCTGCTCGGCTCGGTCATCCTGTTCTCGTGCGCCCTGGCGATCATCAACTCGCCCCTGACGACGACCGAGCCCGGTCTCGCGCACCTCGCGCTCGGCTTCCTGGTGTGGGGGCTCGTCGCGGGGCTCGGCGGGCCGACGGGGCCCGCGCTCAACCCGGCCCGTGACCTCGGGCCGCGCATCGTGCACGCGCTCCTGCCCCTCAAGCACAAGGGCCCCTCCGACTGGGGCTACGCGTGGGTGCCCGTCGTGGCTCCGCTCCTCGCGGGGCTCATCGGAGTGGGCTGCTGGAAGCTCCTGCTCGGCTGAGCAGTGCAGCGGCCCGACGGCGGAGCGTGCGTCCCGCCGTCGCGTCTCGGCCGAGCCGGGCACAGGCCTGGGTCCCGGGCGGACCGCATCCCGTCTGTGCAGTGCGCTGCCGACGGCAAGGCACGCACCGCTTGTCGCGCGCCCGGCGCCCGCGGGCGGCGAGTGCGGCCGGCACCACGGCTCAGGCCGGTGGGCCGACGCCCGTCACAGCCCCGCGACCAGCTCCAGCACCGCGGCCAGGACCTCGTCGAACTCGCGCTCGGGCTGGAACACGAGCCACTCGAGGCCCGCGACGAGCGTCGCCCCGAACACCGACGCCGCGAGCAGCGACACGTCGGCCCCCGGTCGTTCCTCGCGCAGCGCGGCCGCGTAGAACTCGATGACGCGTGCGCGGATGTGCCCGACCGTCTCCTGCCACTCGCGCCCGACCCGGAAGACCTCGGCCGCGAGGAGCTTCGCGAAGTCCGGGTGGGCGCGGATCTGCTCGAGCAGGGACGCGATGAGCGCCGCGAGCGCCGCCTTGCCGTGCAGGTCCGCGCGGGCCGACTCGAGCGTGAGGGTCAGCCGTTCGAGCCCGCCCGCGAGCGCGGCCTCGAACACGTCGGACTTGGACCCGAAGTTGTAGTAGACGCTGCCCTTGGCCACGCCCGCCGCGGACGCGATGTCCTCGACGGACGTGGCCGTGAAGCCCTGGTCGGCGATGAGGCTCACGGCCGCGTCGATGATCTGCTGCCGGGTCCCGGCGCGGCGGGCCGCGAAGGCCTGCTCGCGCCGGGTCCCCGTCGGCACGTCGGGCTCAGCGGCCCCAGCGGGCGCCCCGGAGCCAGCGGCCCCAGCGGTAGCACCGGGCTCGAGGGGCCCGACGGCGTCGCGTCCGTCCGCCGTCGGGTCCGCCTCGGTCGTCGTCATCGTTCGTCCAACCTCTTCGTCGTCAGATCTCGAGCGCCGGGTGCAGGCGGTCGAGGGTCCAGGTGCGCATGCGTCCCGCCCGCCAGGCGCTGATCGCCAGCGACGCTAGCAGCAGCACGCCGAGGTAGACCACCGCGAACCAGAGCCGTCCGTCGACCCCGCCCGTGATCGTCTGGCGCAGGCCGTCGACCGCGTAGCTCATGGGCAGCAGCGGGTGGATGACCTGGAAGAACGCGGGCGTGGTCTGCACGGGGTACGTGCCGCCCGAGGACGCGAGCTGGAGCATGAGCAGCGCCAGGATCGCGACTTTGCCCGCGGCCGGGCCGAGCAGCGCCATGAGGGCCTGCTGGAGCGCGAGGAACGTCGCGGCGACGAGCGTCGTGAACGCGAGCGTCCCGAGCGCGTGGGTCATGTCGAGGCCCACGCCCCAGTGGATGACCGCGAGCATCACGGCGACCTGCGCGAACCCGATGCACAGCGCGGGCAGGAACCCGGCGAGCGTGGTGCGAAGACCCGACGCGGGCGTCGCGAGGGCCCGCGAGGGCAGCGGACGCATGAGCAGCCACGTGATGAGCGCGCCCACGAACAGGGCGAGCGGGATGAAGAACGGCGCGAAGCCCTCGCCGAAGCCCTCGGCCTCGGCCAGGTCGGTGTCCGCGACGGTCACGGGGGCCGCGATGACCTCGGCGCGCTGCTCGCGCAGGGCCGTGCCGTCGTCGGGGATCGCCTCGGAGCCCTCGGCGAGCTTGTCGGTCAGGGTCTGCGCGCCCTCGGTGAGCTGGGCCCCGCCGTCGGCGACCTGCGTGGCCCCGTCGGCCAGGGTGCGGGTGCCCTCGGCGAGCGCCCCCGCCCCGGTCGCGGCCGACTGCGCGCCCGTCGCGAGCTGCTGGGCACCCGAGTAGAGGGACGAGGTCCCGGCGGCGAGCGTGCCCGCGCCCGACGCGAGCGACGCGTTCCCGGTCGCGAGGTCGGAGGCCCCGCCGCGCAGGGTCGAGAGGCCGCTGCTCAGGTTCGCGGCACCGGCGGCCACGCCGTCGACGCCGTCACGGACCGTCTGCGTGCCCGCGCCCGGGTGGAGCTGGGCGTCGATCTGCGCGGCCCCGGCCGAGGCGGCCTTGATACCCGACGAGAGGGCGGGCAGCCCCGCGGCGACCTGCTGCGAGCCGTCGGCGAGGGCCTGGAGGCCGGCCGCGCTCTGCGCGAGCTCGGCGTCCGAGGGGAGCTGGCCCAGAGCCTGCCGGTTCGCGGCCGCGAGCGCCTGGGCCTGGGGGTCTGTCGAGGCGCCGAGCGCCGCCGCGTTCTGCTGGAGCAGCGCGCGGAGCGTCGGGACGCTCCCGGCGAGCGAGGTGACCTGCCCCTGGACCTGCGCGACGCCGTCGGACACCTGCTGGGCGCCCGCGGCGGCCTTGTCCGCCCCGGCCACGAGGCCGGTCGGGGCCGTGAAGCCCGTGGCGAGCTGGTGCGCGCCGTCGGCGAGCTGGACCATGCCCGACTGGGTCGTGGCCGCACCGGCCGCGAGGGCCGAGGCCCCGTCGGCCGCGGACGAGGCGCCCGCGGCGAGCTTCGAGGCGCCCGCGCTCGCGGAGGACGCGCCCTGGGACAGCGCGCCCGCCCCGTTCGCGAGCTTGCCCGCGCCGGTCACGGCGCTGCCCGCGCCGTCGGCGAGCTGGTCGATCCCGGACGCGAGCGTGCCTGCGCCGTCGGCGGCGGACGAGGCGCCGTCGGCGACCTGCGTCGCACCGTCCGTCAGCTGACCGCTCGCGGTCGTGAGCGTGAGCGAGCCGTCGGAGGCCTGTGCGAACCCGTCGCGCGCGCTGCCGAGGCCCACGAGTACCTTGTCGACGGCCTGCGCGCCGATCTCCTCGCGCACCGCGCCCTGGACCTGCGTCATGGCGCTGCGTCCCAGGGTCGTGGCGAGGAACGAGTTCGCGTCGTTGTACGTGACCATGAGCTGCGCGGCCTGCGGGTCGTCGCCCGCGGCGCTCGCGATGCCCTCGGAGAAGCCCTCGGGGATGGTCAGCGCGAAGTAGTAGGTGCCGTCCTTGACGCCCTTCTCGGCCGTCGCGGCGTCGACCTGGGCCCACTCGAGGTCGCCCGAGTCGACGAGCTTGGTCGCGACCTCGTCGCCCGCGTTCAGCGTCTCGTCGCCGTCGTCCGAGGCGATCGTGGTGCCGGTGTCCGCGTTGACGATCGCGACGGGCAGCTTGTCGAGGTTGCCGGTCGGGTCCCAGAAGGCCCACAGGTACATGGCCCCGTAGAGCAGGGGCACGAAGATCATCGCGCCCACGGCGAGCTTGGGCAGGAGGCCGCGGCGGAACCGCCGCAGCTCCGTACCGGTGGAGGTCCAAGACATCACGAGAGGTGTTTTCCGTTCTGTACGTGCGAAGGATGAGGCCCGACGGCGGAGCGTGGGCGGGGCGACGAGCGTCGCCCGGGTGGTGGGGTCAGGCCGCGACGAGCTGCGGGCCGGTCGTGAGCCGCACGACGTGGGGGGCACGGCCCCAGCGCATCGCGTCGACCTCGCCGGCCGAGGCGACCGAGCCGACGACGGTCACTCCCGTGGCCGCGATCGCCTCGAGGCGCTCCCAGACGATCTGGCGGCGGGCCGAGTCGTGGACCTGGTCGAGGTCGTCGACCACGAGCAGCTCGGGCCCCTGGGCCATGGCGATCGCGATGCGCAGGAGCATCGCGTCGACCTCGTCGAGGTCCCAGACCATCGAGTCGAGCGCGGGCAGCTCGCGCGGGCCGAACACGGGACGGGCCACGCGCTCGTAGACCTCCTGGGTGACCTTGGGGGTACGGCGGTACCAGGGCGCGAGCCAGGTGAGGCGTTCGCGCACCGAGTCGCCGACCGTGACCGCGTCGTCGAGCTCGTCGATCCCGTGGAAGCCGGCGATCGCCGCGCGACGCTGGACCGCGGTGCGGCGCGCACGACGGCCCGTGAGGCTCTCGCCGAGCACGACGAGCCAGCCGTCCGGGGTGTGGTCGGGGGCCATGCGGCCCGCGAGGGTCAGGAGCAGGCTCGAGCGGCCCGCGCCCTGCGGGCCCTGGAGGACCACGACCTCGCCGGCCGGGACCTCGAGGTCGACCGGCCCGTAGACCAGGCCGCGCGGGCCGTGGAGCTGGAGGTCGTAGGCGCTGATCGCGTGCGGGGCCGCGGCGGGGAGCGGGGTGCCGTCGGCGGGCTCGAGGGTCTCGGCGATCTCGCCGCCGAGCGGGCCGCGCAGCGTCATGTCGTCGGCGATGTCCGCGGCGGCGAGCCGGCCCTGCGGGAGGTGCGCGGCGCCGTCGGGCACCTGGTGGTTCGTGGTGCCGGGGGCGCCGGCGGGCGTGGTCACGGTGGCCTGCACGAGGTACGTGGCCTCGTCGCTGCCGTGTCGGGCGACGGGCTGGTTCATGGGGGTTCCTCCGAAAGTTCCAGTCCGGCCACTCTTTTAGACTGACCGGTCAGTTCGAAGTTACGCGCCGAGAGGCCGGGTTGTCCACACGACGTCAGATAGAACGGCCCGTGATCCGCATCACGGGCGCCGCCCGGACCCGCGGCCCGGCCGCTGGTGACACCCCTGTCGCCCCCGCCCCGCTCCCCTGCGCAGCGCGCGGCACCGTGGCAGCGGGCCCCCGCCCGGCATACGCTCGTGCCCCGGACCACCCGGCACATCGTCGTGTCGCACCACGAGACGTATCGAGAGGCACACAGTGAACGACGGCACCGCCGCGCAGCCCGCACCCACCGGGGCGCACGACACGCTCCCCCACGTCGTCGTCGTGGGCGGCGGGTTCGCCGGCCTCGCGACGGTCAAGGCGCTCGCCGGCGCCCCGGTGCGCATCACGCTGATCGACCGCCGCGTCTACAACACGTTCCAGCCGCTGCTCTACCAGGTGGCCACGGGCGGCCTGAACCCGGGCGACGTCACGTACTTCCTGCGCGCGCTGCGCCTCAAGCAGCCCAACGTGCGTGTCGTGCACGAGCACCTCGTGGGCCTCGACCCGCAGCACAAGACCCTCCGGCTCCTCAACGACGAGGAGATCCGGTACGACTACCTCGTCCTCGCCAACGGCGTCACGACCAACTTCTTCGGCACGCCCGGCGCCAAGGAGCACGCGTTCGCCATGTACTCGCGCTCGCAGGCGCTCAAGATCCGCGACACCCTGTTCGTGCGGCTCGAGAAGTCCGCGGCCACCCCGGAGACCGACGACGGGCTCCGCGTGGTCGTCGTGGGCGGCGGGTCGACGGGGGTCGAGGTCGCGGGAGCGCTCGCCGAGCTGCGCACGCAGGGCCTCGCCCCGGCGTACCCGGAGATCCACGGCGACGCGTTCAGCGTCAAGATCGTCCAGCGCGGCACCGAGCTCATCAAGCCGTTCCCCGCCAAGCTCCGCACCTACGCGGCGCGCGAGCTCCAGCGTCGCGGTGTCGACCTGCACCTGGGTGCGGGCGTCGCGAAGGTCCTGCCCGACGGCGTCGAGCTCACCGACGGCACCTTCATCCGCTCGGACCTCACGGTCTGGGCCGCGGGCGTGGCCCCGCACGAGGAGGTCTCGCGCTGGAACCTCCCGCTGGGCGACGGCGGGCGCATCCGCGTGGGCGACGACCTGCAGGTCGAGGGCTGGCCGGACCACTTCGCGGCCGGCGACATCGCGATCTCGCCCGCGGGCCTGCCGCAGCTCGCCCAGCCCGCGATCCAGTCGGGCAAGGTCGCGGGGCGCAACATCCGCGCGCTCGTCCAGGGACGCCCGACGACGTCGCTCACCTACCTCGACAAGGGCACCATGGCCGTCATCGGGCGGCGCGCGGCCGTCGCGGACATCGCCGGGAAGCTGCGGCTGACCCGCGGCAGCGCGTGGCTGGCGTGGCTGTTCGTGCACATCATGAGCCTGATCGGGCCCCGCAACCGCCTCACGACGCTCGCCGGGCTCGTGACGCGCTACGGCTTCCCGTTCCACCGCCGCCCGGTGCCGATCGTGGGCGACGTCCCCACGATCCGACCGCCCAAGGGCTGGGTGCCCGCGGACGGTCCGTCGCCGCTGCCCGAGGTCACGCCGAACGACTGAGCGTCGCGCCTCACCCGCCGGTAGGGTCGCGGGACAGTCCCCGCCCCGGCAAGGAGCCCCCCATCT